>NZ_JBFAWC010000013.1:0-277350 GCF_040680155.1 Streptomyces sp. NPDC052114 | reverse complement strand
TCGGGCTTTCCTCCGGGCGCTTCCCTTCGGTGTTTCTTTTGTTCTTGCGTTTCCGACTCTATCAGACTCTTTCGTGTCCGATTTCCTCGGTGCCTTCCCGGTTCCCGCTCCGGCCTATCGGCTTTCGCGTTTCCCTTTCCGGCGGTTCCGACTCTATCAGATCCTTTCGGGCCTGACTCCCAGTCAGCGAGGTTTGTCTTCGCGGCTGTTGGGCCGTTCCGACGAGTGAGACTTTAGCGGAATCTCGGCTCCCGACCTAATCGGGGGCGTCCTTTCGAACGCCGATTCCTCATTTCGCAAATACGCATGTAAACGAGACGACAGCGGAGCCCAGAAGAGAGCACGACATCGATCGCTTGAATGGTTGTTGCGGAATGGCTGCCCGGGGACCGACCGAGTGCTGATTGGTCGACGCTCACGTCGGGCAACTCGGAGAACACTACGTATCCGCCCCGGGAGTGTCAACTCCCGACCGCGAGGGCCCCGGGAGGGCTACCCTGGGAGGCGTGACTACACATGCGTACACCCAACTGTGGTGGGCCGCCTGACGGCGGCCGCGCTTGCGCATGTACTCAACGGCCGCCGCCTCGGCGGCCGTTCTCGTTTCTCCCCCTGGAGGACCTGAAGCCCGGTCGTCGGGTCGGCGGTCCTGATCAGGAGGCGGAGAGATGACGAGGATCTTCAGCGGGGTCAAGCCGACGGGGCATCTGACCCTCGGGAACTACCTGGGCGCCGTCCGGCAGTGGGCAGAGGTCGACCAGTACCGGGCCGACTCGCTCTTCAGCATCGTCGACCTGCACGCGCTGACCGTGGACCACGATCCCGGCCGGGTGCGAAGGCTCAGTCGGCAGGCGGCGACGCTGCTGCTCGCGTCGGGGATCGATCCCGAGCAGGCCACGGTCTTCGTCCAGAGCCATGTGGACGAGCACGCCCGGCTCTCGTATCTGCTGGAGTGCGTCGCGACGGACGGCGAGATGCGGCGGATGATCCAGTACAAGGAGAAGTCCGTGCGGGAGCGGGCGCGGGGCGGGAGCGTACGGCTGTCTCTGCTCACCTATCCCGTGCTGATGGCGGCGGACATCCTGGCCTATGGCGCCGACGAAGTGCCCGTCGGCGAGGACCAGACGCAGCACGTCGAGCTGACGCGGGATCTGGCGGTGCGGTTCAACCAGCGGTACGGACAGACCTTCGTCGTGCCGCGGGCCACGCCGCCCAAGGTGGCGGCGCGGGTCATGGACCTGCAGGACCCGACGTCGAAGATGGGCAAGTCCCACGAGGCCGGCGCGGGGATCGTCTACCTGCTGGACGAGCCGGACGTGGCGCGGAAGAAGATCCTGCGCGCCGTCACCGACAGCGGCAGCGAGGTCGCGTACGACCGGGAGGCCAAGCCCGGCGTCTCCAACCTGCTCGAGATCCTCGCCGCCTGCCGCGGAGGGAACCCGGAGGCCTTGAGCGGTGTATATGAGTCGTACGGCGCACTGAAGAAGGACACCGCCGAGGCCGTGGTGGAGCTCCTCAGGCCCGTACAGGACCGTCACAAGGAACTGGTGGCGGATCCCTCGTACGTGGAGGAGGTGCTGCGGCGTGGTGCTGAGCGGGCCAGGGAGATGGCCAAGCCGACGGTGGACGGTGCCTATCGGGCGATCGGGCTGCTGCCGCCCGTGGGCGAGACGCGGTAGACGGAGAGCGGGGTCCGGCCGGGGCGGGCCCGGCTGTGGCGGGGTGCGTGCTCCCGTCACGGCCGGGCCGCGCCGGGGCCGTGCCCTGGTGCGGGCGGTCGCGTCAGTTGTTGTTGCCGGACGCCAGCTCGCGGCTGCGGTCGCGGGCCGCTTCGAGGGCCGCGATGAGGGCCGCGCGCACCCCGTGGTTCTCCAGCTCGCGGATGGCGTTGATCGTCGTGCCCGCGGGAGACGTGACGTTCTCGCGGAGCTTCACCGGGTGCTCGCCGCTGTCGCGGAGCATGACGGACGCGCCGACCGCCGCCTGGACGATCAGGTCGTGGGCCTTGTCGCGGGGCAGGCCGAGCAGGATGCCCGCGTCGGTCATGGCCTCGACCAGGAAATAGAAGTAGGCGGGGCCCGATCCGGACAGCGCGGTGCAGGCGTCCTGCTGGGTCTCGGGGACGCGCAGCGTCTTGCCGACGGCGCCGAAGATGTCCTCCGCGTGGGAGAGCGCGGCGGCGGAGGCGTGGCTGCCGGCCGAGATGACGGACATGCCCTCGTCGACGAGGACGGGAGTGTTCGGCATGACGCGGACGACCGGGGTGCCCTCGGCCAGGCGCTCTTCGATGAAGGCGGTGGTGATGCCCGCGGCGGCGCTGACGATCAGGCGGTCGGGGGTGACGTGCGGGGCGAGCTCGTCGAGCAGCTTGGTCATGTCCTGCGGCTTGCAGGCGAGGATCAGGGTGTCGGCCTGCTTGGCGGCCTCGGCGTTGCTGACGGGCGTGACGCCATAGCGGGTGCGGAGTTCGTCGGCGCGCTCCTGGCGGCGGGTGGTGACCAGGAGGTCGGTCGGCGCCCAGCCGCCGCGGATCATGCCGCTGAGCAGGGCTTCACCGATCTTTCCGGTGCCGAGGACTGCGACTTTCTGGCTCGTCTTGCTGCTCATGAGCGGGGGCCTCCGGGGGTGCGTCGTTCGGAGGCCATCCTCGCACTGGGATTCCGGGGGCAGTGGGGCTGTCCGGTGGGCGGACTCCGGGTGGGCGGGCCGGGGCGGACGTGGGTGGGCCGCCGGTCACGGCGTGCGGCGGCGCAGGGTCGCGGCGCCCAGGCACAGCACCAGCACCGCGCAGGCGGCGACGATGACGGCGTCGCGCACGAAGGCGCCGGTGATGTCGGGGTGGCGGAGGACTTCGTTCATGCCGTCGACGGCATACGACATGGGGAGGACGTCGGAGATCGATTCGAGGACCGGCTGCATCTCGGAGCGCGGTGCGAACAGGCCGCAGAGGAGCAGCTGGGGGAAGATCACCGCCGGCATGAACTGGACGGCCTGGAACTCGGAGGCGGCGAAGGCCGAGACGAAGAGGCCGAGTGCGGTGCCGAGCAGGGCGTCGAGCAGGGCGACCAGGAGGAGCAGCCAGGCGGAGCCGGTGACGTCCAGGCCGAGGGCCCACAGGGCGAGGCCGGTGGCGAGGACCGACTGGACGACCGCGAGGGCGCCGAAGGCGAGGGCGTATCCGGCGATGAGGTCGCCTTTGGCGAGGGGCATGGCGAGGAGGCGTTCGAGGGTGCCGGAGGTGCGTTCGCGGAGGGTGGCGATCGAGGTCACCAGGAACATCGTGATGAGGGGGAAGATGCCGAGCAGCGAGGCGCCGATGGAGTCGAAGGTGCGCGGGCTGCCGTCGAACACATAGCGGAGGAGCAGCAGCATCACGCAGGGGACCAGGAGCATCAGCGCGATGGAGCGCGGGTCGTGGCGGAGCTGGCGCAGGACGCGGGCCGCGGTGGCGAAGGTGCGGTAGGCGCTCATCGGGGGCTCCTGGCTGGGCTGGGGGTTTCGGCGGCCTGGTCGACGAGGTGGAGGAAGGCCTCTTCGACCGTGTCGGAGTGGGTGCGGGTGCGCAGGGCGTCGGGGGTGTCGTCGGCGAGGAGTTCGCCCTCGCGCATGAGGAGGAGGCGGTGGCAGCGTTCTGCCTCGTCCATGACGTGGGAGGAGACGAGGATCGTGGCGCCGCGGTCGGCGGCGAGGGTGTGGAAGAGCTGCCAGAGGTCGCGGCGCAGGACGGGGTCGAGGCCGACGGTGGGCTCGTCGAGGACGAGGAGTTCGGGGGTGCCGAGGAGGGCGACGGCCAGGGAGACGCGGCTGCGCTGGCCGCCGGAGAGGTTGCCGGCCAGGACGTCGGCGTGGGAGGCGAGGTCGACGTCGTCGAGGACGCGGTCGACGTCGCGGCGGCGGGCGGTCGCGGTGGCGCGGCCTGGGGCGAGGACAGCGGCGAAGTAGTCGAGGTTCTGGCGGACGGAGAGGTCGTCGTAGACGGAGGGGGCCTGGGTGACGTAGCCGATGCGGGAGCGGAGGCCGGGGGCGCCGGCGGGGTGGTCGAGAACGTTCAGGGTGCCGGTGACCTTGGCCTGGGTGCCGACGATCGCGCGCATGAGCGTGGACTTGCCGCAGCCGGAGGGGCCGAGGAGGCCGGTGATCTGTCCTCGGGGGACGGCGAAGTCGAGGCCGCGCAGGACGGTGCGGGGGCCTCGGACGACGGTCAGGGCCTTGGCCTGGATGGCCGGGCTTCGATTATTCATCATGTGATGAATAATCCTCTCGGGGGTGCGCCCCGTCAAGGAACCGCACATCCGGAGGTGCGTGCGAGGAGGAGAAGGGGGAGGCGGTTGCGAGGAAGCGAGTACGAAGGGGGTGAGTGCTCGGGGCGTATGGGTGGGGGTGCGCCGCTGGGGTGCGCGTTCAGGGGGCGTGCGCGTGGAGGGGGCGGGTGGGTGTGACCCCGTGCTTCCGGTGGGACGTGGAGACGGGCCGGGGGCGCTGCGCGATCAACTGCCGTACGTGACAATGGATTTCAGCGTCGCGGACTCCCCCGCCCCGGCGCCCGTACCCACGCATCTCCCGTTTCCGCAGCGCGTACGTACGCGTGCGCGTTCATCGCCGGAGGTGCCCGTTGTCCGTTTTCTTGGCCAAGCCGCTTCCCCGTACCGCGCGAGCCGATCTCGTCGCGTCGCTCGTCGTCTTTCTTGTCGCTCTTCCTCTCTGTCTCGGTGTCGCCGTCGCGTCGGGGGTGCCCGCCGAGGTCGGCATCGTGACGGGCATCGTCGGCGGGCTGGTCGTCGGTGCGTTGCCGGGCAGCAGCCTGCAGGTCAGCGGGCCCGCGGCCGGGCTGACGGTGCTCGTGTACGAGGCGGTGCGGGCGTATGGGCTCGCCGCGCTCGGGGTGCTCGTGCTGGCCGCGGGGCTGGTGCAGATCGCGTTGGGGGCGCTGCGGCTCGGGCGGTGGTTCCGTGCCGTGTCGGTCGCCGTGGTGCAGGGGATGCTCGCGGGGATCGGGCTCGTGCTGATCGCCGGGCAGCTGTACGCGCTGGGGGACGTCGCCGCGCCGGCCGGGGCGGGCGGGAAGATCGCCGGTCTTGCCGGGCTCGCGGGGGCCGCCGAGCCCGCCGCGCTCGCCGTGGGCGCGGGGACGGTGCTGGTGCTCGTCCTGTGGCCGCGCTGGCGGGCGGCCGCGCGGCTCCTGCCCGCGCCGCTGGTCGCGGTCGTGCTGGCCGCGGCGGTCACGGCGGTGCTGCGGCTGCCCGTGCGCAGGATCGAGGTGCACGGGCTGCTGGACGCGGTGCGGCCGCCGGGGGCTGGCGAGTTCGCGCGGCTGACGGAAGTGGGCGTGGTCGGGACCGTGCTGGCGTTCGCGCTGATCGCGTCCGCGGAGTCGCTGTTCAGTGCCGCGGCGGTGGACCGGCTGCACCAGGGGCGGCGCACGGACTACGACAAGGAGCTGATCGCGCAGGGCACGGGGAACGCGGTGTGCGGGCTGCTCGGCGCGCTGCCGATGACCGCCGTGATCGTACGCAGCGCGGCGAACGTGCGGGCCGGGGCGCGGACCAAGGCGTCGCGGGTGCTGCACGGGGTGTGGCTGCTGCTCTTCGCGGCCGCGCTGCCCGCGGCGCTCGGGCTGATTCCGGTGGCGGCGCTGGCGGGGCTGCTGGTGCACGCGGGGTGCAAGCTCATTCCCGTGCGGGAGCTGGTGCCGTTGTGGCGGGAGCACCGAGGCGAGGCGGTGGTGCTCGGGGTGACGGCCGTGGCGATCGTCGGGACCAACCTCTTCGAGGGCGTGCTGATCGGGCTGGCGCTCGCGGTCGGCAAGACGGCGTGGGACATCAGCCATGTGCACGTCGAGACCGTGGACCGGGGCGCGGCGGGCCTGGTCGTCCGCGTGATCGGCAACGCCACCTTCCTGCGGTTGCCCAAGCTGCTGGACGCGTTGGAGGCGCTGCCGGTCGACCGGCGGGTGCGGCTCGACCTCGCGGGGCTGCGCCATGTCGACCACGCGTGCGCGGCGGCGCTGGAGGGGTGGGTCCAGCGCCGCGAGCCGCAGTCGGCGAAGGAGGGGGCGGACGAGGGGGCGGACGAGGATCAGGCGGGGCGGATCGCGACCAGCAGGTCGACGACGTAGCGCTCCTCGACCACCGCGTCCGGGAAGACCTGGAGCAGTTCGGCGCGCTCCTCGGCGAGGAAGGCCGCGGTGCGTTCCTCGCCGAGGACCAGGAACGCCGAGTGCGTGCCGAGGTTGGCGAGGTGGGTGTCCAGGGGGACGCTGCGGCTCCAGCGGACGCGGTCGCGGCGGAAGTCCAGGGCGGTCGTCAGCCTGCTGGTGCGGTCGGCGGTGTGGCGGGCGTCGTCCTCCATGCCGAGGAAGCGGGCGACGCGTGCGGTCTGGGCGTCGAACCACGACGTCTCGGGGTCCTGGACGTTCCACCACAGGGCGAGGGCGCCGCCGGGGCGCAGCACGCGCAGGGCCTCGGGCACGGAGCGTTCCTGGTCGGTCCAGTGCCAGGCCTGGGCGTAGGTGAGGAGGTCGGCGCAGGCGTCGGCCAGGGGCAGGGCGTTGCCGTCGCCGCGTACGAGAGGGGTGCGCGGCAGGGTGCGGCGGAACTGCTCGGCCATGCCCTGGCCGGGTTCGACGGCGACGACGTCGGCGCCCCGGTCGACGAGGAGGGCGCTGGCGATGCCGGTGCCGGCGCCCACGTCGACGACGCGGGCGCCGGTGAGGGGGCGGCCCGCGAGGCGTTCGACGGCGTCGAAGAGGGCGGGCGGATAGGAGGGGCGGTACGCGGCGTAGCGGGCGGCGGCGGCGTTGAAGGAGTGGGCGCGGGACGGGGCGGGCGCAGGGGTCATGCGGTCATCGTGGCCTCGCGGCACCGGTCGGCGAAAGGCCGTGGCGCCGGGTCAGCGCTTGCGCTTCTTCTTGGAGGGGTTGCCCGTGCGGCGTGCCGTGCGCTTCTCGTACTGCTCGCGTGCCGTCTCGTACTCGTCGCGGTGCAGCTTCTCGCCGGGGGCCTCGGTCAGGGAGCGGAAGAAGTAGGCGAGGAGGCTGCCGATGAAGCCGATCGTCAGCAGGCCGCGCATGGAGGCCTGGGACGCCGGGTCGTGGCGGCGGGTGAACCCCTCCCAGGTGCGGCGGAAGGCGAGGGCGCTGCAGATCGCGAACATCACGACGACGAGGAGGTTCACGAACGTGCCCACGTTCGCGATGGTCAGGCCCTCGTAGGCGAAGCGCAGCACGAAGCAGCCGGCGGCCGCCGCGAGCAGGGAGCCGACGGCGACACCGGCGCGGCGGGCTCCGTAGCCGCCGTCGTGGTCGAGCCAGGTCGTCCCGAAGAAACGGAGCGGCTCGGGCTGCGGGCCGGGCGCGGTGCCTGAGGTGTCGGTGGGGCCGGAGGTGCCCGTGGGACCAGAGGTGCCCGTGGGGCCGGAGGTGTCGGTAGAGGCGGACACACCGGTGGAGCCGGACACACCGGTGGTGCCGGACGTGCCGGTGGGGCCTTGGGTGCCGGATTCTTCGCTCACCGTTTGATTATCGCCTGCCGGGGCGGACGGACCGTCGCCCCCGGGCGCGACGGCACGCCCTATTCGTCCCCCGCCTTGCCAGGCCGCCCGGCCCGGCAGCTAGTTTGGGCTGCGTAAGGCGTAACCGGGACTGATGCGCAACCGGGGAACACGGGGGAGGTCGGTGCGAGTGTCGCTCCGCGGAGGAGACCCTGAGGAGATCGGCGGCTACCCGCTGGAGGCCCGCCTCGGCTCGGGCGGCATGGGCACGGTCTTCCTGGCACGTACGGCATCGGGGCGCCCGGTCGCGATCAAGCTGATCCACCAGCAGTTCGCGGACGACGACGAGTTCCGGATCCGGTTCCGGCAGGAGGTGGCCGCGGCCCGGCGGGTCAGCGGCGCCTTCACGGCGGCCGTGATCGACGCCGACCCCGAGGCCGAGCACCCCTGGATGGCCACCGCGTACATCGAGGGCCCCACCCTCGCCCAGCGCATCGCCAAGCAGGGCCCCATCGGCGGTGCCGAGCTGCGCACACTGGCCATCGGGCTCACGGAGGCGCTGCGCGACATCCACCGCGCGGGCGTCGTCCACCGCGACCTCAAGCCGTCGAACGTGGTCCTCTCCTCGGAGGGCCCCCGCGTCATCGACTTCGGCATCTCGCGCGCGGCGGACCAGCAGACGCTGACGATGACGGGGCGGGTGATCGGCACGCCGCCGTTCATGTCGCCCGAGCAGTTGCAGGCACCGCGCGGGGTCGGGCCGCGCTCCGACGTCTTCTCGCTGGGCACGCTGCTGGTGTACGCGGCGACGGGTCAGGGGCCCTTCGACGCGGACAGCCCGTACATGACGGCGTATCAAGTGGTGCACGAGGCGCCCGCGCTGGACATGGTGCCGGACAAGCTGCGGCAGGTGGTCGAGCCGTGTCTGGCGAAGACGCCGGACGACCGGCCCTCGGCGGATGAGCTGCTCGTACGGCTGCGGGACCTGCCCGCCGACCTGGGCGGCGCGGCGGGGCCCGCGGCGGCCGGGCGCAGCACGCGCGAGACGGACACGCAGCACCATCTGTCGGCGGACGACGACACCCCGGCGCCGGTCGCCTCGCCCGCGCCCGCCGGTTCGGCCGACGGCACCGCCCCCGGCTCCGACCCGGGCACCCTGATGGGCGGCCGCCTGCGCCGCCGCTGGCGCCCGGTGCTCGCCGCCGCCGTGGCCGTGGCCGCGATCGGCGGCGGGGTCGCGGTGATGCGGGCCGGCGACTCGGACGGCGGGGGCGACCGGGGCCACGACATCGCGGCGGCCGGGGCGCGGCTGCCGGGCGGCTTCGCGCCGTGGCGCAAGACCGTCAAGGGCGGCCGCGAGGACCTCTCGGACGAGCTGCGCTGCGTGACGCGGGGCGACGCGCTGTTCTGCGGGGGCGGCGGGGTCGTGGCGACACGGCTCCGGCTCTCCGACGGCTCCCGGGTCTGGACGGAGAAGAGCCCCGGCATCCCGGTGCAGGGCATGCACCTGGTGGGCGCCACCGACGACACGGTGCTCGGCTACCGCTTCGCGGCCGAGGACGCGCCGGGCGACCCGGCCACCGAAGTGGTCGCCGTCGACGCGGACAAGGGCGACGAGCTGTGGTCGGTGCCGTCGGGCGCCCAGTCGACGGCCGTGACCGGGCGTACGCAGGACGCCGTGGTCGTCGGCTCGACGGTCGTGACGGTCGACGCGTCGAACACCCGCTTGGAGGCCCGGCGCGCGCACAGCGGCTCGGTCGCCTGGAAGCAGCCGTTCCCCTCGGGCACGCAGTGCGCCCCGGTCCCCGCGGGCCCCCGCCTCTACGCGATGTGCGCGCCGGCCGCCGAGCTGTCGGCGAACGAGGTGCGCCACTCCACCCTGCACGTCGTCGACCTCGCCTCGGGGCGGCTCGGCAAGGCCGTCGCCCTCAAGGGCCCCGCCCAGCCGCTCGGCACCGCCGACGGCGGCCTCGTCCTCCTGCACCGGGACGAGCGGCGGCTCGAAACGATCGGCTACGACGGCGTGATGCGGGTGGACCAGGACACGCAGAAGGTCACGTACTCCCGGCTGCCGAAGACGTACGCGGGGACGCCGGGCCTGGTGGACGGCACGGTCTTCGTGAGCGGGCAGACCGGCATGGTCACGGCCTTCGACCCGGCGAACGGGCGCAAGAAGTGGTCCCGGCAGACCGGTGTGGAGGGCGTCTCGGGGCCGGTGGGCGGCGCCGGCGACGGGAATCTCTACTTCAGCTCGGCCAGCGGCCGGGTCGTCGCGCTCGCCGCGCGCGGGGGCGAGCCGCGGTGGACGACGAACCCGCGGGCCGAGGGCCTCGCGGGCGAGACGAACGCCAGCGCGCGCGTGAGCGTGGCCGGGAGCGTGGTGGTCGTGGCGGCCGCCACGAACACGGTGTTCGCCTTCGACGCGACGAAGCCGCCGAAGGCCGGCTGACGCACCGGTCCCGGCGGCTTCCCCACCCTGTGGACCTCAGCAGCGCGGCGCCACGTACCCGTCGCTGCCCGTACGGACGTACGTGTCCGAGATGTAGCGGCCGCTGCCGATGCGGTCCCACAGCTTCGACGTGCCCGTCGGGCCCGTGACCGTCTCGCCCGGCTTCTGGCACTGGATGGTGACGCGGGCGCCGGCGCGCAGGCGGCCGACCGTGCGGTACGAGGTGCCGGGGCCCGACCGGACGTTGACGTCCGCCACCACCGCGTAGGTCCTGGCCGCCGTGGCCTCGACGGCCTCGGCCGTCCCCGCCGTGTCCTGCGGCGCAATGACGTTCTCGCTCACCGTGCTCTCCCCCCGTAACGGGCGACGCGGGCCGCCCTCGGCATGTCGCTCACACCAAGGACGCACCCGCGCCGCACAAAGGTTCCCGTGAACCCTTCGGGGTCAGCCCAGCTTCGACACGTCCCGGACCGCGCCCTTGTCGGCGCTGGTCGCCATCGCCGCGTACGCGCGCAGGGCCGCGGAGACCTTGCGCTCGCGGGCCTTCGGCGCGTACACACCGCCGAGGGCGGCGCGGCGGGCGGCCAGTTCCTCGTCGGACACGAGGAGTTCGATCGAGCGGCCCGGGATGTCGATGCGGATCCGGTCGCCGTCCTCGACCAGCGCGATCGTGCCGCCGGACGCCGCCTCGGGCGAGGCGTGGCCGATCGACAGGCCCGACGTACCGCCGGAGAAGCGGCCGTCGGTGACCAGGGCGCAGGTCTTGCCGAGGCCGCGGCCCTTGAGGAAGGAGGTCGGGTAGAGCATCTCCTGCATGCCGGGGCCGCCCTTGGGGCCCTCGTAGCGGATGACGACGACGTCGCCCGCCGTGACCTGCTTGTTGAGGATCTTCTCGACGGCCTCCTCCTGCGACTCGCAGACGACCGCGGGGCCCTCGAACGTCCAGATCGACTCGTCGACGCCCGCGGTCTTCACCACGCAGCCGTCCACGGCGATGTTGCCCTTGAGGACGCCGAGGCCGCCGTCCTTGGAGTAGGCGTGGGCGACGTCGCGGATGCAGCCGTTCGCCGCGTCCGTGTCGAGGGTGTCCCAGCGCTCGGACTGCGAGAAGGCCTCGGCGGAGCGCTTGCAGCCGGGCGCCGCGTGCCACAGCTCGACCGCCTCGTCGGAGGCGGAGCCGGAGCGGATGTCCCAGGCGTCCAGCCACTCCTTGACCGAGGGCGAGTGGACGGTGTGCACGTCCTCGTTGAGCAGGCCGCCGCGGTAGAGCTCGCCGAGGAGCGCGGGGATGCCGCCGGCGCGGTGCACGTCCTCCATGTAGTACGTCGTGGTGGGCGCCGCGTTCGGGGCGACCTTGGCCAGGCAGGGGACGCGGCGCGAGACGGCGTCGATGTCGGAGAGGTCGTAGCCGACCTCGGCCTCCCGGGCGGCGGCCAGCAGGTGCAGGATCGTGTTGGTGGAGCCGCCCATGGCGATGTCGAGGGCCATGGCGTTCTCGAAGGCGGCGTGCGTGGCGATGTTGCGCGGCAGGACGGTGGCGTCGTCGCCGTCGTAGTAGCGCCTGGTGATGTCGACGACCGTCCGGCCCGCGCGCTCGTACAGCTCCTTGCGGGCGGTGTGCGTGGCGAGGACCGAGCCGTTGCCGGGCAGCGAGAGGCCGATGGCCTCGGTCAGGCAGTTCATCGAGTTGGCGGTGAACATGCCGGAACAGGAGCCGCAGGTCGGGCAGGCGTTCTCCTCGATACGGAGGATGTCCTCGTCCGAGATGCTCTCGTCGACCGCGTCGCTGATCGCGTTGACCAGGTCGAGCTTGCGGACCGTGCCGTCCACGAGGGTGGCCTTGCCGGCCTCCATCGGGCCGCCGGAGACGAAGACGGTGGGGATGTTGAGGCGCAGGGCCGCCATCAGCATGCCGGGGGTGATCTTGTCGCAGTTGGAGATGCAGATCAGGGCGTCGGCGCAGTGGGCCTCGACCATGTACTCGACCGAGTCGGCGATCAGGTCGCGCGAGGGCAGGGAGTACAGCATGCCGCCGTGGCCCATCGCGATGCCGTCGTCCACGGCGATCGTGTTGAACTCGCGCGGGATGCCGCCGGCCTCGCGGATCGCGTCGGAGACGATGCGGCCGACCGGCTGGAGGTGGGTGTGGCCGGGCACGAACTCCGTGAAGGAGTTGGCGACGGCGATGATCGGCTTCCGCCCGATGTCGGCCCCGGGTACACCGGAGGCGCGCATAAGGGCGCGGGCGCCCGCCATGTTGCGGCCGTGGGTGACGGTACGGGACCTCAGCTCGGGCATCGTCGCTCGCTCCTTCAGGGGTCCCTGGTGGGACCTTCGAGGCAGGGTAAGACTTGCTGCCGAGCGTACGCCGCCGCTCCAGGATCTGGACAGGCCGTCCGGATGGCGGGACGGGTGTCTCGGTGAGCGACCACCCGGCGCGCGAACAGGACGCGTCAGGGCCCGGTCAGATGCCCCTGCACCACCGGCGCCACCCGCGCCACGAGCAGCTCCGGGTCCGCCGACGCCAGTGGCTCGGCCTTGATCACGTACCGCAGCATGGCGACGCCCACCAGCTGCGCGGCCGCGAGCTCGGCCCGCAGCTGGGCGTCCGGCACCTCCAGGCGGCGCGCGATCCGGCCCAGGAGCTGGGTGGCGATGAGCCGCCGGAAGACCGCGGCGGCCGTTTCGTTGTTGACCGCGGAGCGCACGATGGCGAGCAGCGGGACGCGCGTCGCGGGGTTCTCCCAGACGCCGAGGATGAAGCGGGTCAGGCGCTCGCCGACCCCCTCCAGCGGGCCCTCCTCGATCGCGGCGGGCGCTTCCAGCGCGGGCGCGAAGGCGATCGTGACGGCCGCCTCGAAGACCTGCTCCTTGGTGCCGAAGTAGTGGTGCACGAGTGCGGAGTCCACCCCGGCGGCCTTGGCGATGCCGCGCACGGACGTCTTCTCGTACCCCCGTTCGGAGAACTCCTCGCGGGCCGCGTCCAGGATGCGGTCGCGCGTCGCGGGGCCGTTCTCCGACTGCGTACGGGAGGGGCGTCCCCTGCGGCGCGGGGCCGGGGGCCCGGACGGCGCGCCGGGGGTCATGAGCGGGGCACCCGCACCGCGGAGGCGAGGTGCAGCCGGGTGAAGGCGAGCGCCTCGGCGAGATCGGCCTCGCGTTCGGCGCTGGACATCGCGCGCCGCGTGTTGACCTCGATGACGACGTGCCCGTCGAAGCCGGTGGTGGCGAGGCGCTCCAGGAGCTCGGCGCAGGGCTGGGTGCCGCGGCCGGGGACCAGGTGCTCGTCCTTGCCGGAGCCCTTGCCGTCGGCGAGGTGGACGTGCGCGAGGCGGTCGCCCATGCGGTCGATCATGTCCATCGCGTCCGTGCGGGCGGTCGCGGTGTGCGAGAGGTCGACGGTGAAGTGGCGGTAGTCGTCCTGGGTGACGTCCCAGTCGGGGGCGTAGGCGAGCATCTCGCGGTCGCGGTAGCGCCAGGGGTACATGTTCTCGACGGCGAACCGCACGTCCGTCTCGTCGGCCATGCGCCAGATGCCGTCGACGAAGTCGCGCGCGTACTGCCGCTGCCAGCGGAAGGGCGGGTGCACGACGACGGCCGAGGCGTCCAGCTTCTCGGCGGCGGCCTTCGCGCGCTGGAGCTTGACCCAGGGGTCCGTGGACCA
The DNA here is from genome assembly GCF_040680155.1 of Streptomyces sp. NPDC052114. NCBI lineage: Bacteria > Bacillati > Actinomycetota > Actinomycetes > Kitasatosporales > Streptomycetaceae > Streptomyces > Streptomyces sp. NPDC052114. The sequence continues at coordinate 263,749 of NZ_JBFAWC010000013.1, read as the reverse complement.
GACGCGCTGGGTGATCAGCAGGCAGGGCGCGTGCACGGCCAGGATCGGGATCCGGTGGTAGTCGCTCAGCCTGCGCAGGGCCTCGATGTCCTGGCTGACGGGGTCGGTCCAGACCATGACCTCGACGCCGTCGTAGCCCAGACGCGCGGCGATCTCGAAGGCCGTCGCCGTCGACTCCGGATAGACGGAGGCCGTCGACAGGGCGACCTTCGCATCCGGGACGCGCACCACTGGTTCTGCCACGAGGGACAGCGTACGGGCCCCGTCCGGGCGCCGGGGAGGTGACCTCCCAACACCCTGCTCAGAAGCCGTCGCACCCCGCTCGTGGCACGCGCCCCGCTCCTCCGCTACGCCTCCGGCAGGTGGTCCAGCCTGCGCAGGATGACGCCCTCGCGCAGTGCCCACGGGCAGATCTCCAGCGTCTCGACGCCGAAGAGGTCCATCGCGCCCTCCGCGACGAGCGCCCCCGCGAGCAGCTGTCCGGCCCGTCCCTCGGAGACGCCCGGCAGCTCCGCGCGCTCCTGCGCGGTCATCGCGGCGAGCTGTGGCACCCAGTCCTCCAGGGACTTCCGCTTGAGCTCGCGCTGGACGTAGAGCCCCTCGGCCGAGCGCGCGGCACCGGCGAGGCGGGCGAGCTGCTTGAACGTCTTCGACGTCGCCACGACGTGGTCGGGGGCGCCGAAGCGGCTGAACTCCCCCACCGTGCGGGCGATCTGGGCGCGCACATGGCGCCGCAGGGCCTTCACGTCGGAGGGGTCCGCCGGGTCCACGGGCAGCCAGCCCGCGGTCAGGCGTCCCGCGCCGAGCGGCAGGCTGACCGCGGCGTCCGGTTCCTCGTCGATGCCGTACGCGATCTCCAGCGAGCCGCCGCCGATGTCGAGGACGAGCAGCTTGCCCGCGGACCAGCCGAACCAGCGCCGCACGGCCAGGAAGGTCAGTCTCGCCTCCTCCTCGCCGGACAGGACCTGGAGGTCGACGCCGGTCTCGTCCCTGACGCGGGCGAGCACCTCGTCGGCGTTGGTCGCCTCGCGCACGGCGGAGGTGGCGAACGGCAGCACTTCCTCGACACCCTTGTCCTCGGCCGCCTCCATCGCCTCCCGGATGATGGAGACCAGCCGTTCGACGCCCTCGGGGCCGATCGCCCCGGCCGGGTCGAGGAGTTGGGCAAGGCGCAGGTCGGTCTTGTGCGAGTGCGCGGGCAGCGGGCGCGCGCCGGGGTGGGCGTCGACCACGAGCAGATGCACCGTGTTCGACCCCACGTCGAGGACACCGAGTCTCATGTACGGAACGCTACGCCGGGTGGGGCCCTCGTCTGGCCTCGGGCGGTCCACCGCACGCATACCCTGGAGTCGTGCCAAAGACGAAAAAGGCGAAGACCGACAAATCGAAGTCGGAGAAGTCGTCGACGAAGCCGCCCAAGCAGAAGAAGCCGAAGCAGCCGGAGAAGGCCGGCCGGGCGAAGCAGCCGGAGAAGGCGAAGCGCCCGCAGGGGCGGACCCCGGACGAGACGGGCCTGGACTTCGCCCGCGCCTGGGTGGAGTTCCCTGATCCCGCGGACGACGAGCAGGTCTTCCGCTGCGATCTGACATGGCTGACCTCTCGCTGGAACTGCATCTTCGGAAGCGGCTGCCAGGGCATCCAGGCGGGCCGCGCCGACGACGGCTGCTGCACGCTGGGGGCCCATTTCTCGGACGAGGACGACGAGAAGCGGGTCGCCGGGTACGTAGAGCGGCTCACGCCGGACATCTGGCAGCACCACGACGTGGGCCGGGAGACGGGCTGGATCGCCACGGACGAGGACGGCGACCGCCAGACCCGTCCGTACAACGGCTCCTGCATCTTCCAGAACCGCCCCGGCTTCGCGGGCGGCGCGGGCTGCTCGCTGCACATCCTGGCGATCAAGGAGGGCCGCGAGCCCCTGGAGACGAAGCCGGACGTCTGCTGGCAGCTGCCGGTGCGGCGGACGTACGACTGGATCGACCGGCCTGACGACACGCGTGTGCTCCAGGTGTCGATCGGTGAGTACGACCGGCGGGGCTGGGGTCCCGGCGGCCACGACCTGCACTGGTGGTGCACGTCGGCGACGTCGGCGCACGGCGCGGGCGACCCGGTGTACGTGTCCTACCGCCCGGAGCTGATCGAGCTGATGGGCAAGAAGGGGTACGACCGCCTGGTGGAGCTGTGCGAGGAGCGCCTGGCGTCCCAGCTCCCGCTGGTGGCCCCGCATCCGGCGGACCCGGCCCCCTGACGCTCAACTCGGGCCCGGCCCCCCGCTGCCCCCGCCGGGTGGCGGCGACGAGTCGGAGGGCCCCGGGTCCGACGGGGTGGGCGTCGGGTCCGTGGGCGTCGGCGTGGGGTCGGTGGGCCCGGGATCCGAGGGGCCCGGGTCGGAGGGACCGGGGTCGGACGGGCCGGGATCGGAGGGCCCAGGGTCCGAGGGACCGGGATCGGAGGGCCCCGGATCGGACGGGCCGGGGTCGGACGGGCCCGGATCGCTCGGACCGGGATCACTCGGCCCCGGCGTGCCCGGCGGCCGTCCCCTGCCGAATCCGTCGATCGAGATGACCGCGCCCGACGGCGCGATGGAGACCCGTGCGCGCCAGTGCCCCGACGGCTCACGGGTGTGGTCGACGTAGACCTGGATCGTGACCGATTCGCCCGGCGCGAGCGTCCCCGACGAGCGGCTCAGATAGAGCCAGGACGCGCCCTCGCTCGCCGACCAGCGGACCGGTGAACCACCGGACGCCGTCAGCGTGATGAGGGTGGTGTCGCCGCTCGGCTGGGCCTCGACGGTGAGCCGTCCCGGGCCCGTGCGGGAGCGGGACGGGGGCCCGCCGCCGCTGATGACCTCCACGGACACGTCGCGCGAGCGGGTGCTCGCGTCGAAACGGGAGTCGGGGCCCGTGCGGGCGTTGCCCGCGTTCTCGTAGCTGTCCCGCGCGCGGTCGCTGCCCAGGCCGTCGGGGCCGTCGCCCTCGCTCGCGGTCACCGAACTCCCGTCGTGACCCTCTCCGGTGAGCGGCGCTCCGCGGTAGGCGGCCCAGAGGGCGAGCACCGGGGCGGCCACGACGGTGGCGACGACGGTCGTCGTGACGGCACGCGCGCGCATGCGGTCGCGGCGGGCGGCGCGGTCCTTGGGGTCCATCGGGAAACCCCGCCGGTCGTAGCGGGGGTTGCGCACGCGGGTGCGGGGGGCGTGGGCCATCGCCCTGTGGAGGGCGGCCCGGGGCGCCTCGACGACGGGGAGCGCGGCGGGGCTGACGGCGGTGCCGGGCCAGGCGCCCGCTCCGGCGCGCTCGGCGGTGCGGCGGCAGCGCGGGCAGTCGTCGACGTGCCGGACGAGCTCGCGGCGCAGGGCCGTGCCGAGGAGCAGCTGGTTGTCGCCGGTGAGGCGGGCGACCACCGGGCAGCTGCCGGTCTCCACCACGGCGAGCGCGGCGCGGGTGCGCTCCACTTCGCAGGCGGCGGAGGCGAGCAGGCCGCGGGTCCGGGTGAGGTCGAGGCCGAGGACGGCGGCGACCTCGGCAGGGGCGAGCCGGTGGCGCACCGCGAGCTCCAGGGCCTCGCGCTGCTCGGGGGTGGTCCCGGCGGCCTCCGGCCAGGCCAGCTGGGCGAGTTCACGGCGGCGCTGCCGCTCGGTCTCCTCGGCGGGGGTCTCGGAGGGGGCGTCCGAGGGCGATGCCTTCTGCGGGGCGGCGGACGCGGTGGGCTCCGGGAACGCGGTGGATGCCGGGGACAGGACGGACTCGGGGGACGCCGCGGACTCGGAGGACGTGACGGTGGGCTTGGGGGCGCGCGGGTCGGCCTGCGCGCCGCGCCGGGCATCCGTCCGCCCCGGGCCACCGGACCCCGCCCCCTTGGCGGCGTGCGCGTGCGCGCCCTGCCGGTTGCGCTTGGCCTCGGCGAGCCGGCGCAGACAGACCCAGCGCGCGAGGGCGTAGAGCCACGCCTTGAGGTCGCTCTCGGCCTCCGGTCCGCGCGAACCGCGCCGCTCGGCGAGGTGGAGCGCGTCTCCCAGGGCGGCGGTCGCCGCGTCGTGGTCGCAGAGTACGGAGAGGCAGTACGTGAACAGACCGTCCAGACACGGTTCGTAGCGAGCGGGCGGCGCCGTCCGGGGCGCCGGGCGCGGCACCGTGCGCTTGCGCGCGTCTCGGTGCGCCCGGTGTGCGCCGGTTGCGTTCGTGGGAGTTTCCGGCCTGCTGCTCATCACCCGTGCGAAGTTAGGCGGATGATGCAGGCCCCTTCCGCCCTCTTGCGCACATTTAATCCTTACGGGTGAACAGATCCCTCAAAAGGGGACAGGAAGAGCCCATTCCGTGGCCTTGGCCCGTACGCGGCGCGAACGGAAGGCGGAGCGAAATGGCGGCCGGAGCCGCCACCGGCCGCGTTGTCAGTGGGCTCGGCTACGGTTTCGACCATGGCTGCCCGTACGAAATCCGCCAAGGACCGGCCGTCCTACCGCTGCACGGAGTGCGGCTGGCAGACGGCCAAATGGCTCGGCCGCTGCCCCGAGTGCCAGGCCTGGGGCACGGTCGAGGAGTACGGCGCGCCCGCCGTCCGCACCACCGCCCCCGGCCGCGTCACGTCCTCCGCCGTCCCGATCGGCCAGGTCGACGGCCGCCAGGCCACCGCGCGCTCCACCGGCGTGCCCGAGCTGGACCGCGTCCTCGGCGGCGGCCTGGTCCCCGGCGCCGTCGTGCTCCTCGCGGGCGAGCCCGGCGTCGGCAAGTCCACGCTGCTCCTGGACGTCGCGGCGAAGGCGGCGAGCGACGAGCACCGCACGCTCTATGTGACCGGCGAGGAGTCGGCGAGCCAGGTCCGGCTGCGCGCCGACCGCATCGGCGCCATCGACGACCACCTGTTCCTGGCCGCCGAGACCGATCTGGCCGCCGTCCTCGGCCACTTGGACGCGGTCAAGCCCTCGCTCCTGATCCTCGACTCGGTGCAGACGGTGGCGTCCCCTGAGATCGACGGGGCGCCCGGCGGCATGGCGCAGGTCCGCGAGGTCGCGGGCGCCCTGATCCGCGCCTCCAAGGAGCGCGGCATGTCCACGCTCCTGGTCGGTCACGTCACCAAGGACGGCGCGATCGCGGGCCCCCGCCTCCTGGAGCATCTCGTCGACGTGGTCCTTCAGTTCGAGGGCGACCGGCACGCGCGCCTGCGCCTGGTCCGCGGCGTCAAGAACCGGTACGGGACGACGGACGAGGTCGGCTGCTTCGAGCTGCACGACGAGGGCATCACCGGTCTCGCCGACCCCAGCGGCCTCTTCCTCACCCGCCGCGCCGAGCCCGTCCCCGGCACCTGCCTGACCGTCACCCTGGAGGGCCGCCGCCCCCTGGTGGCCGAGGTCCAGGCGCTCACCGTCGACTCGCAGATCCCGAGCCCCCGGCGCACCACCTCCGGCCTGGAGACCTCCCGCGTCTCGATGATGCTGGCCGTCCTGGAGCAGCGCGGCCGGATCACCGCCCTCGGCAAGCGGGACATCTACAGCGCGACGGTCGGCGGAGTGAAGCTCTCCGAGCCCGCGGCCGACCTCGCCGTCGCCCTCGCCCTGGCGAGCGCCGCGAGCGACACCCCGCTCCCGAAGAATCTCGTCGCGATCGGAGAAGTGGGCCTGGCGGGCGAGGTCAGACGGGTCACGGGCGTCCAGCGCAGGCTCGCCGAGGCACACCGGCTGGGCTTCACGCACGCCCTCGTACCGGCCGATCCCGGGAAGATCCCCGCCGGTATGAAGGTCATCGAAGTCGCCGACATGGGGGACGCCCTGCGTGTCCTTCCGAGATCCCGTCGTCGAGAGGCCCCACGGGAGGAGGAGGACCGCCGGTAGACTTTGCCCTGGTCTCGCCCATCCGTACGAAGCAGGGCGTGCGCTCCGTACGGAGCAAGCGTGCGGCAGAGGCCCGGACAACCTGCGACCGAGGGAGTGCAGTGGCAGCCAACGACCGGGCAGCGTATCCCGGCAAGCCCGGTTCGAGCTCCGGTGCCGATGGGCTGATGCGCGCCTCCCTGAGCGCCGTCGCGCCCGGCCAGGCGCTCCGCGACGGCCTGGAGCGCATCCTCCGCGGCAACACCGGCGGGCTGATCGTCCTCGGCTGGGACAAGACCGTCGAGTCGATGTGCACGGGCGGCTTCATCCTGGACGTGGAGTTCACGGCGACGCGCCTGCGCGAGCTGTGCAAGCTCGACGGCGGCATCGTCCTGGACAAGGACATCACCAAGATCCTGCGGGCCGGCGTGCAGCTGGTGCCGGACCCGACGATCCCGACGGAGGAGACGGGCACCCGGCACCGCACGGCGGACCGCGTCTCCAAGCAGGTCGGCTTCCCGGTCGTCTCCGTCTCGCAGTCCATGCGCCTGATCGCGCTGTACGTGGACGGTCAGCGCCGGGTCCTGGAGGACTCGGCGGCGATCCTCTCCCGCGCGAACCAGGCCCTCGCGACCCTGGAGCGGTACAAGCTCCGCCTCGACGAGGTCGCGGGCACGCTCTCCGCCCTGGAGATCGAGGACCTGGTGACGGTCCGGGACGTCACGGCGGTCGCGCAGCGCCTGGAGATGGTGCGCCGCATCGCCACGGAGATCGCCGAGTACGTGGTGGAGCTCGGCACGGACGGGCGCCTTCTCGCCCTCCAGCTGGACGAGTTGATCGCGGGCGTCGAGCCCGAGCGCGAGCTGGTCGTGCGGGACTACGTCCCCGAGCCCACCGCCAAGCGCTCCCGCACGGTCGACGAGGCGCTCGCCGAGCTGGACTCCCTCAGCCACGCGGAGCTCCTCGAACTCCCCATCGTGGCCCGCGCCCTGGGCTACACCGGCTCTCCGGAGGCCCTGGACTCCGCGGTGTCCCCGCGGGGCTTCCGCCTCCTGGCCAAGGTCCCCCGGCTCCCCGGCGCGATCATCGACCGCCTCGTCGAGCACTTCGGCGGCCTGCAGAAGCTGCTCGCCGCCAGCGTGGACGACCTCCAGACCGTGGACGGCGTGGGCGAGGCGCGGGCGCGCAGCGTCCGCGAGGGCCTTTCGCGCCTGGCCGAGTCGTCAATCCTGGAGCGTTACGTCTAGCACCCCGAAGGGGCGCGGGGAACTGCGCGCCCCACCACAACGGACCCGCAGCCGCGAACTCAGTCCTTCTCCAGCACGAACGAGGCGCGGGCGGTCCCGAGGCCCGGGGCCTTCGCCTCCACCAGGTACGTACCCGGGGCCGCCGATCCCGCCGAAGGCGTCGCGCACTGCGGGGTGCTGGCCCGGCGGTCCCACTGGACCGCGTGCGTGACGCGGCCTTCGGCCGGCACCCGCAGCAGCAGGCTGGCGTTTCCTGACGGGCAGTCGGCCGAGGACCAGAACTCCTTGTCGCCCTCGGCCTGAGTGATCGTCAGGACCGTTCCCTTGGCACCGAGGTCGACCTTGCAGGCCTTGCCGCCGCCGTTCTCGGCGATCAGCTCGAACTTGGGCTTCTCGTCGATCGCGTACTCGTTCTGGACGCTGCGCACCTTCAAGTGCACGTCGCCGCTGGTGCAGTTGGGCAGACGCGTACCGGCCGGCAGCCGGTCGCCCGAGCCGCCGCCGCCCTTGGCGCCGTCGTCGGAACCGCCGCCGGACCCCTCGGAACCGCCGGAGCCGTCCGAGCCGCCGGAGTCCGAGCCCTCGGAACCGCCCGAACCGGAGCCCGAGCCGGACCCGTCGTCCGACTCGTCCCGGCCGCCCGGGTGTTCGCTGATCGCGGGACCGGAATGGGAGGGCCCAGGGGTGATGGACGGGGCGGGGCCCTTGTCGCCCGGCCCCGAGGCGCCGTTGTTCCCGCCCCCGCCGCCGGAGGTGACCACCCAGACGACGAGCAGCGTCAACAGCCCTAGCACGGACAGCAGAACGGCCCTCCGACGCCAGTAGATGGTGGAGGGAAGTGGCCCGACCGGATTGCGCAGAGATCCCACGCCCAAACCTTACGAGAGATCCGCTGCTTGTCCTGCCCCACCCGCCGCCTTGGGCCACAAAGTTTGCGGATCATCATCACGGAGACCCCTCGCGCCCCCTGTCCATCGACAGGGGTGTGACGGGCCGATCGCCAGATGTGACGATTCGGCCCCACTCCGTACCGTCCGTAATCATGGACACCATGACCGACGATCTCTACCGCGACATCACCGGCTTCGCCCACGACACGCCCACGTGGTTCCAGCACCTCGCCGAGGTGTGGACCGAGCTCGGGCTGCTGCTCTTCGGGGTGCTCTTCATCGTGGCCTGGTGGCGCGCCAGGAGCGGGGAACCCCGTGCCCTGGCGATCGCGGTGCTCGCTCCGCTGGCCACCGCGGTGGCGTACGTGTGCAGCGAGTTGTTCAAGTCGGTGATCGAGGAGGATCGTCCCTGCCGGGCGGTGGCCGGCGCGCTGACCCCGCTCGTCGAGTGCCCGCCGCACGGCGACTGGTCCTTCCCCAGCAACCACTCCACGATCGCGGGCGCCGCGGCCATCGGCCTGGCGCTGGCCTGGCCGCGCATCGCGGCGCTGACGGTGCCGATGGCCGTCCTGATGGCGTTCTCGCGGGTCTTCGTCGGTGTGCACTACCCGCACGACGTCGCCGTCGGTCTCGTCTTCGGCGCGGTGGTCGCGTTCCTGGTCGTGCGGGTCAGCACGCGCCCGGTGGCGCGGATCGGGCAGACGATGCGCGGGTCGAACACGGGGATCGTGCGGTGGTTCGCGGGTCCGGGCCCCGCCCCGGCCGCCGCCGTGCTGCCGGCGCAGGGAGCGACGGCGCAGTATCCGGGCACGCGGGGTCCGGGCGCGTACGACCAGCAGCAACAGTACGGACAGCAGTACGGCCGACAGCAGGGCCAGGAGTACGGACAGCAGTACGGCCAGGAGTACGGCCACCCGCAGGACCAGCCGTACGGCCACCAGCAGGGCCAGCAGGACCAGCAGCAGGGCCGGCCGCACGACCCCGCCGCGTACGACCAGCCCACGATGACGTTCCGCCGCCACGACTCGGGCCAGGACTGAATCGGGCGGCACGGCCCACGGGGCTCGTTCCGGCGGCGATCACGCCTCCGGGACGAGCCCCGCTTCGTACGCCACGATCGCCGCCTGGACGCGGTTCCTGACGCCGAGCCGTTCCAGGACCGCGCTCACGTACGCCTTGACCGTGCCCTCCACGAGGTGCAGCCGGGCCGCGATCTCCGGGTTGGAAAGACCAGCGCCGACCAGGCCGAGCACCTCGCGCTCGCGCGGGGTGAGGACCTCGACGCGGGCGCGGGCCTCGGCGCCGCGGCCCATGCGCCGGGCGCCGAAGCCGTCGATGACGTGCCGGGCGACCTTGGGCGACAGGAAGGCGGCGCCGCCCGACACCGCCCGTACCCCCGCGATCAGTTCGTGGGGGTCGCCGGACTTCAGCAGGAAGCCGGTGGCCCCGCCGCCCAGGGCCCGCGCGATGTACGCGTCCTCGGAGAACGTCGTCAGCATCGCGACCGCGGTGCCGGGCACCGTGCGGACGATCTCCTCGCCCGCCGCGAGCCCGTCCAGGCGCGGCATGCGGATGTCCAGGAGCGCCACGTCCGGGCGGTGGGCCCGCGCGAGGTCCACGGCCTCGCGTCCGTCGCCGGCCTCCGCGACGACCTCGATGTCCCGGCCCGCGGCGAGGATGGCGCGCACCCCCGCCCGGATCATGGCCTCGTCGTCGGCCAGCAGGACCCGGATGACGGGCTCCGCCCCGCCGTCCGCCCGCTTCTCGTCCGTCCGCTCCCCGTCCACCGCGCTCACGTCCGCTCCTTCTCCTTCGTCCCGTCCTGGCTCTTCTCCTGCTCGTGGATCCGCTCGGCCTCGCGCGCCGTGGGGATGACCGCCTTGTCGACGAGGCGGTCCTTCGCGGTCCCCGCCGTGCCGAAGCAGATCCTGAAGTGCGTGACGGCGGTGAAGAGTTCACCGCTCGCCCGGTAGTACGCGCAGTCGGCGGCCGCCGGGGGCGGGGTCGGCGCGCGCTCCAGCGGCGGGTCGGCGACGGTGCGGTCCGGCAGCGCGGGCCCGGCCTCGGCGCGCGTCTCGCCGATGCGCAGGCGCGCGTACTCGGCGGGGTCGAGGACGGAGTGCGTGCGCGAGTACGCGTACCAGGCGAAGGTTCCCCCGACGAGCAGCACGCCCGTGGCGACGGCCGCGCCGAAGGCCAGGGCGGTGCGGTGCCTTGCGTACGCGATGCGGGTGCCGGAGTGCGGCGGCGCGGGGGCGTGCGCCCCGGCGGGGAGGCGGGCGGTGACCCGGAAGCCCTCGCCGTGGGGGCCCGCGTCGAGGGTGCCGCCCAGGTCCGTGACGCGGGTGCGCAGGCCGCGCAGACCGGTGCCGCCGCCGGGCGCGGGCGGCGCGGGCCGTGAACCGTCGCCCTGGGGGCGGCCGTTGGTGACCGCGACCGTCGTCGTGGCGCCGTCGCGCGCCACCGTGACGGTGACACGGGCGCCCGGCGCGTGCTTGGCGGCGTTGGTCAGGGCCTCCTGGACGACGCGGTGGACCGTGCGGTCGGTCAACGTGTCGCCCGCCGGGTCACCCGGCACCTCGCGGGCGCCGTGTTGCCCCTCCTCGTCGACGTACGTGAGGTCGAGACCCGACTCCGCGGCGCGGGCCACGAGCGCGGCGACGCTCTCGCCCGCCGGGGCCAGCGGGGCCCGTTCGTCGCCCTCGTCGCGCAGCAGGCCGATGATCGCGTGCAGCCGGTCGGTGGCCTGCGAGGCGGCCGCGCGCAGGTCGGCGGCGGCCGTGCGGTGCGGGTCCGGCAGGTCGGGGGCGACCTGGAGGGCGCCCGCCCGCACCGCGATCAGGCTCAGCTCGTGGCCCAGGGAGTCGTGCATGTCCTGCGCGATACGGGCCCGTTCGCGCAGCCGGGCGCGGTCGGCGACGATGCGCTGCTCGCGCTCCAGCTGGTCGGCCCTGGCCCAGCCGGCGGCGGCCAGCTCACGGCCCTGGCGCCAGTAGCGGCCCACGAGCCAGGGGAAGACGGCGCCGAACACCAGCGTCCCCATGAGGACGAGCCATTCGACGACCGGGTCCACGTCCCGTGCCGCGATCTTGACGGTGCCGACGAGGGCGATGCCCGCGAAGGCGAGCAGGGCGGGGCGGGCGCGGGGCGCGCGGCGGCCGAGGAGCACGGCGAGGACGGCGAAGGCAGGGCCGTAGGAGAGCGTGAAGAGGGAGGAGGCGGTGGCGAGGCCGAGGGAGGCCGCGAGGAGGAAGGCGGGCAGGGGGCGGGCGCGGCCGACGGCGACGGCCGTGGCGAGGACCGCCAGGGCGAGGACCTGCTGTGCGGCGGAACGGGGTTCGTTCAGGCCCAGGCGGTCCACCGTCACGACGGGGACGGCGAGGGCGGCCCACAGCAGGGCGTCTCGGGTACGGCTTTGCACGTCGTCGACGCTAGCTGGCCGGGGGCCTTGGGCGCCTCTGCCGATCGTCAGGTGCGGGGCGCCTTGTGGCCCGGGGGACGGGGCTCTGTACGTCGGCCTGCCCGTTGCCCGGGGACGGGGCTCGGGTAGGCCCGCTTGTGCCGTGCCCGGCGGCGGGGCTCGGGTGGGCCCGTTTGTCCCGTGCCCGGCGACTGGGCTCTGTTTTCCGCCGCTCCGCGGCGGATGTCCCACCCACCCACCCGTTTGCCCCGCACCTCACCGCACCCGACCGGCACCATGCCCAGCCCACCCGCCCCGTTCCCCCGCGAATCCGGAGTCCGGGCCGCGCGGTTGGCCCGTCGGTCGGTGGCACCGTGGCAGGATCGGAGCTGCCATGACTGCGCCCACGAAGCCCACGCCGAACAGCCCCGCCCACAGTCCCGCTCCCGGGGACGTCCCCGAGCCCGCTGGTGAGGACCTGCACAGGCCCGTCATCGCGTGGTTCGACACGCACGCCCGAGATCTGCCGTGGCGTCGCGAGGACGCCGGGCCGTGGGGCGTGATGGTCAGCGAGTTCATGCTCCAGCAGACGCCCGTCAGCCGCGTCCTGCCGGTGTACGAGCAGTGGCTCGCCCGCTGGCCCCGCCCCGCCGACCTCGCCAAGGAGGCGCCGGGCGAGGCCGTCCGCGCCTGGGGGCGGCTCGGCTACCCCCGCCGCGCCCTGCGCCTGCACGGCGCCGCCGTCGCCATAACGGAGCGGCACGGCGGCGACGTACCCACCCAGCACGCCCAGCTGCTCGCCCTGCCCGGCATCGGGGAGTACACGGCCGCCGCCGTGGCCTCCTTCGCGTACGGGCAGCGGCACGCCGTGCTCGACACGAACGTCCGGCGCGTCTTCGCGCGGGCCGTGACCGGCGTGCAGTACCCGCCGAACGCCACCACCGCCGCCGAGCGCAAGCTCGCCCGCGCCCTGCTGCCCGAGGACGAGGGCACCGCGTCGCGCTGGGCCGCCGCCTCGATGGAGCTGGGCGCGCTGGTGTGCACCGCCAAGAACGAGGACTGCGCGAAGTGCCCGATCGCCGCGCAGTGCGCCTGGCGCGCGGCCGGCAAGCCCGCGCACGAGGGCCCGGCCCGCCGCGGCCAGACGTACGCGGGCACGGACCGCCAGGTGCGCGGCAAGCTGCTCGCGGTGCTCCGCGAGGCCGTGACACCGGTGCCGCAGTCCGCGCTCGACCGGGTGTGGGACGAGCCGGTGCAGCGGGCCCGCGCGCTGGACGGCCTGGTCGCGGACGGTCTCGTCGAGCCGCTCGCGGACGGTTTCTACCGGCTGCCGCTGACCTGACGGCAGTGGCGGCCGGGGCCTCTGCGAACGCGTGCGTTGACGCGGAACCCGCTTCTGTTACACAACCGACGTACAGCCGTGCGTTCGCCGCTGGCTGCTCCGCACAACCTCGTGACAACGCCTCCGTAGCTTCATACCTGTACCGCACAGGCAGGGACCGCGGGCAGCAATGGGGACGGAACGGAGGCGGTTTGGTATGGCGCACGGCGAGGTGCTCGAGTTCGAAGAGTACGTCCGCACTCGGCAGGATGCTCTGCTCCGCAGTGCCCGGCGCCTGGTCCCGGACCCCGTGGACGCCCAGGACCTGCTGCAGACGGCGCTCGTGCGGACGTACGGCCGCTGGGAGGGCATAGCCGACAAGCGGCTCGCGGACGCCTATCTGCGCCGCGTCATGATCAACACGCGTACGGAGTGGTGGCGGGCCCGCAAGCTCGAAGAGGTGCCCACCGAGCAGCTGCCCGACGCGAGCGTGGAAGACTCCACCGAGCAGCACGCGGACCGCGCGCTGCTGATGGATGTCATGAAGGTGCTCGCACCCAAGCAGCGCAGCGTCGTCGTGCTGCGACACTGGGAGCAGATGTCCACGGAGGAGACGGCCGCCGCCCTCGGCATGTCGGCCGGAACGGTCAAGAGCACGCTGCACCGGGCCCTCGCCCGGCTCCGCCAGGAGCTGGAGAGCCGCGACCTGGACGCCCGCGCGCTCGAACGTGAGGAGCGGGAGAGTTGCGCGGCCTAGGCCCCCGGGCCAGAAGAAGCGTGCAGGCGGTGAGCGCGACAGGGGTCGCGGTCGCCGCCCTCGGCCTTTTGCTCTCCGCCTGCTCGACGGGCGGCTCCGGCGCGCGCGACGAGGGCCCGGCCCACAGCGAGCCGGTGGTGTCCTCGACGCCCTCCCCCTCGTCCTCGTCCTCGGCGTCCGCCTCGATGCCGGCGGAGAAGATCGACGCGGTGCGGCTGGTCAAGAACGACCCGAAGGTGAGCCCCGACATCAAGCGGGACCTCAAGCCGTGCACGGGGAACGCGTACCCGATCGACGTCACGTACGGGAACCTGACCGGCGGGCCCTCCGCCGATGTGGTGGTGAACGTCCAGACCTGCGCCGACGCGGTGGGCATCGGCAGCTACGTGTATCGCGCCCAGGGCGAGAAGTACGAGAATGTCTTCAGTGCCGAGGAGCCCGCCTCCGTCTACGCCGAGATCGACCGGGGCGATCTGGTCGTGACGAAGCAGATGTACGAGAAGGGCGACTCGGTGGCGTACCCCTCGGGCGAGGAAGTGATCACGTACCACTGGTCGTCGAACCGCTTCACGGAGACGCAGCGCACCCGCAGCGACTTCAGCAACGCGGTGGGCGGCGAGCCGACCGCGCCGTCGGCGGACTGACGTACGAGATGACCTCGCGCCCAGCCGCCCACCGGCGCGCGACCACCGGCGCCCACGGGCACGCCCGCACCGCCCTGTGCGGCGTCGCACGCACCGCCGCACGCACCGCCGCACGCACCGAGAAGGACTGAGAGCACCCGATGGCAGAGCAGACCCACGTCCTGTTCGTCGAGGACGACGACGTCATCCGCGAGGCCACCCAGCTCGCCCTGGAGCGCGACGGCTTCGCGGTGACCGCCATGCCCGACGGACTCGCGGGCCTGGAGGCGTTCCGCGCGAACCAGCCGGACATCGCGCTGCTCGACGTGATGGTGCCGGGCATGGACGGCGTCTCGCTGTGCCGCCGGATCCGCGAGGAGTCGACCGTTCCGGTGATCATGCTGTCGGCGCGTGCCGACTCCATCGACGTGGTGCTGGGCCTGGAGGCCGGCGCCGACGACTACGTGACCAAGCCGTTCGACGGTGCCGTCCTGGTCGCCCGCATCCGCGCGGTCCTGCGCCGCTTCGGGCACGCCAGCGGCCCCGGCTCGGCCTCCGGCGGCCCGGAGGAGGGCTCCGCGGCGGACGGCGGCGTGCTGAACTTCGGCGACCTGGAGATCGACACGGTCGGCATGGAGGTCCACCGGGGCGGCGCGCCCGTGGCGCTGACGCCGACCGAGATGCGCCTGCTCCTGGAGTTCTCCTCCGCGCCGGGCACGGTCCTGTCCCGCGACAAGCTCCTGGAGCGGGTGTGGGACTACGGCTGGGGCGGCGACACCCGTGTCGTCGACGTCCACGTGCAGCGGCTGCGCACGAAGGTGGGACAGGACCGCATCGAGACGGTCCGCGGCTTCGGCTACAAGCTCAAGGCGTGACGGAACAGGTGACGAACGGCGTGCCGCGACCGCGGCGCTTCAGGGGACGCGGGGGACGGCTCATATGAACGGGGGCAAGAGCGCGGCCGAGCGCGGCCGCGAGCTGGCCGCACACGTCCGTGAGCTGGGCGGGCGCGTCCGCGAACTGTTCCGCACCCGCCTGCGCACCGGCGTGCGCTGGAAGATCGCCGCGGCGATCGCGCTGGTCGGGGCGCTGGTCGCGGTCGCGCTGAGCCTGGTCGTGCACAACGCCGCGCGGGTCTCGATGCTCGACAACGCGCGCGACGTGCAGGACGAGCGCATCCAGTTCGCGCTGCGCCTCTACTCCTCCCCCGGCCAGCGGCAGACCCTCCAGTTCGGCACGAAGGTCGACGACCCCGAGCTGCCCCAGGAACTGCGGCAGAAGGTGCTCAAGGGCCGCCGCGCCACCTTCGTCGAGGAGAAGCCGGACGGCGTGCCCGACATCTGGGCGGCCGTGCCGCTCGCCGACGGGCACGTCCTGTCGCTGCACTCCCGCTTCACCGACCGCAGCGCCACCGTCATGAAGGACCTCGACCAGGCCTTGGTGATCGGCTCGATCGCGGTCGTCTTCGGCGGCTGCGCGCTGGGCGTGCTGATCGGCGGTCAGCTGTCGCGGCGGCTGCGCAAGGCGGCGACGGCGGCGAGCGAGGTCGCCCAGGGCCAGACGGACGTGAGCGTGCGCCAGGCGATCGGCGGTGTCGTGAAGGACGAGACCGACGACGTGGCGAGCGCCGTGGACGCCATGGCGGACGCGCTCAAGCAGCGTCTTGAGGCCGAGCGCCGGGTGACCGCCGACATCGCGCACGAGCTGCGCACGCCGGTGACCGGGCTGCTCACGGCAGCCGAGCTGCTGCCGCCGGGCCGGCCGAGCGAGCTGGTCAAGGACCGCGCGCAAGCCATGCGTACGCTCGTCGAGGACGTCCTGGAAGTGGCCCGCCTCGACTCCGCCGCCGAGCGGGCCGAGTTGCAGGACATCACGCTGGGCGAGTTCGTCACGCGGCGGATGGCGACGCTGAGCGCGGACGTGACGGTGACGGTGGTGCACGAGTCGGAGGTCACCACCGACCCGCGCCGCCTGGAGCGGATCCTCGGCAATCTGGTCGCCAACGCCGTCAAGCACGGCAAGCCGCCCATCGAGGTCAGCGTCGAGGGCCGGGTGGTCCGGGTGCGCGACCACGGGCCGGGCTTCCCCGAGGCGCTCCTGGACGAGGGACCCAGCCGGTTCCGCACGGGCAGCGCCGACCGGGCGGGGCACGGGCACGGCCTCGGTCTGACGATCGCCGCGGGCCAGGCGCGGGTGCTCGGCGCGCGGCTCACCTTCCGCAACGTACGCCCGGCGGGGGCGGCGCCCGACGAGCCCGCCGAGGGCGCGGTCGCCGTGCTGTGGCTGCCGGAGCACGCGCCGACGAACACGGGCAGCTATCCGATCCTGCAGCTGCCGGACACCGTGTGAGGGGCGCCGTGTGAGGGGCGCCGTGTGAGGGGCGCCGTGTGAGGGGCGCCGTGTGAGGGGCGCCGTGTGAGGGGCGCCGTGTGAGGGGCGCCGCCCGTCCGCGGGCCGCTAGCAGCTCCAGTCCTTGTCCAGGTCGAGCCCGCCCTCGCGGCGCTGCGTGAACGAGAACCAGTTCCCCGAGTCGTCGCGGAACAGCGCCTCGGTGCCGTAGGGGCGCTCCTGCGGCTCCTGGACGAACTCGACGCCGCGCGCCTTGAGCTTCTCGTAGTCCCCGTGGACGTCGTCGGTGACCAGGACGCCCGCGCCGAGCATGCCCTTGGCGACCAGCTTCTTGACGGCCTCGGCGGACTCGGCGTCCATGGCGGGCGCGCCCGGCACCATCAGGGTGAGCTCGACGTCGGGCTGGTCCTTCGCGCCGACCGTGAGCCAGCGCATGCCGCCGTCGCCCAGGGTCATGTCGGTGCGGACCTCCAGGCCCAGCTTCTCCGTGTAGAACTCCTTGGCCCGTTCCTGGTCGAGGACCCAGACGGTGGAGATGGCGAGTCCCTTGATCATGGCGTGCTCCAAGTGGGAGAGGGGCGGGAGGGATACCGGGCGGCTTCCGCCCGGTCGGTGTGCGGGGTGCGGGGTGCGGGGCGGCCTGCTCGCCGCCCGCCGATTCACCGTAGGCAGGACCGGCCTCAGCCCGCTTCTTCAGAAGTGCGGGACTTCTCCGGCGCCTTTGGCGACCCGCCGTCGCCCCTGCTCCCCCGGGCCGGAAAACCGCCGGCCCACAGCATCGCGTAACACCCGGGGATGAGCGCGGCGCCGCGGCCCACGTGCCGCGTGCGGTACTCGCTGGGGGTCAGGCCCGTCTGCCGCTTGAACGTCGACGAGAAGGTGCCGACGCTGCTGAAGCCGACCCGCATGCAGATCTCCGTGACCGACGGGCCGGGCGAGCGCAGCATGTCCTCGGCGCGCTCGATGCGGCGGCGCGACAGATAGCGGCCGGGCGTCTCGCCGTACACCTCCTTGAAGGCGCGCAGGAAGTGATGGCGGGAGTAGCCCGCGTGGGCGGCGATCGCGTCCAGGTCGAGGTCCGGATCGGCCCAGTCGCGGTCCATGACGTCCTTGGCGCGGCGCAGCAGCCGCAGTCTCTCCACGCCTCCGATGCTGGCACGCGGCACTGACAACGGCCCCCGGTGCGGTGTGCACCGAGGGCCGTCGCCGTGCGCCGGGGAGGGGGCGGCGGGATCAGACGACCTCTGCGACGTGCTGGTCCGCGACCGCCTTCGCGGAGTCCCCGTCCGCGTCCCCGGCGGGCTTCTTGTCCGCGGGGCCCGAGCCGCGCAGCGGGATCTCCTTCACGAAGAAGGCGGCGAGCAGGGCCGCGACGCCGATGGCCGCGCCCAGCAGGAAGGCGGAGTGCGTGCCGGACGACACCGCGTGCTGGTAGGCGTCCCGGATGGCCGCCGGCAGCTGCTTGAGGCTCTCCGCGTCCAGCTGCGCGGACTGCTCGGTGACCTTGCCGCCCAGCTCACCGGCGCGCTCGGCCATCACGTCCTGGACGCGGCGGTTGAAGAGCGCGCCCATGATCGCGACGCCGAAGGAGGAGCCGAGGGTGCGGAAGAGCGTGGCCGAGGAGGAGGCGACGCCCATGTCCTTCATCTCGACGCTGTTCTGCGCGACGAGCATGGTGATCTGCATCAGGAAGCCCATGCCGGCGCCGAGCACGGCCATGTAGAGGCCGGAGGTGAAGCGCGTGGTGTCGGTGTCCATCGTCGACAGGAGCAGGAAGCCGACGATCATCAGGATGGTGCCGGCGATCGGGAAGACCTTGTACTTGCCGGTGGAGGTGGTGATCCGGCCCGCGACCATGGAGACGGCCATCATCGACAGGAGCATCGGGAGCAGCAGCAGACCGGAGTTGGTCGCGGAGGCCCCCTGCACCGACTGCTGGTAGAGCGGCAGGAAGAGCATCGCGCCGAACATCACGAAGCCGGTGATGAAGCCGATCACGGACATCAGCGAGAAGTTGCGGCTGCGGAAGATGTGCAGCGGCATGATCGGCTCGGCGGCCTTCTTCTGGACGAGGAGGAAGCCGATGAGCGCGACGACGCCGATCGCGATGAGCTCCATGATCACGGCCGAGCCCCAGGCGTACTCGGTGCCGCCCCAGGTGGTGACGAGCACGAGCGCGCTGATGCCGACGGTGAGCAGGGCCGCGCCGAGGTAGTCGATGCGCCCCTGCGCCTTCTTCTTGGGCAGGTGCAGGACGGCGGTCACCATGGCGAGGGCGACGACGCCGAGCGGCAGGTTGATGTAGAAGGCCCAGCGCCAGCCGAGGTGGTCGGTGATGGTGCCGCCGACCAGCGGTCCGCCGATCATCGCGACCGCCATGACGCCGGTCATCATGCCCATGTACTTGCCGCGGTCCCGCGGCGGCACCAGGTCACCGATGATCGCCATGACGCCGACCATCAGGCCGCCCGCGCCGAGTCCCTGGACCGCACGGAAGCCGATGAGCTGGGTCATGTCCTGCGCCATGCCGCTGAGCGCGGAGCCGACGAGGAAGATGACTATGGAGGCGAGGAAGGCGCCCTTGCGCCCGTACATGTCGCCGAGCTTGCCCCAGATGGGGGTGGAGGCGGCGGTGGCCAGGGTGTACCCGGTCACGACCCACGACAGGTGCGCCATGCCGCCGAGGTCGCCGACGATCGTCGGCATCGCGGGGCTCACGATCATGTTGTCGAGCATCGCGAGCAGCATCGCGATCATGAGGGCCATCAGCACGACGCGCACGCTGCGCGGCTGCGGCTCGGCCTTCGTGGTGCCGGCCCCCGCGCCGTCCGGCACCGGACTCGGCACGGCGTTCGCCGTGGTCTTCTCTGCCATCTTCCCTGCTCCCCGCATACCCGGAACGATTCCGGACCACTTACTTGCCGCCCGGCTAGTTGACTACACTGTGGGAAGGTAGACCCCTAACTAGCCGGGCGTCAAGTAAGTTAAATGGAGGCGAGGAGACCCGATGGGCACGGACACGGGCAAGCAGGGACGCCGCGGGAACACCCGCCAGCGCATCCAGGACGTGGCCCTCGAACTCTTCGCCGAGCAGGGGTACGAGAAGACGTCGCTGCGCGAGATCGCGGAGCGCCTGGAGGTCACGAAGGCGGCGCTGTACTACCACTTCAAGACCAAGGAAGACATTCTCACCAGCATCTTCGACGACCTCACCAGGCCCATCGACGAGCTGATCGCCTGGGGGCACGAGCAGCCGCGGCCCGTCTCGCTGGAGACCAAGCAGCAGACCCTGCGCCGCTACAGCGAGCTCCTGGTCGGCGCGGCCCCGCTGTTCCGCTTCATGCAGGAGAACCAGGCCACGATGCGCGACCTGAAGACGGGTGAGAGCTTCAAGGACCGCATGCTCGGCCTCTACGAGATCCTCAAGGACCCGGACGCGCCGATGACCGACCAGGTGCGCTGCTTCAGCGCCCTGTTCACGATGCACGGCGGGATGTTCGTGCTCAAGGACGTCGAAGGCGACCCCGAGGAGAAGCGCGAGGCCATCCTGGAGGTCGCCATCGATCTGGTGACGCGGGCGCACACGGGCGCGTAGGCGCGCCGCGGGGCGCGGGGCGCGCTGGATCAGACGCGCACGCCCTCCGAGCGGAGGAAGGCGACCGGGTCGACGGCCGAGCCGTAGTTCGGGGTCGTCCGGATCTCGAAGTGCAGGTGCGGGCCGCTGGAGTTGCCGGTGTTGCCCGAGAGGGCGATGCGCTGGCCGGTGGTGACGGCCTGGCCCACGCGGACGTCGACCTGCGAGAGGTGCGCGTACTGCGAGTAGGTGCCGTCGGCGTGCTTGATCACGACGGCGTTGCCGTACGCGGGACCGTCACCGGCGCCGTTCGGTCCCGCCTTGACGACGGTGCCGGTGTGCGCGGCCTCGACCTGGGTGCCGACCGGCACGGCGAAGTCCTGGCCGGAGTGCTTGTGGGCCCACATGTTGCCGCCGAGGCCGAAGCTCGCAGAGAGCGTGTAGTGGGTGACCGGGTGGACCCAGGCGGCGGCCTTCGCGGCCGCGGCCCGCCGGGCGTCGGCGGCCTGCTTCGCCTGGGCCTGCTGCGCCTTCTCGGCGGCCTTGGCCTGGGCGGCGGCCTGCGCCTGGAGGGAGTTCACGGCGACGCCGGGCAGCGAACCGCTCGTGGCGCCGTCCGCAGCGACCGAGACCCCGGCCCCGAGAACCGCCGACGCTCCGATGCCCGCGGCGACGACGGCCGCTCGCGTACGGAGCGTCGACGGGCGGGGATGGTGGGACTTGGTGCGCTTCGACATGGGTGCTGTCCTCCGGGTGTACGACTGCGGCGCCGGCTGCGGCGCCACTCAGGGGGCGAGAACCGGCCGGGGCCGGCTCAGGGGCGGGAGCCGGCTGCGGACCGGCTCCACGGGC
Source organism: Streptomyces sp. NPDC052114 (assembly GCF_040680155.1). Classification (NCBI taxonomy): domain Bacteria; kingdom Bacillati; phylum Actinomycetota; class Actinomycetes; order Kitasatosporales; family Streptomycetaceae; genus Streptomyces; species Streptomyces sp. NPDC052114. Next base: position 242,930 of record NZ_JBFAWC010000013.1, on the reverse strand, counting down.
AGGACCGGCTTCGGGCGCCGGTCCAGGGGCAAGGACCGGCTTCGGGCGCCGGTCCAGGGGCAAGGACCGGCTTCGGTGCCGGCCCAGGGGCAAGAAGGGACCCGGCTGGCGGGCGACCGTCGGATGTCTCGTCCGAGGGGCCACGCGTCGCCGGGTCGGCCATCCCTTGGTAACCCCCACCCCGGCCCGCGCCCAAAACGCCCTTCTACTACCCAAAGTCGTAGTCATGGGCCATGATTTCGCCCCCTTGACACCACCAAATCCGGACAATTACCCCGCGACCCGGTAACGGAACTTTTTCCGGGCAGGAGGTTTGCCCGCACGTCACGCACCCCGCCGCCGCCCGCGCACGACGGGCCCCCGCCCGCCGTCGTGCGACGCGGCGAAGGTCCCGCAGGTTGCGGGACCAAGGTCCCGGAAGCGGATCATGACGCATCCACTATTCCGCGTAGTACCGGACAAAACGCCTGTGCGCCATGTCACCGGGAGGCAAGATCCACCCCGCCCCGGATGTGACGCCCGCTACCCCGGCCCCGGGCACCAGGGGCTGATTCCGGACACCCCCGCCCGGCCGCGGCGGCGCCCACCGGGCCCGGCCCGCCTCCGGATGAGCCGGAACAACTCCCCTCACCACAGTCCCAGTTGACCTACCCTCGACACATGGTCGACCCCGGAGCCGCAGGAATACGCATCGCGTCCAGCGTGGTCACACCGCTCGTGAAGAAACTCTTCGTGAAGGACCTGCCCGGCGCGGGCCTGGTGACCGAGCCGGTGCGGATCTCCGGTCTGGTGTCGTTCGGGCGGGAGAAGCGGAGCGTCACGCCCAAGGACGTCGAGAAGATCGCCGACGAGATCGTGCGGCGGGCGCTGCGGGCCGCGGGGCCCGGCGAACGGCCCGTGGCGGCCACCGAGGAGGTCGCCGTGCGCGACGCCCTCGCCCGCTCGCTGGCGGCCCTCGGCACCCTCACGATCGAGGACTACGAGGCCGTGGCCCTCGGCCCCGAGGCGTTCGCCGCCGAGCTGAGGTCCCGCACCTCCGTGGCCTCCTTCGCCCTCGGCCACGACGCCGAGCTCTTCTACGAACGGCTGCTGGTCACCGCGTCCCTGCACATCCTGAACTTCTTCACCCAGCGCTCCACCTACGTCGCCCGCCGCCAGACCGCCCAGAGCCAGCAGCTCGCCCGGCTCGTCCAGGCCGTCGACGTCCTCGTCGAACGCCTGCCGTCGCAGTCCGCCGAGGACGCCGCCTTCGAGACCCGGTACGCCGAGCACATCGCCGAGCGGCACGGCACGCTGACCATCTACGGCCTGGACACCGGGACCGGCGAATGGCCGCTGGACACCGCGTATCTCAGCCTGGAGGCCACCCGCGACCGCGCCGGACGCGGCGGCCCCGACGGTCCCCGCGCCGGCAGCCACCTCCCCGCCGAGCGCGTCCTGGCCCAGCACGACCAGGTGCTGCTGCGCGGCGTCGCCGGATCCGGCAAGACCACCCTCGTCCAGTGGCTGGCCGTGACGACGGTCGACCGGACGTACGAACACGGCCTCACCCACCTCATCGGACGCGTGCCCTTCGTGCTGCCGATGCGGCGGATCGTGCGCCCCGGCGCCGAGCTCCCGGTGCCCGGCGACTTCCTGAAGGCCGTCGGCTGCCCCGTCGGCGGCGAGCAGCCGCGCGGCTGGGTGGAGCGGGTGCTGCGCGCCCAGCGGGGCGTCCTGCTCGTCGACGGGATCGACGAGATCGCCGCCGACCGCCGCGAGTCCGCGCGGCGCTGGCTGCGCGAGCTGACCCGGACCTTCCCCGGCAACCTCTGGCTCGTCACCTCCCGCCCGTCCGCCGTCCCGGAGAAGTGGCTCGACACGGCGGGCTTCAGCGAGCTCACCCTGTCGCAGATGTCCCGCGACGGCGTGGCCACGTTCGTCCGTCGCTGGCACCGCGCCGCCGGCGCCGACGAGGCCACCGGCACGGCCCTGCTGCAGGCCGTACGCGGCACCAGCGAGCTGAACCGCCTGGCCACCAACCCGCTGATGTGCGGCATGCTCTGCGCCCTGCACCGCGACCGCCGCGGCTTCCTGCCGCAGGACCGCAAGTCGCTGTACGAGGCGGCCCTGACGATGCTGCTCGAACGGCGCGACCGGGAGAGGGAGCTGGAGCACCCCGACGGCGTGCGCGTCCCGTACGCGATCCAGGTGCAGCTCCTCCAGAAGCTCGCCTGGTGGCTGATCCGCAACAGCCGCCTGGAGATGGACCGTGCGGACGCGCTGCACATCCTCGGGCAGGCCGTCCCCTCGGTGAACCTCGACGCGACCGGCGATGAGGTCTACACCTCGCTGCTGCTGCGCTCGGGCCTGCTGCGCGAACCGGGCGACGGCCGCGTCGACTTCCTGCACCGCACCTTCCAGGACTACCTGGGCTCCCGGCTCGCCGTGCAGGAGCTCGACTTCGACCTGCTGCTCAACAACGCCGACAAGGACCAGTGGGAGGACGTCATCCTGCTCGCCGTCGCCCACGCCCGCCCCAAGGAGGCCGAGCAGATGCTGCGCCGCCTGGTCGGCCAGAACACCTCCCGCAGCAAGCTCCTGGCGGCGGCCGGGCTGCCGTACGCCGCCGAGGTGGACCCGGCCGTGCGCCGGGTCGTCCAGGAGGGGGTGAGCTCGCTCATCCCGCCCGACTCGCTCCCCGAGGCCAGCGAACTCGCCCGCGCGGGCGGCGACCTGGTGCTCTCGCTGCTGCCGGGGCCCAAGGGGCTCGACGACCAGATGGCGGACCGCGTGGCCTGGACCGCCGCCCAGGTCGGCTCGGAGGCCGCGCTGCACTTCCTGACCCGCTTCCGCAAGCACACCAGCGCCGTGGTCCAGGCGACCCTCACCGAGGCCTGGCAGCACTTCGAGCGCGACCCCTACGCCCGCGACATCCTCGCCCACCTGCCGCGGCAGCACACCGTCGACGTGCGCGGCGCCGACGACCTGCGGGCGCTGCGCGCCATCGGCGGCTGGGCGGACATCCGGGTCCAGGGCGCCTACCGCGTCGAGGACCTCACGGACCTCGTCGTGCGCGAACGGCTCGTGCACCTGTGGCTGGAGGCGCCCCACCCCGTCGAGGGCCTCGCCTGGCTGTCGGCGTTCCCGCACCTCAAGAGCGTCTTCGTGCCGACCGAGGTGCCGCCCGCCGTGGCCGGCCAGGTGCCCGCGTGGAGCACGCTCATCACCCAGCGCGCCCGGCGGGGCTGAGGCCCGTGGAGCCGGTCGTACGCACCCACTCCGCTGCCTCCGCACCGCTCGTGCGGCGGCTCTTCCGCACCCCGGACCGCCCGCCCCCGGCCCCCGAGCTCGTCGCGCCGCTCACCACCTGGCGCGGCGCCGACGCCCCGGCCGACCCGGACGAGGTCCACCGCACGGCCGCCGAGTTCCTCCAGCTGGCCGCCGAGACCCACACCACCCCCACCGCCGAACTCCCCGCGGTCGCCGACGTGCTGACCCGCACCCTGCTCGCGATCGGCGAACTCGACCTGACCGACGCCGACGCCGTGCGCCTTGGCCCGCAGGACTACGCCCGGCGGCTGCGCGGCGCCGTCCAGGGCGCGGACCGCGGCCTGAGCCCCGAGGCCGCCTGGTTCCACGACGAACTGCTCGTCGCCGTCTGCCTGCACGTCCTGCACCACCTCGTGCGCCGCTCCCCGCACATCCAGCGCCATCTGCCCGAGCGCGCCAGCCGCATCCGCCAGCTCGTCGACCTCAACGACGCCGAGGCGGCCGCCGCGACCCGCCGGGCCGAACCCTCCCAGGAGGACGCCGACTTCGAGGCCGCGTACGCCCGGGAGGTCGTGCGCCAGCACGGCTGGCTGACCATCGTCGGCGTCGACTTCGCCCACGCGCCCGACCGCTGGCCCCTGGAGGACACCTACCTCAGCCTCCAGGCCGAGGAGAACGGCGGCGGCCCGGCGGTGGGCGCGCCGCAGCGCACGGTGCTCCTCGCCGACCGGGCTCTGGAGGGCCACGAGCGGGTCCTGCTGCGCGGTGTCGCCGGGTCGGGCAAGACGACCCTGGTGCAGTGGCTCGCCGTGGGCGCCGCCCGCGAGGGCACCCGCGTCCCCTTCGTCCTGCCCGTGCGGCGCTTCGCCCGCGAGGGCTTCCCCGCCCCGGACGACTTCCTGCACGCCGTGCGCCACCCGCTCGCGGACCGGGCGCCCGAGGGCTGGGTCGTGCGCACGCTGCTCGCGGGTCGCGCCCTGCTCCTGGTCGACGGCATCGACGAGGCCCCCGAGGAGACCCGCGGCGCCCTGCGCGACCAGCTCAGGCGCCTGCTGCGGATCTTCTCCGGCACCGCCTGCCTGGTCACCTCACGCCCCTCCGCGGTGGAGGACGGCTGGCTCACCCAGGAGCGCCTCGCCGAGGAGGGCTTCACCGAGCTGTCCCTCGCGCCGATGTCCCGCGACCAGGTCACCCGCTTCATCCGCGACTGGCACTCCGCGGCGCGGGGCGACGCGGGACAGGACGCCGACGCCCTCAAGGAGTACGAGCAGCGCCTGCTGCACTCCGTACGCCTCTACCGCGAGCTGCGCCAGCTCGCCACCAACCCGCTGATGTGCGGGCTGATCTGCGCCCTCAACCGCGACCGCGCCGGTTCCCTGCCGCAGGGCCGCAAGGAGCTCTACGACGCCGCCCTGGAGATGCTCCTGCAACGCCGCGACCCCGAACGCGACGTGCTGTACGCGGACGACGTGCGCCTGCAGCGCGGCGCCCGCGAACTGCTCCTGCGCAAACTCGCCCACGCCATGCTGGCGGAGGGCCTCTCGGAGCTGCCCCGCCACCGCGTCGTCGGCGTCCTGGACGGCGCGCTGCCCGCCATCCCCTCGGCCCGCGCGGCGGGCGACGGCGAGAAGATCTTCCGCCACCTCCTGCACCGCACCGGGCTGCTGCGCGAACAGGCGGGCGTCTCCGTCGACTTCATCCACCGCACCTTCCAGGACTACCTGGCCGCGAAGGAGATCGTGGCCCGCGGGGATCTGCACACCCTCGTCGACCACGCCCACCAGCCGGAGTGGGAGGAGGTCATCCGCATGTCCGCGGCCCACGCCCGCCCCGAGGAGTGCGCGCGATTCCTGGAGCACCTGCTGTCCGCCGCGCCCGGACTGCGCCGCCCGCACGTCAACCACCGCAGGCTCATGGCCGCCGCCTGCCTGGAACACGTCAGCGAACTGGACCCCGCCGTCCAGGCGCTCGTCCACCGGCGCACCAAGAACCTCGTACGCCCCACCACCGAGCAGGGCGCCCGCAGCCTCGGCTGGGTCGGCCCCATCGTCCTGGAACAGCTGCCGGACCCCGAGCACGTCCCGGGCGACCAGCAGGCGCTGCTCCTCGCCATCACCGCGACCCGCGTCCAGGACGACGCGGCCATCGACTACCTCGCCCGGCTGCGCTCCCGTACGTCCCTGGCGATCCGCACCGAGCTGGCCCGCCCCTGGCGCCACTTCGACACCGAGCGCTATGCGCGCGAGATCATCGCCCACCTCGCCCCCGACGGCCTGTACTTCCCCGTCTCCGACGCGGCCGAGCTCGCGGCGCTGCGCGGCCTCGGCGGGCGCCCCATGATCCAGGTGGCGGGCGTCATGCGCACCGAGGAGCTGCTGGCGGGCCTGGTCCACGACCGGCTCACGCATCTGTGGGTCAACGCCGAACTGCCCGACACGGACATGTCGTGGCTGGACCGGCTCCCCGCCCTGCGCGTCCTGCGCGTCAATCCGCGCCTGCCACGGCTGCGGAATGTCCCCGAGGGCATCACGATCACGGCCTGATCCCGCATTCCGCCCTCGTATTCATGGCACCGGCATGCCCGGAACGCGCATTCACGGCGGACGACCGGATCACCGGCATATTCATCGGACAAAGGCGGACAGGCGAAAAAAAGGGGCTGCCCCGGAACCGTGCGAAACGGTCCGGGGCAGCCCCTTCAAGCGGTCGGCTCGGTGCGAGCGTCACGCCTCCTTGCTCAGGTTCGGACCGCCGCCGGCGGCCGACTCGATCGGCGGCACGTCCGGCAGCGCCGCCTTCTCCTCGCCGCGGAAGGTGAACGTGGCGGTGTCGCCCTCGCCCTCCACGTCGACGACCACGATGTGGCCGGGGCGCAGCTCGCCGAAGAGGATCTTCTCGGAGAGGGTGTCCTCGACCTCGCGCTGGATCGTGCGCCGCAGCGGACGCGCGCCGAGCACCGGGTCGTAGCCCTTCTTCGCGAGCAGCTCCTTGGCGGGCTGGGAGAGCTCGATGCCCATGTCCCGGTCCTTCAGGCGCTCGTCCACCTTGGAGATCATCAGGTCGACGATCTGGAGGATGTCGTCCTGGCTGAGCTGCGGGAAGACGACGACGTCGTCCACGCGGTTCAGGAACTCCGGGCGGAAGTGCTGCTTCAGCTCGTCGCTGACCTTGTTCTTCATCCGCTCGTAGTTGGACTTCGTGTCGCCCTGGGCCGCGAAGCCGAGGTTGAAGCCCTTCGAGATGTCACGGGTGCCGAGGTTGGTCGTCATGATGATGACCGTGTTCTTGAAGTCGACGACCCGGCCCTGGGAGTCGGTCAGGCGACCGTCCTCCAGGATCTGCAGGAGCGAGTTGAAGATGTCCGGGTGGGCCTTCTCGACCTCGTCGAAAAGGACGACGGAGAACGGCTTGCGGCGGACCTTCTCGGTCAGCTGGCCGCCCTCTTCGTAACCCACGTATCCGGGCGGGGAACCGAAGAGACGCGAGACCGTGTGCTTCTCGCTGAACTCCGACATGTCGAGGGAGATCAGCGCGTCCTCGTCGCCGAAGAGGAATTCGGCGAGCGCCTTGGACAGCTCGGTCTTACCGACACCGGACGGGCCCGCGAAGATGAACGAGCCGCCGGGACGCTTCGGGTCCTTCAGACCCGCACGCGTACGCCGGATCGCCTTCGAGAGCGCCTTGACGGCGTCCTTCTGGCCGATGACGCGCTTGTGGAGCTCGTCCTCCATGCGCAGCAGACGCGAGGACTCCTCCTCGGTCAGCTTGAAGACCGGGATGCCGGTGGCGGTCGCGAGGACCTCGGCGATCAGCTCGCCGTCGACCTCGGCGACGACGTCCATGTCGCCGGCCTTCCACTCCTTCTCGCGCTTGGCCTTCGCCGCGAGCAGCTGCTTCTCCTTGTCGCGGAGAGAGGCCGCCTTCTCGAAGTCCTGGGAGTCGATGGCCGACTCCTTGTCGCGACGCACGCCCGCGATCTTCTCGTCGAACTCGCGGAGGTCCGGCGGCGCGGTCATCCGGCGGATGCGCATCCGGGAACCGGCCTCGTCGATCAGGTCGATCGCCTTGTCCGGCAGGAAGCGGTCCGAGATGTACCGGTCGGCCAGCGTCGCGGCCTGGACGAGGGCCTCGTCCGTGATCGAGACGCGGTGGTGGGCCTCGTACCGGTCACGGAGACCCTTGAGGATCTCGATGGTGTGCGGCAGCGACGGCTCCGCGACCTGGATCGGCTGGAAGCGGCGCTCGAGGGCCGCGTCCTTCTCCAGGTGCTTGCGGTACTCGTCGAGCGTGGTGGCACCGATGGTCTGCAGCTCACCGCGGGCCAGCATCGGCTTGAGGATGCTCGCGGCGTCGATCGCGCCCTCGGCGGCGCCCGCACCCACCAGGGTGTGGAGCTCGTCGATGAACAGGATGATGTCGCCGCGGGTGCGGATCTCCTTGAGGACCTTCTTCAGGCGCTCCTCGAAGTCACCGCGGTAGCGGGAACCGGCGACCAGGGCACCGAGGTCGAGGGTGTAGAGGTGCTTGTCCTTGAGGGTCTCGGGCACCTCGCCCTTGACGATGGCCTGGGCGAGGCCCTCGACGACGGCGGTCTTGCCGACGCCGGGCTCACCGATGAGGACCGGGTTGTTCTTCGTACGGCGGGACAGCACCTGCATGACCCGCTCGATCTCCTTCTCGCGCCCGATGACCGGGTCGAGCTTGGACTCACGAGCGGCCTGGGTGAGGTTCCGGCCGAACTGGTCGAGCACCAGGGACGTGGAGGGCGTGCCCTCGGCAGGACCGCCGGCGGTGGCGGTCTCCTTGCCCTGGTAACCGGAGAGCAGCTGGATGACCTGCTGCCGCACCCGGTTGAGATCGGCGCCCAGCTTGACCAGGACCTGGGCGGCGACGCCCTCGCCCTCGCGGATCAGGCCGAGCAGGATGTGCTCCGTGCCGATGTAGTTGTGGCCCAGCTGAAGGGCCTCGCGGAGCGACAGCTCCAGGACCTTCTTGGCACGGGGGGTGAAGGGGATGTGGCCGGACGGGGCCTGCTGGCCCTGACCGATGATCTCCTCCACCTGCTGGCGGACCGCCTCGAGCGAAATCCCGAGGCTCTCCAGGGCCTTAGCGGCGACACCCTCGCCCTCGTGGATCAAGCCCAGGAGGATGTGCTCGGTGCCGATGTAGTTGTGGTTGAGCATCCGGGCTTCTTCCTGAGCCAGGACGACAACCCGCCGCGCGCGGTCGGTGAACCTCTCGAACATCGTTAATCGCTCCTCAGAGCGGTCAGGCAGTAAGGGGTCGGTCCCCTCCCTGTCCTTCCGCAGCTTAGTCCCGCAAGCGGGGACCGCTCATTCCAACTGCCGACACCCGGACCCCATCTCGGAGGATCTCCTGACCCCGAACGCCGACAACTGCTCCAACCCGATGGTGCGAGACGATGTTCCCGCAGGCCAGGCAGTTACCCCTACCATCACTACGCCGATGGCGAACGTGAGACGTCGAAGCCTGCGTGTCGCCCCTTCCCACTAGGGATGTCTTACCCGTAAGGACTGACACTCCATGCGGCGCGCCCCGGTTCCCTCCGCTACGGGCGAACACTCTTGCGCGGCCGAACACGCCCTTACGCCCCCTTTCCGGACACGGAACGCATTCGCTTCACGACAATGCGTAACCCCGGTGCCCTCAGGGCTGTTGCTCGGACATGGCCCCCACGGTTCCCCACCCCCGCGTACCGGTCGAGCACGGCGACCCGGTGCGGCAGTGGTACGAGAACGCGCTCGGCTGGGCGACCGCGCCGGAGCCCGGTCCGGTGCGCCTGCTGACGGGGCTGCGCTTCGATGTCCTGGAGCTGCCCGCGGAGGCGGGGTTCGCGGCGCTGCGTCATCTCGGGCCGAAGGCTCCGGTGGCACTGCGCGGGGAAACGATGCGGCTCCTGGTGGGCGCGGGAAGCGCGGACGAGCTGCCGGGGCTGCTCGACTGGCTGGAGTGGAGGGGCATTCCCCTCGGTCTGACCGCGATCGGGCTGGGCGGGCGTATGGACGCGCCCACACCGCCCGGCTGGTCCGGCTCACTGGGGGCCGCCGTCTGGCTGCGACCCCCGGAGCCCGGGTGCGAGGTGGAGCCGACGCTGCCGGCGCTGCCGTCCCTGCCCGGTGTGGGGGTGGGCGGGACCGCGCCCCACAGCGACCCCGCCGTGGGCTCCGATCTCGTACGACTTGTGGACACGGCGGCAACGCAGTGCCACCGGGTCCGGCTGCGGCGTCGCAGCCGTCAGCCGTTGGCCTTTTCGTAGGCCTCACGGATGGACGCGGGAACGCGCCCGCGGTCGTTGACCTCGAATCCGTTCTCCTTTGCCCAGGCGCGGATCGCGGCGGTGTCCTGACCGCCGCCGGCCGCGGCCGCACGTGCCTTGCCACGACCGCTCGAACCACGGCCCCCGGTACGCCGACCGGCCTTGACGAAGTCCTCAAGGGCCCCACGGAGCTTGTCCGCGTTGGCCGTGGTGAGGTCGATCTCGTAGGACTTGCCGTCCAGCGCAAACGTCACGGTCTCGTCCGCCTCGCCGCCGTCGAGGTCGTCGACAAGAAGGACCTGAACCTTCTGTGCCACCGGATTTCCTTTCATCGATAACTTCGAGGCCTGCCCGCACGACGTGTGCCGCCGATTCACCGGCCCCTGTTATATGCAGTACTGCAGTACGTCGGAAAGCAAACCGCTTTTGCTGGAAAAACACAAACCCCTAGGAGAGACCTGGCACCCCTAGAAGCCTGGAAACATGCGCGTTTCGGACATAGGCCACCGGGGCAGGAGGCAGTCGTGAATACCACGGCGGCGATCACAGATGCAGAAGCATCCGGCTGTTGCCCAAGGTGTTCGGTTTCACTCGTTCGAGGCCGAGGAACTCCGCGACGCCCTCGTCATAGGAACGCAGGAGCTCGGTGTAGACATCTCCGTCCACGGGAGTCTCACCGATCTCCACGAAGCCGTGCTTCGCGAAGAAGTGGACTTCGAAGGTGAGACAGAAAACCTTCCGGACACCGAGCCACCGAGCGGTCTGGAGCAACTTGTCCAACAGCTGGTGCCCGACACCGGCGCCCTTGACCTCCGGGTTCACCGCGAGCGTGCGCACTTCCGCGAGGTCTTCCCACATCACATGCAGAGCGCCGCAGCCGACCAACTCGGCGTTGTCGTCGCGTTCCGCCACCCAGAACTCCTGGATGTCCTCGTAAAGCGTGACCGTCGCTTTGTCCAGGAGGATCCGCTCGCCGACGTACGAGTCGAGCAGGCGGCGGACCGCCGGCACATCGGACGTTCGCGCCCTGCGGACGGAGACCGCTTTTGCGCTGAGTTCGCTGAGTTCGGGGACCTCGGGTGCCATGAGCGGACGCTATCGCTCTGCCTCGCGCTCCGCCGAGGCGGGGTTCTCCGGCCCTTGGACGATACGCATCGCGTCGCTCAGGGCTTCCCGCTGTTCCGGCGACATCATGCCGAAGAAGGCGACGAGAGCGGCGGCCGGGTTGTCGCTGCGGGACCAGGCTTCGTTCATCAGTGCGGCGGCGTAGGCGGCGCGAGTGGAGACCGCCTCATATCGATAGGCACGCCCCTCCGCTTCGCGGCGCACCCAGCCCTTCTGATGGAGATTGTCCAAAACGGTCATGACGGTCGTGTACGCGATGGACCGTTCCTGCTGTAGGTCTTCCAGGACTTCTCGAACGGTCACGGGGCGGTTCCACTTCCACACCCGCGTCATGACTGAGTCTTCGAGTTCTCCCAATGGACGAGGCACAGCAGAACAATAGTGGGAGACGTCACTATTGGCGTGATGCGTGAGGGACGTGGCGTACCCCTAATTTCTGCAACAAAAAGGGCGTACGACTCGAAAGGCATGCGAGTCGTACGCCGGGGGCGCGGGGGGCGCCGGGCTGGTGGGCCTGCCGGGGTGGGCCGACCCTGCTGTCAGGCGCTGCCGGCCTTCGGACCCTGCTGGACGGCTTCGGCGCGGGAGATCGCGGCGTCGACGGCCGCGTCCTCCTTGGCCTTGTTGGCGCCGCCCTGGGTCTTCACGATCGTCACGATGAGCCCGGTGAAGAACACGGCCATCACTACGGGGGGCAGGAGCGCGGAGACGTAGTCCATGCCCCCAGAGTAGCTAGCCCGCGACGAGCGTGTGCGAGGGGCCCGGCGGAGGCGGGGGCGAGGGCGCAGGGGTGGGCGGGGTCGGCGCGGTGGGCGCCGGGCGGCGCTTCGGGGGGAAGACCTCGGCCGGGGTGGGGACCGGGCGGGACGGGTCCCCTGTCGCGTCGAGGCCGCCGGGGAGGGCGAGCAGGCGGGCGCGGCGCGAGGCGGGGACGGGCAGCGGGGCCGCCGGGACGGCGCGGCCCGCGAGGCGGGCGCGGACCGCCTGCTCGGCGAGGGTGCGGCAGCGGTCGAGCAGGGCGGCGGCGACGGGGTTGCCGCGCAGGGCGCGCAGGGCGGCGAGGTCGTCGGGGCCCGGCTGGTGTCCTGCGGCGAGCGCGTCGTCGAGGAGGACGAGGTAGCCGGACGCCGTGCCGGGGAGGGCGGCGCGGTAGCGGGCGAGGTCGGCCAGCAGGAACGCGCGGAGCCGGGCGCCCTCGCGCGCCGCCTCGTCGACGGACTCGGCGAGCCGGAGACAGTCCTGGACGTCCTCGTCACGGGCGGGGGTGGGGTGCAGGGCGAGCGCCAGGGCGCGGCGGAGCACACGCAGCTCCTCCGCACTGAAGGCCATCCCGCCTCGGGATCCGTAGGGCGTGGGCATGACCCGACGATACGCGCCAACGGCACAAAATCGGCTTAACGCCAATATGTGTCGCGGGCTCTGGCGGGGCGCCTTGGGTTCGTCTCGGGGGCGGGGTCGCGGGCGTCTGGCGGGGCGCCTTGGGCGGGGCGCGGTCGCTTCGACTGTGGGGCGGGGCCGCGGGCGTCTGGCGGGGCGCCTTGGGCTGGTGCGCCTTGGGTTCGTCTGTGGGGCGGGGCCGCGGGGGTATGTGCGTACTCGCCATCCCTGCGCCGCGCCTCAAGTCCAAAGACGCCAGGGTGTGCTCGGTGCTCCGTTCGCACATACCCCCACGTCCCCTCGGGAGCGTCTGCGCCTGCCGGCCGGTGGGGGCGGGCCGCTGGTCCCCGCGGTGGGCGGCAACCGGCCGTCGGTACTCCCTGCTGTGTGCGGTGGCGCGGTGGGCACGTGGCCGTCCCCGCTGTGGGCAGGCGTTCCGCAAGGCGGAACGGGTGGGCACAGCCCCCGGTGCCGGGTGGCGACAAGTGTGGCTCCAGCCCCGGCGCAGCCGAACCGTGCCGGGTGGCGATAAAGGAGGCACCCACCCCGGCGCAGGCGGGGAAGAACCCCGGTGCCGGGCAGCGATGACCGTGGCTCCAGCCCGGCGCAGCCGGACCGTGCCGAGGGAGGGCAAGGTGGCGGCAGCCACGGTGCGGGGAGGCAGGGCCCCGGTGCCGAGGGGCGAGGAAGGTGGCGCCGGCCCCGGCAGGGGAAAGGCGCCCGACGGCTAGTCCGGGCGGCGACGCGCCAGCGCGTACGTAACCGCCCCTATCCCCAGCGCGGCCACCGCCGCCACCGCGAGCCACGGCAGAACCCCCGCCCCCGCCCCGGCCCCGGCCACGGCGGGCGACGACGCGCGTGCCGTGTCCAAGGGCCCGCACCACACACCCACCAGCGCCGCCGCGACAACCGCCAGCCGACCCCGACCCCTACGCCTCATTCGCCCCAGCCCGCCCAACACCCACTCAAGTCCCGTCCCTGCCGAGACTCTTGCAGAGAACGGAGGGTTGCGCACCCCGCCCCGGCGGCAACCGGTCAGCCGCGGGAGACGTTCCGTTCGTAGACGAGCCGGAGACCGATCAGCGTCAGCCACGGTTCGTGCTCGTCGATGACCGACGCCTCACCGAGCACCATGGGAGCGAGACCCCCCGTGGCGATCACCGTCACGTCGTCCGGGTCACCGCCCGCGCCCGCCAGCTCACGCGCCATACGGTTCACGACACCGTCGACCTGGCCCGCGAAGCCGTACAGGATGCCCGCCTGCATGGCCTCCACGGTGTTCTTGCCGATGACGCTGCGCGGACGGGCCAGCTCGATCTTGCGGAGCTGGGCGCCGCGCACGCCGAGCGCCTCGACGGAGATCTCGATGCCGGGGGCGATGACACCGCCCGCGTACTCCCCGCGCGCGGACACCGCGTCGAACGTCGTCGCCGTACCGAAGTCGACGACGATCGCCGGGCCGCCGTACAGCTCGACCGCCGCCACCGCGTTGATGATGCGGTCGGCGCCGACCTCCTTGGGGTTGTCCATGAGGATCGGGACGCCGGTCTTGATGCCGGGCTCGACCAGGACGGCGGGCACGTCCCCGTAGTAGCGGCGGGTGACCTCGCGCAGCTCGTGCAGGACCGAGGGGACCGTCGAGCAGATCGCGATGCCGTCGATGCCGTCGCCCAGCTCCTCGCCGAGCAGGGGGTGCATGCCCATCAGTCCGTTGAGCAGCACGGCCAGTTCGTCCGCCGTGCGGCGGGCGTCCGTGGAGATGCGCCAGTGCTCGACGATGTCCTCGCCGTCGAAGAGGCCGAGGACCGTGTGCGTGTTGCCTACGTCGATGGTGAGCAGCATCAGTCCCGCACCGCTTCCCGCAGGTCCAGGCCGATGTCGAGGATCGGCGACGAGTGGGTGAGGGCGCCCACCGCGAGGTAGTCGACGCCCGTCTCGGCGTACGCGCGGGCGTTCTCCAGGGTGAGGCGGCCCGAGGACTCCAGGAACGCGCGGCCGTCCACGAGGGCGACGGCCTCCTCGGTCTCGCCCGGCGTGAAGTTGTCCAGAAGGATCAGGTCGGCGCCCGCGTCGACGACCTCGCGCAGCTGGTGGAGCGTGTCGACCTCGACCTCGATGGCCAGTCCGGGGAAGTTCTCGCGCACGGCCTTGAAGGCCTGGGCCACGCCCCCCGCGGCGACCACGTGGTTGTCCTTGACCAGGGCCGCGTCGGAGAGGGACATGCGGTGGTTGACGCCGCCGCCCATGCGGACCGCGTACTTCTCCAGGGCGCGGTAGCCGGGCGTCGTCTTGCGGGTGTCGCGGACCTTCGTCCTCGTGCCCTCCAGGGCGTCCGCCCACGCGCGCGTGGCGGTCGCGATGCCGGAGAGGCGGCACAGCACGTTCAGCGCGCTGCGCTCGGCGGTGAGCAGGTCGCGGGTGCGGGTCGTGACGCTGAGGAGCACGGTGCCCGCCTCGACGCGGTCGCCGTCCTCCACGTGCCGCTCGACCTCGAACTCGTCCTCGCAGACCACGGAGATGATCGCCTCGGCGACGCGCAGGCCCGCCACCGTGCCGGCCTCGCGGGCGGCGAAGTCGGCGGTGGCGACGGCGTCCTCGGGGATGGTGGCGGCCGTGGTGACGTCCACCCCCCCGTCCAGGTCCTCCTCGATGGCCATGTGCGCGATGTCCTCGATCTGCACGGGGTCGAGGCCCGACTCCGTCAGGAGCTGCGCGAGCGCGGGGTCGAGACCGCACTCCATGGGGTCGAACGCGTCGTCCCCGCCACAGCCGCAGGCGTCGCCGCAGCCGCCGGTCGGGGCGAGGGGGAGGTCGTCGGGGGTGCTCACGGTCACTTCTCCTGGGGGCTGCTCGTCGGCGGGAAGTCGGGGGTCTCGGTGGTGTGCGCCGCCAGGGTCCGGTCCGGATTCAGGCGTACGACGATGTGGCGCCGCCAGGCCGCGTCGTCGCGGTCGGCGTGGTCCTCGCGCCAGTGGCAGCCGCGGGTCTCCTCGCGGCGCTGGGCGGCGGCCACCAGGACGCGGGCGACGCACAGGAGGTTGGTGGCCTCCCAGGTGTCGACGCCGGGCTCGGCGGTCTTGCCCTCGTCCGCGAGCGCGCCCGCCGCCTCCGCGTGGATGCGGGCCAGCCGGGCCGCCGCCTGGGAGAGCGACTGCGCGGAGCGCAGGACGCCGGCGCCCTCGGACATCACGCGCTGGATCGCGAAGCGCGCCTCGGGCGGCAGCAGGGGGTGCGTCGGCGTCCGGGGCCGCGCGACCGGCGCGGGCACGCGCGCGTGGAGGGTGTTCTCCGCGTGCCGTGCCACGATGTCGGCGGCGATGCGCTCGGCGTAGACGAGGCCTTCCAGCAGGGAGTTGGAGGCGAGGCGGTTGGCGCCGTGCACGCCGGTGCAGGCGACCTCCCCGCAGGCGTACAGGCCCGGGACCGTGGTGCGGCCGTACAGGTCGGTGCGGACGCCTCCGGAGGCGTAGTGCGCGGCCGGGGCGATCGGGATCGGCTCGGTGACCGGGTCGATGCCGTGGGCGCGGCAGGCGGCGAGGATCGTCGGGAAGCGGCGCTCCCACATGTCGGCGCCGAAGTGCCGGGCGTCCAGGTACATGTTCTCGGCGCCCTGCTCCAGCATGCGGCGCGTGATGCCCTTGGCGACGATGTCGCGGGGCGCGAGCTCGGCGAGTTCGTGCTGCCCGACCATGAAGCGCACGCCGTCGGCGTCCACGAGGTGGGCGCCCTCGCCGCGGACCGCCTCGGAGACCAGCGGCTGCTGGCCCTCCGCGTCCGCGCCGAGGAAGAGCACCGTGGGGTGGAACTGCACGAATTCGAGGTCGGAGACCTCCGCGCCCGCGCGCAGGGCGAGCGCCACGCCGTCGCCCGTGGACACGGACGGGTTGGTGGTCGCCGAGAAGACCTGGCCCATGCCGCCGGTGGCGAGGACGACCGCGGGGGCGTGGACGGCGCCCACGCCGTCGTGCTGGCCCTCCCCCATGACGTGCAGGGAGACTCCGGCGGTACGTCCTTCGGCGTCGGTGAGCAGGTCCAGGACCAGGGCGTTCTCGACGGTCGGTATGCCTTCGGCGCGGACGGCGTCGACCAGGGCGCGGGAGATCTCCGCGCCGGTCGCGTCGCCGCCCGCGTGCACGATGCGGTTGCGGTGGTGGCCGCCCTCGCGGCCCAGCTGGATCTCGCCCTCGGGTCCCCGGTCGAAGAGGGCACCGGTCCCGATGAGGCGGCGCACGGCGCCGGGACCCTCGGTGACGAGGGTGCGCACGGCCGCCTCGTCGCACACCCCGGCGCCCGCCACCAGCGTGTCGTCCAGGTGCTGTTCGGGGGTGTCGCCCTCGCCGATCGCCGCGGCGACGCCGCCCTGGGCCCAGCGCGTGGAACCGGCGTCCAGGCGGGCCTTGGTGACCACGACCGTGCGCAGTCCGGCGGCCGAGGCCCGCAGGGCGGCGGTCAGGCCGGCCACTCCGGAGCCGACGACCACGACGTCGGCGTCGAGGGACCAGCCGGGGGCGGGGGCGTGCAGCCGTATTCCGGTGGCACTCATGCGGCGGCTCCGATCACGCGCATACGGCGACTCCGATCGCGCTGGAGGGACGTCTCGATCACGCTCATACGGCGGCTCCGAACGTCAGCGGGATGTTGTCGATCAGCCGGGTCGCGCCGACCCTGGCGGCCACGGCGAGGACGGCGTCCCCGGTGTGTCCGGGGCGGACCGGGGTGAAGTCGGCCGGGTCCACCAGCGCCACGTAGTCCAGCTCCAGCGGGGGCCGCAGGCGGGCCGCCTCGTCCAGGACCAGCCTGGCCGCCGCGACGACGGCGGCCGGGCCACCGGTCGCGGAGGGCGTCGCGGACTGCGCCACGGCGTGCGCGTCGGCCGCCGCGCGGGACTCGCCGATCGCGCTGAGGGCGACGGCACGCGCGCGCGTGGCGGGGGCGCTGGCGGCCCGCGCGCGCAGCGCCTCCTGCGCGGCATGCCGGTCGCGGCCCGCGAAGAGGGCCTGGGAGAGGGCGAGGGCGGTACGCCGCTCGTCCGGGGAGAGGTAGCGGTTGCGGCTGGAGAGGGCCAGGCCGTCGTCCTCGCGGACGGTGGGGACGCCGACGATCTCCACGTCGAAGTTCAGGTCGCGCACCATGCGGCGGATCAGGGCGAGCTGCTGGGCGTCCTTCTGTCCGAACAGCGCCGCGTCCGGCCGGGTGAGGTGCAGCAGCTTGGCGACGACCGTGAGCATCCCGTCGAAGTGGCCGGGGCGGGTGGCGCCTTCGAGGACGGTGCCCATGGGGCCCGCGCCGACGCGGACCTGGGGCTCGCCGCCGGGATAGACCTCGTCGACCGCGGGGGCGAACACGGCGTCCGCGCCCGCCTGTTCGGCGATCTTGACGTCGGCGTCGAGGGTGCGGGGGTAGCGGTCCAGGTCCTCTCCTGCCCCGAACTGAAGGGGGTTCACGAAGACCGTGACGACGACCTCGCCCTCGGTGCCGGCCATGCGGCGGGCGGCGCGGATCAGGGAGGCGTGTCCGTCGTGCAGGGCGCCCATGGTCATGACGACGGCCCGGCGGCCGCCCCGCGCGCGCGTGCGCAGCGACGCGGCGGTGTGCAGGAGTGCGGTGGTCATCGGGTGCCTCCTTCGGCCGCGCCGGTGCCGCCCGCCCCGTGGGCGAGGACGCCGAGGAGGTCCTCGGCGAGCTCCGGCTTGAGCAGGCCGTGCGCGAGGGCGCGGTCGGCGGTGGCACGGGCCATCGCCAGGTAGCCGGCGACGGTCTGCGGGGCGTGCTTGCGCAGCTCGGCGACGTGGGCGGCGACGGTGCCCGCGTCCCCGCGCGCGACGGGGCCCGTGAGCGCCGCGTCGCCCGACCGCAGGGCGTTGTCGAGGGCGGCGCCGAGCAGCGGGCCGAGCATGCGGTCCGGGGCCTCGACGCCCGCGTCGCGCAGCAGCTCCATGGACTCGGCGACCAGCGTGACCAGGTGGTTCGCACCGAGGGCGAGGGCCGCGTGGTAGAGCGGGCGACTCTCCTCGGCGATCCACTCGGGCTCGCCGCCCATCTCGATGACCAGCGCCTCGGCGGCGAGCCGCAGCTCCTCGGGCGCGGTCACCCCGAAGGAGCACCCGGCCAGCCGCTGGACGTCGACGGGGGTGCCGGTGAACGTCATGGCGGGGTGCAGCGCGAGCGGCAGGGCGCCGGCCCGCAGGGCGGGTTCGAGGACCTTGGTGCCGTACCGCCCGGAGGTGTGGACGAGGAGCTGGCCGGGGCGGATGGCGCCGGTCTCGGCGAGGCCTTCGACCAGGCCCGGCAGGGCGTCGTCGGGGACGGTCAGGAGCACCAGGTCGGCGCGCTCCAGGACCTGGGCGGGCGGGACGAGGGGGACGTCGGGCAGCATGACGGCGGCCCGGCGCACCGAGGTGTCGGACACCCCGGAGGCGGCCACCGGGCGGTGCCCGGCGAGCTCCAGCGCCGCGGCGAGCGCGGGGCCGACGCGGCCGGCTCCCACGACTCCGACGGTGAGCCTCGCGGGCCGGTCCCGCGGGTCTGGCTGATGCGATGCGTTCACGCGATGGCGCCTTCCGTTCCAGTCCGCTCGGGGTACCGGACGATTTCTCGTCATGTTAACGCGATTGGTTGGCGCCGCGTCTTCCACTGTCCACAGGCTGTGGTTATTCGTGTGACCGGTGGCGGTGAACGGGCCATGCTCGGAGGATGCCCTCCGACAACGCAGCCCAAGACCGGCCCGACGCGGATTCCCCCGCCCTCGGGTCGGCCCGCCGCCGCGCCGCCGCCCGCGGCGCCGAGCGGATCCTGAACCGCTCGCCCCTGCACGTCCCGCTGACCGAGCGCCTGTCCGCACTGGCGGCCGCGGCCCTTGAGATCGTCGGTCCGGACGACCCCACGGACGTCTACGGCGACGGGGTCGTCGCCACCCTGGAGGAGGAGGTCGCGCGCCTGCTCGGCAAGGAGGCCGCCGCCTTCTTCCCGACCGGCACGATGGCCCAGCAGGTGGCGCTGCGCTGCTGGGCGGGGCGTACGGGGAACGCGACGGTCGCACTGCATCCGAAGGCCCACCCCGAGCTCCACGAGAGCGGCGCCTTCTCCGCCGTCAGCGGGCTGCGCACGGTGCATCCGGCGGACGGGCCGACGCTTCCCACGGCCGACGAAGTGCGGGACTTCGAGGAGCCCTTCGGGGCGCTGATGCTCGAACTGCCCCTCCGGGACGCCGGTTTCGTCCTGCCGACCTGGGAGGAGCTGGAGGCGGTCGTGGCGGCGGCCCGCGAGCGGGACGCGGTGGTGCACTTCGACGGCGCGCGCCTGTGGGAGTGCACGCAGTGGTTCGACCGCCCGCTCGCGGAGATCGCCGGGCTCGCGGACTCCGTGTACGTGTCGTTCTACAAGTCCCTCGAAGGGCTGAGCGGCGCCGCGCTGGCCGGTCCCGCCACGCTGGTCGAGGAGGCGAAGGTGTGGCGCCACCGCTACGGGGGCCAGCTCTTCCAGCAGTTCCCGACGGCCGTCTCGGCGCTGCTCGGGCTGCGGCACACGCTGCCCCGGCTGCCCGAGTACGTCGTCCACGCGCGCGTGGTCGCCGAGGCGCTGCGCGAGGGGTTCGGGGCGGCCGGCGTGCCCTGGTCGCGGGTGCACCCCGAGCGGCCGCACACCCATCAGTTCCAGGTGTGGCTGCCGTACGCGTGCGAGGTGCTGAGCGAGGCCTCCCTGGGGCAGGCCGAGGAGACCGGGACCCTGCTCTTCGGGCGCTGGTTCCCGGAGGGGCCGCCCGGCCTCTCGGTCACGGAGGTCACCGTGACCGAGGAAGGCCTGAAATGGACGGCCGACGACGTCAAGGAAGCGGTCGCGGAGTTCGTGCGACGGCTCCCCCGCTGAGACGGCCGCCGCGGGCCAGGCGGGCCAGGGCGGCGCGGAACCGGCCGTGGGCGGGGCGTTCCGCGACGACGGCGCGGAAGCGGCCGTATTCACGGACCTCGCGGACGGCCTGCCAGTCGTGCTGACCGGGCGCGGGCGGCGTCGGGCTGCCGTGCTGGGCGGCGCGGTAGGCGTCGAGCAGGTACTGCTGGGTGACGCTCATGACGTAACACCTTTCTGGAGCAATGGTACTTAACGGACACCGCGGGGCGGCGTGGACCGCGGAGCGGGATCGGCGACGGAGGGAGATCGTCTCCAGGGCCCTGACGAGGCCCGGAGCAAGGGGGAACGAGCCGGAGAAGACGGGAGAAGAGGAGGTCCGGAGGCTTCGGTGGCTCCGGCGATGACCTCAGACTGCTCCCCGAGCGCCCTCCGCGTCGCGTCGATTGACGAGCGCCGTCAATCGACGGTCCGGGTGTCAGTGGCGGCATGCACCATGGGGACATGAGCGTGAGCATCGACATCAGCGGGCTGTCCCAGGACCGGATCCACGTCGTGCCCTCGCCCCTGGCCGAGCTGGGCATGGCGCTGCACGCCCTGTCCGAGCCGGGCCACCACCCGGGGCTCCAGGGCTGGGTGACGGCCGTCTCCGCGCGCCTGGACCCGTGCCTGGCCGACCGCATGTGCGAGGCCGACTTCCTGTGGCGCACGACGTTCTCGGACGTGTTCGCGCCGTCCGCCGGCCTGCCCGGGGGACGCGAGCTCCCGGGGGCCACGCTCGCCGAGGAGCTCGACCAGCTGGACAAGCTGACCGACGAGCAGTTCGTCGACGCGGCCCTGGAGTTCACCTGCCAGTCGACGTACGCGGAGCCGGACCGCAAGCTCCTGTCCGACCCCGCCGTGCAGCGGCGCGCACTGGACCTGGCCGCCGCGCGCGGCCCGCACCAGGTCCGCTTCACCCAGCGGCTGCTCGACGACCCGCCGGTCGTCCGCGCGTGGTTCCGCACGCTCCTGGAGGACTGCGACGAGGCCTTCTTCGCCGACACCTGGGCCCGGGTGAGCCATCAGCTGGCCGCGGACGCCCGGCACAAGACCGAGCTGCTGCGGCGCAAGGGACTGGCGGAGGCGTTGAAGGCCGTCTCCGGAGCGGTGTCCCTGGACCAGAGCGAGCAGCTCATCACCGTCGACAAGATCAGCGTGGGCCGCACCTCCACGGGCTCCGGCGGCCTGGTGCTCGTGCCGACCAGCGTCGGCTGGCCGCACCTGTGGGTGCTGCACCGCAAGGGCTGGCAGGCGTCGATCACGTACCCCATCAGCTCCCCCGGCCTCACCGCCCCGGCCTCCGTGGAGCAGCTGACCCGCCGCATGGCCGCGCTCGCCCACCCGGTGCGGATGCGCCTGTGCCGCCACCTCGCGCGCGGGGCGTACACCACGAGCGAGCTGGCGGACGCGCACGGCATGACGGCGCCGGAGATATCCCGGCACCTGAGCGTCCTGAAGAAGGCCGGCCTGATCACCACCCGGCGCCGGGGCCGCTATGTGCAGCACCAGCTGGACATCAGCGTGGTGTCCCGCCTGGGCAGCGACTTCATCGAGGGTGTGCTCCGCTAGCCCGCCCCCTCGCGCGGCGTACGGCTACGCTCCGCCCCCGGCCCGCACCAGACCCGTCTCGTACGCGAGGACGACCACCTGCACCCGGTCCCGGAGCCCGAGCTTGGTCAGGATGCGGCCGACGTGCGTCTTCACGGTCGCCTCCGAGAGGACCAGGCGCGCCGCGATCTCGCCGTTCGACAGGCCCTGCGCGACCAGCACCATCACCTCGCGCTCGCGGTCCGTGAGCCGCTCCAGCTCCTTGAGCTGCGGCTGCCCGCCCGCGTTCGGCAGCATCGGCGCGAAGCGGTCGAGGAGCCGGCGCGTGGTGGACGGCGCGACCACCGCGTCGCCGCTGTGCACGGAGCGGATCGCGGCGAGCAGCTCCGCGGGCGGCACGTCCTTGAGCATGAAGCCGGACGCCCCGGCCTTCAGCCCCGAGAAGGCGTACTCGTCGAGGTCGAAGGTGGTCAGGATCAGCACCTTCGGCGGGTTCGCCCCCTGGCAGACGCGCCGGGTGGTCTCCACGCCGTCCAGCTTCGGCATGCGGACGTCCATCAGGACGACGTCGACCTTGGTGGCGCGCAGCACCTCTAGGGCCTCCACGCCGTCACCCGCCTCCGCGACGACCTCCATGTCCGGCTGGGCGGCGAGCACCATCCGGAACCCGGTGCGCAGCAGCACCTGGTCGTCGACGAGCATCACGCGGATCGACATCGAGGGGATCCCTTCGGGGGAGTTCGGTGACAGGTGTCATCGCCGGACGTGGTCAGGTTCAGTGTGCCGGTTTGAGCGGCAGCAGCGCGCTGATGCGGAAGCCGCCCCCGGGCCGCGGCCCGGCGTCCAGCGTGCCGCCGACCATACCGACGCGCTCGCGCATGCCGATCAGGCCGTGTCCACTGCCGTCCGCCCCGCCGTCCTCGTACAGCTCGTGCGGCGCGCCCTTGCCGTCGTCCTCGACGAGCAGCCCCAGGCCGTCGTCGAAGTAGACCAGGCGCACGCTCGCCCCGGCGTTCTCGCCGCCGTGCTTGCGGGTGTTCGTGAGCGCTTCCTGCACGATGCGGTACGCGGTGAGCTCCACGCCGCTGGGCAGCGGGCGCGGGGTGCCCTCGACCTTGAAGTCGACGGGCAGACCGGCCGTGCGCACCTGCTCGATGAGCTCGTCGAGCTGCTCGACGTCGGGCTGCGGGACGTACTCCCCGCTCTCCTCGGGCTCCCCGGTGCGCAGCACGCCGAGCAGCCTGCGCATCTCCGCGAGCGCCTGGCGGCCGGTCCCCGAGATTGTCTCCAGGGCCTTCTTCGCCTGGTCGGGGGCGGTGTCCAGGACGTACGCGGCGCCGTCGGCCTGGACCACCATCACCGAGACGTTGTGCGCGACGACGTCGTGGAGCTCGCGCGCGATGCGCGCCCGCTCGGCCGCCACCGCGACCTTCGACTGCGCCTCGCGCTCCTTCTCCAGGCGGTCGGCACGCTCCTCCAGCTGCGCCAGATAGGCGCGGCGCGTGCGGATGGAGTCGCCGAGCACCCAGGCGAGCGCGAACGGGACTATCTGGAACATCGTGAAGAGGACGTTCCCGAAGACGCTGGTGTTCTCCGAGGGCCAGCGCATCATCGACAGCGGCGCCGCCGCCAGACCGCCGATCAGCGCGAACCGCGAGGCCCACTTCTCCCCGTCGGCCGCCGCCGTGTAGATGACCACCAGCATCGCGAAGTTCGCGGGCATCGTCTCGACGTCGAGGACGAGCTGGAGGACGCCGATGACCGCGGCGAGCACCAGCGTCTGCTCGGTCCAGCGGCGGCGCAGCGCGACGACAAGGGAGAGCCCGATCGCGACGGGGACCGCCGCGATCTTGGGGTCGTAGCCGTTCGCCTCGGACATGGAGACCAGACCGAGCCCGGAGATCCCGAGCAGGACGAAGGCCCAGAAGCCGTCGACCCAGGTCGGGTGTCTGCGGAGAAAGTCATAGAGGCGCTGCACGTAACCCAGCGTAGGCAGCCCGGTGGTGCCCCGGGGTCAACCGAAGGTCCGATCCGTATCGAGCACATGTACTCCCCAAGGTGGAGGCCGCCTAGCCTGCAGGCTGTGACGAACGACCACGAAAGCGCCCGGTGGAGCGCCCGGCGCGGCTGGCGCGAGGCCACCGAGGCCGCTCTGTACGGCCCTGACGGCTTCTACCGCCGCCCCGAAGGACCCGCCGGGCACTTCCGCACCTCCGTGCACGCCTCGCCCCTCTACGCCGCCGCCGTGGCGCGGCTCCTGCGCCGCCTGGACACCGCGCTCGGCCACCCCGCCGAGCTGGCCTTCGTGGACATGGGCGCGGGCCGCGGCGAGCTGACCGCGGGTGTCCTGGCCGCGCTCCCCGCCGAGGTGGCGGCACGCGTGCGCGCGTACGCGGTGGAGCGCGCGGAGCGCCCCGCGGGCCTCGATCCGCGCATCGGCTGGCGCGCCGCCCCGCCGGCCGGCGTCACGGGCCTGCTGTTCGCCAACGAATGGCTGGACAACGTCCCCCTGGACGTCGCCGAGGTCGCCGACGACGGGACGGTGCGCCGGGTGCTGGTGGGCGACGACGGCGCCGAGGCGCTGGGCGGGCCCGTCGAGGGGCCGGACGCCGACTGGCTGGCGCGCTGGTGGCCGCTGGGGTCCGGGCCGGGGCTGCGCGCGGAGATCGGGCGCCCCCGGGACGAGGCCTGGGCGGCCGCCTCCGCGTCCCTCGCGCGCGGCCTCGCGGTCGCCGTCGACTACGCCCACACCCGGGACGCCCGCCCGCCGTTCGGGACGCTGACGGGCTTCAGGGAGGGCCGCGAGACGGCGCCGGTGCCGGACGGCGGCTGCGACATCACGGCCCATGTGGCGCTGGACGCCTGCGCGCGGGAGGGCGCCGCGCTGCTGACCCAGCGGGCGGCGCTCGGCGCGCTGGGCGTGCGCGGCGGCCGTCCGCCGCTCGCGCTGGCCTCCAGCGACCCGGCCGCCTACGTACGTGCCCTCACGCGCGCGGGAGAGGCCGCCGAGCTGACCGCGCCCGGCGGGCTCGGCGACTTCGGCTGGCTGCTGCAGCCCGTCGGCGTGGACCCGGCCCCGCTACTTGTCGATGTCGCCGACCACGAAGAACAGTGACCCCAGGATCGCCACCATGTCCGCGACCAGCTGGCCGGGCAGCAGCTCGGTCAGCGCCTGGATGTTGTTGTACGAGGCCGAGCGCAGCTTCAGGCGGTACGGCGTCTTCTCGCCCTTGCTGACGAGGTAGTAGCCGTTGATGCCGAGGGGGTTCTCGGTCCACGCGTACGTGTGGCCCTCGGGGGCCTTGAGGACCTTCGGCAGCCGCTGGTTGATCGGGCCCTGCGGGAGCTCGGCGAGCCGGTCGAGGCAGGCGTCCGCGAGGTCGAGGGCGTTGTGGGTCTGCTCCAGGAGGCACTCGAAGCGGGCCAGGCAGTCGCCCTCCTCGCGCGTGACGACCTTCAGGGTGTCCTGCAGCTCGCCGTACGCGAGATACGGCTCGTCGCGGCGCAGGTCGAAGTCGACTCCGGAGGCGCGGGCGATGGGACCGCTGACTCCGTAGGCGTGCGCCGCCTCGGGCGTGAGGACGCCGACGCCGCGCGTGCGGCCCCGGAAGATCTCGTTGCCGAGCACCAGGCGGTCGTACACGTCCATGCGCGAACGCACCGACGCGACCGCCTCCCGCGCGCGGGAGGCCCATCCGGCGGGCAGGTCCTCCTTGAGGCCGCCGACGCGGTTGAACATGTAGTGCATGCGGCCGCCGGAGATCTCCTCCATCACGTTCTGGAGCTCCTCGCGCTCGCGGAACGCGTGGAACACCGGGGTGATTCCGCCCAGTTCGAGGGGGTACGACCCCAGGAACATCAGGTGGTTGAGGACGCGGTTCAGCTCGGCAAGCAGCGTGCGCATCCACACGGCCCGCTCGGGGACCTCCATGCCGAGCATCCGCTCCACGGCCAGCACGACGCCCAGCTCGTTCGAGAACGCCGACAGCCAGTCGTGGCGGTTGGCCAGCATCACGATCTGCCGGTAGTCCCGGGCCTCGAAGAGCTTCTCCGCACCGCGGTGCATGTAGCCGATCACCGGCTCCGCGTGCTGGATGCGCTCGCCGTCCAGGACGAGCCGGAGCCGGAGCACGCCGTGCGTGGACGGGTGCTGGGGGCCGATGTTGAGCACCATGTCGGTGCTCTCGGCCGCTCCGCCGATGCCGAGCGTGGTCTCCGTGGCGGTCTCCGTGGTGGGACTCATGCGCACAGTCTCTCGCACGCGGCTGTCCTTGGTCGTACGTACGCTTGAAGCATGGATTCGGGGATGGTGGGGCCCGCTGGACCGGCGGGGGCACGGACGGAGCCGGTGTGGACCGGCCTGCCCAAAGGACTGCTCACGATGCGGCGGCTGCTGCTGGTGGTCTGGCTGGTGCCGCTCGCGGTGGCCGTCGGCGTGCTGCTCGGCCTGTTCGCCGGGCCCGCCTGGGCGGCCTTCGCACTGCTGCCGCTCGCCGTCGTGGCGTGGGGCTGGCCGATGCTGGGGCGCAACTGGCGCTCGTGGCGGTACGCGGAGCGGGCCGACGACCTGCTCATCAGCCGCGGCGTGCTCTGGCGCGAGGAGACCGTCGTGCCGTACGGCCGCATGCAGCTCGTCGAGGTGACCTCGGGTCCCGTGGAGCGGTACTTCGGGCTCGCCGGCGTGCAGTTGCACACCGCGGCGGCGGCCACCGACGCGCGCATCCCCGGCCTCCTCCCTGAGGAGGCCGAGCGCCTGCGCGACCGCCTGACCGAGCTGGGCGAGGCCCGATCGGCGGGGCTGTGAGCGGCGGGCCCGCGACCACGGAGCGGCCCGTGGACGGAGGCGGCGGCTCCGTGCAGGAGCGGCGGCTGCACCCCGTCACGCCGCTGCGCCGCGCCTGGGCGCCCTTCGCGCTCCTGGTGGGCTGGGCCGTCCACGATCCGAACGGCACGCAGCAGCGCGTCTCCGAACTGACCGCCACCACACTGCTCCTCATCTGCGCCGCGTTCATCATCGGCGGCGGCCTCTACGGCTTCCTGAGCTGGTGGTTCACGCACTTCGCCGTCACCGACACCGAACTGCGCATCCGCACCGGCCTGCTCTTCCGGCGCACCGCCCACATCCGCCTCGACCGGCTCCAGGCCGTCGACGTGACCCGGCCGCTGCTCGCCCGCATCGCGGGAGTCGCCAAGCTCAAGCTGGACGTCGTCGGCACGGAGGACAAGGACGAGCTGGCCTACCTCGGCGAGCGCGAGGCCGCCGCGCTGCGCGCCGAACTCCTCGCGCGGGCGGCCGGTTTCGCCCCGGAGGAGGCCCGCGAGGTCGGCGAGGCCCCCGTCCGCAACCTGCTGCACGTCCAGCCGCGCATGCTCGCGCTCTCCCTGCTGCTGACCGGCGGGCCCTGGCTGATGCTCATCGCCGCGGTGGTCGTGCCGACGTTCCTGTGGTTCGCCACGCACAGCGTGTGGACGGTCGTGGCGACCGGACTGCCCATGCTGGGCGGCGCGTTCGCGAGCAGCGGCGGCCGCTTCATCACGGAGTACGACTGGACGGTGGGCGAGTCCCCGGACGGGCTCCGCATCGACCACGGACTGCTCGACAAGGCCCACGAGACGGTGCCGCCGGGGCGCGTGCAGACCGTGCACATCGTGCAGCCGCTGCTGTGGCGGCGGTTCGGCTGGGTGCGGGTCGAGCTGGACGTCGCGGGCTCGTCCAACGGCGTCCTGGTGCCGGTCGCCCCGCGCGAGCACGCCGAGGCGGTGATCGCCCGGGTCCTGCCGGGCGTGCGCGTGCCGGACGCCGCGGAGCTCGTACGGCCGCCCGCGCGCGCGGCGTGGTGCGTGCCGCTGTGGTGGAAGGGGTACGGCCTCGCGGTCACGGACGCGGTCTTCGCGGCGCGCCACGGCCGGTTCAGGCGCCGCCTCTCGCTCGTCCCGCACGCCAAGGTGCAGAGCGTGCGGCTCTCCCAGGGCCCGTGGGAGCGGTTCAAGGGCGTGGCCGACGTGAAGGTGGACACCGGCGCCGGCAAAACGGTGACGGCCCGTCTGCGGCCCGCGGACGAGGCCGCGACCCTCCTCCACGCCCAGGCCGACCGCTCGCGAACGGGCCGCAGGACGGCAACCCCGGACCGCTGGATGGCGTGACCCTCGACGAGGGGCCCGGGGCGCCCCATCAGGAGCGCCCCGAAGGGGCCACCCGGCCTACGCCCGAAGGGCCCCGCGCAACGACGCCACGTCGATCTGTTCCGTCTCGTCGTGGGCCGTCAGGTCGATGACCTGCCCCACGCCGCGCGAGGCGTCGTCGTCACCCGCGTCCTTGAACTCGGCCTCGGCCTCGGCCTTGTGGACCGCGAGGGCCTCCTCGCCCACCACGTCGGCGAGGTCCTCGTTCTGCACGGACTCCAGCGCGGCGGGCGTGCTCTTCGTACCGAAGAAGTCGAATCCGCCCTGCGGGGCCGTGCGGCGCGCCTGCGCGGGCGGCGCGACGGCGACCGCGCGCTCGTGCCCGCCGTATCCGTCGGCCGCCCCGGGCTTCCCCCGCGACTCGGCCTCCTGCGCCTGCGCGGCCCGCGCGCCTGCCTCGGTCCTGGTGTCCGCCTTCGTCTCCCGCTCCGGCGCGGGCGCGGTACGCGGAGTCATGCGGTCGAGCGCCGCGTTGGCCCGCAGGAACAGCGAAGGCGTGGGGCTGGCGCCCGGCCGGGCGGAGACCCGGGACTCGGCGCCCTGCGGCGCCTCCGCTTTCGCCTCCTCTTTCGCCTCCGCACCAGCTTCACCCTCGGCCTCAGCCTTGCCCTCGGCCTCAGCATCGGCCTCGGCCTTCGCCGAACTCTCCGTACGCGCCCCGGGCACCGGCGCGCCCGCGCGCACCGCGGGGACCAGGTCCGCCGCGCCCGTGCCGGTGGTGGTGTTCGCCGACGGGAGTGCGGGCGCCGGTGAGGAAGCCTCTATGGCGAGCAGCCTGCGGCCCTCCAGGGCGCTGGCCCGCTCCGTCTCGGCGGTGGCGTACCGCCGCAGCAGCGCGGCGTGTTCGTTGCGCAGCGCGGCCAGCTCGGACCGCTTGGTGCGCAGCTTCGTCTCCAGCTTGGCCCGCAGCTCGCGGGACTCGTCGAGGTCGGACTCGGCCTCGGCTATGCGCTCCTCGTAGCGCCACTCGTCGCCGGCGCGGGCGCGGCCGAGCTCGGCGACGCGTTTGCCCGCCGCCTGGTCCCAGCGGCGCATGACGACCGAGCCGACGACGGCGGCCGCGGCGGCCGCCGCGACGAGCCCGCGGAGCACGACCGGTTCCGCGAACATCCAGGCGCCGCCGGCGCAGAGAACAGAGACGCCTGCGACCGTCGAGGGAGGTAGCAGCCTGTGCAGGGGTGGGGAATGGCGGTGACGTCCACGTGGCATGGCCAGAAACTTACCGCGCGTAGGCGAAGTGTGGTGCCCCGCCCGTCAAAAAGCAGGTTCCACAACGGTATCCCGCCACAACTCCCCACCCCTCCACCGCTTTGCTTCAGTGCTCAACCTCCCCCGGGTCCACGGAACTTCTCCCGGGGGTTCTCGCGTCGCTTCTCACGGCACTTCTCGCGCCGCTTCTCCCGGAACTTCCGTGGTGCTTCCCCCGAAGTTCATGATCAACTTCTGGAGCGGCGGCGGCGCCTTCTCCTTCCGGGCCGGGCTACTTCTCGATCAGGCCCTTCGACTCCAGATACTCCTTCGCGACATCCGCTTCCTTCTGACGCTCCTCGTCGACCTTCCGGTTGAGTTCGATGAGGTCTTCCGTGGTGAGCGTCTTCGTCAGCTTCGCGAGCGCGTCGGCTATCTCCTTGTCGCCGGCCTCCTTCTCGTTCACCACGGGGAGGATGTTGTCCGCGTTCTGGAGCTTCTTGTCGTCCTCGAGGATCACGAGGTCGTAGTTCTTCAGCGTCGCGTCCGTCGTGGTGGTCAGCACCAGCTGGTCCGTGCCGTTCTTGACGGCCTGCTTGGACTGCGTGGTGCCGACGCCCTTCGGGTCGATTCCCGCGACATCGATGCCGTACTTCTTCTTCAGACCGGGCGCGCAGAACGGCCGGGTCTCGCATTCGTCGCCCGCCGCGATCCTGACCTTCTCGCCCGACTTGCCGAGATCCGAGAGCGTCTTGAGCTTGTGCTTCCGCGCGTATTCCTTGGAGACCGCGAACGCGTTCTGGTCGACCGCCCCGCCCGCCGGCAGCACCTTCAGGCCCTGCGGCTTCGCGAGCTTCTCCAGGGCGCTCACCGTGGCGTCGAGATCACTGGAGGCGACCGGCTTCGCCTTCGGGCCGTTCTTCTCCAGGTTGAGGAATTCCGCGAGCGTCGCCGCGTATTCGGGCGCGATGTCGATCGAGCCCTTCTTCAGCTCGGGCTTGTAGATCTCGCGGTTCTGCACGGTCTTGACCTGCGCGTCATATCCGGCGTCCGCGAGCACGCCCACGTACAGCTCGGCGAGCACCTTCTGCTCGGTGAAGCGGGCCGAACCCACCACGAGCGAGCCCTTCTTCCCGTCGCCCGCCTTGTCCGACCCCTTGCCGCCGTCCTCCAGGCTGTCCCCGCCGCACGCGGCGAGCCCCGCGGTCAGGGCCACGACGGCCGCGGCCGCCCCTGCCATCCGTCGCGCGCGACGCGTTGTGCTCTTCATTGGGTGAACCACCATTTCGAGAAGAAGGAAGAGTTCGAGAGGAAAGAAGCGTTCGAGAGGAAGGAAGCGAGAGAAAGCGGCGGGAAGGAATCGGAACTCATCGCACCGCGCCCGGGCGGGCCCCGGCACTCACCGGACCGCGCCGCTCCGCCGCATCGGGTCGAAGGCCCGGCCCGCCAGGACCAGGACGCCCTCCACGAGCAACGCGAGCAGCGCCACCAGAACGGCACCCGCGACCACTTGAGGGGTGTTCTGCAGGTTGAACCCGGCCGTGATGATGCGGCCGAGGCCCCCCTCGCCCGCCATCGCGGCGAGCGTGGCCGTCGCGACGACCTGCACACCCGCGGACCGGACCCCGGTCATGATCAGCGGGTACGCGAGCGGCAGCTCGACCCGCGCGAACAGCTGACGCCCGCTCATGCCCATCCCGCGCGCGGCCTCCACCACCGCCCGGTCCACCTCGCGCATGCCGAGGTAGGCGTTGGTCAGCAGCGGCGGCACCGCGAAGAGCACCAGCGCGATCAGCGTCGGCACGTCCCCGTGCTCACCGAGCGGCGTGAGCGTGAGCAGGATCAGCAGGGCGAGCGTGGGCACCGCACGGCCGACGTTGGAGATGTTGACCGCGAGGGCGCCGCCCTTGCCGATATGGCCGAGATACAGCGCGAGGGGCAGCGCGATCACACAGGCGACGGCGAGGCAGACCCCGCTGAAGTACAGGTGCTCGGCGAGGCGGTGCCACACCCCCTTCTCGCCCTGCCAGTTGGCGCCCGTGGTCAGCCAGTCGTACGCACCGGTGATCGCGTTCATGCAGGTTCCGCCACCTTGGCCGTGGCCGCCTTGCGCGCGGCACGGCTCGTCCGTATTCGGTGGACTCTCGTCCAGGGGGTGAGCCACCGCTGGAGGGCGAGCAGCAGCAGATCGGCGACGACGGCGAGGAGCACGCACAGGACCGACGCCGTGAGCACCTGGGCCTTGAAGGTCGTGTCGAGGCCGTCGAGGATGAGCGTGCCGAGGCCGCCGTAGTCCACGATGGCGCCGACGGTCGTCAGCGCGACCGTGGAGACCGTGGTGATGCGGACGCCGGCCAGCAGGGCGGGCAGCGCCAGCGGCAGTTCCACCTCCCACAGCAGTCTCAGCGGGCCGTACCCCATCCCCTTGGCGGCGTCTCTCGCCTCTTCGGGGACGGCCTGGAGCCCGGCGAGGATGTTCCGCACGAGGACCGTGAGCGAATACAGCACCAGGCCCGTGACGACCAGGGACACCGAAAGGCCGAAGAACGGCAGGAGCAGGGAGAACATCGCCAGGGAGGGGACCGTGTACAGCACGGTCGTCACGCCGAGGATCGGACCCGCCAGAAAGCGCCAGCGCCGCGCGAGCAGCGCGAGCGGCAGCGAGACGGCGAGGCCGATCGCCACCGAGGCGACCGTGATCCCGACGTGCTGAAGGGTCGCGTCGATCAACTCCTGGCTGCGGGTGCGGAGATATTCCCCGCAGATCCAGTCGTTCGTCACCAGACAGTTCTGCTCGGCCACGCGCCCCACCTCCCCCGAATCCCCGGACGTATGCCGCACACACGTCCCCCCGTGTCCGGCGACCCTAACGCGCGGCACTGACAATCGCCGAGACTCGTTGTACTGCCGCAACATGGCCTTCACGCAAAGCCCGCCACCGCCCGCCACAATGGGGAACCATGATCCGGTTCGAGCACGTCACCAAGCGCTACGCGGACGGCACCACGGCCGTCGACGATCTGTCCTTCGAGGTCGCCGAGGGTGAACTGGTCACGCTCGTCGGCCCGTCCGGCTGCGGCAAGACGACGACGATGAAAATGGTGAACCGGCTCATCGAGCCGAGCGAGGGCCGGATATTCGTCGACGGCGACGACATATCCGGAATCGATCCCGTCCAGCTCCGGCGCCGCATCGGCTATGTCATCCAGCAGGTCGGCCTCTTCCCGCACAAGACGGTGCTGGAGAACACGGCGACCGTCCCGCACCTCCTCGGCGTCAAGCGCGGCAAGGCCCGCGAGCGCGCCGCCGAACTCCTCGACCTGGTCGGCCTCGACCCCGCCGTCTTCGGCGACCGCTTTCCCGAGCAGCTCTCCGGAGGCCAGCGGCAGCGCGTCGGCGTGGCCCGCGCCCTGGCCGCCGACCCGCCGGTGCTCCTCATGGACGAGCCGTTCGGCGCGGTCGACCCCGTGGTGCGCGAGCACCTCCAGAACGAGTTCCTCCGCCTCCAGCAGTCCGTGCGCAAGACCGTGCTCTTCGTCACGCACGACATCGAGGAGGCCGTCCGCCTCGGCGACCGCATCGCCGTGTACGGCCAGGGCCGCATCGAGCAGTTCGACACCCCCTCGACGGTCCTGGGCGCCCCCGCGACCGACTACGTGGCCGACTTCGTCGGCGCGGACCGCGGTCTGAAGCGGCTCTCCGTGACGCCGATCGAGGAGGGCGACCTGGAGCAGCCGCCGGTCGTGCACCTGGACGACCCGCTGCCCAAGGAGCTCGACGCCCGCTGGGCCGTGGTCCTGGACGGCGAGAACAACCTGCACGGCTGGATCTCCGCCGAGCACGCGCGCGTGGGCGGCGGCACGGTCCGCGAGCACGCCCGCCGCATGGAGGCGTGGCTCCCGGTCGGCGCGAGCCTGAAGCAGGCGTTCGCGACGATGCTCCAGCACGACGCGGGCTGGATCGCGGTCATCGACAAAGAGAGCGCGGGCCGCTTCCTGGGCGTGCTGACCCCGGCCCGGCTGCACGAGGCGCTGCGCCGCTCGACGGCGGCGGACGCGCGCGACATCGCGCGCGCGGAGGTCGAGCTGGAGACGGTGACCGCCATCACGGAAGGCTGACGGCCCGCCCGGGCCCGGCCAGCCCCGGGACCAGGGGGCTAGTCGTCGCTCAGCCGCCCGCTGATCCACTGAAGCGTCGCGGGGATCTCCCGGCGCCAGGTGTTGAAGTTGTGCCCGCCGCTGTCGAGCGTGATCGAGGAGACGCGCGTGGGCGCCTTCACCTTGTCGATGAACTTCAGGGTGTCCCGGTAGTTGTCCTCGCCCTTCTTGCTGCTGCTCACCAGAAGGGACGTCTTGGGCGCCGGCATGTGGTCGAGGTACCACATCAGGTCGGCGCGCTGTTCGAGCTCCTTGTCACCGTGGAAGAGGTCGCCGGTGGTGACGTCGATGGGCGCCTTGTAGTACGCGGACAGGCCTGCCCCTGCGCCGTACTTGTCGGGGTGGTGCATGGCGAGCTTGAGCGCGCAGTAGCCGCCCGTGGAGTCTCCGATGACGCCCCAGTTCGCGGCCTTGGTGCCCACCCTGTAGTGCTGCGATATCGCTCCGGGCAGGTCCTTGGCGAAGAACGTCTCGGTCTGCGGGCCGCCGGGGATGTCCACGCACTCCGTGTCGCGCGGCGGCGCCACGGTGGGCCGCATCATGATCAGGATCATCGGCTGCATCTTGCCGTCGGCGGCCTGCCGGTGGGCGGTCTGCGGGTAGTGCAGGCCCTTGATGAGCGCCTCCGCGGTGCCCGGGTAGCCGGTGAGCACCACGGACGCGGGGAACTTGCGGTTCTTGTACTGGGGCTGGAAGTACTCGGGCGGCAGGTAGACGTAGGCGGGGCTGCCTATGTTGGACGCCTTCCCGCCGACCTCGATCTTCTGGATCTGGCCGCCGATGGCGGGCCGGCCGCCGCCGGGCACGTTCACGGTCTGGGTGTCGACGACCTTGACGGGCCCTGCTCCTTTGGCCGGATCGTGGTCGACCACCACTCCGGGTGCCGTCTCCTGGCCGAAGAGGTCGGCCCACGTGGCGTAGAAACCGAAGGCCTGGTTGGCCGCGAGACCCACCGAGGCGAAGATCGCGACCTGGGTGGCGATGAGCAGCCCCACGCGCCCCGTGACCGCCTTCCAGCTCCGGCGGGCCAGCCGCGGCCAGAGCCAGACGGTGCCGATGAAGAGCAGTACGGCCAGCAAGACCGCAAGGGCGAGGACCTTGTTGCTCGTGAGACCCATGGGGTGTTCCTGCCTGCGCTTTCTACCTTTGCCGGGGCGTGCCGCGGCGTGACCGGACCCGGGCCCGGACCTGCCGGCGCCGCCGGTGACCCTGCCTGAGCTTTTCCAGCCGGTTTCCGGTCGGGAATGAACCCGTTTCCCCGAAGGACCGTCCTAGAGGGCGCAATGTTGCCGGATGCCTCTTTGGCACCGGAATCAAGGTCTCTCGCAGAACTACGGGATGCGATGTCTGTCAGGATAGATGGGGAAATGTCGGGCGGGGTTCCGGACAGTGAGGACCGCCACCGTGACGGGCGGGTCCGCCGGGTACTGCGCGGTCCGCGCCCCGAGGTCGTGCCGACCATCGTCGCCAGAGCCTGCGCGCTCGTCGGCCTCCTGAACGTCGCGGCAGGAGTCTTCCCGCGCTTCCGGCACAGCCGCATGCACGCCATCGCCGAGGTCCTGCCCGGTGCGCTCGGCCCCTTCGCCGCCGCCCTCGCGCTCAGCTCCGGCGTCCTGCTGCTCCTGCTCGCGCACGGCCTGCGCCGCCACAAGCGGCGGGCCTGGCGGGCCGCCGTGGTGCTGCTCCCCGCGGGTGCCGTGGCACAGTTCGCGTACCGCCACTCGGTCATCGGTGTCCTGATCTCGCTGGCGCTCCTCGCGCTCCTGTTGCGCCATCGGAGTGAGTTCACCGCCCTGCCCGATCCGCGCAGCCGCTGGCGGGCCCTGGCCAACTTCGTCCTCCTCGGTGCCGGCTCGATCGTCCTGGGCCTGGTGATCGTCAGCGTCCACCCCGGGAAGGTCATCGGGGACCCGAGCATCACGGACCGCCTGGAGCACGTCCTGTACGGGCTCTTCGGCTTCGAGGGCCCCGTCGACTACTACGGACGCACGTCCTGGACGGTCGGTTTCTCCCTCGGCGCCCTCGGCATGCTCACCGCCCTCACCACCATCTACCTGGCCTTCCGCCCCGAGCACCCGGCCGCCCGCCTCACCGAGGACGACGAGACGCGGCTGCGCGCCCTGCTCGACAAGCACGGCAGCCGCGACTCCCTCGGCCACTTCGCGCTCCGCCGCGACAAGGGCGTCGTCTTCTCCCCCAGCGGCAAGGCCGCCGTCACCTACCGCGTCGTCTCCGGAGTGATGCTCGCCAGCGGCGACCCGATCGGCGACGTCGAGGCCTGGCCCGGCGCCATCGAGCGCTTCATGGACGAGGCCAAGCTCCACTCCTGGACCCCCGCCGTCATGGGCTGCTCCGAGACGGGCGGCGAGGTCTGGACCCGCGAGACGGGCCTGGACGCCCTCGAACTGGGCGACGAGGCGGTGGTGGACGTCGCGGATTTCTCCCTGTCCGGGCGTGCGATGCGCAACGTACGCCAGATGGTCAAGCGGATCGAGCGCAATGGGTACGAGACGCGCGTGCGGCGCATCCGTGACCTCGGCGAGAACGAGCTCGCCAGGATCCAGCGCGCCGCCGACGACTGGCGCGGCACCGACACCGAGCGCGGCTTCTCCATGGCGCTCGGCCGCATCGGCGACCCCGACGACGGCGACTGTCTGATCGCCACGGCCCACAAGGCCGACGAGGAGCCGGGCCCCTACGGCGAC
Source organism: Streptomyces sp. NPDC052114 (assembly GCF_040680155.1). NCBI lineage: Bacteria > Bacillati > Actinomycetota > Actinomycetes > Kitasatosporales > Streptomycetaceae > Streptomyces > Streptomyces sp. NPDC052114. Next base: position 207,231 of record NZ_JBFAWC010000013.1, on the reverse strand, counting down.
CTGAAGGCCGTCCTCCACTTCGTCCCCTGGGGCAAGGACGGCGTCTCCCTGGACCTCATGCGCCGCGACCGCTCGGCCGACCCCGGCATGAACGAGCTGCTCATCGTCGCCGCCCTCCAGGCCGCCCCCAAACTGGGCATCGCTCGCGTCTCGCTCAACTTCGCGATGTTCCGCGCGGCCCTCGCCCGCGGCGAGAAGATCGGCGCGGGCCCGGTCCTGCGCGCCTGGCGCGGCCTGCTGGTCTTCCTGTCCCGCTGGTTCCAGATCGAGTCGCTGTACAAGTTCAACGCGAAGTTCCGCCCCCGCTGGGAGCCCCGCTTCGTCGTCTACCGCTCCAGCAAGGACCTGCCCCGCATCGGCTTCGCCGCCATGCAGGCCGAGGGCTTCGTCACGCTCGCGCTGCCCCGCTTCCTGCGCCGGGGCACCCCCCAGCGCCGCCCCTGCCCGCACCAGGCCGCCGAGCGCGAGGTCCGGGCGGCATAATCCGGCCGCATCCGGGCCTACGCTGGAGACATGAGTACGTTGCGCGGGCGGGGAACGGTCCAGGGGCTGCCGGAGTGGGACCGCTGTGCGGTCATGGGCGTCGTGAACGTGACGCCCGACTCCTTCTCCGACGGCGGCCGCTGGTTCGACACCACGGTCGCCGTCAAGCACGGCGTCGACCTGGTCGCCCAGGGCGCCGACCTCGTCGACGTCGGCGGCGAGTCGACCCGCCCCGGGGCCCCCCGCGTGGACGAGGACGAGGAACTGCGCCGCGTCGTGCCCGTCGTGCGGGGCCTGGCCGCCGAGGGCGTCACCGTCTCCGTGGACACCATGCGCGCCACCGTCGCCGAGCAGGCCCTCGCCGCGGGCGCCGTCCTCGTCAACGACGTCAGCGGCGGCCTCGCCGACCCGCGCATGGTCCCCGCCGTCGCCGCCGCCGGAGCGCCCTTCGTGGTCATGCACTGGCGCGGCTTCCTCACCGACATGCACGCCGAGCCGCACTACGAGGACGTCGTCACCGAAGTCATCACCGAGCTGCACGCGCGCGTGGAGGCCGCCATCGAGGGCGGCATCGCCCCCGAACGCATCGTCGTCGACCCCGGCCTCGGCTTCTCCAAGGAGGCCGAGCACGACCTGGCGCTCCTCGCCCGCCTCGACCGGCTGCGCGAGCTGGGCCACCCCATCCTGGTCGCCGCCTCCCGCAAGCGGTTCCTCGGCCGTGTCCTCGCGGGCCCCGAGGGCGCCCCGCCGCCCGCCCGCGAGCGCGACGCCGCCACCGCCGCGGTCTCCGCCATCGCCGCCCACCAGGGCGCCTGGGCGGTCCGTGTGCACGAGGTACGGGCGACGGCCGACGCGGTCCGTGTCGCCCAGGCCGTGACGGACGCGGCGGGCGGCCACCGGTGACCGAGGCCAGCAGGACCGACAGCGAGCAGGTCGAGCTCGCCAACACGGCCTTCTACGAAGCGCTGGAACGCGGCGACTTCGACAAGGTGTCCGATCTGTGGCTGGACTCCGGAGACGGTGGCGGGGACGGGGACGGCGAGGACGGCGACGACGGCGAGGGCACGGCGGCCGACGCGATCTCCTGCGTCCACCCCGGCTGGCCGGTCCTCACGGGCCGCGGCGAGGTCCTCAGGTCGTACGCGCTGATCATGGCCAACACCGAGTACATCCAGTTCTTCCTCACCGACCTGAAGGTCGGCGTGGCCGGCGACACCGCCCTGGTGACCTGCACCGAGAACATCCTCAGCGGCGGCCCGCCCCCGGAGGGCGGCGGCGAACTGGGCCCGCTCGTGGGCCAGCTCGTGGTCGCCACGAACGTGTTCCGCCGCACACCCGACGGCTGGAAGCTGTGGTCGCACCACGCGTCACCCGTGCTCGCCGAAACCGACGACGAAGAGGGCGAAGAGACACCCTCCTGAGTGGGTAGGCGCAGGAATGTGGTTGGGATCACCGGCCGCCGGGTATGGGCGGCTACTCAGCCACGAGCCGCGACTCGAACGCGGTTCGACCGGTGTGCGCCGCGGCGGCCGACAGGCCCCCGCGGGCGAGCTCTGTCAGTGCTCGCAGGTAGATTCGATTGAGGCTGGTGTGCCGACCGCACTCGGTGCAGGCCTGCCGATACCGACGATTGCAGGAGTGATTCGCGTGGATCGTGTCGCGCTGCGCGGCCTCAAGGCCCGCGGGCACCACGGTGTCTATCCGCGGGAGCGCGAAGAGGGCCAGACCTTCATCGTGGACCTGGTGCTTGGTCTGGACACGCGAGCGGCCGCGGCCGACGACGACCTGGCGAAGACCGTGCACTACGGGATCGTGGCCGAGGAGGTCGCGGGGGTCGTCGAGGGCGAGCCCGTCGACCTGATCGAGACGCTCGCCGAGCGCATCGCCCAGACGTGTCTGAAGCACGACGGAGTCCTGGAGGTCGAGGTGTGCGTGCACAAGCCGGACGCCCCGATCACCGTCCCCTTCGACGACGTGACCGTCACCATCACCCGGAGCCGAGTATGACTGCGCCCTTCAAAGCGGGTCAGAGCGACCCCACCGTCCAGCCGGTGCCCACCGCCGTGGTCGAGCAGGTCGACGCCGCGGACACGACCCTGTCCAACCCCAACCGCGCCGTGATCTCCCTCGGCAGCAACCTCGGCAACCGCCTGGAGACGCTCCAGGGCGCCATCGACGCCCTGGAGGACACCCCCGGCCTGCGGGTCAAGGCGGTCTCCCCGGTGTACGAGACCGAGCCGTGGGGCGTCGACCCCGGCACCCAGCCCTCGTACTTCAACGCGGTCGTCGTGGTGAAGACGACCCTGCCGCCGTCCTCGCTCCTGGAGCGCGCGCAGGCCGTCGAGGAGGCCTTCCACCGCGTCCGCGACGAGCGCTGGGGTCCGCGCACGCTCGACGTGGACATCGTGGCCTATGCCGACGTGGTCTCCGACGACCCGGCGCTCACCCTGCCCCACCCGCGGGCGCACGAGCGCGCCTTCGTCCTCGCCCCCTGGCACGACGTCGAGCCCGAGGCCCAGCTGTCCGGCCGCGGCCCGGTGGCGCACCTGCTCGACACCCTCACCCACGAAGGCGTCGCTCCCCGCGCCGACCTGGAACTCCGGCTGCCGGAGTAGTCGTTGGAGAAGGCGGTCGAGGCAAGCAAGTCGATGAAGGGTCACCCGTGAAGCAACTGCGCATCAGGACGCTGGCCGGCCTTTTCCTCGCGGCCGGAGTGCTGTCCTGGTCGGGCGCCCGGCTGTGGGACTCCGTGGGCACCCTGCCGCGGGTTCCGCTGGCCGCGCCCATCGTGCTCGCGGTGATCGCCGCCGTCCTCCTGGCGACGGCGCTCTCGCTGCGCTCGCGCCTGCGCGCCCAGCGCGAGCGCCGCCCCGGCGCGAAGGGCGTCGAGCCGATGATGGCCGCCCGCGCCGTCGTCTTCGGCCAAGCCAGCGCCCTGGTCGCGGCCCTGGTCGCCGGGATGTACGGCGGCACGGGCGCGTTCCTCCTGGAATACCTCGACATCCCAGGCCGCCGCGACCAGGCGATCTACGCCGGCCTCTCGGTCCTGATGAGCCTCGCGGTGATAGCAGCCGCCTTCTTCATGGAACGGGTCTGCCGCCTCCCCGAGGACGACGACGAGAACGGCGCGGCACCGGCGGCCTAGCGCCCCGCGCCACGGCCCCGGCCACGTGCCGGGCGCCGGAGGGCGCCACGGCCTCCCGCAGAGGCCCGCAGAGGCGCCCCAGCGCATCCTTGACGGCCACCCGCTGCCCCGCAGCGGGTGGCCGTCGGCCATCGGCCGCGGAAGAGACACGGGCAAGGACCGGCCGCGCCGGTCCGCCGGCTCAGCGGGCCATGATCAGGCTCATCGCCTCGTTGCGCGTCGCGGGGTCCCGCAGCTGGCCGCGCACCGCGGAGGTGATCGTCTTGGCGCCGGGCTTGCGGACCCCGCGCATCGTCATGCACATGTGCTCGCACTCCACGACCACGATGACGCCGCGCGGCTCCAGGATCTCCATCAGGGAGTCGGCGATCTGCGTGGTCAGGCGCTCCTGGACCTGGGGACGGCGGGCGTACACGTCCACGAGGCGGGCCAGCTTCGACAGGCCGGTGATCTTGCCGTCGGTGGAGGGGATGTAGCCGACGTGGGCGACGCCCACGAACGGGACGAGATGGTGCTCACAGGAGCTCATCACTTCGATGTCCTTCACGAGGACCATCTCGTCGTGGCCGAGGTCGAACGTCGTCGTCAGGACGTCCTCGGGCTTCTGCCACAGGCCGGCGAATATCTCCCGGTACGCCCGCGCGACGCGCGCCGGGGTCTCCAGGAGGCCCTCGCGGTCGGGGTCCTCCCCCACGGCGATCAGAAGCTCACGCACGGCGTTCTCGGCCCGCTTCTCGTCGAACTCGCCGATCGAGCTCTCGCCGTCCAGCGTCACCGGGTCGGTCATGTCCTGCCTCGTTCCTGTACGTCTCTCCACGCGGGCGTACGAAAGTGCCGCGCCCCCCAGGCTAGAACCAGGGGGGCGCGGCATCCATTCCGGGCCTGCTGAGACGCAGGGGGTCAGCTCTCGGGACGGTCCTCCGGGACCACCTCGACGGGCTGCTCCGTGCTGCCGGCGGTCACCGCGGGGGTGGCGCCGTTCGCACCGTTCGTCAGCGACAGCTCCTTGGGGGAGAGCACCGGCGGACGGGTCGAGGGCGTACGCCGCGTGGAGCCGGTCCACGCCGGACGGGCCGGACGCTTCACGATCCCGGCGAAGACCTCGGCGATCTGCTCCTTGCCGAGGGTCTCCTTCTCGAGGAGCTGGAGGACCAGGTTGTCGAGGACGTCGCGGTTCTCGACGAGGATCTCCCACGCCTCGTTGTGCGCGGTCTCGATGAGCTTCTTGACCTCTTCGTCGACCAGCGCCGCGACCTCTTCCGAGTAGTCCCGCTGGTGCGCCATCTCGCGCCCGAGGAACGGCTCGGTGTTGTCGCCGCCGAACTTGATCGCGCCGAGACGCTCGGTCATGCCGTACTGCGTGACCATCGCGCGAGCGGTGGCCGTGGCCTTCTCGATGTCGTTCGCCGCGCCCGTCGTCGGGTCGTGGAAGACGAGCTCCTCGGCCGCGCGGCCGCCCAGCATGTACGCCAGCTGGTCGAGCATCTCGTTGCGCGTGGTCGAGTACTTGTCCTCGTCGGGCAGGACCATGGTGTAACCCAGGGCCCGGCCGCGGGACAGGATCGTGACCTTGTGGACCGGGTCCGAGTTGGGGCAGGCCGCCGCGACCAGGGCGTGTCCGCCCTCGTGGTACGCGGTGATCTTCTTTTCCTTGTCGGACATGATCCGGGTCCGCTTCTGCGGGCCGGCCACGACGCGGTCGATCGCCTCGTCGAGCATGCCGTTGTCGATGAGCTTCTTGTCGCTGCGGGCCGTCAGGAGCGCGGCCTCGTTCAGGACGTTGCTCAGGTCGGCGCCGGTGAAGCCCGGCGTCCGGCGGGCGACGGCCGACAGGTCGACGTCCGGGGCGACCGGCTTGCCCTTCTGGTGGACCTTGAGGATCTCCAGACGGCCCTGCATGTCCGGGCGGTCGACGGCGATCTGCCGGTCGAAGCGGCCGGGGCGCAGGAGCGCCGGGTCGAGGATGTCGGGCCGGTTCGTGGCGGCGATCAGGATGACGCCGCCCTTCACGTCGAAGCCGTCCATCTCGACGAGCAGCTGGTTCAGCGTCTGCTCGCGCTCGTCGTGGCCACCGCCGAGACCGGCGCCGCGGTGACGGCCCACCGCGTCGATCTCGTCGACGAAGACGATCGCCGGGGCGTTCGCCTTGGCCTGCTCGAAGAGGTCACGGACACGGGAGGCACCGACACCGACGAACATCTCGACGAAGTCGGAACCGGAGATCGAGTAGAACGGGACGCCCGCCTCGCCCGCGACGGCGCGCGCGAGCAGCGTCTTGCCCGTACCGGGCGGGCCGTACAGCAGTACGCCCTTGGGGATCTTGGCGCCGACGGCCTGGAACTTCGCCGGCTCCTGGAGGAACTCCTTGATCTCGTGGAGCTCCTCGACGGCCTCGTCCGAACCCGCCACATCGGCGAAGGTCGTCTTCGGGGTGTCCTTGGTGATGAGCTTGGCCTTGGACTTCCCGAAGTTCATGACCCGGGAGCCGCCGCCCTGCATCTGATTCATCAGGAACAGGAAGACGACGACGATGAGGACGAAGGGGAGAAGGGAGAGCAGGATGCCGACGAAGGGGTTCTGCTTCGACGGGGAGACGGTGTAACCGTCCGGGATGTCCTTGCTCTCGTACTTGGTCTGCAGCGAATTGGCGAGGGCGACGCCCTGGTCGCCGATGTAGCTCGCCTGGATCTTGCTGCTGTCCTTGACCTTCTGGCCGTCCTTGAGCTCGACCTTGATGATCTGCTCGTCACCGGTGGTGAGTTTGGCCGACTCGACCTTGTTGTCGTTGATGGCCTGGACGACCTGGCCGGTGTCCACCGTCTTGTAGCCACCGGACGAGCCGACGACCTGCATCAACACGACCACGGCAAGGACGGCCAGCACGATCCACATGACTGGCCCACGGAAGTATCGCTTCACGTCCATCCATACGGAGCGATGACGCCCCGTCCCTCCTGCCATAGTGAGTTTGATAAAGACTGTTCTTCGGACGGTACCCCAGCATTGTGACCCGAAGCCGCACGGGAGGGCTGGCAATCCCGCCTTCGCATGCTCCAACGCGGGGAAACGGGTGAGGGTTCCCCGGCGTCGTCCGCCGCCCTACGGTGCGTCAGCCGCCGTAGACGTGCGGCGCGAGCGTTCCGACGAACGGGAGGTTGCGGTACTTCTCCGCGAAGTCGAGGCCATAGCCCACCACGAACTCGTTCGGGATGTCGAAACCGATCCACTTCACGTCGATCGCGACCTTCGCCGCCTCCGGCTTGCGCAGCAGCGTGCACACCTCGAGCGAGGCGGGCTCGCGCGAACCGAGGTTGGACAGCAGCCAGGACAGCGTCAGACCGGAGTCGATGATGTCCTCGACGATCAGGACGTGCTTGCCCTTGATGTCGGTGTCCAGGTCCTTGAGGATCCGCACGACGCCGGAGGACTGGGTGCCCGCGCCGTACGAGGACACGGCCATCCAGTCCATCGTGACGGGGGTGGACAGCGCGCGCGCCAGGTCCGCCATGACCATCACCGCGCCCTTGAGGACACCGACGATCAGCAGGTCCTTGCCCGCGTACTCCGCGTCGACCTTCGCGGCCAGCTCGGCCAGCTTCGCGTCGATCTCTTCCTTGGTGATGAGCACCGACTTGAGGTCGGTGCCCATGTCTTTCGCGTCCACCCGCATCACTTTCGGTCGTCCCACCGGCCGACCGGACCCGCGATGAGTGCGGTCTCCCGTCAGCCTTGCCGGATCACCAGTCTGCCACCCTGCCGCTGAGCCACGACTTTGCCCGGGAGATTGATGGCTCCCTGGCCGCGCCAGCCGGTGATCAGACGGTCGACCTCTTCGATGTGCCGGGCGAACAGGGAGCCGGCGGGTGCCCCGGCGTCGATCGCGGCCCGGCGCACGATGCGGCGGCGCACGGCGGGCGGCAGGGCGTAGAGCTTGGCGCACTCCAGGAGGCCGGCCGCGTCGCGCACGGTCGTGTCGGCCTGGGCGGCCCAGCTGTCGAGGGCGTCGGCATCGTCCCGGGACAGCTGGGCCGTCCGGGCGAGCGCCTCGACGACGCCCTTGCCGAGCGCCTTCTCCAGGGCGGGCAGGCCCTCGTGCCGCAGCCGGGAGCGGGTGTACGCCGGGTCGGTGTTGTGCGGGTCGTCCCAGACGGGCAGCGACTGGACCAGACAGGCCTTGCGGGCGGTCTGCCGGTCGATGTGGAGGAAGGGGCGGCGGTAACGGCCCGCGACCCCCGAGGTCGCGGCCATTCCGGACAGCGAGCGGATCCCGGAGCCGCGGGCGAGCCCGAGCAGCACGGTCTCGGCCTGGTCGTCACGGGTGTGGCCGAGCAGCACCGCGGCCGCTGAATGCCGTTCGGCGGCAGCATCCAGGGCGGCGTAGCGGGCGTCGCGGGCGGCGGCCTCGGGGCCGCCGTCACGGCCCACGTCGACGGCGACGGACTCGACCGGGGCCAGACCGAGGGCGGTGAGGCGCACGACGACCTCGGCGGCGCGCAGGTCGGAGCCGGGCTGCAGACCGTGGTCGACGGTGATGCCGCCGGCGCGGATGCCGAGCTTGGGGGCCTCGAAGGCGAGGGCGGAGGCGAGCGCCATGGAGTCGGCGCCGCCGGAGCATGCGACGAGCACGAGCGGCGGTGCCTGCTCGCGTGGGGGCGGGGGGCTGTGCGGGGAACTGCGCTGTACGTCTGTCAGTACGTCGTGGAGTACGCGGCGGACCGCCAGGCGTATCGCCGCGACCGCAGGATGGGGACCCATGTCCGGTTCCCTTCATGAAGTTCGGGGGGTGAGCCTCGGACCAATCACTCAGGACCCACTCCGGAGACCGGACCCGGCCTTCGCCGGGCCCCGGAATCCCGAGTTTTGGTCACTCAGAGTGTGTCGATGGTGACAGAACCGAGCCGTTCCCCGAGCATTGCACGCCTACCCATCGCCTACGGTCCCTCGGACGGGTGATTACGGGGGCGTTCTCCTGCCGTCGGCCGCATCCGGTCCCTCAGTCTCCCTTACGGTGCACCCTCGCGACCCAGTCCGCCGGTTTGGCGATCTCCGCCTTTGTGGGCAGTGTGTTCGGAGAGGTCCACACGCGGTTGAAGCCGTCCATGCCGACCTCGCCCACGACCGCGCGGACGAAGCGCTCGCCGTCGCGATATTGGCGCAATTTCGCGTCGAGGCCGAGGAGCTTGCGCAGTGCCTGGTCCAGGCGGCTCGCGCCGCGGGCCCTGCGCTCCTTGAACTTCTCGCGGATCTCGCCGACGGAGGGCACCACGTCCGGTCCCACGCCGTCCATGACGAAGTCCGCGTGGCCCTCCAGGAGGGACATCACGGCGGTCAGGCGGGCGAGGATCTCGCGCTGGCCCGGGGTCTGGACGAGCTCGACGAGGGAGCGTCCGCCGTCGTCCTCCTCGCCCTCGGGGCGGCCTCCGGCGAGCGACTGGGCGGCCTCCCTGATGCGCTCCAGGACCGTCATCGGGTCGACCTCGGTCTCGCCGAGGAAGGCCTGGATCTCGCCTTCCAGGTGGTCGCGGAGCCAGGGCACGGCGGTGAACTGGGTGCGGTGCGTCTCCTCGTGGAGGCAGACCCAGAGGCGGAAGTCGTGGGGGTCCACGTCCAGCTCGCGCTCGACGTGCACGATGTTCGGCGCGACGAGGAGGAGCCTGCCGCCGCCGTTCTCCCCCGCGGGGAGGTCGCGGGTGGCGGGGGCGAAGGTCTCGTACTGCCCGAGGACGCGGGAGGCGAGGAAGGACAGCAGCATGCCGAGCTCGACGCCGGTGACCTTGCCGCCGACCGCGCCGAGGACGGCGCCGCCCGCGCCGCCGCCGCGGCGGTCCTGCATCTTGTCCAGGAGGGGCTTGAGGATCTCGCGGAACCCCGCCACGTTCGCCCGGACCCAGCCGGCCCGGTCGACCACGAGGACGGGGGTGTCGTGCGTGTCCTCCGTGCCCATCTTCGTGAAGGAACGGACGTGTCCCTCCGAGGACTTGGCGTGCCGGCGGAGCTCGGCGACGACGGCGCGTGCCTCGTCGCGGCTCACCTCTGGGCCCGGCCGCACGAGCCGGGTCGCGGTCGCCACCGCGAGATTCCAGTCGACCATCTCCGCACCACCGATGCTCGTCATGCGTCAACGGTACGTGCTGGCTCCCTCTTGCGGAGGGGCTTGCACCCCACCTTGGCCCGGAGGTCGGCCCCTAGGGGGCTCTGCTGGGCGGGTGGGGCTTCTGTCCTCGGGCGCCGTTGGGGTGTGGGGCGTTCCCTCTGGTGCGGGTTTCGTGTGGCTTGTCGCGCCGTTCCCCGCGCCCCTTGGGGTGCCTCGGGTGTTTCTTTGTCCGCGGGCGGGATGTGGCTTGGCGCGCCGTTCCCCGCGCCCCTGCGGGGCGCCTCTGCTTCATCTTCGGCCTCGGGGAGTTCGTGGCTTGGCGCGCCGTTCCCCGCGCCCCTTTGGGGCGCCTCTGCCTGTTCTTCGTCCGCAGGCGGACTGTGGCTTGGCGCGCCGTTCCCCGCGCCCCTGCGGGGCTCGGGGCCTCAGCGGCAGCCGCAGTTCGCGACTGTTGAGGCCATGCGGTCCAGGGCCGACTGGGCGCCGTCCCTGTCCGTGGTGCCTGTGGTCATGAAGGCGAAGACCAGGAGGCGGCCGTCGGCGTCGACCACCGTGCCCGCGAGGGTGTTCACGCCCGTCAGCGTGCCGGTCTTGGCGCGGACGACGCCGGTGCCCGGGGAGTCCTTGGGGTAGCGGTCGACGAGCGTGCCGGTGAAGCCGGCGACGGGCAGGCCCGTCACCACGGAGCGCAGTTCGGGGCGGGCCGGGTCGGCGGCGTGCTCCAGGAGCGCGGCGAGCAGCCCCGCGGAGACCCGGTCGGCCCGGTCGAGTCCGCTGCCGTCGGCGAACTTCGCTCCGGAGAGCGGGAGCCCGAGCTTCTCCAGCTGGGCGCGGACCGCCTTGTCGGCGCCGTCGAAGCTCGCGGGCTCCTTCGCCGCGATCGCCGTCTGGCGGGCCAGCGCCTCGGCGATGTCGTTGTCGCTGTGGGTCAGCATCCGCTCGACCAGGGCGGACAGCGGCGGCGACTCGACCTTGGCGAGGGACTCGGCGCGGTCCGAGGCCTTGGAGGGGCCGGGGTCGGACTTGGCCGTGATGCCGTGGTCCTTCAGGAAGCCCGCGAACTTCTTCGCCGCGTCACCCGCCGGGTCCTTGGAGCGGTCGGCGGTCCCGCTGGAGGAGTCGTCGAGCCGGCCCTCGTCGGCCATCAGGGCGCTGACGTAGGTGAGGTTCTCGTTGTAGCCGATGGGGTGCTGCGTCGGTCCCGAGTACAGCGAGGTGTCGTACGAGAGCGTCACCTCGTCCACGCCGCGGGCCTTCAGCGCGCGGGCCGTGTCCTCGGCCAGGGAGCGCAGGCTCGCCGCGCCGTCGACGTACCGGCCCTCCTTGCGGGCGGTGAGGGTGGGGTCGCCGCCGCCGACCAGGACGACGTCCTTGGAGTCGGGCTCGATCACCGCCTTCGTGGCGATGCGGTGGTCGGGGCCGGCCGCGGACAGCGCCGCGACCGCCGTGGCGATCTTGATCGTCGAGGCGGGCGTCAGCGTGTCGCCCGTGCTCCTGCCGTAGACCCGTTTGCCGGAAGCCGCGTCGAGGACGACGCCCGCGCGCTCCGGGCCGAGCGCCGGGTCCTTGAAAAGCGGATCGAGTGCGTCCGCCAGGGCGCGGTCCGTCGGGGCGGGAGCCGTTCCCGCGGGCGCGCCGAGACCGGCGAGCACAGAAGGGGCGCTCGGGGCGGATTCGGGCGTACGACCGCCGTGATCTGCGCCACCCCCGCTCTCCTGGGAAGCGGCCCACTCCCGCTCGGCCGTACGCTGACCGGAGGAGTCCCAAGGGCCGGCCGCGGCCACCGCCCCGGCCGCGATGACCAGGCCGAAGGTGGCGGCACCAGCTGTGAGCTGCCAGGTCGTGAGCTTCCCGGCGAACCCGGTGAGCTTGGTGGCGGAAGGCTTGGACAGCTGTCTCAAAAGCTGTCGAGGCCGCTGCCAAGGCTTGAGCTCCGGCACGACGACCAGCCCCTTTCGCGATCACACATCTGCGTGAGGGACACTTAATCACCCGAAGTATGTGCTGATCATGGAGGAGCCACCCGTGGAGTTCGACGTCACCATCGAGATTCCGAAGGGTTCGCGGAACAAGTACGAGGTGGACCACGAGACCGGCCGGATCCGTCTGGACCGTCGCCTCTTCACGTCGACCAGCTACCCCGCGGACTACGGCTTCGTCGAGAACACCCTCGGCGAGGACGGTGACCCGCTGGACGCCCTCGTCATCCTGGACGAGCCCACCTTCCCGGGCTGCCTCATCAAGTGCCGCGCGATCGGCATGTTCCGGATGACCGACGAGGCGGGCGGCGACGACAAGCTGCTGTGCGTCCCGGCCTCGGACCCCCGCGTGGAGCACCTGCGCGACATCCACCACGTCTCCGAGTTCGACCGCCTGGAGATCCAGCACTTCTTCGAGGTCTACAAGGACCTGGAGCCCGGCAAGTCCGTCGAGGGTGCCGACTGGGTCGGCCGCGCGGACGCCGAGGCCGAGATCGAGCGTTCCTACAAGCGCTTCAAGGACGAGGGCGGCCACTGAGCCCTCTCGCCCCGGACGGGCCGCGTGACCCCTGGGGGCCGCGCGGCCCGTCCGTGTATCTGTGCCCATACTGGCCATACGAACGGTGCGTACGTGTCGTATGAGAAGTGAGGGCATCAGTGGCCGAGCAGGAGGCCGAGGACCGCAAGCCACAGTCGGACGAGGCCCGCAGCGCGTTCGCGCAGCCCAGTGGGGTGGTGGCCGCGCAGCCGCCGGCTCTTGAGGACGAGTCGCAGACGACGTCCGAGTTCGCGATCCCCACGGGTCTCACGACGCCCGCGTCGACGACCCAGGAGACCGAGAAGTCGGCGTTCACCACCCCTCACACCTACAGCGCCCGCAACGCCCCGCAGGCCTTCACGCCCGCCCAGGGCATCCCCCTGGTGAAGCTCACCAAGGAAGTCCCCTGGCAGGACCAGATGCGCACGATGCTGCGCATGCCGGTCGCCGAGCGGCCCGCTCCTGAGCCCGCGCAGAAGCAGGAGGACGACACCGGGCCCGCCGTGCCCCGCGTGCTCGACCTGACGCTCCGTATCGGGGAACTGCTGCTCGCGGGCGGTGAGGGCGCCGAGGACGTCGAGGCGGCCATGTTCGCGGTCTGCCGCTCCTACGGCCTGGACCGCTGCGAGCCGAACGTGACGTTCACGCTCCTGTCGATCTCGCACCAGCCCTCGCTCGTCGACGACCCCGTCACGGCCTCCAGGACCGTGCGCCGCCGGGGCACCGACTACACCCGTCTGGCCGCCGTGTTCCACCTGGTGGACGACATCAGCGACCCGGACATCGACGTCTCCCTGGAGGAGGCCTACCGCCGCCTCGCGGGCATCCGACGCAACCGCCACCCCTACCCCGGCTGGGCGCTCACGGCGTCCAGCGGGCTGCTCGCGGGCGCCGCGTCCGTGCTGGTCGGCGGTGGGGCCCTGGTCTTCGTGGTGGCCGCGGTCGGCGCGATGCTCGGCGACCGGCTCGCCTGGCTGTGCGCGGGGCGCGGGCTGCCGGAGTTCTACCAGTTCGTGGGCGCCGCGATGCCGCCCGCCCTGATGGGGGTTGCGCTCAGCTTCGTGCACACCGAGGCGTCCATGGCCTCCGCGGTCATCACCGGTGGGCTCTTCGCGCTGATCCCGGGGCGGGCCCTGGTGGCGGGCGTGCAGGACGGCCTGACCGGCTACTACATCACCGCGGCCGCACGCCTCCTGGAGGTCATGTACCTCATCGTGGGCATCGTCTGTGGCGTCCTGCTCGTGCTGTCGCTCGGCGTGATGCTGGACGCGACGAATCTGACCCCGGAGACGAAGTTCGGCGTGACCTCGTCGCGGCCGGTCATCCAGATCCTGGCGTCGATGGCGCTGAGTCTCGCCTTCGCGATCCTGCTCCAGCAGGAACGTCACACCGTGGCGATCGTGACCCTCAACGGCGGCATCGCCTGGGTCATGTTCGGTGCGCTCGCGCAGACCCCGCTGAAGCTCTCGCCGGTCGCGGCGACGGCCATCGCGGCCGGTCTGGTGGGCCTGTTCGGGCAGCTCTTCTCGCGCTACCGGTTCGCGTCCTCACTGCCCTATGTGACAGCGGCCATCGGGCCGCTGCTGCCCGGTAGCGCGACGTACTTCGGACTGCTCGCGCTGGCCCAGAACGACCTGAACACCGGCATCAACTCGCTCACCAAGGCCGTCGCGACGGCCCTGGCGATCGCGATCGGCGTGAACCTGGGGAGCGAGGTCTCCCGGCTGATCCTGAAGGTGCCGGGGGCCACCTCGGCGGTGAACCGCCGCGCGGCGAAGCGGACCAGGGGCTTCTAGGCCGCCGGGGCGCCCGTCCGCCCCCTCCCCGGCCCCCACGACGCGCGAAGGCCCCCGTACGACCTCGTACGGGGGCCTTCGGCGACCGAGCCGTCGGTCAGCGCTTGGCGTGGCGGCCGCGCTGCGCCGGGGCCGCGCCCGGGGCACCGGTCTCGGCCGCGGCCTTCTTGGACTTCCCGCGCGCCCGCAGGAACTCGATGATGATCGGCACCACCGAGATGAGGACGATCAGGATCAGGATCGCCTCGATGTTCTTGTGGACGAACTCGATGTTGCCCAGCCAGGCGCCCAGCAGGGTCACGCCCGCGCCCCACAGGACGCCGCCGATGATGTTGAACGTGATGAACGAGCGGTACCGCATGCCGGAGACGCCGGCGATGATCGGCGTGAACGTCCGCACGATCGGCACGAAGCGGGCCAGGACCAGGGACTTCGGGCCGTACTTCTCGAAGAAGTCGTGGGCCTTGACCACGTTCTCCTGTTTGAAGAGCTTGGAGTCCGGGCGGTTGAAGAGCGAGGGCCCGACCTTCTTGCCGAAGAGGTAGCCCGCCTGGTCGCCCAGGATCGCGGCGAGGCAGATCAGCACGCAGGCCAGCCACAGCGGGGTGTCCAGCTTGTTCGTGGTGATCAGCAGGCCCGTGGTGAACAGCAGCGAGTCACCGGGCAGGAAGAAGCCGATGAGCAGGCCCGACTCGGCGAAGACGATCAGCAGCAGGCCCCAGAGGCCGAACTGGTTGAGCAGGTAATCCGGATCCAGCCAGCTTGGTCCGAGCGCAAGCGTCGTCACGGTTCCGGGCTCCTGAGGGTGAGGGGGCGGTGCGGCGGCGGGTGCAGCCGCCCAAAGTTATCAACGCGAGGTACCCCGGGCAGGTTCCACCTTGCCCCTCACCGGGCACACCGCGCTCTTCCCAGGGTGCACTCCTCGCCAACCAGGACAAAGCTGTGGGGCATGGGTATCGAAGATTTCGGCGGTGGCCTCAATCCTGGGTCCGACGTCCTCGTCGTGACCACCAACGATGTGCCCGGGTTCCGTGTGACCCGGGTGATCGGTGAGGTCTTCGGCCTGACCGTCCGTTCCCGGCACCTCGGCAGCCAGATCGGCGCGGGCCTGAAGTCCATGATCGGCGGCGAGCTGAAGGGTCTGACCAAGACGCTCGTGGAGACCAGGAACCAGGCCATGGAGCGCCTCATCGAGCAGGCACGCGCGCGTGGCGCCAACGCCGTCCTGATGTTCCGCTTCGACGTGACCGAGGCGCTGGACGGGGCGGCGGAGGTGTGCGCGTACGGGACGGCGGCCGTGATCGAGCAGCAGCAGTAGCCCGCCGCGCGGCCCGCCTACTTCTTCCCGCGCAGCCTGCCGATCAGCCGCTTGGCCTCGGCCCGGCGCCTGGGGTCGGACGACGCGCGGCGGGCCTCACGGACGGCCCGCTTCCCCTCGGAGCTGCGGGCGAACCGCTTGACGCGGGAGAACAGCTTGGACATGACGCCTCCTGAAGCCGGTGCGTACCCGCAGTGTCGGCCCGCCGCCCCGTCCTGTCACGAGGCGGCGTCCTCCTCGGCGCTCCCCCGGCCGCCGCGCGCCGCGTTCGCCAGGATCGCGTCCCGCATGTAGACCGCGAGCCCCGGCCGGATGGCCTCGTAGAACGCCGTGAACCGCGCGTCCGCGACGTACATCTCGCCGAGGCACGTGTGCATCTCGTGCCCGCACGTGTAGTGGTGGCGCGAGATGAACAGACGGTGCTCCTCGGCGCCGTCCATCGCCTCCACGGAGTCGGCGGCCAGCCCCCGGTCGAGCAGGTCGCCCATGTGGGCGTGGACCGCGGTGAACTCGTCGTTGATCCGCTTCCAGTCGTCCTTCGTGTACGCGGCGGCCTTGCGCTGCGACTCGCGATACGCCTCGGTGTCGCCCCAGCGCTCCTGGACCTCGTCCGCGTACTGGTCGGGGTCGTGGTCTCCGAAGACCTCGAACTTCTCCTCGGGCGTGAGGTTGATGCCCATTCTTCTCGCCTCCATGGCGGTCTCGACGGCGGCGGCCATCTCCTGGAGCTTCTCGATCCGGGAGGTCAGCAGCTCGTGCTGCCGGCGCAGGTGGTCCCGCGGGTCCGTGTCCGGGTCGTCCAGGAGGGCCGCCACCTCGTCGAGGGGGAAGCCGAGCTCCCGGTAGAACAGGATCTGCTGCAACCGGTCCAGGTCGCCGTCGCTGTAGCGCCGGTGACCCGCGTGGCTGCGCCCACCGGGCACGAGCAGACCGATCTCGTCGTAGTGGTGCAGCGTGCGCACCGTCACTCCGGCGAAACCGGCGACCTGTCCCACGGAGTAGCCCATGGCTTCCGCCCTCTCTTCTCTGTACGCGGTTCAGCCTGCGTCCTCACGTCACGTGAGGTGCAAGCCCGCACGCCCGAGGACCGCGCCGGGCGCCGCCGTCACCCGCTCAGCGCCCTGAACCTCCGCACCGCCCACGGCAGGAATACCCCCACCAGCGCCACGGGCCACAGCACCGCCAGGAGCCCCGCGTGTTCCGCCGCCCAGGAGGTGCCCACCACCCCCGGGTCGTTGCCGAACAGGTCGCGCACCGCCGTGGCCGTCGCCGACATCGGGTTCCACTCGACGGCGGCGCCCAGCCAGTCCGGCATGTTCTGCGGCACCGTAAAGGCGTTGGAGAAGAAGCCGATGGGCCAGACCAGGATCTGCACGGCCGTGACCAGCTCCGGTCGGCCCACGACCATCGCCAGGTGGATGCCGATCCACAGCATCGCGAACCGCAGCAGCAGGAGCAGCCCGACCGCCCCGAGCGCCGCGCCGAACGAGCCGTGCCAGCGCCAGCCGATGGCGAGCCCGACCCCGATCATGACCAGGAGCGCGGCGAAGGACTGCAGCATGTCCGCGACCGAGCGCCCCACCAGGACGGCCCCGTCGGTCATCGGCATCGAGCGGAACCGGTCGATCACGCCCTTGTTCAGGTCCTCGGTGACCGCGACCATCGTCGCGTCCAGACCGAAGGCCATGGTCAGCGCGAACATGCCGGGCACCAGGAACTCGGCGTAGTCCCCCGCGATGCCCTTGCCGCCGCCGATCAGGTAGTTGAACATCAGCAGCAGCATCACCGGGAAGACGAGTCCGACGACCACCTGCACGGGCTGGCGCGCCCAGTGGGCCAGCTCGCGCCGCGTCATCGTCCAGGAATCCGTCACGGCCCAGCTCACCGGCGTACTCACACGGCCTCCTTCACACGGTCCGTACGATCCCCGGGCCCGCCCTCGTCCGTGCGTCCCGTCAGGCTCAGGAACACCTCGTCCAGCGTGGGCCTGCGCAGGGCCACGTCCTCGGCCTCGATGCCGGCGTCCTCCAGCGCCCGCACGACGGACGTGAGGGCCTCCATGCGGTCCGTCACCGGCGCGGACGCCAGGCGGCGGTCCCCGTCCACCACGGCGCCGTGCGGCAGCAGCGCGGCCGTGCGCGCCAGTTGGGACGCGTCGCGCACGACCACGTCGATCCGGTCGCCGCCCAGCCTCGCCTTGAGGTCGTCCGCCGTGCCGTCCGCGATGACGCGGCCTTGGTCGATCACCGAGATGCGGTCGGCCAGTTGGTCCGCCTCCTCCAGGTACTGCGTGGTCAGCAGTACGGTCGTGCCGCCGCCGACCAGCGAGCGCACCGAGTCCCACACCTCGGCGCGGCCCCGCGGGTCCAGGCCCGTGGTGGGCTCGTCCAGGAACAGCACCTCGGGCTCCGTGATGAGCGAGGCCGCGAGGTCGAGGCGGCGCCGCATGCCGCCGCTGTACCGCTTGACGGCCTTGCGGCCGGTGTCCGCGAGGCCGAACCGCTCCAGGAGCTCGTCGGCCCGCACGCGCGCGTGGCGGGCGCCCAGGTGATGGAGCCGCCCGAACATGTCCAGGTTCTGCCGGCCGCTCAACTCCTCGTCCAGCGCGGCGTGCTGGCCGAGCAGACCGATGCGCCCGCGCACCTCGTCGGGCCTGCGCCGCACGTCGTGCCCCGCGACCTCCACACGCCCCGCGTCGGGCCGCAGCAGGGTGGCGAGCACCCGTACGGCCGTGGTCTTGCCCGCGCCGTTGGGCCCGAGCACGCCGTGCACCGTGCCGCGGCCGACCCGCAGGTCGAGGCCGTCCAGCGCCCTCTTCTCCTTGTACGCCTTGCGCGCACCCTCGACGACGATCGCGTCCGTCATCCGGCTCCCCTCGCTGATCCCGTTGCCCGTCGTGATCATGTAGTCAAACTTGACTAGGCGGGCGAAGGTAATCGAGCCGAAGCCATTCGTCAAACTTGATTAGCGGTGGTTCGCCACAGACCCATCGGCGGTCCGGTGCGGATCCAGCGGCGGTCCGGCTCGGATCTAGCGGTGGTCCCCGGCGTGCGCCTCGCCCGTCGCGTAGGGGTTCTCCTCGCCCTCGGCGAGCACCCCGACGAACGGCTCGCCCTCGCCCGCGAAGGTGTAGGCGCCGCCCTCGATCCGCTCGATCAGCCCCTGCGCCCACTCCACGCCGCCGTCGGCCGTGTGCACCCAGTAGTTCATGATCTCGCCGATGTGGCCGAGCTGTCCGGGGCCGTCCTCGGGCGTGTAGTACTCCGTGACGCCCTTGCGCCACCCCTCGATCACGCGCACGCGCTCCCGGAGCAGCGAGAGCGCCTCCTCGCGCGGCAGCTCGACGATGAACCCCAGGGCCGCGGTGAGCATGTCGGGCCGCTGGTCGTACGTGACGAGGGCACCGCGGAGCATGCTCAGGAACTCCTCGGTGCCCTGGTCCGTGATCTCGTACTCCGTGCGCGGCGGCCCGCCCGCGGTGGACGGGGCGATCTCGTGCGCGTGCAGGAAACCCTGCTTGGCCAGCTGCTTCAGCGCGTGGTAGATCGAGCCCGGCTTGGCGTTGGACCACTCGTGGGCGCCCCAGTACTCCAGGTCGTTGCGGACCTGATAGCCGTGGGCGCGGCCGTGCTGGCGGACCGCGCCGAGAACCAGGAGCCGGATCGCCGACATTCACCGCACCTTTCGGGCCCGCGCACCCGCCGCCGGGCCGCACACTCATCAACTTTGACCAGGGTAGCCCTGCTCCTGCGCCACCAGCTCGAAGGCCGTCTTCCCGTCCAGGGACTCACGGACGATGTCCGCGTGGCCCGCGTGCCGCGCGATCTCCTCGACCAGGTGCAGCATCAGCCAGCGCATCGACACCGCGCCGTCCTTGGGGAACCACGGCGCCGGGGGCAGCGGGAAGGTGTCGTCGAGGCTCGGCACCGCGCGGATGAACTCCTCGGTCTCCCGGGCCACGCCGTCCCAGAAGGCGAGCATGTCGGCCACCGTCTCGCCCTCCACGAGGCGGAAGCTGTCGCCCCAGGTCTCCTGGGTGCGGGCCTTCTCGTTGGGCTTCTGCTGGGCCATGCGCAGCCAGTTCAGCTCCGTCTCCGCGACGTGCTTCACGAGGCCGCCCAGGGTCAGCTCGCTGGCGCTGGGGCGGGCGCTCGCCTGCTCGTCGCTCAGGCCGAGGACCGAGCGGCGCAGACCGCCGCGCTGGGCCTCCACGAAGGCGATGAGGGCGCCGCGCTCGTCGCCACGGGCTTCCGCGTTCACGTGCGTGACCATGATGTCCGCCTTTCCCGAGGGGAGTTGGTTCCGCCGGGCTTTCCTCCCGACACCACGAACGCTACGAGCCCTTGCGGTCAGGTTCTGTCCGCAAGGGCTCGCGACACGAAGGAAGGGGTGACACCGCGGACGCGGCGGCTCCGGGAACGCTCAGAACGGGAAGCGCGACCTGCCGTGCTGCACGGAGATCCACTTCTGGGTGGTGAAGGCGTCCACGGTCGCCTCGCCGTTCAGCCGCCCCACCCCGGAGCTCTTCTCGCCGCCGAACGGCACGATCGGCTCGTCGTGCACCGTGCCGTCGTTGACGTGGATCATGCCGGTCCGCACGCGCTTGGCGATGCGCACACCGCGCTCCACGTCCCCCGTGTGCACCGCGCCGCTCAGGCCGTACGGGGTGTCGTTCGCGATCCGCACCGCCTCGTCCTCGCCGTCGAAGGGCACCAGCAGCGCGACCGGGCCGAAGATCTCCTGACCGAGGACCGGGGAGCCCGCGGGCAGGTCCGTCAGGACCGAGGGGGCGACCAGGTTGCCGTCCGTCTGCCCGTGCAGGAGCGCCCTGGCGCCCGACGCGATCGCCTGCTCGACGACGGCCGAGACGGCGTCCGCCTGCGAGGAGCTGATGAGCGGGCCGATGTGCGTGGCGGGGTCGGCCGGGTCGCCCACCGTGAGCGAGTCGACCTTGGCGACGAACTTCTCGGTGAACTCCGCCGCCACGGAACGGTCCACGAGGATGCGGTTGGCGGCCATGCAGACCTGGCCCTGGTGCACGAAACGGCTGAAGACCGCCGCGTCCACGGCGTAGTCGATGTCGGCGTCGTCCAGGACGATCAGCGCGCTGTTGCCGCCCAGCTCCAGGACCGAGCGCTTGAAGTGCGAGGCGCAGACCGTGGCGACGTGGCGGCCCACGCGGTCCGAGCCGGTGAAGGAGATGACGCCCGGCACGGGGTGCTCGATGAAGGCGTCACCGATCTCGGCTATGTCCGTGATCACCACGTTCAGCAGGCCGGCCGGCAGGCCCGCCTCCTCGAAGATCCGGGCGAGCAGGCTGCCGCCGACCACCGGGGCGTTCTGGTGCGGCTTGAGGACCACGGCGTTGCCGAGGGCCAGGGCCGGGGCGACGGTCTTGATCGACAGCAGCAGCGGGAAGTTGAAGGGGCTGATGACGCCCACCACGCCGACCGGGACGCGGTAGAGGCGGTTCTCCTTGCCGTCCGCCGGCGAGGGCAGCACCCGCCCCTCGGGGCGCAGCGCCAGGTTGACCGACTCGCGCAGGAACTCCTTGGTGAGGTGGAGCTCGAAGGCCGCCTTGAGCCGGGTGCCGCCCAGCTCGGCGATGATCGCCTCGGTGATCTCCTCCTCGCGGTCCTCGACGATCCGCAGGGCCCGCTCGAACACCGCACGCCGGGCGTACGGGTTGGTCTCGGCCCACTCCTTCTGCGCGCGCTCGGCGGCGCGGTAGGCCTCGTCGACCTCGTCGGCGGTGGCGACGGTGATGGACGCCAGCTTCTCCCCGTCGTACGGATTGAAGTCGATGATGTCCCAGGAGCCCGATCCGGCCTTCCACTCACCGTCGATGTACTGGTGAGCCAGGTCAGTGAAGAAGGACATGAGACGGACCCCTTGCCGCGGCAGCAGACGGAAGCAAACGGAAGCTGACACCTGATCTCACGTCATAGTACTTATGTTTCAGGTGAGTTGGAGTAGACCACGCAGAAGATCCCGGCTGTCCGCCGGATCGGGGCTGTCCTTGTGGAGCTGGGCCACGACTCTCTCGTACTGGGCGACTTCCTCGGCCTTGTCGAGATAGAGCGCGCCGGTGAGCTGCTCCACGTACACGACGTCCGAGAGGTCGGACTCCGGGAAGCTCAGCATGGTGAACGCGCCGCTCTCGCCGGCGTGCCCGCCGAAGGTGAACGGCATCACCTGGAGCGTGACGTTCGGGCGCTCGGAGATCTCGATGAGGTGCTGGATCTGACCTCTCATCACATCCCGGTCGCCATAAGGGCGTCGGAGCGCCGCCTCGTCGAGGACGCAGTGGAAGCGGGGCGCGTGCTCGGAGGCGAGGAGCTTCTGACGCTCCAGGCGCAGCGCGACCCTCCGGTCGATCTCCGCCTTGCTCGCGCCCTTCATGCCGCGGGCGACCACCGCGTGGGCGTACGCCTCGGTCTGCAACAGACCGTTGACGAACTGGACTTCGTAGACGCGGATGAGCGAGGCCGCGCCCTCGAGACCGACATAGGTCTGGAACCAGCCGGGCAGCACGTCCGAGTAACTGTGCCACCAGCCGGTGAGGTTGGCCTCCTTGGCGAGCGAGAGGAGCGCGCCGCGCTCGGCCTCGTCCGTGACCCCGTACAGCGTCAGGAGGTCCTCGACGTCCCTGGACTTGAAGCTCACCCGTCCCAACTCCATGCGGCTGATCTTCGATTCGGAGGCGCGGATGGAGTATCCGGCCGCTTCGCGGGTGATGCCGCGGGATTCCCTGAGGCGCCGGAGCTGCGACCCCAGCAGGATGCGCCGTACCACCGAGCCGCTCGACTCCCCTGCGGTCACTTCGCTCAATCCTCCCCATCGACTGGAAGCCAGCAGTCTGCCATTAAACGCTTCAGGCCGTACTCGTTCGGTTACAGAAAGGGAAAGCCTCCGAAAGCTCTCCACAAGAAACCGTAGGAAGAAATGGGCAAGAAAGGGCACGGGAGCCACCAAGTCCGGCGCGTGCACGTGCATCTGCCCTTGCATCTGCCGTACGCATTCGGAACCATGGTCCACGCGCCACTGTTGTACCGACGCGTACCACCGCACCATCGGCGACCGACCGCGCCACCGCTCCATCGCTATGTACCGCGAAACCGGGGAGTGCCTCGCATGGGGACGAATGGATCGACCATGCTCGAGCCGTTAAGGCAGGGGCTTCCTCCGCTCGATCCCTCGGCGGTCTCCAGCTCGGCCTCCGTCGCCCTCCCCGCCCGCTACGAAGCGGTCGGCAGCGCGCGACAGTTCACCCGGAAGACGCTGGGCCAGTGGAACCTTGACGAGCGGTTCGACGACATCGCCCTGGTCGTCTCCGAACTGGTGACCAACGCGCTGCGGCACGCGCTGCCCGCGGACACCCCACGCGAACAGCAGGACCCGCCGGTGCGGCTGCACCTGATGTTCTGGGCCTCGCGTCTGGTGTGCGCGGTGCGCGACCCCAGCGACGAGAGCCCGGTCGCGCGCGAGACCGACGAGGACTTCGCGGCGGAGTCCGGCCGCGGGCTGTTCCTGGTGGATTCCTTCAGCGACAGCTGGGGCTGGCACCCGCTCGCGGGCACGCTGCGCGGCAAGGTGGTCTGGGCGCTGTTCCGCCTGGGCTAGCCGCCGATCGAGGGGCCTGGGCCGGCCACCGATGAGCCGCCCGGGTCAGCCACTGACGAGCCGCCGGGTCAGTCATTGATGAGCCGCCGGGCTAGCCACCGATGAGGTGGTCGAACTCCCCGTCCTTCATCCCCAGCAGCATCGCCTCTATCTCCGCGCGCGTATAGACGAGCGCGGGGCCGTCCGGGAAGCGCGAGTTGCGCACGGCGACGTCGCCGCCCGGCAGCTTCGCGAACTCCACGCACGAGCCCTGCGAGTTGCTGTGCCTGCTCTTCTGCCAGACGACCCCGTGAAGCTCCGTGGCCGCCATGCCGTTAAACGCGTGGTGCACAGATCGCTCCCCGGTGGTGCAGTGCCGTTAGAGGCTCTAGATGCAGTGGTCAACTGTCCCGGATCATAGCTGTGTTCACATGCCGATGCATGGGCAGATGCACGTGCACGCGGGGTGTTCCCTTGGTTACAGGTCTGTCAGTACGTCCAGTTCGCCGTCCGGGCCGAAATCCGCAGTGCTCTAGAAAAGGACGCGCACCGCGCTGTTTATGTTCCGTCAAAGTGCCGGAAAAAAACGGGCGCGGTGCGCTAAAGGGGGAGCGAAGGGCTCCGTTCAGCAGACCTCCAGGAGGGTGTCGAAGGCGGAGGGCAGGTGTTTCCAGGCGTCGCGCCCGGCGGCGTACTCCTCGTCCGTCAACAGACAGGACTCCAGCACCCGTTCCAGCGCGTCGCGGTCCAGGCCCGGCGAGGTGAACACCAGGTGATTGCAGCGGTCGCCGTGTTCCGGGTGCCAGTCGAGGGCGGCGGCCGCGCGGCGCACCGGCGGGACCATCTCCCACGCGGCGTCCGGCAGCGAGGCCAGCCACGGCCCGGCGCCCTCGACACCGAGCGCGCCGCCCGCCGCGTCCCAGCCGAGCAGCGTGTCCGGGTGGTCGGCCAGCCAGAACCGGCCCCGGCTGCGGACGGCCGCGCAGGTCAGATCCTCCAGGGCGTCGTAAAGACGCCCCGGGTGGAAGGGCCGCTCCCGGTGCCACACGAAGGTGGCGACACCGCACGCGTCGGCCTCGGCCGGGAGCAGCGCGCAGGCCGGATGCTGCGCCGCGGCGGCGGCCTCGACGTCGAAGCCGGCGCGCGCGGCGACCGCCAGGCCGGGGTGGCCGACCGGGACCTGGCGCGCCGTCGGGTGGAGCTGGGCGAGCAGGGCGCGGTCCTCGTCGTCGGCCTCGGCCGAGTCCACGACGGCGAGCACGGGGGCGTACTCCAGCTGGCGCGCCCAGGTGTCGGCGACCGTGCGCCGGTCGGTGGGGGCGGCGGCGAGCCCCGCGTCCATGAGGTCGTCGCCGTTGCCGAGGCAGGGCAGGAGCAGGGCGGGGTCGACGGCGGTGACGACACCGCCGAGCCGGATGCCCTCGCCGCCGTGCGCGGCGATGACCTCCGCCATCGCCTTGGGCTCGACCGAGTCCCACAGTTCCACGACCGCGAGCCGGGTCAGGCCCGCGTCCGCGAGGCGGCGCAGTTCGGGCACCAGGTCCTCGCGGAGCGCGCAGCAGGCGCAGTCGTCGACCAGCGGGGCGTCGCCGGTGGAGAGCACCTCGGCGGCGTCGCGCACGGTGCGCACGACGGTGCCCCGCACGGCGGTCGACAGATCGTGATGGAGGGCCACGCTGTCGGGGACGGCGGCGAGGATCCCGTCGACGGCCGCCCTACGGGCGGCCGCGTGGAGGCCGCCGACGATCACGACGTCCAGCGCGGCCCGCTCGCTCATCGGCGCTTCCCGAAGCGGCGCTCGAAGCGCTCGACGCGGCCCGCGGTGTCCATCACGCGCGCGGTGCCCGTGTAGAAGGGGTGGCTCGCGGACGAGACCTCGACGTCGATGACGGGGTACGTACGGCCGTCCTCCCACTCGACCGTCCTGGCACTGGTCGCGGTGGAGCGGGTGAGGAAGGCGAAGCCGGCGGCCTTGTCGCGGAAGACGACGGGGCCGTACGGCGGGTGGATGTCCTTGCGCATGGCGGTCAGCGCTCCTCTCGGAAGTCGACGTGGCGGCCCACGACGGGGTCGTACTTGCGCAGCGTGAGGCGGTCGGGGTCGTTGCGGCGGTTCTTGCGGGTCACGTACGTGAACCCGGTGCCGGCCGTGGACCGGAGCTTGATGACGGGGCGGAGTTCGTTGCGGGCCATGGGGCTAGTATATGAAAATGACTCCCGTTTTCAATAGAGGGTGTCCCCCAGCGATCGAGAGGTGCGTCACTTGTCCGCCCACTGCCAGCTGACCGGCGCGAAGCCCGGCTTCGGCAACCACATCTCCCACTCCCACCGGCGGACCTCCCGCCGCTTCGACCCCAATGTCCAGCGCAAGCGGTACTGGCTGCCGAGCGAGGGGCGGTACGTGCGGCTGCGGCTCAGCGCGAAGGGGATCAGGACGGTCGACGCCATCGGGGTCGAGGCGGCCGTCGCCAGGATCCGCGCCCGCGGCGCGAAGGTCTGAGGGAGTCACCATGGCCAAGAAGAGCAAGATCGCGAAGAACGAGAAGCGGCGCCTGATCGTCGCGCGGTACGCGGCGCGGCGCGCCGTACTGAAGGAGATCATCCGCAGGACCGGCAGCAGTGACGCCGAACGGCTCGCCGCCCAGCGGGAGTTGGCGCGCCAGCCGCGGGACGCCAGCGCGACGCGGGTGCGGAACCGCGACAGCGTCGACGGACGTCCGCGCGGATACGTGGGGGCCTTCGGGTTGTCGAGGGTGCGGTTGCGTGAGCAAGCGCACGCCGGATACCTGCCGGGGGTGCGCAAGTCCTCCTGGTAGCTTGGCGCGCGATTTGGCCGGGGGACGACCTCGGCAACGCCAGTCTTTCTAGGGGGATTTCACGTGCGTACGAACGTCCGCAGTGTCCGTCGTGTGCGGGTCGGTGCCGCCGTGGTGGGGCTCGCCGCGGCGCTTGCCCTGACCGGGTGCGGCAGCGACGGGGACGGTGGCGGTGGCGGCGGCAAGAAGGACCGCGGGTCCGCCTCCGGGGGGTCCGACACGTCGGACGACGGCGGTTCGACCGGCGGCTCGACCGGTGGCTCGGACTCCG
Source organism: Streptomyces sp. NPDC052114 (assembly GCF_040680155.1). Classification (NCBI taxonomy): domain Bacteria; kingdom Bacillati; phylum Actinomycetota; class Actinomycetes; order Kitasatosporales; family Streptomycetaceae; genus Streptomyces; species Streptomyces sp. NPDC052114. The sequence goes on along the minus strand of NZ_JBFAWC010000013.1, from coordinate 181,190 downwards.
GATCCAAGGGCGGCAGCCTGGAAGGCACATGGATCGCCACCGCCGACGGCAAGCCGCTCGCCCTCGCCGTGACGGGCAAGACGGCCACGCTCCTCGGCGAGGACGTGCTGTGCAACGGCACCGCGGGCGAGGAGATGGGCTCGCAGATGATCAACCTCAAATGCCCCAAGGGGAGTTCGGACCGCACGATGGGGATGGTCAAGTCCGTGAACGGCAAGTCAATGAAGGTCGCCTGGGAGGGCACCGGCACGGACGAGTTCCTCAAGACGGAGGGCGGCAAGCTGCCGGAGGGGCTGCCGACGGCGGGACTGCCGCAGTCCTGAGGCACTTCCGACGGCGGGGCTGCCGCAGTCCTGAGGCCGGGGGCCTCCGGGCTCTTCGGCTCTGCGGGGCTTCGGCTCTGCCGGATTTTGGCTCTGCGGGGCTTCGGCTCTGCCGGGGTTTGGCTCTGCGGCTCTGCGGGGCTTCGGCCCTGTGGCTCTGCCGGGCTTCGGCTCTTCGGCTCTGCCGGGCTTCGTGCGTCAGCGGGCCGCGGGACCTTCTTGGTTCCGCGGCCCGTTCGCGTCCGCGGTCTTCGTGGACGAGCCGTCGACCAGCATCGGCGGCGGTGTCGTGTCCAGGGCGTCGGAGAGCTCGTCGAGGGTCTCCACGAGCAGGCCCGCTCCCCTGCGGACCACCCGGTCCGGGACGCCCTCGCCGTCCCACGCGTCCAGGGCCTCCCGGACCGCGTCCCACCTCGGGACGCGGCGCTCCCGCACCGCCTTCGCGCCCTGCTCGGTCGACGTGCGCAGCGCATCGGCGAGGCGGGCCGCCGCGGGCACGGGGGTCGCGTCGCGGTCCGGGAGGTGGGCCTCCATCAGCATCGCGACGCGGCCCAGTTGGGCCAGTGCCTCCTCCGCGTCGGCGGCCGCGGCGCGGGACAGGCCGCGGTGGCGCACCGGTTCGTGCTTGGCCCGGCCCAGCGCCTCCTGCCAGGCGACGCGGGCGTCGCGGGCGGCGAGCAGGGCCTCGCGCACGTCGGGGCAGGCCTTGCCGGCGGGGTGGGCGTAGTGGTCGACGACCGCGGCGGCGTAACGCCCGTCCGCCGCGAGCCAGTCGGCGAGGCGGGTGCGCAGGCGCGGGGTCTCCCACGCCGGGTAGAGGGCGTACGCGATCATCGCGAGTACGCCGCCGAGCAGGGTCAGGACCACCCGCTCCGGGACGGTCTGCGTCCACTGCTGGCCGCCCATGCCGAGCAGGAACACGACGTACGCGGCCACGCAGGCCTGCGCCGCCACCTGGCCCGTGCGCATCAGCAGGTACATCATCCCGGCGCAGAGCACCGCGAGCGCGGCGGACAGGCCCGTGCCGGGGTCGGCGAGCTGGACCAGGCCCGTGGCGAGCGCGACACCGACGAGGGTGCCGCCGAAGCGGGCCACCGCGCGTGAGTACGTCTGGGAGAAGTCCGGGCGCATCACCATGACGGAGGCCATGGGGGCCCAGTATCCGTGGCCGAGCGGGAGCCAGTGCCCCAGGAGGTAGCCCGCGGCGGCCACCGACGTGACGCGGATCGCGTGCCGGGCGACCGGCGACTCGTGGCGCAGCTCGGCCCGCATGGCGCGCAGGGTGCCGGGGACGAGGGCCGGGAGGGTGGGGCGCAGGAGGGGGATCGGCTGGGTGTCGGAGTGGGTTTTGGGGTGGGTCCTGATGTGCTTCTCGGGGGCGGGGGCAGGGTCGGGTGAGGGGGGCGGGTCCGGGCGGCTCTGGGTGCCCGCCGTTTCCAGTACGTCCCTCAGGAGCGCGCCGAGACGGGTGGCCGCCCGGTACGCCGGACCCGTGAGGATCGCGCCGGTGTCCGGGGTCCTGAGGGTCGCCACGGCCGCCGGGGGGACCTCGACCGGTTCGCCGTGGCGGATCGCCCGCGCCGCCGCGTCGAGCACCGCGCCCGCCGCGCCGAGGATCTCGCGCACCCTGTCGCGCTCCCTGCCCTCGGGCGGGACGCCCACCGCCGGGTCGGCGAGGGAGGCGAGCACCGGGCGGATGCGTTCGGCGAGGCCGCGGGCGCCGTGGAGTTCGGCGGGGCGGGTGCGGGCCTGGCGCGGGGTGATCCGCGCCGCGTCGCGCGCGGCCATCAGGGGCTCGGGGTCGAAGGGGGCCACGGGGTCGTGGCGGAGCCTGCGGGCGTAGTCGGCCTCGGCCGCGAGGGCGTCGGCCAGGGCGTCCCGGTGGGCGCCCCATCTGCGGACCGGGAAGAGGATCACCAGGGCGGCCTGGACGCAGCCGCCGACGATCATCATCGCGGCGTGGCCCGCGGCGGCGGCCACCGAGGTGGGGAGGGTGACCGTCACCAGCATGATCGCGACGTTGGACGACGCGATGATGCCGACGGTCGGGCCCGCGGCCCAGCTCAGGCCCGCCAGGAAGGTCCACAGGCAGAGAAGGGCGAGGAAGAGGAGCAGGTGGGAGCCGGTGAGGTAGCCGAGGAACGTGGAGACGGCGAGGCTAGTGCCGGAGGCCAGGGCGAGTTCCGGGCGGGGGCGCCAGCTGCGCTGGAACGTGGCGATGGCGGCCTGGAAGGCGCCGAACGCCGAGCTGGCGGCGACGGCCGGGCCGAAGAGGTTGAGGCTGACGCCGATGATGATCGCGAGGCCCGCGGCGCCGCGCAGGGCGATGAGGGGTTCGAGCCGCTTCCGCTCGACGCTCAGGCCCGAGCGAGCCGTCTCTTTCAGCGCTCGGAGCCAGGTCACTCTGTGATGATACGGGGCATATCGGACGGGGTGAGGGGTGGGGGCGGGCGAGTGCGGGGCAGACGTGAGGGGCCGGTGCGGGGCGGGTGCCGGGCGGGCGGGGCGGGTGCCGGGCGGACGCGCCGGGCCGATGCGGGGCCGATGCCAGGCGGATGGACCGGGCCGATGCGGGGCCGATGCCAGGCGGATGTGCGCGGCCGGTGCGAGGCCGGTGCCCGGCGGGCGTGCCGGGCCGGTGCCCGGCGGGCGTGCGGGGGCGGTGTCGGGACTCTTCGGGTGCGGACGCCTCGGGTGCGCGGCAGGGCGGGGCCGCGGCGGTATGTCCGTCCTCGCCATCCCTGCGCCCCGCCACCCGGACAAAGACGCCGGCCCCCGCTCGGTGCTCCGGGCGGACATACCGCCACGTCCCCTCCGGTCTCGCTCGCGGCCGCGGCCCGGTGGGCGGTCGCGGTGCGGGTGCCGGACCGGAGGTCACATCGAACTCAACGCCACCGTCGGATGCAGGCGGGACGCCCTGATCGCCGGGTAGAGGCCCGCCGCGACGCCGATCAGGAGCGTCGCCGCGAAGCCCGCCGTCAGGGACCAGGGCGGGACCACCGGGGTCCAGCCCTGGGCCAGGGCGAATCCGTACGTCGCCGCCGCGCCGAGCACCGCGCCCGCCGCGCCGCCCAGGGCCGACAGGAGCAGGGACTCCGTCAGGAACTGGAGCCGGATCGCGTTCCTCGTCGCGCCGAGGGCGCGGCGCAGGCCGATCTCCGCGCGGCGCTCCAGGACCGAGATCACCATCGTGTTCGCCACCCCCACGCCGCCCACCAGGAGCGCGACCGCGCCGAGGCCGAGCATCAGGGTCGTCAGGCCCTTGTCCGTCGCCGCCTTCGCGGCCAGCGCGTCCGAGGGCCGGGAGACCTTCACCGAGTCCGGGTCGGCGGGGTTGGCCGTGCGGGCCAGGACCTCGCGCACGTCCTCGACCGTCGCGTCCGGCGAACGTTCGAAGACGGTGGACGGATGGCCGTCGAAGCGGAAGAGGCGTTCGGCCGCCGGGAAGCCGACCAGCGCCACGCGGTCCAGGTTCGGGACCAGTTCGACCGGGTCGAGGATGCCGACGACGACCACGTACGTGTCGTTCATCATGATCTTCTCGCCGGGGGACGTGACGCCCAGGCGGTCCGCCGCGACGGATCCGAGGACCGTGACGGGGAGCCTTTCGTTGGCCCTGTTCAGCCAGGTCCCCTCGCGGACGCGGGCGTTGAGGGTCCGCAGGAGGTCCGGGCGGGCCGCCTGCGTGGTCACTCCGGCGGTGCGCTCCTCGGGCACCACGTCGCTGCGCCGGACCCGGGCGTCGACGTCCGCCGTCGCCGTGGCGTACTGGACCGGGCCGATGCGTTCCACCATCGCCACCGCCGACTTGGGCAGCGGCGCCGCGTTGCCCGCCACGTCCTTGCCCGCCTCGGCGGTCAGGAGATTCGTGCCGAGCCGGTCGAGCTTCGCCATCAGGTCCGACTTGCTGGACTGCGAGAGGCCGACGACCGCGACCATCGTGGCGATGCCGATCGCGATGCCGAGGGCGGAGAGGACCACCCGGGTGCGGCGGGCACGCAGGCCGACCGCGCCGACCCGGAGGACGTCGGGGGCGGACAGCCGTGAGGGTCTGAGGGATCTCCCTCCTATGGATCTCCCTCCTATGGTTCTCATCCCCTTCATGGTTCTCATCCGCCTCATGGTTCTCATCCGCGACCCGCTTCCGGGACGGCCGAGTCGGCGACGATCTCGCCGTCGCGGAAACGGACGCGACGCGGGAGCGCGTCGGCGATGTCGTTGTCGTGCGTGATCACGCAGATCGTCGTGCCGGTGCCGTTCAGCTCGTGCAGCATCTCCAGGACGATCTCGCCGGACGCCGAGTCCAGCGCGCCCGTCGGCTCGTCCGCGAGGAGGAGCGAGGGCGCGCCGACGAGGGCGCGGGCGATCGCCACCCGCTGCTTCTCGCCGCCGGAGAGCCGGTCGGGGGTGTGGTCGAGGCGGTGGCCGAGGCGGACGCGTTCCAGGGCCGTGCGGGCGCGGGCCCGGCGCTCCTTGCGGGGCACGCCCGCGTACAGGAGTCCGTCCGCCACGTTGTCGACCGCGTCGCGGCCCGCCGCCAGGTGGAAGTGCTGGAAGACGAAGCCGATGTGGCGGGCACGGAGTGCGGAGAGGCTGTTGTCGGAGAGCGCGCCGATGTCGTGTCCCGCGACGCGGACCGTGCCGGACGTGGGCCGGTCGAGCGTGCCGATGACGTTGAGCATCGTCGACTTCCCGGACCCCGACGGCCCGACGATCGCGAGGAGTTCACCCGCGCGCACGGTGAGGCCGACCCCGCGGAGGGCGTGCACCCCGCCGGCGTAGAGCTTGGTCACGTCGTGGAGTTCGACGACGGGGGTGGTGGGGCGAGCGGTCTCCCCGGGTGCGGGAACCTGCACGGGCGAAGGTACGGGTACGGGTACATGGTCCGCGGTCATTCGCTCGCCACCCCCACCTTCGTGCCCTCCTTGATGTCCACGCCGCTGACCTCGATCTTTCCGTCGGCCGTCATGCCCGTCTCGACCCGCACCATGCGGGTCGTCGTGCCCCGCACGATCTGGAGGCCGTAGCCGCCGCTCTCGCCCCGCAGGGCGACCACCGCCTCGACCGGGACCGCGAGGACCCCCTTGCGGGACTCGCTGACGAACCGCACGCTCGCCGTCGCCCTGGCGTCCTCGCCCGACGCCGCCGACCTGCCCGCGTCCAGGGTCACTTCGACGGTGATGGCGTCGTTCCTGCCGCCGGCCTCGGCCCCGTCCCGGCTCTCCGGGTCCACCGTGCCGGTGACCCGGCCCGGCTCCGTCCTGCCGCTGGGCAGCGTGACCTCGACCTTCGTGCCCTTCGCGGTCAGCGACGCGTCGGCCTGGTCGAGTTCGGCGCGTACGACGGGTTTCGTCGAGGCGACCGTGAGGACGGCCGCGTCCGGGCCGACCCGGTCCGCGAGCGCCGCGTCCGCCCTGGCGACCTTGACCCGCTCGGGCTGGAAGACCACGTCCCCCATGCCGACCCGGCCCGTCGGCGTGCGGTTGAGGGACTTCTGCCACCGCTTGACGGCGGCCTCCGTCGCCTTGTCGTAGCGCGGGTCGACGTACAGACCGCCGCCGTGGCCGAGCGCGACGAGATTGCGCTCCAGTTGCAGGACGTCGCTGCCGCGGTCCCCCGGCTTCATCTCGCGGAAGGCGGGCACGGGGCCGTACAGCAGCGTCACCGGCTTGTCGTCCCGTTCATAGAGCGCCTGGCCGCGGGCGACGGTGGCGCCCTGCCGCGCGGCGACCGTGACCGTGCCCTCGACCGGCGACGTCACCGGGCGGCGCCCCGCGAAGTCGATCCTCCCGTCGACCGTCGTGGACTGCACGAGGTCCGTGCGGACGACGGTGGCGGTGGCGGGCGGGGCGTCGCCGTCGCGGCCCTCGGCGCCCGCGTCGCCGCCGCCGAGGGCGAGCGCCGCGGCACCCGCGGCCGCGGCGGCCACCACGGCGGCGCCCGCCACGATTCCCGTACGGCGTCTCATCACTGCATCCCGTCCAGGCCTTCGAGCAGCTTGTCCGCGCAGGCCTCGCGGGCTTCCTTGTACGCGGGCGAGTCGCGGTCGAACGTCGGGGCGGCCGGGTTCGGCTCGCCGCCGGGGATGACGTTGCCGCCGGACATCGTGGGGTTGGTGAACTTCGAGACGCCGTTGTCCCGCATGCACTTGGCGTGCGCGAGCATCGACTCGAAGTCCTTCTGCTCGTCGCGCTCGGGTTCCAGGTTCATCGCCCTGCGCAGTTCGGGGGCGCAGACGCCGTCCTTGCCGCCCTTCTGCTCCTCGCCGCTGCCGTTCGGGTCGGTGATCGCGTCGATCTTGGGCCAGTCGAGATAGCCGCTCAGCTTCGGGTCGGGGAAGTCCTTCACGCCGCCCTTGGTGCGCATGCACTGGACGTACTTCATCTGGGCGTCGAAGAACGCGCTCTTGCCCTGGGCCGCCTTTTCCCCTTCTCCCTCCTTGCCGCCCTTTCCCTTGCCGGTCGAGGAGCCATCGGCCGTCGGGGTGTCCGGGACCGACGCGACCCCCTCGTCCTTGGCTCCCCCGCCGTCGCCCCCGCAGGCGACGGCGAACGCGAGGACGGGTGCGGCGGCGAGTACGGCCAGCCGGGTGCGGGTGTACGTACCTGTGCGGGGGGCCGGCTTCGTGCCGGTGCGGTTGCTCATGGCCTCACCGAACCGCCCCCATGTGGTGGCCGGTCCATGGCCGCATGATGAGAACGTAACAATGCGCCGGTTCCGTTCCTTCCCCCCGCTCACCGGCCCTGAACTGGGCAAACCCTCGCCCATAATCGGCGGCATGCCCCGAGTCCCCCATGTGCTGCTGATCGAGGACGACGCGTCCGTGCGCGACGGCATGGAGCTGGTGCTGCGCCGCCACGGGTACGCCGTCGACACCGCCGCCACCGGCGAGGACGCCCTCGCCCTGCTGGCCAGGCCCGCCGGCCGGGGCGTCGAACTCGCCGTGCTCGACCTGATGCTGCCCGGCATGGACGGCTTCGAGGTCTGCCGCCGGATCCGCGCCACCGGGTCGACGATCCCCGTCGTCATGCTGACCGCGCGCGGCGACGACAGCGACATCGTGCGGGGCCTGGAGGCGGGCGCCGACGACTACGTGGTCAAACCCGTGACCGCGCCCGTCCTGGAGGCGCGGATCAAGGCGGCGCTGCGGCGGGCCGAGCCGGTGCGGCGGCGGCCCGGCGAGGACACGTACGCGCAGCTCGTCATCGACCGTGCGGGCCTCACCGTCACCAAGCGCGGCACGCCCGTCCCCCTGCCGCCCACCGAACTGCGGGTGCTGCTCGAACTCTCCGCGTCACCGGGCCAGGTGTTCAGCCGCGAACAGCTGCTGCGCTCGGTCTGGGAGCACGACTTCCTCGGGGACTCACGGCTGGTGGACGCGGCGGTGGGACGGCTGCGCGCCAAGATCGAGGACGTCCCCGCCAAGCCGGTGTTCGTCCAGACCGTGCGGGGCTTCGGGTATCGGTTCGGGCCGGTCGGGCAGGTCGGGCAGGTCGGGCCGGTATGAGGCGGGGCGGACGCGCGCGGGGCGCGGGGTCGGGGGCGGATGGCGCCGGGGCCGGGCCGGGTGGTGTCGGCTCCGGGTCGGGTGGCGCCGGGGCCGGGGCGGGTGCCGACGGATCCGGGGTGGGTGACGCCGGAGCCGGGCCGGGCAGTGTCGGCTCCGGGCCGAGTGACGCCGGAGCCGGGGCGGGTCCCGACGGATCCGGGCCGGGCGGTGTCGGCTCCGGGCCGGGTGGCGCCGGGGCCGGGGCGGGTGCCGACGGATCCGGAGTGAGTGGCGCCGACTCCGGGTCGGGGGCGGTGCGGTGGCGTGGGGTCCGGTGGACTTGGGGTGGGCTGCGGGTGCGGCTCGTCGTCGCCTTCGTCCTCGTCGCGCTGGTCAGCGCGGTGACGGCCACCGGGCTCGCCTACCGCGAGTCGCGCGACGCCGTCCTGGAGCGCAAACAGGACGCCGTGCGGACCGAGTTCAAGAACCGCGTCGACCAGGCCGCGCCCGACCTCTCCGTGCCGCCCGACGAGGTCTCCCTCACCCGCTTCGCGGTCGGCGTCGCCGACGGGCTCGGGGACTCCGTCGTCGTCGCCGGGTACCGCTCGCTGACCGCGTCCTCCGACGCCTCCGCCGACCGCTCTCTGATCTCCGCCTCGCTGCGCGACGCCGTACGCGAGCGGAACCGCATGAGCTTCCAGCGCATCGACCGGGACGGCGCCCCCTATCTGGTCGTGGGCACGCCCGTCACCTTCGAGTCCGGGCCGCCGTCCGGGCTCGACGTCTTCGCCGTCACCTCGCTGCGCGCCGAGCAGGACGACACGGCGGCGATCCTCGGCGCCGCGCGCGACGGCCTGCTGCCCGTCGTGCTGCTCGCCGTCGTCCTCGCGCTGCTGGCCGCGCGCACGGTGCTGCGGCCCGTCCGGGAGCTGGGGCGCGCCACGCGGCGGCACGCCGCCGGCGACCTCTCCTCACGCGTCGGCGTACCCAAGGGACGGGACGAACTCGCCGACCTCGCGCGGGACTTCAACGAGACCGCGGACGCGCTGGAGTCGTCCGTCGCCGAGCTGCGCGAACAGGAGGCCAGGGCACGGCGGTTCGTCGCCGACGTCTCGCACGAGCTGCGGACGCCGCTGGCCGCGATGACGATGGTCGCCACCGTGCTCGACGAGGACGCCGGGCAACTGCCGCCGGACGCGGCGCGGGCCGCCCGTACGGTCAGCGCGGAGACGGCGCGGCTCGCGCGGCTCGTCGACGACCTGATGGAGATGTCCCGCTTCGACTCGGGCGCCGCCCGGCTCAACCCCGGCGAGGTCGACCTCGCGGACACCGTGCGGAACACGCTCGCGCTGCGCGGGTGGACCTCGCGGGTCGAGGCGCGGCTCCCGTCGGGGGCGCGCGCCGTGCTCGACGCGCGCCGCGTCGACGTGGCGGTCGCCAACCTCGTCGGCAACGCGCTGCGGCACGGGGCCGAACCGGTGACGGTGACGGTGGAGGCAGCGGGCGACTGGGTCACCGTCGAGGTCGCCGACCGCGGTCCCGGCCTCGCGCCCGAGGTCCTCCCCCACGTCTTCGACCGCTTCTACAAGGCGGACAGCGCGCGCACCCGCTCGGAGGGCAGCGGCCTCGGCACGGCCATCGCCCTGGAGAACGCGCGGCTGCACGGCGGCACGATCGAGGTGGCCAACAGGGCGGACGGCGGGGCGGTGTTCACGTTGCGGGTGCCGTGGCGGCGGGGCGAGGGAGACGTACGGTGATTCTTGTACGCAGGGCACTGGGGCTGGCCCTGGCCGCGCTGTCCCTCGCGGCGTGCGGGGTGCGGCCCACCGGGGTGGTGGACGCGGGCGAGGCGGCGAGCGGGCTCACCAAGGGGCTGCGGATCTACTTCGTGTCGGAGGCGGGGCGGCTGGAAGGGGTGTCCCGGACCGTCGAGATCTCCGAACCGGCGGCCGTCATCAAGCTGTTGATGTCGGGGCCCACGGAGGCGGAGCAGCGGGCCGGGCTCACCACCCGGGTCGAGAGCGGGCGGTTCGACGTCACCGGCGGGGGTGGCCGGCTCTCGGTACGCGTACCGGACATGGCGCTCGACCCCTCCTCCCTCAGCGACCGCAACTTCACCGGCCAGCTGGTCTGCAGCCTGGCGCGGGCCAGTGCCGTCCTCGACAGGAGCGGGCGTACGCGGCCGGACGACGTGCGGGTGACGGTGGTGCCGTCCGGCGGCAGGGAGTCGGGCCCCTACGTCTGCTCGGACTTCTTGAAGTAGGAACCCCGCCCGCACGGGCTACGGCAGTGCCGGGCCCCGGTCGCGGGGCGCCACGTGGGCCCGGTCCGCCGCCGCCGTGCCGTGCGCCCAGCCCTCGCCGTCCGTCACGCCGCGCACCCGGGTCGTGGTCGTCTCGGGGAACATCCGCTCGGTGCGGTCGGTGACGGCGACGTCCCGGGCGGCGAGTACGGGGAGCAGGGCGGCGCCGTCCCGCTCCTGCGCCTGCGCCGCCCGGGCCGCCTCCGCCGTCGCGTGTTCGGCGGATTCCGCCAGGCGGCCGCCGATGCGGTGCGCGTACGCCATCAGGAACGCCTGCCGGAACGTCTTCGTGCGCTTGCGGCCGCCGGCGCGCTGGGCGGCCTCCGCCCTGGTCATCGCGGCGGTGCCCTGGACGAGGAGGGAGGTGTGGAGGAGCTCGACCGCCTCCAGGTCGGACTCGAAGCCGACCACGGTCGAGAATCCGTACGCCTCGTTCCACACCGCGCGGCAGCGGTTCGCGGTGGCGACGGCGTCGAGGAGGATCGCCTTCGCCGTCTCGTACGGGGCGTCCACGCCGATACGGCAGGCGGCCGGGGTGTCCTTGGCGTGCGTACGGGCCGCGAGCAGCGCCTCGTCGAGGGAGTGCCGGGCCATCAGCTCCTGCGCCTTGGCGGTGAGCGCCTCGGCCTCCTCCGGGTAGCCGGTCGCCTCGGCCTTGGCGAGGAGGGCGCGGATGCGGGTGAGGGTGCGGGGCTCGCCCTCCGTGGGCGGGGGGACGGTCTCGCCCGGGGGCGGGCCCACGGGTTCGAGCGGGGGCAGGCGCAGGAGGAGGCGGTAGAGCTGGAGGTGGGTGGTGGCCCGGGAGAAACGGTCCTGGGCGGGCTCTTCCGTGGGGCCGCCGAGGTCCGCGAGCTGGGTCGCCCAGCGCGGGGGGAGGTGGGCGTAGCGGGCGGTCTCGGTGCGGATGAGGGACGCGGTGAGGTGGGTGTGGGGGTCGTCGAGGTCGCGGCGGACGAGACGGACGACGTCGGCGGGCTGCCAGCCGTGCTGCCAGGCGCGGGTCAGGAACTCCTCGCCGCGGCGGCGCAGCTCGGCGTCGGCGGCGGGGTCGGTGGCGGCGGCGAGCAACGAGGCACCGGCGTCCAGCGCGTCATCCCCGCCCCCGTACAACGCCACCGCAAACGCCTTGTCGATCACCGAGTCCATGGGGCCAGGGTATGGCGTGGGCGTCTGCGCCTGTTGTCCGTCTGTGGGGCGGGGTCGCGGGCGTCTGGCGGGGCGCCTTGGGCGGTGCGCGGTCGCTTCGTCTGTGGGGCGGGGCCGCGGGGGTATGTGCGTACTCGCCATCCCTGCGCCCCGCCCCAAGCCCAAAGACGCCATCGCCCGCTCAGTGCTCCGTTCGCACATACCCCCACGTCCCCTCGGGCCGGTCGGGCGCGTGCGGCCCGGTGGGGGCGGGCCGCTGGTCCCCGCGGAGGGCGGCAACCGGCCGTCGACGGTCCCCGCTGTGGGCAGGCGTTCCGCAAGGCGGAACGGGTGGGCACAGCCCCCGGTGCCGGGTGGCGGGAAGTGTGGCTTCAGCCCCGGCGCAGCCGGTCCCGCAGGGCGGTGCGGGGTAAACGGGTGGGTGGGGAAGACCCGGCGCGGAGCGCCGGGAAGCGGACGGGGCCGGGCGGCGATGAAGGAGGCACCCGCCCCGGCACCGGCAGGCCTCGGCCACGGGGCCGGGCCGCGATCGGGGAGGCACCCGCCCCGGCACCGCCGACCCCGGAGGGTAGGGCCAGCCATACCCCCGGACACCCAGCAGGGGGCGTGTCCCGGGCGCCCCGCCAGGATTGGCTGGGCACATGAGCCCAACCGCTGCTGTACGCCTCCGCGAGATACACCGCCGCTACCGGCACCTCACCGCCCTCGACGGCGTCGACCTCGACGTACGGAGCGGAGAGTTCCTCGCCGTCATGGGCCCCTCCGGCTCCGGCAAGTCCACCCTGCTGCAGTGCGCCGCGGGCCTGGACCGCCCCACCTCCGGCACCGTGGAGGTCGGCGGCACCGACCTGACGGGCCTGAGCGAGCGACGCCTGACGCTGCTGCGCCGCGACCGCATCGGGTTCGTCTTCCAGGCGTTCAACCTGATGCCCTCGCTGACCGCCGCCCAGAACGTCGCGCTCCCCCTGCGCCTGGCAGGCCGCAGGCCCACGCGGACCGAGATCCACGACGCCCTCGACCGCGTCGGCCTCGCCGACCGCGCCCGCCACCGCCCCGGCGAACTCTCCGGCGGCCAGCAGCAGCGCGTCGCCCTCGCGCGGGCCCTGGTCACCCGCCCCGCAGTCCTGTTCGGCGACGAGCCGACCGGCGCCCTGGACACGGGGTCGAGCCGCCACGTGCTGCGGCTGCTGCGCGGGTTGGTGGACGGCGAGGGGCAGACGATCGTCATGGTCACCCACGACCCCGTGGCCGCCTCCCACTCGGACCGCGTGGTCTTCCTCGTCGACGGCCGCGTGGCGGGCCACCTCCTGGCGCCGGACGCCGGCGAGGTCGCCGCGGTCATGGCGGACCTGGACGCCCGTGAGCGGGTGGCCCGATGATCCTTCTCGCCTCTCTGCGCGCGCGGTGGACCAGCCTCCTCGGCGCCTTCGTGGCCGTCGCCCTCGGCGTCGGACTGACCGCCACCATGGGGCTCGGGCTCGCCGCGAGCCTCTCGGCCCCGGACCGGGCGCCCGTGCGGTTCGCCGGATCGCCCGTGGTCGTGCTGGGCCAGGACCGCCTGACCGTACCGGTCGAGCGGGGCCAGGACACCGCGTACGTATCGAAGCCGCTCGCTCATCCACACCCTGTGGACATCGAACTTCTGCGCGAGCTCCGACGGCTCGGGCCGGTCCGCCTCGACGGGGCCGCGCGGGACGCCGTCGGGGTCGACGCCCCCGCCGAGGACGTACGCGAGGTCGTCGGCGACCGGGCCCGCGTGCTCACCGGTGCCGATCGGCGTCTCGCCGACCCCGGCGCGGGCGACGACGCCGAGGCGCTGGTGGCCGTGAACTCCTTCCTCGGCACGGCCGGCGGGGTCGCCGCCTTCGTGTCGGTGTTCGTCACCGCGTCGACGTTCGCCTTCGTCGTGGCGCTGCGGCGGCGGGAGTTCGGGCTGCTGCGGATGGCGGGCGCGACGCCGGGACAGGTGCGCGGCCAGCTGCTCGGCGAGGCGCTCGCGGTGGGACTCGCGGCCTCCGCCGCCGGGTGCGCGCTGGGCGCGTGGGGCGGACCGCGGACGGCCGAGGCCCTCGTGGCGGCCGACGTCGCGCCGCCGTGGTTCACGGTGGCGGTCACCGGCTGGCTCTCGTGGCCCTTCCAACTCGCCTTCTGGACAGGGATGTCCGTCTCCTTCGCGGGCGCCTGGGCCGCCTCGCGGCGGGCCGGTCGCATCGGACCGGTCGGGGCCCTGCGCGACGCGTCCGTGGACAGCGACGTCATGCCGTGGAGCCGGCGGATCGTGGGGGCGGCCCTGCTGGCCTGCGGGGTCGGGCTGCTCCTGTGGACGCTGGCCACGGACCCGTCCGCCCTGATGAAGCGCAAGACGTACACGACCCAGCCGATGATCCTGATCACCGCGGCCGCCGTGTTCGCGCCCCTGCTCGTACGCCCCGTCGTCCGCGCCCTCCGGCTGCCCGGCGCCCTCGGCCTCCTCGTCCGCGAGAACTCCACCGCCTCGGTGCGCCGCACCGCCGCCGTCGCCGCCCCCGTCCTGGTCTCCGTCGCCCTCGCGGGCACCCTGCTCGGCTCGGCGCAGACGGTGGGCGAGGCGAAGGCGACGGAGGCCGAGGACCGTACGACCGCCCAACTCATCGTCACCGGCGACGACTTGAAGGACATCAAGGTGCGGGACGTACCGGGGGCCTCGACCGTGTCGGCCTCCGCCGCCACCGCCGTCTTCGTACGCGAGGAGGGCAGCGCCCTGGTCCGCTCCGACGCGCGCGCGGTGCGCGATCCGGCGGCGCTGGCGAGGACGTCGCGGCTGCCGGTGGTCGCGGGAGACGTACGCGACCTGGACGACCGGTCGATCGTCGTCAACGAGGAGTGGGAGAAGCACCGGGTCGGCGAGCGCGTCGACGTCTGGCTCGGCGACGGGCAGCGGGCCCGCCTGCGGATCGTGGCGGTTCTCGCGCGCGGGACCGGCGACAACGGCGCCTACGTCACGACGGCGAACGCACCGGCGGCACCCCTGGACCGCATCGACGTCGCCCTGAAGCCCGGCGCCACCGGCGCCGCGTCCGCCGCGCTGGCGGCCCGCGGCGGCGGCGAGGTGCGCACGGCCGGCGAGTGGCTGGCCGCGACGCACCCGGGGACCAAGGCCCAGACGCGCCTCGGCATGCTGATGATCCTCGGCATCTCCCTTCTCTATACGGGGATCTCGCTCGCGAGCACCTTGCTGATGGCCGCGTCCGTGCGCGGTACGGAGCTGCGTTCGCTGCGGCTCGCGGGCGCCACGCGCGGCCAGGTGCGGCTGGTCGTCGCCGGGGAGGCGCTGGTGGCGGTGGCGGCGGGCACGCTGCTCGGCCTCGCCGTGACGGCGGTCAACCTGGGCGGCCTGTCCGCCGGTCTCGCCCGTCTGTCGGCCCCCGCGCAGGTGGCGGTGGCGTGGGACGCGCTCGGCGCGTCGGTGGGGGTGTGCGCGGTGGTGGCGGTGGCCGCCGGTGTCGCGGGCGTACGAAGGAGGTGAGGCCGCTCCCCCGTCCGGCCGGGCGGGGGCGGCCGAGCAGGATTCCGGCCAGGACCAGGGCGAGGCCCAGGAGCTGGCGCGCGGTGAGCGGCTCGGCGGCCAGGAGGGTGCCGAGCAGGACGCCGGTCACCGGGTTGAGCAGTCCGACCAGGCCCACCGTCCCTGCGGGCAGGTGGCGCAGGCCCGCGAACCAGGCGGCGAACGCCAGGGCCGTCGCCACCACCGCGACGTAGGCGAAGGCGAGCGCGGCCGGGGCGTCGAGGGCGGGCGGCGCCCCTTCCACGGCGACGGCCACCGGGATCAGCACGAGTCCACCCGCGACGAGCTGCCAGGCCGTCGAGGCGAGCACGGGGACCTCGGAGCTCCAGCGTTTGGCGAGGACGTAGCCGAGCGACGACATGAGCATCGCGGCGGCCGAGGCGAGCGCTCCGGCGGCGTCGGCCGAGGCCGCGCCGCCGAGCAGCATCAGACAGACGCCGCCGAGCCCCACGACCGCGCCCGCCAGAGGGGCGGGCCGGGGCCGCTCGGCGAGCAGGGGCCAGGCGATCACCATCATGACCAGCGGCGAGGTCGCCATGACGGTCGACGCCAGGCTCGTCGGGAGCAGTTGCGCGGCGACGTAGACCAGGGTGAAGAAGCCGCCCATGTTCAGGACACCGAGGACCAGGGACTTCCACCACCACGAGCCGTGCGGGCGGCGCCGGGCGACGGCCCAGAGCAGCAGCCCGGCGGGCAGCGCCCTGATCGCCGCGCCGTACAGCGGGCTCCCCGCGGGGAGGAACTCGTGCGTGACGTAGTAGTTCGTGCCCCAGGCCACGGGCGCGACGGCCGTGAGCAGCACCCAGAACGGGGCGGCACGCGAGATGGCTTCCACGGAAACTACTATGCCTTCCATGGAAGCTAAAGTGAACCCATGACCGTTCCCGCGCCCGGCCCCGCCCCTCTCGACCACGTCGCCCGCATCCAGGCCGAGTGGGCCCGCGAGCGCCCCGACGTCGACGTGACGCCGCAGGGCGCCATCGGGCGGCTCCACCGGCTCGGCGCGCTGCTCACCGAGGAACTCTGCGTCGTCTACCGGCGGTTCGGCCTCGGCGAGGGCGAGTTCGACGTCCTCGCGGCGCTGCGGCGCGCGGGCGAGCCGTACGAGCGGGCACCCGGGGAGCTGGCCGCGCACACCATGGTCACGACCGGCGCGATGACCAAGCGCGTCGACCGCCTCGAACGCGCGGGCCTCGTCACGCGCCGCCGCGCGGCGGGCGACGGGCGCGGCCGGGTCGTCGGGCTGACGGCGGCGGGCCGGGAGCTGATCGACAAGGCCTTCACCGAGCACATGCGCAACGAACGGCGCCTGCTGGACGCCCTCACGCCCGGGGAGGCGGAGCAGTTGGAGGCGCTCCTGACGACGTGGCTGGCCCGCGTGGAACCCCCGTCCGCGACCTGAAGCCGCTCAGCTGTCGCCGCCCTCGTCGATCAGGCGGCGCACCTCGCGCTCGATCAGCCCGAGCCGGGCCTCCGCGACCAGCGGGACGGCGCGGCGGCTGCGGCGGGCCTCGTGCACGTCGATGTCCACCGTCACCAGGCCCGGCTCCCACTTCGGGGCCTGCGCGACGACCGCGCCGCGCGGGTCGACGACCCGGGAACCGCCCCAGAACGAGGCGCCGTTCTCGTTGCCGACGCGGTTCACGAAGACGACCCAGCACTGGAGCATGCGGGCGGTGTACGAGAGCAGCGTGTCCCAATACAGGCCGGTGTCCATGGCCTCGGGGTCGAGGCTGGCCGCGCTGTTCGTCGGTACGACGATGACCTCGGCGCCGTCCTGCACGGCGAGCCAGGGCAGGACCGGCTGCCAGGCGTCGTTGCACACCAGCGTGGCGGCGCGGCCGTGGTCGCCGGGGAGGTCGTACGCGCGGAGGTGCTGGCCGGGGCTGACGTGCTTGCGCTCCTCCCACGCGAGGTAGTTGGGGAGGTACAGCTTGCGGTGGGCGTGGTGGAGCCGCCCTCCCGTGTAATACGCCGAGGTGTTGTACGCGCGGAGGCTGGTGTGCTCGTGGAGGCCTACGAGGACGTCGGGGCCGTCGGGAGCGGTGAGGGCGAGGAGTCTCGGGTCGTCCGTGGTGAGGGAGGTGTCCCGCTCCAGGGCGCCGAGGTGGTAGCCGTGCAGGCTCAGTTCCGGGAACACGACGAGGTCGGCGCCCTGGCTTGCCGCGAGCTCCGTCTGTTCCCTCGCGGTGTCGAGGTTGGCCTCGACGTCTCCCAGGGCGCAGTCGGTCTGGGCCAGCGCCACTCGCATGTCCCGAGCCTTTCAGCGCGGGCGCTCTCCTGCACGTGGGGGCCACCCGGACGGGGGCCTGGCCTTGGTGCGGTGCCGCGCCTGCGCGGGGGCGGGGGCCACGTTCATCGCCGTCCGGCACCACAGCGCTCCCCGGCGCTCCGCGCCGGGCCTTCCCCACCCACCCACCCGTTTACCCCGCACCGCCCTGCCGGCCCGGCTGCACCGGAGCGGGAGCCACACTTCCCGCCACCCGGCACCGGGGGCTGTGCCCACCCGTTCCGCCCTGCGGAACGCCTGCCCACAGCAGGAGCGGCCAGTTCGCCACCGCGCCGCTGCCCACAGCGGGGACCACCGACGGCCGGTTGCCGCCCTACGGCCCGAGGGGACGTGGGGGTATGTGCGAACGGAGCACCGAGCCAGCTCTGGCGTCTTTGGACTTGGGGCGCGGCGCAGGGATGGCGAGTACGCACATACCCCCGCGGCCCCGCCCCACAGACGGGCAAAGGCGCGGCACCGTCCAAGGCGCCCCCGCCCGATGTCAGTGGGGAGTGCGAGACTCGGGAGATGGGTGGTCGGTGGGTTGTTGTCGCTGGTGAGGGCGGGGGTGTCGAGATGGCCCCCGTGGGGGCCGACGGGCTGCCCGTCGGTGGCGTCGTCCGCGAGGACGACCTCGTCGAGGCCGTGCGCAAGCGGCCCCACGTGGACCGTTGGATCTGGCGCTCCACCCCCGCCCTGTACCCCCGCCTCCTCACCGCCGGCCTCCGCGTGGACCGCTGCTACGACATGGAGGCCGCCGAGCTCCTCCTCCTCGGCCACGAGGGCCGCCTCGGCGAGCCCCGTTCGGCCGCCGCCGCCCTCGCCCGCCTCCGCCACACCCCCGTACCCCCCGATCCCCCGCCCCGCGCCGCCGAGCCCGGCACCCAGGACTCCCTCTTCGAACCCCGCCCCGGCGGCGTCGACGTATCCCTCCAGGACCTCGTCGAGGTCTACGCCGAGCAGCAGCGAAGACACGGCGCCTCCGCGCACCCGGGCCGCCTGCGCCTGCTCACCGCCTCCGAGTCCGCCGGCATGCTCGTCGCCGCGGAGATGAACGCCGCGGGGCTGCCCTGGCGCGCCGACGTCCACCGCGACCTCCTGACCGAACTGCTCGGCGAGCGGTACGCGGGCCGCGGCGAGCCCCGCCGCCTCGCCGAGCTGGCCGACGAGGTCTCCGCCGCCTTCGGCCGCCGCGTCCGCCCGGACCTGGCCGCCGACGTGGTGAAGGCGTTCGCGCAGGCCGGCATCAAGGTGAAGTCGACCCGGCGCTGGGAGATCGAGGGCATCGACCATCCGGCCGTGCGGCCCCTCATCGCGTACAAGAAGCTCTACCGCATCTGGACCGCGCACGGCTGGAGCTGGCTCCAGGACTGGGTGCACGACGGCCGCTTCCGCCCCGAGTACACCCCGGGCGGCACCGTCAGCGGACGCTGGACGACGAACGGGGGCGGCGCGCTCCAGATCCCCAAGGTCATCAGGAGGGCCGTCGTCGCGGACCCCGGCTGGCGGCTCGTGGTGGCCGACGCCGACCAGATGGAGCCGAGGGTCCTGGCCGCGATCTCCCGGGACCGCGGCCTGATGGAGGTGGCGGGCAGCGAGGAGGACCTGTACACCCGCCTGTCCGACCGCGCGTTCTCGGGCGACCGGGAGCACGCGAAGCTCGCGCTGCTCGGCGCGGTGTACGGCCAGACGTCGGGCGACGGCCTGAAGAACCTCGCCGCGCTGCGCCGCCGCTTCCCGCTGGCCGTCGCGTACGTCGACGACGCGGCGAAGGCGGGCGAGGAGGGCCGGCTCGTGCGGACGTGGCTGGGGCGGACGAGCCCGCCCGCGGCGGGGGCCGGGGAGGACGACGAGGCGGGGATCCCGCAGGAGGCCCCGGTTCCCGGGGACGGACTCCCCGCCGCGGAGGGCGAGTTCACGCCCGGGTACGCGTCCACGAACGCCCGCGCCCGAGGCCGCTTCACCCGCAACTTCGTGGTGCAGGGCAGCGCGGCCGACTGGGCGCTGCTGATGCTGGCCGCCCTGCGGCGGACGATCGCAGAGGCCGGGATGCGGGCGCAGCTCGTGTTCTTCCAGCACGACGAGGTCATCGTGCACTGCCCCGCGGACGAGGCGGAGGCGGTGGCCCGCGCGGTGCGGGAGGCGGGGGACCTCGCGGGCCGGATCGCGTTCGGGGAGACCCCGGTCCGCTTCCCGTTCACGACGGCGATCGTGGAGTGCTACGCCGACGCGAAGTAGACCCATGACCGGACCCGAGCCCGAACCCGAGCCCGAACCCGAGCCCAAGTCCGAGCCCGCGCAGCAGCCCGCGCGCTAGCCCGCCAGCAGCCTCCTCAGCTCGTCGACCACCTTGCTGTCCGTGCCGTCCAGCGCCCGCAGCGCCGACTCCCACTGCTCGTACGCCTCTTCGGTGCGCCCCTCCGCGTCGAGGAGCAGCCCGCGCTGATGGCGGGCCAGCCCGGTCATGTGGGTGTCGCCGCGCTGCTCGGCGCCCTCGACGAGCACGACGCACTCGCGCGCCGCCTCCGCCGTGCGGGAGAGCCCGTGCAGGGCGCGCACCAGGCCGAGGCGGGCCTGGGACTTGCCGTGCCAGTCCTCGTACTCGTTGTGGATGCGCAGGCTGACCTCGAAGTGCGCGAGGGCGGCGGCGGGTTCGCCGAGGGTCAGATGGGCGTAGCCGATGTTGCAGTGGGCGGACTGGCGGACGATGGCGTGCCCGATGGACTCGCCGATCGCGAGGCTGCGTTCGTGGTGGACGATCGCGGCGCGGGCGTCCGTGTGCTCGTAGAGGTTGCCGAGGTGGCTGAGGGTGATCGCCTCGCTGAGCGGGTCGGCGAGCTCCTTGGCGAGCTCCAGGCTCTGGTGGAGCGCGTCGGCGGACTCGGCGTGGCGGCCGAGGCCTTCGAGGAGGAGCCCGCGGTTGTTGAGGCCGCGGCGTACGCAGGACACGATGCCCAGCTCCCGCCAGAGGGCGAGGGCCGCGTCGTTCAGGGCGAGCGCCTCGCCCTTGCGGCCGGACATGAAGTGCATGCCCGCCAGGTCGGTGAGGGCCTGCGCCTCGGAGCCGGTGTCGCCCTGGCGGCGGGCGGCGGCGAGGGCGAGGGTGCCGAGCGCGGCCAACTCGGTGAGACGGCCCCGGCGTTGGAGGTACGGGAAGAGACAGCGGAACAGGACGGTGAGGAGCCCGGAACGGGCGTCGTCACCGGCACCCTCTCCGGAGCGCACGCCCGAACCCGCGCACGAGCCCGCATCCGAACCCGTATCCGAGCCAGCATCCGAACCCGCACCTGAGCCCGCGACCGTCCCCGCGCGAGCGCCGTCGCCCTCCCCGAGCCGCTCCACCAGGGCGACGATGTTGGCGAGTTCGGTGTCGCCCCAGGCGAACGCGGCCTCCATGGACAGCGGCGGATCGGCCGTCTCCCCGCTCCGGCCGCCCTGCCCGTGGCGCGAGAGCCGCTCCTCGACGCCGCGCAGGCGGTCCGTCCGGTCCAGGCCCTCCGGCATGATCGCGAGGAGGGTGCGGCGCGCGGACCCGGCGTACCAGAGCAGGGCTTGTTCGACGAGGTCGGCGCCGTCCCCGGCCGCCACCTCCCGGGCGAAGTCGCGCACCAGGTCGTGCGGCGCGTACCTGCCGTACGACGTCTCGTCGAGCAGGGCGACCTCGACCAGGCGGTCGAGGGCCGCGCCCGCGCGGAGTTCGTCGGTGTCCAACAGACGGGCCAGGAGCGGGACTCCGTACGCCGGGAGGTCGAGCGCGCCGATCCGGGCGAGGGCGAGCGCGGCGTCGCGGTCGGCCGGGCGGTCCGAGGTGCGCAGGGCGTCGAGGGCGACGGCGAGGGACCGGCGCACGCTCAGGTCGTCGTACTCGAGGTGGTGCAGCCGCCCGCCGCTGACGGTGAGCAGTTCGGCGAGGTGGTCCGGGGTGAGGGCGCGGCGCGCGGCGAGACGGGCGGCGACGATGCGCAGGGCCAGCGGCAGGCGGCCCGCGAGTTCCACGAGGGGGTGCCCGGCGTCGAGCGCGTCCCGGCCGGAGACGGCGCGCAGGAGCGCGGCGCTCTCGCCGTCGGAGAGGGGGTCAAGCGGGAAGCGCGCGGCGCCGTCGAGGGCGGTCAGCGGCGAACGGCTGGTGACGATCACCGCGCAGCCGGGCCCGGCGGGCAGCAGGGGCCGCACCTGCGCGGCGGTCGCGGCGTCGTCCAGGACCATGAGCGTGCGGGTGGGCGCGAGCAGCGAGCGGAGCAACGCGCTGGCCGCGGCCGGGTCCTCGGTGTTCTCGGTCGTGTGGCGTGGCTCGGCCCCGAGGTCGCGCAGGAGCGAGGCGAGGGCCTGGCCGGGGGTGAGCGGGGCCATGCCGGGGGTCGCGCCGCGCAGATTGACGTGGAGCTGCCCGTCGGGGAACTCCGCGCGCAGCCCGTGCGCCACGTGGACGGCGAGCGCGCTCTTGCCGACCCCGGCCATGCCGGAGACGACGGCGATACGGGGCCCTTCGGCCAGGGCGCGCCGCAGGGACCGTACGGTGTCGTGCCGTCCGGTGAAGTGGGCCGGACCGGGCGGGAGTTGGGCGGGCGTCGGAGCGCCGGGGCCCTCGCCTTCCCGGACCTCGGCTTCTTGGGCCGCGCCTTCCGGCCCCTCGGCGTCGCGCGCCTCGGCCTCACCCGCGCCTCCGGAACGCCCACCCGAGGCCGCTGGACGGGAACCCGAACCGTCACCGTCACCAGCGCCGGCACCGGCACCGGCACCAGCACCGGCATCCGGACGCGCCCCCGAAGCCACGTCCGAGGCCCTGCCCGCACCCGCACCCGCACCCGCACCCGCACCCGCACCCGCACCGGGAGCCTCCCCCGCCGGCCCCCGCAGCACCTCCCGATGCGCGGCGCGGACCGCTGTGCCCGGCTCCACGCCCAGCTCGTCGATCAGCCTGCGGCGCAGTTCGCGGTGGACGGCGAGCGCCTCCGCCTGGCGGCCGGTGCGGTGCAGGACCAGCATCAGCTGACCGTGGAAGTCCTCGCGGAGCGGATGCTCCGCGACCAGCGCCGCCAGTTCCGGGGCGAGCGCGGCGAGACCGGTGCCGAGGGCCAGTTCGGCGTCGTACCGCCACTGGAGGGCGAGCAGCCGGGCCTCGGTCAGACGCGGTACGAGAGGGTGGTCGGCCAGCGCGTCCGGCAGACCGCTCAACGGCGTGCCGCGCCACAGTTCGAGCGCGTCCGCGGCGAGGCGGGACACCCGCGCCCAGTCCCGCTCCGCGTGCGCGGTCCTGGCCCGCGCCACCAGGCGCTCGAAGACGCGTACGTCCAGTTCGTCGTCGCCGACGCGCAGCCGGTAGCCCGGCGGCACCGCGTGCAGCCGCCCCGGATCGTCGAGGAGGCGGCGCAGCCGGGTCACGTGGTTCTGCAGGGAGGCCTGCGCGGAGGCGGGCGGGGTGTCGCCCCACAGCGCCTCCTTGAGGGCGCCGAGCGAGACGGTCCTGCCGGGTTCGAGGAGCAGCGCGGCCAGCAGGGCGCGCCCCTTGGCGCTGCGCACGGGGTGCGGCTCGCCCTCGGCGTCGTACACGGCGGGCGCGCCGAGCAGGCCGAAACGCAGCCCGAAGCGCAGCCCGCACCGCTCGCTCACGCCGTCTCCCGTGCCGTACCGCCGTACCGCCGTATCGCTGTCTCTCTCGTCCTGGACGGGTCGTCCTGGACTGGTCGTCCTGGAGAGTCCGTCCTGGCCGGTCCGTCCTGGCGTTCCCGCCCTGACCGTTGGCCACATGTTAGCGATCTGTTGGCGGGTCCTGATGTGATCACTTCATCGGACCTGGCCCGCCGGTACTCGCGCACAGCGCGTAACTCGGGGGAGTGTCGCCGCCGCGGTCGGGTCCGGCAGCAGAGAGAGAGTCCCGGTCGTCGGAGGTGAGCGACCGGGACTCTCGTCTGCGTGACGACCGCCGCGGCCCACGGCCCGCGGCGCACGGCCCGTGCCCCACAGGCCCCGCTCCCGCGCCGCGCGCCCGTCTCACTCCGCCGGCAGCCGCACCGTGAACAGCGAGCCCTTCCCCTCCACGCTCTCCGCCGTCACCGTGCCGTCGTGCGCCTCCACGAGCTTGCGCACGATCGACAGGCCGAGGCCGCTGCCGCCCGTCGCGCGGGTCCGCGACTTGTCGGCGCGCCAGAAGCGGTCGAAGACGTGCGGCAGATCGGCCGCCGCGATGCCCGTGCCGGTGTCGGCGACCTCGACGAGGACGGCGTCGACCGTGGTGCGGCAGGTGATGCGGACGCTGCCGCCCTCGGGCGTGTGGCGGATCGCGTTGGAGACGAGGTTGCCGACCGCCTGCCGCAGCCGCAGCGGATCGGCCGTCACCAGGGGGTCGCCGAACGCGTTGGCCCGCAGCTTCACCCCGGCCGCGTCCGCGCGCGCCTGGTGCGCGGCGGCCACCTGCTCGGCGATCTCGGCGGCCCGCACCGGCTCGCGGTGCAGCCGCAGCGTGCCCGCGTCGGCGGCGGCGAGGTCCTGGAGGTCGTCGACGATGTGCTGGAGCAGCAGGGCCTCTTCGAGGAGCGAGGTGACCAGTTCGGGGTCGGTGTCGACGACGCCGTCCTCCGCCGCCTCCAGCCAGCCGCGGATGTTGGAGAGCGGGGTGCGCAGCTCGTGCGCCACGTCGCTCACCATGGCCTTGCGCTGCTCCTCGAGGGCCTTGCGGTGCGCCGCCATGTCGTTGAAGGCGGCGGCCAGCTGGCTGATCTCGCCCGCCGAGCGCGCCGCGCTCGCGGGCACCGGATCGCCGCTCTCGCCCGTCTTCATGCGGCGCGTGGCCGTGGTGAGCGCGCGCAGCGGGCGGGTCAGCCGGGTCGCGGCGAACGCGGTGACGGCGACGGTGACCGCGAGGACGGCGGCGGCGAGCCCCGCCAGGCGGGCGGTGTTGGCACGGGAGA
Organism: Streptomyces sp. NPDC052114; assembly: GCF_040680155.1. Classification (NCBI taxonomy): domain Bacteria; kingdom Bacillati; phylum Actinomycetota; class Actinomycetes; order Kitasatosporales; family Streptomycetaceae; genus Streptomyces; species Streptomyces sp. NPDC052114. The sequence goes on along the minus strand of NZ_JBFAWC010000013.1, from coordinate 157,209 downwards.
GGCTGAAGCCGGGCGTGCTGCGCGTGCCGTCGGAGCTGGTGATGAAGAGCAGGGCGGGCGAGGAGACATAGGGGCCGAGCTGTTCGCGGCGCGCGGTGTCGACGCAGGACGCGACGGCGGCGTCGGTCGGCTCGGCCGCGCCCGGCCCGGCCGCGCCCGGCTCGGTGGGCGTCGGGGAGACGGAGGCGCCGGACCCCGGGCTCTCGCCGGGCGGCACCGGCGGATCCCAGGGGACGGCGGCGCCGACCGGCTTCGGCCCGGACCGCGCGGTCATGTCGAGGGTGAGGCTGACCCGGACGGGGTCGAGCCCGCGCCGCTTCAGGCAGGCGTGGGCGAGGGAGCCGAGCTTGTCGAGCGCCTTCTGCTCGGTCGCGGTGGGCACGTCGAGCAGCGACATGCGGCAGCGCGCGTCCATGTACTCGCCGGAGTGGTAGTCGAGCCGGACGAAGGGGCGTCCGCCGGTCGCGACGGCGACCTCGGGGGCCATGCCGAGCTTCGTCAGACAGGCCGCGCTCCGGTCGGCGGCCTGCCGCAGCAGTCCGCGCTCGCGCTTCGGGATGCGGTACGGGCCGACGGCGCGCGGATCGATCCGGTCGGCGGCCGCGTCCTCGTCCGTGCGGCCGGGGGCGAGCGTCGCGTCGACGGAGAGGGGGTCGAGGACGGCGGAGGCGGTCGGGGGCAGGGAGGTGTGCTTTCCGGAGTCGCCGTTGGCGGGCCCGCCGGACGTCCCGCCGGAGGTCCCTCCGCCCTTCTCGCCGCCGCCCTTCCCGCCTGTTTCCCCTTTTCCGCCTTCGCCGCCCTTGCCGCCTTCGCCGCCTTTTCCGGCGCCGTCCTTCGCGTCGCCGCCCTTCGGGTACTGCCGCGGCGGGGCCGCCGAGTCCGCGATGACCTTGCGGTCCTGGGTGGTGAGGGCGATGCGGCGGCCGGTGGTCCGGGCCAGCTCGCGCACGGCCGCGTCGGCGCCCCGCCACTGCGGCGCGCTCGCGCCGACGCCGAGGAGCTTGTCGTAGATGCGGGCGTCGTCGGCGAGGACCTGCCCCTGCTCCTGGCGCAGCGCGCCGGTCGTGGTCTGCGCGGCGAGCCAGGCGGTCGCGGCGATCGAGCCGACGGAGACCAGGACGGAGACGGCGAGGAGGCGGGCGAGCAGGCTCTTGCGGAGCGGTATGTCACGCGCCACGCCGCGCCGCCGCCCCGTTCACGGCGGCGCCGGTTCGCGGGACACCCGCGTCGACGCCGACGCCGGTCGCGGCCCCCGTCCCCGTAGGGGTGCGCGTACTCGTACTCGTACTCGTACTCGCCAACTTGTACCCCACCCCGAAGACCGTCAGGAGCCGCTCCGGCCGGCGCGGGTCGGCCTCGATCTTCTTGCGGAGGTTGAGGATGTGCACGTCGACCGTGCGGACGGATATGTAGCCGGACGAGCCGTGCACCCGGTCGAGGAGCTGCGGCCGGGTGAAGACCCGCTCCGGCTCCTCCGCGAGCGCGGTCAGCAGGTCGAACTCGCCCGGCGTGCAGTCGACCGGACGCCCGTCGACCGTCACCTCGTGCCGCACCGGATCGACGACGAGCCCGCCCGCGCGCAGGATCCGCCGGTCGGCGTCCGGCAGCGGCGCGTGGATGCCGCCCGCGCGGCGCAGCAGCGTGCGCACCCGGGCCATCAGCTCGCGCGGGCTGTACGGCTTGGTGAGGTAGTCGTCCGCGCCGAGGTCCAGGCCCAGGAGCAGGTCGTCCTCGGTGGAGCGCGCGGTCAGCATCAGGACCGGCAGCCGCGTCAGCTCCGGCGGCCCGCTCCCGTCCCGCAGTCTGCGGGTGACCTCCAGGCCGTCGGTGCCGGGCATCATCACGTCGAGGATCAGCACGTCCGGCGGCCTGCGCCGCACCTCCGCGAGGGCGGCGGACCCGTCGTGGACGACGGCGACCGTGTGCCCCTCGCGCTCCAGATAGCGGCGGACCAGCTCGGCCTGTTTCTCGTCGTCCTCCGCGACCAGGACAAAAGCGCACATGGCGTTGAGGATAGGCGGGCCCCGCCGGGCAAACGGGATCAGGACGGCGGCCTGACAGGATCCTGATAAGTGGCCGTCACACCGGTCGAGCGGCCGTCGCACGGGTCCAGTGGCCGTCGCGCCGGTGCGGGCGCGGGCCCGCTAGTGCGTGCCCCGCACCGGGGACCGGTCCCCGTTCGTCCACGCGTACACGGTGTTCCCGTCGACCGCGACCCGGTACCGGTGGACGTCGCCGCACTCCAGGCGGGACCTCGACGGCGTCCGGTCCGGCCACCACGGCGCGTCGAGCACCGGGTCACCGACCCGGACCGCACCGACACCCGCACCCGCACCCGCACCGGCACCAGCACCAGCACCAGCACCGGACGCCTTCCCGCCGCCGGCCCCGCACCCCGTCCCGCTCCCCGCCCCGCTCCCCGTCCCCGTCCCGCTCCCCCGAAGGCTCTCCCCGTTCGGCAGCGTGAAGCGGATCAGCTTCGCGTCACCGGTCGTCTTCACCTTCACCTTGACGCTCCTGGCGTCCTTCGGGACCCACGAGGGCAGCACGAACGCCAGGTCGTCGCCCTTGCCGGGCGCGTCCGCCGCCGTCACGAACGCCTTCGTCTTCTCCTTGAAGACGTGCTCGCTGACCGCGTCCGGCATCAGCGCGCTGTCCTTGAGCGCGGGCGCCGCGACGGCGACGGCACCGGCGGCGGCCAGGCAGCCGGCCGTGGTGAGGGCGATGACGCCGGCCTTCTTCTTGTTCAGGGGCATGGGACCAGTCTTCGCGCCCCTGCGCCCGATTCCGTACGGCCCGGGGACGAACCTCCGCCTCTGCCGAAAGACAGAGGTCGCACGCGGCATCCACCTCAAGATGTACGGAGAGGACGGCTCCCCCTGTCCAATACTTGACGATATGCACCGCCCCGCCGCCCCGCCCCGGTCCCTTCGCTCCCCCCTCTCCCCCCTCTCCCCCTCCTCCCCCTTCTCCCCCGAGCCCTACGCCACCTGGCACCTGGTCCGCGCCGCCCTGGAGGCGCTCGCGGGCGGCGCCCTCCTCGTCCTCTCGTACTCCGGCACCAGCTCCGCCGTGACCCAGCTGCCGCGCTCCGGCAAGCTCGCGTACGGCGTCCTGGTGCTGCTCGCGCTCGTGGTGCGGCGGCGCTTCCCGGTGGGGAGCCTGCTCGCGCTGGCCGCGCTCGCCGGGGCGATGCCGCCGGCCGGTCTGCTCGTCGCGGTGGCGGCCTACCCGGCGGCCCGGCAGCTGGCGGAGCCGCGCCGCCGCGTGGCCGCGCTGCTCACCGCGTCCGCGCTGACGATGCTGGTGGCGACGGTGACCGCACGGCCGCTCGCCGTCGGCAGCTGGCAGTACGGCCTCGCGCTCGGCGCGATGCTCGCCGCGGTGACGGTAATCGTGCCGGGCCTGGTCGGCACGGCGGCGGGGCAGCAGGACCGGCTGGTGCGGGCGCTGCGGGAGCGGACCGCGGCGGCCGAGCAGGCGCGCCGCCTCGCCGACAGCGAGTCCCGCATCCACGAGCGCTCGCGGATCGCCGCCGAGATGCACGACCTGGTGGGCCACCGCCTGAGCCTGATCTCGCTGCACGCGGGCGGGCTCGAACTGGCCCTGTCCAAGCAGGCCCCCGAGCTGCGCGACGAGGCGACGCTGCTGCGCAAGGCGACCCGGGACGCGATGAACGAACTGCGCGAGGTCCTCGGCGTACTCGGCCCGCTGGGGCGCGACACCGGCACGAACGCCCTCACCGACGCGACCGGCACCCGCCCCGACATCGAGGCCCTGGTCGAGGAGTCGCGCGGCGGCGGCATCCCGGTGACGCTCACCTGGCGGGGCCCCGACCTGGGCACGGCCGAGGGCGCCTCGGTGCGCAGGGCGGTGCACCGGGTGGTCCGCGAGTCGCTGACGAACGTGCACCGGTACGCGACCGGGGCGCGGGTCACGGTGAGCGTCACGCACTCCGACGAACGGGTGGAGATCGTCGTACGCAATGAGGCGCCGCCGGAGCCTCCGGCGGCGGCGACCGGACTCGGCACCGGGCGCGGTCTGGTCGGGCTGCGGGAGCGGGTGGCGCTGCTGGGCGGCACGTTCGGGGCGGAGACGGTGCCCGGCGGGGGCTTCGAGGTGACGGCGGCGATCCCGACGGGCCCCGGGGCGTGCGCGGACGGCGCGGGCCGGGACGGGTCCGAGGAGCCGCCGGGGCCGCCGCTGCCGGACACGACCGCCGAGGAGGGCGCGGTCGGCGGGCTGCCGGGGCGGATCGCGGGCGTGCTGACGACGCTGCTCGGGATGGGCGGCGTGGCCCTGATGCTCGGCCTCGGACTGGGCCTGGTGACCGAGGCGCAGCCGGGCCCGAACCTGGCGGAGCGCCAGGAGGTGCGCCTCGGGATGTCGAAGGCGGAGGTGGAGCGTTCGGTGCCGCTGGACAGCGAGGCGGTGCGGGCGGCGGCGGCCGGCCGCGAACCGGCGCGGCCCGCGGGGACGACGAGCTGTCTCTATCCGAACGTGGGGAGCGGCGGGGCGGACGAGGAGTCGGACGAGGAGTCGGACACTGCCCGTTTTGCGGTGACTCGCTACTGTTTCAACGATGATGTCCTGACGTCCATCGACCACTTCACGGTGCCGCTGGCCCGCCCGTAGGAACGCGGGGCGGCGGACGGCCCCACCGCGGGCACCAGGAACGAGGAGCACCCATGACGACGCCACCGACGATCCGCGTCCTGCTCGCCGACGACGAGGAGATGATCCGGCACGGTGTCCGCATGATCCTCCAGCACGCCGACGGCATCGAGGTGGTCGGCGAGGCCGTGAACGGCGCGGAGGCGGTCACGCTCGCCGCCGAACTCCACCCCGACGTCGCCCTCGTCGACATCCGCATGCCCGTCCTCGACGGCCTCGCGGCGATCGGCCCGCTGACCGAGTTGGATCCGAGGCCGCAGGTCGTCATGCTCACCACGTTCGGCGACGAGGAGAACGTGACGCGGGCCCTGCGGGCGGGCGCGGGCGGCTTCCTCCTCAAGGACGAGGGCCCGGACGAGCTGATCCGCGCCGTGCGGGCGGCGGCGGCCGGTGACGCGGTGCTGTCGCCCGGGGTGACCGGGACGGTCATCAAGCGGATGCTTCAGGGCGGTTCCCCGGCGGCGCCCGACGCGTCCGCCGCGTCCGCCGCGCCCTCGCCGGACGACCGCCTGGCCGCCCTCACCGCCCGGGAGCGCGAGGTGCTCGCCATGCTCGGGGCGGGCCTGCCGAACCTGGAGATCGGACTGCGGCTCGGCATCGGCGTGGGCACGGTCAAGACGCACGTGGCCGCGGTCCTCGACAAGACGGGCAGCGACAGCCGGGTGCAGGCGGCACTGCTCGCGCATCAGGCGGGGCTGGCGTCCTGAGGGACGGGGCCGACGGTCTGAGGGCGGGGCTGGCGGCCTGAGGGCGGGTGCGCCGAGGCTTGGCCGGTCCTGAGGGCCGGTGCTCCGACGCGTGGCCGGTCTTTGAGGCCGGACGGCTCGGCGCGTGGCCGGTCTTTGAGGCCGGACGGCTCGGCGCGTGGCCGGTCTTTGAGGCCGGGCGGCACGCCGCTCACCGCGCCAGACGGCGCTCCAGGGCGCGGGCCCGCTCGTGATGGGCGGCGGCGACCTCCTCGCGGCCGAGCGCGGCGGCGAGGTCACCGGCGTACCGGTCGACGGGCCCGAGACTGAGCAGCCCGCTCCCGGCACCGGCCAACTGGCCGCAGGCGGGGAGGAGTTCGTCGTACAGCCGCGCCATGAGGCCCTGGTCCCCGCCGTCCGCGACGGCGGCCCTGGCCCGCAGGCAGAGGCGGGCCTCCAGGAGCAGGTCGGGCGGTGAGGCGGGCATCAGTGCGGGGCGGACGGGCCGCGCCCAGGGCGCGTACGGCCCGAAGTCCCCCTCTCCGACCCCTCCTTCGGCGGGTCCGTCGCTCCCCCGCTCCACCCGCAGGCACAGCAGGGCGAACGGCAGCAGCCCGTCCGCCAGGCCGGTCATCCCGGTGCCGGGGAGGCGTTCGGCGGCGGCGACGTAGGCCGCTCCGGCCTCCTCCGTCCGCCCGGACACGGCGAGCTTCAGCGCGGCGTACCACTCGGTGAACACTCCGACGAGGGGCAGGTCGTAGCGCTCGGCGAGCCGTTCGGCCGCGCGGGCGTGGGCGTCGGCGGCGACGAGGTCGGCGAGGGCGCAGAGCGCCTGGAGGCACATGAGGTGACCGAGGACCTCGAAGGAGACGAGCCCGCGCCGCCCGGCGAACGCGACCAGCTCCCGCCCGACGGCGAGCCGTTCGGGGGCGAGCCCGGCGCGCTGGAAGGTGTGCATGAAGCGGGCGTTGAGGGCGAGGCCGAGGAGGGCGGGCTCGTCGTCCTGGAGCCCGCGCGCGAGGGCCTCGGCCTCCTCCGCGGCCGCCCGTCCGCGCGGTGCCGCCGAGCCGCGCAGCTCCATCGCGAGGGTGCCGAGCAGCCGGCAGCGCAGGGCGGCGGAGCCGTCGGGCAGGGCGCGCAGGGCACGTTCGGCGGCGTCGACGACGCGGCGGGACAGGTCCTCGTCGTCGTTGCGGGTCCAGATGCCGGGCACGTCGAACGCGCCGACGACGCGGGCCGTCAGCGCGGGATCCCCGATGCGCTCGGCGTCGGCGAGGGCGTCGGAGCGGTACGCGCGGGCGCGGGCGAGGTCCCCGGTGACGGCGAGATTGCGGACGAGGCCCATGAGGAGGGCGAGGCGGTCGGCGGGGGCCTGCTCCGCGGTGCGCCGCTCCGCCGCCAGCGCCGCCTCCCACAGGCGGGCCGCGCGGTGCGGGGCGACGTCCCGTTCCGCGCGCAGGGCCGCGAGGCGGGCGTAGTGGACGGCTCGGCGGGCCGTCGCCCGGGTGCCCGCGCGGAGGTAGTGCCCGGCGAGGGCGGTCACGTCGTCGGGGCGCCGCGATCGAAGGGTCTCGGCGACGGCCGTGTGCCAGCGGGCGCGGCGGGCGCGCGAGGTGTCCTCGTGGAGCGTCTCGCGTACGAGGTCGTGGGCGAACCCGACCCGGTCCGCGTCGAGTTCGACCAGGAACCCGCGGCGCAGCGCGCAGTCGACGGCGTCGAGGACGGCGGCCTCGTCGCCTCCGGCGAGCGGCACGAGGAGCTCCGGCTCCACGCCCTCGCCCGCCCCCACGACGGCGGCCTGCCGCAGCACTTCCCGCACCGCCTCCGGCAGTCCCGCGAGCCGTTGCCGGATGACGTCGCGCACGCCGGCCGGGACCCGGGAGAGCGCCGCCTCGCCCTCATCGTCGTGGAGCCGCGCCAACTCCCGTACGAAGAAGGGGTTTCCGCCGCTGCGGGCGTGGATGGCGCGGGCGGTCGCGTCGTCCGCGCCGCGCCGGCCCACGGCGCGCACGAGCGCCGCGACGGACTCCTCCGTGAGGCCGTCCAGGACCACGCGCACGGGCTCGGCGCGGGCCGCCCGCCCGAGGAACTCCGTGAGCCGGGGCGGTACTTCGGTACGCCGGTACGTCCCGACCACCAGCACGGCCGCGTCGGCCCCGTCGGGCCCACGGTCCCCGACCAGCACCCCCAGCGCCTCCAGCGTCTCCTCGTCGGCCCACTGGAGGTCGTCGAGGACGACGAGCAGCGGGCGGGAACGGCGGGACAGCCGGGAGAGCCGTCCGACGAGCTCCTGATACCGCAGAAACCGCCCGGCGAGGGATTCGCCCCCTTGCCCGGCATCCCCGCCGGTGGCGACGTCACCGCCGCGTCCGGCACCCCCGGACGTCACGCCACCTCCACCACCGCCGGAAGCGGTGCCACCTCCAACGCCACCGGAAACGAGGCCTCCACCGCCGTATCCGCCACCGCCGCAAGTCACTCCACTGCCGTATCCGGCACCACCGGCAACGACACCTCCGTCACCGCCAGAAGCCACGCCACGGCTGCCACCGCCGGGGGCCCCGCCCCCGCCACCACCGCCGGGGGCGGCACCTGCGCCACCGCCGCCCGAGGCGACGGCTCCAGAGACGACGCCACCGCCGTATCGAGCACCCCCGGAAACGGCACCACCGCGACCCACGCCCCCGCCAGGTGTGACGCCACTGCCGCCTCCACCGCCAGAAGCCACGCCACCACCGCGTCCGGCAGCACCGGAAGCCACACCACGATCACCATCGCCACCACCGGAAACGACACCACCGCCACCACCCCCTTCCCCTTCCCCCTCCCCCTCCAACTCGGCCAACACCCGCCCCCACGGCCACCCGGCCGGCACCCCCACTCCCTCCGGGCAACGGCCCCACCCCACGCGCCAGCCCGCGTTCCCGAGTCCCTCCGCAAGCCGCTCGGCCAGGGCCGTCTTGCCCGCGCCCGCGTCGCCGGACACCAGCACGAGACCGCACCGCCGCCCCGCGGCGACCGCGCGGGCCGCCTCCTCCAGCGCGGCCAGCTCCCGCTCGCGCCCCACGAAATCCACGGCCACGGGCACGGACGGAGCCGCCGCCTTCCTGGCGGGAGTGAGCCCGGGGTCCTGCGCAAGTACCCTCGCCTCGACCTCCCGGAGCCCCGCCCCGGGATCCACCCCCAGCTCCTCGACCAGCACCCGCCGGGCCTTCCGCAGCGCCTCCAGCGCGTCGCCCTGCCGTCCCTCCCGGTACAGCGCGAGCGCGAGCAGCCGCCACGCCTCCTCCCGCCAGGGGTGCTCCGCGACCTGCGCCTCCAGGTCGAGCACCACGTCCGCGGCACGGCCCAGCGCCAGCGCCCCCGCCGCCCGCCGCTCCACCGCGAGCGCCCGCAGCCCGTCGAGCCGCGCGGCCTCCGCCCGCGCCCAGCACGCACCGGCCCACTCCGCGTACGCGGGCCCGCGCCACAGCGCCGCCGCCTCGTCGAGCCGCGCCACCGCCGCCCCGGGCCGCCCGGCGTCGAGCAGTTCCCCCGAGGCCCGTACCGCCGCCTCGAACCGCCACGCGTCCACCGCGTCCGGCGCCGCGCGCAGGGCGTAGCCGGGCCCGGCCGTCACCAGGAGGCGGGCGGGGGCCCGCGGCGGCCGGTCCGGTTCGACGGCGCGGCGCAGGTCGGAGACGAACGTCCTGATCGTGCCGACGGCCCGCGCGGGCGGGTCCTCCCAGAGGTCGTCGACCAGCAGCTCCAGCGGGACGACGCGGCCGCGCGCGACCAGCAGGCGGGCGAGCACGGCCCGGTGCATGGGCCCCTTGAGGGCGAGCGGCAGCCCGTCGGGCCCGTGGGCGCCCAGCTCCCCGAGCACGGTGAAGCCCACCGTCACCGGCCCCGGGCGGGCCGAGCCCTCTGCTTCCTGCGCTGGCACATCGCCAACGTACCTGCTCAGAGCGGTGCGCTCAGTCGCCGCTGATCCGCTGCTGATCCACGCGGCGCAGGCTCGACGCATGAACGAGAACCCCCGCGAACCCCGCGTCGAAGGCTTCACCCGGCACCGGATCGAGGTGGCGGAGGGCGTCGCCCTCACCGCCGCGGTCGCCGGCACCGGCTCCCCCGTGGTCCTCCTCCACGGCTTCCCCCAGACCCACCTCATGTGGCGCCACGTCGCCGCCGACCTGGCCGCCGACCACACGGTCATCTGTCCCGACCTGCGCGGCTACGGCGCCAGCGACAAGCCCGCCGCCACCGGCGAGGACACGTACTCCAAGCGGACCATGGCCGCCGACGTCGTCGCGCTCGCCCGCGCGCTCGGGCACGACCGTTTCGCGCTCGCGGGCCACGACCGGGGCGCCCTGGTGGCGATCAGGGCGGCCCTCGACCACCCGGAGGCGGTCACCCACCTCGCCTCGCTCGACGTCCTGCCGACGCTCGACATGTGGGAGGTCATGCGCGGCACCTCCGCGGCGGTCGGTTTCCACCTGTATCTGATGGCGCAGCCGCCCGGCCTGCCCGAGCGGATGATCGCGGGCGCGGCGGACGAGTTCTTCGGGTACTTCCTCGACCTGTGGACCCGCGACCCCGCGGCGATCCCCGCGGACGTCCGGGCGGCCTACCTCAGGGCGTCGCGCGAGGCGGTCCCCTCGATCGTCGCGGACTACCGCGCCTCGGCGACCGTCGACGTCGAGCACGACACGGCCGACCGCCTCGCGGGCCGCACCCTGCGCATGCCGGTCACCGTGCTCCAGCAGGACTGGGGCGCCGCGCTCGGCTTCGACGCCGCCGCGCTCTGGCAGACGTGGGCCCCGGACCTGGAGCACCGCACGGTGTCGTGCGGCCACTTCATGGCGGAGGAGTCGCCGGGCGAGGTCACGGCGGCGATCAGGTCGCTGCTGACCCGCCCCCGCCGCCCCTGACGCCCGCTTCCGCGCAGGAGGGTTCTGCTCACGCGACGAGAGGGCTCTCCTCGCACCGTACGAGGGGGCTCCTCGCATCGCACGAGGGGACTCCTCGAACCGTACGAGGGCTCTAACCGCGCCGCACGAGGGCCCTACCCGCGTACGACGATCCCCGCGAGCGTCCCCAACGCCTCGTCCAGCACCTCCGGCGGGGGCGACGCGAGCCCGATCCGTACCGCGTCCGGCGCGCGGTGGTCGCCCACCGCGAAGGCCGAGCCCGGCGTGACGGCGATGCCGCGCGCGGCCGCCGCCGCGACGAAGGTGTCGGCGCGCCACGGCGAGGGCAGCTCCCACCAGCAGTAATAGGCGCGGGGATCGGTACGGAAGCGCCCCTTGACGCCCGCGTCGAGCAGCCGCTCGCGCACGATCCGGTGGCGCGCGGCCGCGTCGGCGCGCTTGGCCCCGGCCAGCGCCGCCACGGTCCCGTCACCGGCCCACCGCACAGCCGCCTCCAGGTTGAACGCCGCCGCCGTCCACGCCCCCGAGCGCAGCGCGCGCTCCAGGGCGTCGAGGTGGCCGGGCGGGGCCGCAAGCATGCCGATGGTGAGGCCGGGGGCGAGCCGCTTGGAGAGGCTGTCGACGAAGACGACGCGTTCGGGCACCCGCGCGGCGAGCGGCGCGGGCGCGTCCTCGGCGAGGAACCCCCAGGTGCCGTCCTCCACGACGGACAGCTCCAACTCCCCAATGACAGAAGCTAGTTGCTGCCGCCGCTCCTCTCCCGCCGTCACCGAAAGCGGATTCTGGAGGGTGGGCTGGACGTAGACGGCGGCGAGGGAGGCGGCGCGGTGGGCGGCGGCGAGCGCGTCGGGCCGCATGCCCTGCTCGTCCACGGCGACGGGCACGAGCCGCAGGCCGAGCTGCCCGGCGATGGCCTTGACCAGGGGGTACGTCACCTCCTCGACGCCGACGCGCGTGCCGGGCCGAGCAAGCGAGGAGAGCGCGGCGGCGATGGCCTGCCGGCTGTTCCCGGCGAAGAGCACCCGCTCCGGTTCGGGCCGCCAGCCGCTCCGGGCGAGCACGCCGGCGGCGGCCTCGCGCGCCCGCGGGGTACCGGCGGGCGCGGCGGTGCGGGTCGCCTCCAGCAGCACGTCGGGCCGCAGGAGCGGCGCGAGGGAGCGTCCCAGGAGTTCGGACTGCCCTGCCACGACCGGGTAGTTGAGCTCAAGATTGACGGCGGCGGGCGCGGGTGGACCGGCCGGTCCCTCGGTCAGGGCGGCACCGCCGGGGTGCGGTTCCGCGGCCCGCACGAAGGTGCCGCGCCCCACCTCGCCGACCACCAGACCGCGCCGCACCAGCTCCCCGTACACGCGGATGGCGGTGGAGTTGGCGATGCGTCTGCGGCGGGCGAAGAGGCGCTGGGGCGGCAACTGCTGCCCGGGGCGCAGGACTCCGTCCTCGATCTCCCGGGCCACCTCGTCGGCGACCCGCCGGTAGTCCTCCCGCCGGACCATCGCACCCCACCCCCACGACCGCGCGCGACCCCGCACGCACATTGCACCGAGAGCAAAGATCCTATTGCACCGCCGACAACGCCGCGCCTAGCCTCCCCTCATGGCAACCGCGCAGCTCAACGGCATCACGATCGGCTACGACGACGAGGGCGACGCCGACGCTCCCGCCCTCGTCCTCCTGCACGGCCACCCCTTCGACCGCTCCATGTGGGCGCCCCAGCGCACCGCGTTCTCCACGACGCACCGCGTCATCACCCCGGACCTGCGCGGCTACGGCGCGACGACCGTCGTCCCCGGCACCACCGCGTTCGCCACGTTCGCCGAGGACGTCGCGGCGCTCCTGGACCATCTGGGCGTGGGGACGTGCGCGCTCGGCGGGCTCTCCATGGGCGGCCAGCTCGTGATGGAGTGCCACCGCCTCTTCCCCGAGCGCCTCACGGGCCTGCTCCTCGCGGACACCTTCCCCACGGCCGAGACCCCGCAGGGCAAGGCGTTCCGCAACGCGCTGGCGGACCGGCTCCTCGCCGAGGGCATGCGGGGGTACGCGGACGAGGTCCGGGACAAGATGGTGGCCCCGTACAACACGGAGGCGTCCGCGCACGTCCACCGGATGATGCTGGCCGCCCCGCCCGAGGGGGCCGCGGCGGCCCTGCGCGGCCGGGCCGAACGCCCCGACTACCAGGAGCTGTTGACCCGGGTCACCGTCCCGTCGCTGGTCGTCGTGGGCCGCGAGGACACGTACACCCCGGTCGCCGACGCCGAGGCCATGCACGCCGCGCTCCCCGACTCCGCCCTGCACGTCGTGGAGTCGGCGGCCCACCTGCCGAACCTGGAGCGCCCCGACGACTTCGACGCGGCGGTCCGCGCGTGGCTGTCCCGCCTCTGAGGCGCCGCCCCTCCCCCGAGGCGCCCCGCTCCAAGAGGGGAGTTTTCACCACCGACTTCCGGCCCCGTGCCGCTCGATAATGAATCCGCGGACCGCATGAAACCGCCGTTCACATGCGAGGGGGAGTCCATGGACAGCACAGGCCACGCGTCGGACAGCACAGGCCACGCGTCGGGCCGGGCAGGCCACGCGTCGGGCCGGGCACGTGACAGCAGGACGGGTGTCAGCGCGTTCAAACGGTCCCTTCTCCTGTGGAGGCTGTCCTTCAGGGCGTGCTGGGTCTCGCTGTGGATCGGGCACGTCCAGCTCCTCGGCGGGAGCCGGGCGACGGCGCGGCTGCTCCCCGCCCCCATGCGGCGGCTGCGCCGGCTCGCCGACCGGCAGCGCGCGCTGGCCGAGCAGTGGTCGGGCCGCGCCTTCCCTGCGCCGTACCCCCGCGAACTGCCCGCCGGGCGTACGGGGGACGGCGCCGCCACCGGGCGTACGGGGGACGCCGCCACCACCGGGCGTACCGGGGAACGCACGAGTGACCCCGTCACCGCCGGACTCGCCCTGCGGGCCCGGCTCGCGGGCCGCGAGGGCCAGGTGTGGCGCGACCGGCGCTGGGCCGGGCTCGAACCGTGGGTCGGCGGGCCCCTCGCCTTCGGTCCCCTCGCCCTGGTCCTGAGCGGGGTGTGGGGGCTGGTCACGGCGGCGTTCGGGGCGCGGCTCTCCGAGGAGTGGGGCAACATCTGGTATCTCTTCGTGCCGGTCCAGGACTGGCCCACCGCCGTCCTCGCCGGTGTGCTCGGCGCCCTTCAGTTCCCCCTCGCGGTCCACTGGGCCGCGCCCCGCGCCGTCCGGCTGCACGAGCACTGGCTGCGCGCGATGCTCGCCCCGAGCGAGGGCGAACTGCGCGCGGAGATGGCCGAGATGGCGGACCGCATCGACCATCTGACCACCACCCGGTCCGCCGCCGTCGACACGCGGATGGCGGAGATCCGCCGCATCGAGCGCGACCTGCACGACGGCGCGCAGGTCCGGCTCGTGGCGATGGGCATGACCCTGGACGCCGCCGAGCACCTCCTCGAATCCGACCCGGCGGCCGTCCGCGCCCTGCTGGCCGAGGCCCGCGAGAACTCCGCCAAGGCCCTCCAGGAGCTGCGCGACCTGGTCCGCGGCATCCATCCGCCGATCCTCGCGGACCGCGGACTCGCCGACGCCGTACGGTCGTTGGCGCTGATCAGCCCGTTGCGGACGGAGGTCGACGCCCAGCTGCCCGTGCGCCCCGAACCGCCGGTCGAGTCGGCCGCGTACTTCGCGGTCTCGGAGATCCTGGCCAACGCGGCCAAGCACTCCGGCGCGGAGCGGGCCTGGATCGACGTCCGGCACGAGGGCGACGGGCCGGGGGACGCCGGCACCCTGCGCGTCACCGTGACCGACGACGGCCACGGCGGCGCCGACCCGGCCCGCGGCGGCGGCCTGCGCGGCATCGAGGAGCGCCTGGCGACCTTCGACGGCGTCCTCGCCGTGAGCAGCCCGCCCGGCGGGCCGACCATCGTGACGCTGGAGGTGCCGTGCGCGTTGTCCTCGCCGAAGACCACTTCCTGCTGAGGGACGGCATCAGCCGTCTCCTCACCGCCTTCGGGCACGAGGTCGTGGCGGCCGTCGACAACGGCCCCGAGCTGCTCGCCGCGCTCACGGACCTGCGGCCGGACGTCGCGATCGTCGACGTCCGGCTCCCGCCGGGCTTCAGCGACGAGGGGCTGCGCGCCGCGCTGACGGCCCGCGAGCGGGTGCCGGGCCTGCCGGTACTGCTGCTCTCGCAGTACGTGGAGCCCCTGTACGCCCACGAGTTGCTGGCGAACGGTTCCACGGGCGTCGGCTACGTCCTGAAGGACCGGGTCTCCAACGGCGCCCGGTTCGTCTCCACGATCGAGCGCGTCGCGGCGGGCGGCACCGCGATGGACCCCGAGGTGGTCGCCCAGCTGATGGTCCGCAAGGACCGCGACACGGCCATGGCGACGCTCACCGCGCGCGAGCGCGAGGTCCTGGAGTGCCTGGCGCAGGGGCGCTCCAACGCGGGCATCGCGGAAGCCCTGTTCATCACGGAGAAGGCCGTCGCCAAGCACATCGGCAACATCTTCCCCAAGCTGGGGCTGCCGCCCTCGGACACGGACAACCGGCGCGTGCTCGCGGTCCTCGCGTATCTGGACCGCTGAGGCCCTGGCCCACGCCCGGTCCACCCGGTGGGGTCGCGTCCGCCCGGTGGGCCGCGGCCGCCCGGTGGGCCTGGTCTACCGGGTGGGCCTGGTCTACCAAGCGGGCCTCGTCTACCAGGTGGGCCGTGCGCCCACCCCGCCGTCCACCACGAGGTCCGTCCCGGTGATCCAGGACGCCGCGTCCGAGGCGAGGAACACGCAGGCGCTGCCGATGTCCTCGGGCCTCCCGAGCCGTCCGAGGGGCGCCGCCGCGCCCCAGCGCGCCACGCCCTCGGGCCAGTCACCGGCGAGGCCCGGCCGGTCGATCAGGCCGGGCGAGACGCTGTTGACGCGGATGCCGCGCGGCCCGTACTCCAGGGCGGCCGAGCGGGCGAACATGATGAGGGCGGCCTTGGACGCGCTGTAGTGCGCGTGGCCGGGGGCGGGGTGCGATCCCTCGATGGACGCGATGTGCGTGACCGTGCCGCCGCCGTCCTGTTCCGCCATGAGCCCGGCGGCGGCCTGCGTGCAGCAGAACGCACTCGTCACGTTCGCCTCCGCCAGCCGCCGCCAGTCCTCCGCGGTCATCCCTGCGAGCGCCTGCACCGGCTGGATCCCCGCGTTGTTGACCAGCGCGTCCAGGCGCCCCCGCCAGGCGTACGCCTCCTCGACGAGGCGGTGGCACTCGTCCTCCCGCGTCAGGTCAGCCGGTACGGCGACGGCGTCACCGCCCGCCGCCGTGATCCGCCCGACCAGCTCACGGGCCCGCTCCTCGCCCCGCCGGTAGTGGACGACGACCGCCGCCCCGGCCTGCGCGAACCGCAGGGCGACACCGGCCCCGATGCCGCCGCTCGCCCCGGTGACCAGGGCGACGCGACCGGGCAGTCCGGGCAGGGACGCGTCCCGCGGCAATCCCGGCCCTGTCGCAGCCCTGCCGCCCGTCGCCGCATCGCCGTCCTTCGTCGCCCCGCCGCCCCTCGTCACCCCGCCGCCCGTCGTCGCCCCGTCACTCATAGAGCCCGTCCTCTTCCGTCATCGTCAGCGGCTCCCCGGCCCGGCACAGCTCCCGGATGAGCCCCGCGCGCCCCGGATACCGCGCGCTCAGCGCCTCCGGATCCCCGCCCTCGTAATCCTCGGGCAGGAACCCCGGCGCCATGGTCGTCCCGAACAGCGCCCACCCGTACCGCCCGCCGGCCACGGCCCGCGCCCCCATCCACGTCCCGGCGGGCACCACCAGCTGCACCTGTCCGCCGGGGCCCAGGACGGCCGTGCGGTCCGAGCCTTCGGGGGCGAGGAGCAGCAGTTCCAGCGGGTCGCCCTCGTAGAAGTGCCAGACCTCGTCGACGGGCAGCCGGTGCAGGGCGGAGAAGTCGCCGGGCGCGGTGGTCAGGAGCACGACGATCGCCGTCCCTGCGGGGCGCCCGGCCGCGTCCGGGGGTCCGGCCCAGGTCCGCCGGAACAGTCCGCCCTCCACCGGCAGCGGCCGCAGCCCGTGCCGCGCGGCGATCTCCTCGGCGGTCGCGAAGACGTCGGCCGCACCGGTCACGCCGCTCGCACCACCCGCGCCACCCTTGCCCGCACCCGCATCCGCATCCGCATCCGCCGCCTCACCCTCTTCTTCGCCCATGGTCGATCGCTCCCCGGCCCAACCGCGTCATAACCGCCTCCCGCGCCACTCCTCTCCCATGGCACCCCTTTTCTCCCCGTTCGACCCATGGAGGGCGATGTGAGCACCCAGCTCCACGACGCACCCGTCATCACTGACGCTCCCGTCATCACTGAGGCACCCGTCATCACTGAGGCACCCGTCATCACTGAGGCACCCGTCTTCGACGACATAGCCGCCGCGCGCGACTGCCCCTGTCCCGGCTGCGCGCGGGAGCGGCTCGCCCTGCGCGCGAGCGGCGGCTCCCGGACCAGTACGCGCGCCGCCGCCGTCGTCGCGCTCGGCGCCGTCCTGACCGGCGCGGGCACCGGCGCCGCGCACGCCCTGGCGCAGCCGCCCGTCGCGACGCAGACCCCGCTGCCGCCGGGACAGGGCACGCCGGGCCCGCTGTTCGCCCAGGCGGCGGCCGCCCGCACGGCGTCGACGCCGATGCGCCTGACGCGCGCCCAGATCCTCGCCCGCGCCCAGACGTGGGTGGACGCGCGGGTCTCGTACAGCATGGGCGCGTACTACCAGGGCTACCGCAAGGACTGTTCGGGCTTCGTCTCGATGGCCTGGGGGCTCGGCGGCAACCAGTGGACCGGCAGCCTCGCCTCGTACGGCGTCCGCATCAGCAAGAACGAGCTGCGCCCCGGCGACATGCTGCTCTTCCACAACCCGGCCAACCCGGGCGCGGGGTCGCACGTGACGATCTTCGGCGGCTGGGCGGACGCGCCGAAGACCCGGTACGTGGCGTACGAGCAGACGCGCCCGCACACGCTGAAGCGGACCACTCCCTACGCGTACTGGAACCACTCGGGCGGCTATGTGCCGTACCGCTACAAGTACCTGGCGGACGGCGGCGGTTCGGGCGGGGGCACCGGCGGCGGCACCGGCGGCTCCTCGGGCACGGCCTTCCCCGGCACGTCCGCGTTCGGCCCCGGCGCCTCCGGAAGCCACGTGACGAGGCTGGGGCGGATGCTGGCCGAGCGCGGCGGCGGGCGCTTCTACGAGGTGGGCCCGGGGCCCCGCTGGTCGGACGCCGACCGCAGGGCGACGCAGGCGTTCCAGCGGGCGCAGGGCTGGCGGGGCGCCGAGGCGGACGGCATCCCGGGCCCGGCGACCTGGCGCTATCTGGTCGAGGGCAAGGGCCGGAACATCGGCGGGGGCCAGGGGACCGGCACGGGGAGCTCCGGCGGCTCCGGGCACACGTCGGCGTTCCCCGGCAGGCAGCACTTCCGGCCGGGCCAGTCCAACGCCCACGTGACCGAACTGGGGCGCCGGCTCATGAAGAAGGGCTACGGCAGGCACTACACGCAGGGCCCGGGTCCGCGCTGGTCCGAGGCCGACCGGCGCAACGTGGAGGCGTTCCAGCGGGCGCAGGGCTGGCGGGGCGGGGAGGCGGACGGCTATCCGGGCCCGGAGACGTGGCGGCGGCTCTTCCGGTGAGGTGAGGCGGAGTGCGGTGAGGTGGGGCGAGGTGGGCCGTCAGCGCGCCGCGCTCACCCCCGCCCGCCCCGCTGCGGCAACCCCGCATTCACGTCGCGCAGTTGCCGTCGCCCCTCCCGGCAGGACGCGCAGTGGCGGAGGTGGAAGGCGACGGCGGCGGTCTGGCGCCGTACCGGGCGGCCCCGGAGGGAGGCCACGACGCGGTCCATGACCTCGGCGCACTCCGCGTTCGCGGGGCGCACGTGCCGCCGCAGATAACCGGCGCGCAGCGCCTCCTTGGAGCGGTAGACGAGGGAGGAGGCGGCGGCGGGCGCGATGCCGAGCCGTTCGCCGATGTGCCCCGCGCCCCGCTCCTCGATGGCGAAGAGCCGCAGGGCGGTGCGGCGCTGCTCGGAGAGCCCGAGGAACGCCTCGCGCGCGCAGAGCGCGTCGAAGTACGCCCCGGCCCGGCAGACGTTCTCGCCCGGCCGGTCGGGCGGTTCGGCGACGAGCACCTCCCGGCCGCACCGCGAGGCGATGCGGGCGGCGGCGCGGCGTACGGAAACCCTGAGATAGCCGGCCACGTTGCCGACGGGCCCGCGCCCGCCGCGCAGGGCCTGTAAGAGGCCGAGCATCGCCTCGGACACGGCGTCCTCGGCGTCGGCCGCGCTGCCGTGCGTCCAGCGCAGGGCGAACTGCCGCGCCATCGGCACGTGCCGCTCCCACAGCGCGCGAAAGGCCCGCGCGTCCCCGGCCCGGACCCGCGCGCACAACTCGGCGTCACCGGCCTCCCCGCGGCCCCCGCCACCCCCGCCGACCCCACCACCAACGCCACTTATGGCTCCTTGGACGCCTTCAATGCCCTTGACCTGCACGGCGTCACCCTTCGGTTGTGCGGAACGCGCTGGGATTCAGCGTTCCGTGTGCCGAACGGCGTCACGCACCACCAAAGTGGACAGTACGCATCAAAGGGAGACAATCGACATCAACTTCCGCCGCTCCCCGCTCACCACCCCCGAGCCCATCACCACGCCCGTCACCGCGTCCATCACCACGCCCGTCCCCGCGCCCTTCCCTGCCTCCGCCCTCGCGCCCCTCCCCCACCGAAAGCCCCAACTCGTACGCGAGGATCGCCGCCTGCGTCCTGTTGTCGAGGCCGAGGCGCCGGAGGATCCGCGACACGTACGTCTTGACGCTGGTCAGCGAGAGATGCAGCGCCTCGGATATCTCTTTGTTGCTCATTCCCGCGCCGACCAGAGCGAGCACCTTCACCTCGCTCTCGCCGAACGACGCTACTTTCTGGGCGAGTTCCGCCACGCGCGGAATACGCGGACGCGGCGCGGGACGGGATATCAGACGCTGCATCACGGCATACGAAAGAACACTCGCGCCGGCCGCGACGGAACGCACGGACGAGACGATTTCCCGTGGCGTCGACGTCTTCAGGAGAAGCCCCGCAGCACCGGCCCGGAACGCGCCGAGCACCGCGTCCTCCGCGTCGTGGCCGGTCAGCACGAGAACCCGCGCTGAGGGCGTGGACCTGGTCAGCTGGAGCGTCGCGTCGATGCCGCCGACACCCGCCATGCGCAGGTCGAGAAGCACCACGTCGGGGACGAGTTCCCGGGCCATGCTCACCGCCTCGGCGCCGTCGGCCGCCTCGCCCACGACCATCAGGTCGTCGGCCGCGCCGAGCAAGGCGCGCAGGCCCGCGCGAATCACCGGCTGGTCATCGACGACGAGTACGCGAATGACGTTCATTCCGGCCTTGTCCGAAGCGCATGCGAGTCTGCCGACGAGCCTGTCATGCGCCGATGATAACGGGGCGTCAGCTCAACTCCGGTGCACGTCTCGGGACTTTCGACCATTACGAAAGACCCGAGAGGAACGTAAAAGTCCATGCCGGAGTGAGCACACAGGAATAGGCGAACAGAACTCACAGCCTGAGGAACGCACCATCCCCACGGCCTGAGGAACCGCACCGCCCTCACGGACCAATGCACCGCACCGTCCTCACGGGCTCAGCGACAGCCAGATCCGCTCCGGCAGGACCCGCGCCACCTCGTCGAGGTCGACGTCGTCGATGCCGGCCAGCCAGCGGCGCGCGACGGCGACGACCGGCCCCATGACCAGCGCCTCGACCACGGGCACGGGCAGCGGCGCGATGGTCCCCGCCTCGACGTGCCGCCTCACCCACTCGGCCATCGGGGAGAGCCTCGCCTCCTGGGCGTCGCGCAGCTGCCTGGCCCGGGCCATCCCGAACCGGTCGGCGTACGAGGAGTGCACGAGCCGGGCGGCGTCCGGATGCTCCCGCACGAAGTCCAGATAGACACGGACCAGGGCGCGGACGGCGCTCCGGGGACTGCGGGCGCGCGTCACGCCCGCGGCCAGCTCGCCGAGCAGCCGGTCCAGCCAGCGAAGGACGAGGGCGTTCATGAGGCCGTCGACGCTGCCGTAGTGGTGGTAGAGGCTGCCGAGACTGATGCCGCTGGTCCTGGTCAGCGCGCTGACGGTGACGCCCTGCTCACCGGATTCGGCGTACACCTGGAGCGCCGCGTCCAGAAGGCGTTCGGCGGTTTCCGCACCGCGTTGTTGCTTGGGGGTCATCGTGCCGAACAGCGTAAAGCAAGCCAGTCCTGCGCAAACTGAAACGCTTTTCTAGAAAGATCTTCCAATCCGGCGGACGGATGGTCCACACTGACCCGGTGCCGGGCCTGTACACGTCCGCGCGAGCGGAGGGGGATCGCGCGGACCGGCACAGGTCCGGCCGCCCCGGGGGAGGCCGGTGGACGGGGAGAGCGTGAACGGGGCAGGCGCGGCGGACGGGTTCGACCTGACGGGCAGCGGCGCCGAGCCGCTGCGCGCCCAGGACCCGCGGCGGATCGGGACGATCCCGCTGGTGGGCAGGCTGGGCGCCGGCGGGATGGGCCGGGTGTACCTCGGCGTCGTCGACGGGCGGTACGCCGCCGTCAAGCAGATGCTGGCCTCCGTGGTCGCCGAGGACCGCGGGTTCCTGCGCCGTTTCGGCCAGGAGATGGACAACCTCGCGCGCCTGCCGGCCGGGGCCACCGCACCGCTCCTCGCGAGCGACCGCACCGCGGAACCCCCGTGGTTCGCCACCGCGTACGTCCCCGGCATCACGCTGTCCGAGGCCGTCGAGGAGCACGGCGGCCCGCTGCCGCCCGATGCCCTGTGGCGGCTCCTGCGAGAGGTGGCCGTGGGTCTGCGGGCGGTCCACGAGCTGGACATGGTGCACCGCGACCTCAAGCCGTCGAACGTCATGCTGACCCTCGACGGCGCCACCCTCATCGACTTCGGCATCGCCCGCGCCGCCGAGCAGAGCAGGCTGACGGGGACGGGCCTGGTCGTGGGTACGCCCGCGTACATGTCCCCCGAACAGGCCTCGGGGAAGCGGGGTTTGACCAGCGCGTCCGACATCTTCGCGGCGGGCCTGCTCGTCGCGTACGCGGCGAGCGGCCGCTGGCCGTTCGCGGACGGGGCCGAGGGCAGCCCGCTCTACCGCATCGTGCACGACGAGCCGGACCTGACGCCGGTACGGGAGCGGGACCCCCGGCTGGCCGAGGTGCTCGCCGCCTGCCTGGACAAGGACCCGGAGGGCCGCCCGACGGCGCCCGAACTCACGGACCTCACCGCCGAACACGTCCCCTCCCCACCCTCGACCTGGCCGTCCCCCACCCACAAACTCCTGACCCAACGCACCACGTTCGCAACGACCCCACCCCCCACAGCCCCTGAGACCGACCCCGAGCCCAAGCCCAAGCCCTCACCCGACCCCCACCCCCAAAAGCCCCCAAAACAGACCCCCGAACGCCGCCGCACTCGCATCCTGATGGCGGCCGTCCCCGTCATCGTGGTCGCCGCGGGCACGACACTCGCGCTCCAGAACCTCCCGTACGTCACCACCCCGGACCACGCGGCGGGCTCGACGCCCTCCGTCACGACGACGGCACCGGCCGCCCCGGACAGCAGCCCCGGCACGGAGGCCTCGGCGAAGCCCAAGAAGAAGGAGAAGGACCACCCGACGGAGAAGGCGAAAGACGAACAGAGCGCCACTCCGGGAAACAAGGCGAAGGACAGAACAGAAGCAGACGGCCACTCCGGCTCGGACTCGGACACGAACCCGGACACGGGACCCACCCCCGCCTCGGACTCCACCCCCGACACCCCGGACGACAACCGCCCCGCACCCCCTCCCTCCTCCGGCACGTTCCACCTCCGGAACGCCGACAACGAGGCGTGTCTGACCCAGGTCTACGGCGCAGCGGACGACGGCAGCTGCGGCGACCCGAGCGCCTCCTGGAAGACGGTGAGCGCGGAGAACAACAGCTTCAAGGTCGTCAACAAACAGTCCGGCGCCTGCCTGGTGGCCAACATGCTCGGCCAGGCGGTCTTCGTCGGCGACTGCACCCAGGGCTCGGCCCGCCTGTGGCGCTGGGGCCCGGCCGGCACCCTGAAGAGCACGAGCAACGGCGGCTGCCTGGACCTGGCATACGGAGGCGGCATCTCAGCCACCACCTGCGCCTCCGGCAAGGCCTCACAACGATGGGGCAGGTCGTAACAGCACCCCGGAAAAGGGGCGGCCACACAAAAACCCCAGGTCAGATGAATCCTGACCTGGGGTTCCAGATGAGCCGCCTTCGGGATTCGAACCCGAGACCTACGCATTACGAGTGCGTTGCTCTGGCCATCTGAGCTAAGGCGGCGCGCCGTCCGCACCATGGTGCGGTCAGCAACGCGGCCAAGTCTACACAGTTTTTGGGGGTGCTCCGCACACCCCCCTCGGGGCGGTCCGGGAGGGGGTGCCCGGGCGCCCCGTACCGGCTATGAGCAGCGCTTTCCGTCCTCCGGGGCGGTGCCCTCCAGGAGGTAGGCGTTGATCGTGGAGTCGATGCACTCGCTGCCGCGGCCGTACGCCGTGTGGCCGTCGCCGTCGTAGGTGAGGAGGCGGCCGGAGGAGAGCTGGGAGGCCAGGGACTTCGCCCAGCGGTAGGGCGTGGCGGGGTCGCGGGTCGTGCCGACGACCACGATCGGCGCCGCGCCTTCCGCCTTGATGCGGTGCGGCTCACCCGTGGCCTTCACCGGCCAGTACGCGCAGTTCAGCGACGACCAGGCCAGCCCCTCGCCGAAGACCGGGGAGGCCTTCTCGAAGTCGGGCAGGGCGTTGCGGACGCCGTCGGGGGAGGTGAAGGCCGGCGGCAGGTCCAGGCAGTTCACGGCGGCGTTGGCGAACATGAGGTTCCCGTACGTCCCGTCGCCGTCCCGTTCGTAGTAGCTGTCGGAGAGGGCGAGCAGGCCCGCGCCCTCCTTGTTCTTGATCGCCGAGGTGAGCGCGGCACGCAGCTGGGCCCAGGCCCCCTCGTCGTACATCGCGGCGATCACCCCCGTCGTGGCCAGCGCCTCGCCGAGCTTGCGGTGGGAGGTGTCGCCGGTCGCCAGGGGCTTGGCGTCCAGGCCGCGGAAGAAGGACTTCAGGCGCTTGCCCGCGTCCTCGGGGCTGCCGGAGCCCAGCGGGCACTCCGCGCCGCGCGCCACGCAGTCCTTCGCGAAGGACTGGAACGCCGTCTCGAATCCGGCCGTCTGGTCGCGGTTCATGCGCCGCGCGGGCAGCGCCGGGTCCATGGCGCCGTCCAGGACGAGGCGGCCGACCCGCTCCGGGTAGAGCCCGGCGTACGTCGCGCCGAGGAAGGTCCCGTACGACGCCCCCACGTACGACAGCTTGTCGTCGCCGAGCGCCGCGCGCAGGACGTCCATGTCGCGGGCCGCCTCGACCGTGGACACGTGCGGCAGGACCGTCGCCGAGTGCTTCTGGCAGCCGGCCGCGAACCGCTGGTAGGACGCGCGCAGCTCCTCGGTCTCGCGCCGGTCGTCGGGAGTGACGTCGGTCTGCGTGTACGCGTCCATCTTCGCGCCGTCGAGGCAGGTCACCGGCTCGCTGCGGGCCACGCCGCGGGGGTCGACGGCGACCATGTCGTAGCGGGCGCGGACCTCCGCGGGGTAACCGAGGGCCGCGTACGACTGGAGGTAGCCGATCGCCGAGCCGCCGGGGCCGCCGGGGTTGACCAGGAGGGAGCCGAGGCGACCGCCTCCGCTCTTTCCGGCGTCCCTCGTCCCCGCGTCCGCCCTCCCGGCCCCCTTTCCCGCCCCCTTGCCGTCCGCCTTGTCCGTCTCCCCCGTCGCCCTCTTCCTGGCCACCGCCAGCTTGATGTCGCCCGCGCCGGGCTTCTTGTAGTCGAGCGGGACCTTCATGGAGGCGCACTGGAATCCGGGGACACCGCAGTCGTGCCAGCTCAGCTTCTGCGCGTAGTACGGGGCGAGCTCGGGCGGCGTCGAGTGGGGCAGCGCCACCAGCTGGGCGCCCGCCGCCGAACTTCCCGACGAGCAGCCCGAGATGAGCAGCCCCGCGGTCACCAGCAGCGCGCCGCCGGTCCGGAGGGAGAGGAGAGGGCTGCGACGGCTCTGACGGCTGCTGCGGCCGCGACGGCTGATGTCCATCAGGCGAGCGTAACTCTCCGAAGTGGATCGTTCACTCGCTGCACTCGTACGGGTGATGGTGTCACGCGGACGTGGTTCGCGAGTTCGCGGGTTTGCCGGTTCACGAGTTCGCGGGTTCACGAGTTCGCGAGTTCGCCGGTTCGCCGGTTCGCCGGTTCGCCGGTTCGCGGGAGGTTCCCTTCCGCCGCGCCGGGCGCGCCGATCGCCACGGTCACCGGGTGCCCCCGTGCACCTCACTCACCCCGCCCGCAGCGCCACCGTCATCGCCTCGACCGCCAGCAGCGGCGCCACATTCCGGTCCAGCGCGGTACGGCAGGCCCCGATCGCCTCGATGCGGCGCAGCGTCGACTCCGGCGAGGTGCCGAGGGCCAGGCGCTGGAGCATGTCCTGCACCTCGGTGTTGGCGATGGCCACCCGCGAACCCAATTGGAGGGCCAGGACGTCCCGGTAGAGACCGGTCAGGTCGGTGAGCGCGAGGTCGAGGCTGTCGCGCTGCGTACGCGTCCTGCGGCGCTTCTGCCGGTCCTCCAGCTCCTTCATCACGCCCGCCGTGCCGCGCGGCATCCGGCCGCCCTGCCCCGCGCCGAGCGCCGCCTTGAGCTCCTCGGTCTCCTTGACGTCGACCTCCTCGGCGACCTGCTTGGCGTCCTCGCCCGCCGTGTCGATCAGCTCCTGCGCGGCCTTCAGGCAGCCGCCGATCTCCTCCACCCGCAGCGGCAGCTTCAGGACGGCGGCCCTGCGCTCCCGCGCGCGCGGGTCGGTGGCCAGGCGCCGGGCGCGCTCGATGTGGCCCTGCGTGGCCCGCGCCGCCGCCGCCGCGACGTCCGGCTCGATGCCGTCCCTGCGGACGAGCACGTCGGCGACGGCGTCCACCGGAGGCGTACGCAGCGTCAGGTGCCGGCAGCGCGAACGGATGGTCGGCAGCACGTCCTCCAGGGAGGGCGCGCAGAGCAGCCACACGGTGCGGGGCGCGGGCTCCTCAACGGCCTTCAGCAGGACGTTCCCCGCGCCTTCGGTGAGGCGGTCGGCGTCTTCGAGGACGATGACCTGCCACCGGCCGCCCGCGGGCGAGAGCTGGGCCCGCCGCACGAGGTCGCGGGTCTCCTTCACGCCGATGGACAGCAGGTCCGTACGCACCACTTCCACGTCCGCGTGCGTACCGACCAGGCTGGTGTGGCAGCCGTCGCAGAAGCCGCAGCCGGGGGCGCCGCCGAGCGCGCGGTCGGGGCTGACGCACTGCAGGGCGGCGGCGAAGGCCCGCGCGGCGGTCGCCCGGCCGGAACCGGGCGGTCCGGTGAACAGCCAGGCGTGCGTCATCTTGGACGACTCCGGAGGCGGGGCGTCCGCGGCGGCCGCCGTCACGAGCGCGTCGGCGTCCCGGGCGGCGGCGCCCAGCTGCCCGCTCACCCGCTCCTGCCCCACCAGGTCGTCCCACACGCTCATGGGGTCACCGCCTTACGCTGCGCTCTGCTGTGGCCGGACCGGCCGCCGTGCTGACCATTGTGGAGGACGCCTCTGACAATCCCGCCCGGCCGGACGAGCCGACCCCTCCGGCTGCCCCGCCGGCCGACCACTCCGACCGGCCGCTTCGGCCGCTTCGGCCGACCGCTCCGACCCGCCGATCCCACCGACCGCTCCGACCCGCCGATCCCGCCGACCGCTCCCGCCAGGCTCAGCGGCCCTTCCTGCCCCGGCGTCCCCGCCCGGTACCGGCATCGCCGTCGTCGTCCTCGTGCGAGCCGAGCAGTTCGTCGGCCAGCGACGGCAGGTCGTCCAGCGGGGTCTCCTCGGCCCAGTCGGACCGGGGCCTGCGCGGCACGCCCTGCTCGTCGACCTGGGGCAGTTCCCTGGTCCGGTCGTCCGACCCGTCGGGCGAGGACCCGGCGGCGGGCCGCTCGTCCCTGAAGTACCCCGGCGGAACCTTGTCCTCGCTCACGGCGGGCAGCACGGCCGTCTCGTCCGCCGCACCCTCCGGAGCGGGCGGCTGCGGCAGCACCGCGGTGTCCTCCGCGCCGGGCCCATCGGGCCGGACCGCAGGCAGCACGGCCGTCTCGTCCGCCGCGCCGGCCTGCGGCTTCACCACCGGCGTGGGCACGGTCGTCTCGTTGTCCGGCACGGGCGTCCGGTCGTCCCGAGCGGACGTGGACGACGTGGTCGGCTTGGAGGACCCAGTCGGCTTGGACGACGTGGTCGGCTTGGAGGGCGCGGACGGCTTGGAGGTCGCGGACGGCTTGGACGACGCCTCGGAAACCGGTGCCGCAGGCGTGGTCCGGGCAGCCGGAGTCGACGGCGCCGGAGTGGGATGCGCCACCGCCGCCGCCGCGGCAGCGGACGCCGCGGCCAGCCGCCGCGCCTCCTCCGCCCGCAGCAGGGCCTCCTCCGCCTTCCGCTGCTTCTCCAGCCGACGCTCCTCCGCCTCGGCCCGCAGCCGCGCCTCTTCCTCCGCCTCACGGCGGCGCCGCGCCTCCTCCTCGGCCCGCACCTTCTCCTCGGCGAGCAGCCTGGCCTTCTCCTCCTCGGCCCGGCGCCGCGCCTCCTCGGCACGCTTCCTGGCCTCCTCGGCCTGCCGCTCGGCCTCGCGGCGCTGCGCCTCCTCCAGCTCGCGGCGCTTGCGCTCCTCCTCCTCGGCGCGGAGCTTGGCGAGCTGCTCCTGGCGCTCGCGCTCCAGGCGCTCCTCCTCGGCCTTGCGCGCGGCCTCTTCCTCGGCCTTGCGCCGCGCCTCCTCCTCGGCGGCCTTGCGGGCCTCCTCCTGGGCCTTCACCTCGGCCTCGGAGAGCGGCAGGACCAGGTCGAGCCGGTGCCGGATGACGGTCGTGACGGCCTCCGGCTCCTGCGAGGCGTCGACGATCAGGTACCGCCCCGGGTCGGCGGCGGCGAGCGTGAGGAAACCGGTGCGCACGCGCGCGTGGAACTCGGCGGGCTCCGACTCCAGGCGGTCGGGCGCCTCGGTGAACCGCTCGCGCGCGGCCTCGGGCGACACGTCGAGCAGGCACGTCAGGTTCGGCACGAGACCGCCGGTCGCCCAGCGGTTGATGCGGGCGACCTCGGTCGGCGAGAGATCGCGCCCGGCGCCCTGGTAGGCGACGGACGAGTCGATGTAGCGGTCGGAGATGACGACGGCGCCGCGCTCCAGGGCGGGACGGACGACCGTGTCGACGTGCTCGGCGCGGTCGGCGGCGTACAGCAGCGCCTCCGCGCGGTGCGACAGACCGGCGGACGACACGTCCAGGAGGATCGACCGCAGCCGCTTGCCGACGGGCGTGGCCCCCGGCTCACGGGTGACGACGACCTCGTGGCCCTTGGCGCGGATCCACTCGGCGAGCGCCTCGGCCTGCGTCGACTTGCCGGCGCCGTCGCCGCCCTCCAGGGCGATGAAGAAGCCGGTGGCGCAGGGCGCCTGCACCGGGTCGTCGCCGCCGCGCAGCGCGTCCCGCAGGTCGTGCCGCAGCGGTACGCCCTGCCGGTCGTCGGCCTTGGCCAGGACCAGCGCGGCCACCGGCAGCAGCAGCGCGCCGACCAGCATCAGCGTGAAGGCGGCGCCTCCGTGGTCGAAGACGAACTTGCCGTTGACCATGCGGTGCGGGCCGATCCCGGCGGCGACCACCGGGGCGATCAGCGCGCCGAGCGCGACGCACAGGCGTACGACGGCCTGGAGGTGCTCGGTCGTCCGGGCCCTGCGGTAGTCCTCGACCTCCTGGTCGAGCAGCGCGTGCCCTATGTTCGCGGCGATGCCCGCGCAGACCCCGGCGAGGGCCAGGAGCAGCAGCACGGTCGTCAGGTCGGGCACGAGGCCCGCGGCGAGCAGGGCGATGCCGGTGAGGGCGATGGCCAGCGCGAGCAGCCTGCGGCGCGAGAGCGAGGGCAGCAGGGCGGGCGCGGTGCGGATGCCGACGGCGGTGCCGCCGGTCAGGGCCAGGACCATCAGGCCGTACGTGACGGGACCGCCGCCCAGGTCCTTGCCGTGCAGCACGGCGACGGCGACGGCCGCGGCGATGGCCCCGGCGACCGCGGCGCAGGCCGCCACGAGGAGCGGGATCGCGCCGGTGCGGCCCTTGTCGGTGCCGGTGCCGGTGCGCGGCCTGCGCAGTCCCTCCAGCGGGCTGCGCGCGCGGGGCGTCTGCGTACCGGGAAGTTCGAGGAAGTAGACGATCGACAGCGACGCGGCGAAGAGCCCGGCCGCGACGAACGACGCGAGCCCGGCCTGGTGCAGCGCGAACCAGTCGAGTCCGGCGCCCAGGAGGTTGCCGACGAGCGTGATGCCGACGAGCGCGGCGGCCGCGATGGGCAGCGCCAGGAATCCCGTACGCAGGGACAGGCGCCGCAGCGCGTCCATGTGGTCCGGCAGCGGCCGCACCGTCGCGCCCTCCGGAGGCGGCGCGGGCAGCAGCGCGGGTGCCGCGCTCTCCCGGGCGACCGTCCAGAACCGCTCGGCGACCCCGACGACGAAGGACGTCACCAGGACCACCGCGAGGGCGTTGTCCGGGGTCCAGTCGATCCACAGCGGCGCGACGACCAGCAGCGCGGCGCGCACGCCGTCGGCGGCGACCATGGTCCAGCGGCGGTCCAGCGGCCCGTCCGGCGAGGTGAGCGAGGTGAGCGGGCCGAGAAGCACCGCTCCGAAGAGCAGCGTCGCGAGAACGCGCGCTCCGAAGACAGCCGTCACGGCGAACGCGGCACCCCGGTACCCGCCCCCGAAGGCCCCTTCGGCGATGGCCGACTGGAGCGCGAGGATCACCAGGACGAGCAGGGCGAGCGCGTCGCCGACACTGCCGACGAGCTGGGCGCTCCACAGCCGCTTCAGCTGCGGTACGCGCAGCAGGGCGCGGACGGCACGCTCTCGGGAATCTGCGACCAGGGCGTCGTCGGGGGCCGGAATTCCGGCCGTTGGCTGCTCGGCACGCGTCATCCGTCCAGCCTATCTGGACGGACCACGTCCCTGTGGAGCCACCCGAACATACGACCGCGCACAACCGCCGGTGCCGGGCACCTGCGAGGAGGCACCCGGCACGGGAAGGTCACAAAGGTCACTCCTCCGCAGAAGTCACCCCTCCGCAGAGGTAACCCCTCCGCAGAGGTAACCCCTCCGCAGAAGTCACTCCTCCGTAGAAGCGGCCTTGCTGGAAGCAGCCGTCTTCTTGGCGGCGGTCTTCTTGGCGGTCGTCTTCTTCGCGGCCGTCGTCTTCTTGGCAGCCGTCTTCTTGGCTGCGGTCTTCTTCGCGGGCGCCTTCTTCGCGGCCTTCTTGGCCGTCTTCTTGGCCGGCCCCTTCGCCCGCTTCTCCGCGAGGAGCTCATAGCCCCGCTCCGGAGTGATGTCCTCGACGGAGTCGGCCGCCCGCAGCGTCGCGTTGGTCTCGCCGTCGGTGACGTACGCCCCGAAGCGCCCGTCCTTGACGACGACCGGCTTCCCGCTGACCGGGTCCTCGCCGAGCTCCTTCAGCGGCGGCTTCGCGGCCGCGCGCCCCCGCTGCTTCGGCTTGGAGTAGATCTCCAGGGCCTCTTCGAGCGTGATGGTGAAGAGCTGGTCCTCGGTGTCGATGGAGCGCGAGTCCGTGCCCTTCTTCAGGTACGGGCCGTACCGGCCGTTCTGCGCGGTGATCTCGACGCCCTCGGCGTCGGCGCCGACCACGCGCGGCAGCGACATCAGCTTCAGCGCGTCCGCGAGGGTCACCGTGTCCAGGGACATCGACTTGAAGAGCGAGGCCGTGCGCGGCTTCACCGCGTTCTTGCCGGTCTTCGGGGTGCCCTCGGGGAGCACCTCGGTGACGTACGGGCCGTAGCGGCCGTCCTTGGCGATGATCTCGCGGCCCGACTCCGGGTCGGTGCCGAGCGCGAAGTCGCCGCTGGGCTTGGCGAGCAGTTCCTCCGCGTACTCGACGGTGAGCTCGTCCGGCGCCAGGTCGTCGGGGACGTCCGCGCGCTGGTGGTTCTCGGAGTCGCGCTCGCCGCGCTCGATGTAGGGGCCGTAGCGGCCGACGCGCAGCACGATGTCGTTGCCGACGGGGAAGGACGACACCTCGCGGGCGTCGATGGCGCCCAGGTCGGTGACGAGTTCCTTGAGGCCGCCGAGGTGGTCGCCGTCGCCGTTGCCCGCGTCGGCGGCGCCGCCCGCGCCCTCGCCCTCACCGAAGTAGAAGCGCTTCAGCCACGGCACGGCCTGGGCCTCGCCGCGCGCGATGCGGTCGAGGTCGTCCTCCATCTTGGCGGTGAAGTCGTAGTCGACGAGCCGCCCGAAGTGCTTCTCCAGGAGGTTGACGACGGCGAAGGACAAGAAGGAGGGCACGAGGGCCGTCCCCTTCTTGAAGACGTAGCCGCGGTCGAGGATCGTGCCGATGATCGACGCGTACGTCGACGGGCGGCCGATCTCGCGCTCTTCCAGCTCCTTGACCAGCGAGGCCTCGGTGTAGCGGGCCGGGGGCTTGGTGGCGTGGCCGTCGACGGACATCTCGTCGGCGGTGAGCGCGTCGCCCTCGCTGACCTGCGGGAGCCTGCGCTCGCGGTCGTCCAGCTCGGCGTTCGGGTCGTCGGCGCCCTCGACGTACGCCTTGAGGAAGCCGTGGAAGGTGATGGTCTTGCCGGACGCGCTGAACTCGGCGTCGCGGCCGTCGGAGGCGCGGCCACCGATCTTGACCGTGACGGAGTTGCCCGTCGCGTCCTTCATCTGGGAGGCGACGGTCCGCTTCCAGATCAGCTCGTAGAGGCGGAACTGGTCGCCGGTCAGGCCGGTCTCGGCGGGCGTGCGGAAACGATCGCCCGAGGGGCGGATCGCCTCGTGCGCCTCCTGCGCGTTCTTGACCTTGCCCGCATACGTCCGCGGCTTGTCCGGCAGGTAGTCGCTGCCGTACAGCTGCGTGACCTGGGCGCGGGCGGCCGTGACCGCCGTGTCGGACAGCGTCGTGGAGTCCGTACGCATATAGGTGATGAAGCCGTTCTCGTACAGCTTCTGGGCCACCTGCATGGTGGCCTTCGCGCCGAAGCCGAGCTTGCGGCTCGCCTCCTGCTGCATCGTCGTCGTACGGAAGGGCGCGTACGGCGAGCGGCGGTACGGCTTCGACTCGACGGAGCGTACGGAGAACCGCGTCTCCTGGAGGGCGGCGGCCAGCGCGCGGGCGTTCGCCTCGTCCAGGTGGAGGGTGTCGGACTTGAGCTGCCCCAGCGAGCTGAAGTCGCGGCCCTGCGCGATGCGCTTGCCGTCGACCGTGGTGAGGCGGGCGACCAGCTGCGCGGGGTCGGAGGCGTCACCGGCCCGGCCGGTGCCGAAGGTGCCGGTCAGGTCCCAGTACTCGGCGGAGCGGAAGGCGATGCGCTCGCGCTCCCGCTCGACGACGAGGCGGGTGGCCACGGACTGGACGCGGCCGGCCGACAGGCGCGGCATGACCTTCTTCCACAGGACCGGCGAGACCTCGTATCCGTACAGACGGTCGAGGATGCGGCGGGTCTCCTGGGCGTCGACCATGCGCTTGTTGAGCTCGCGCGGGTTGGCGACGGCACTGCGGATCGCGTCCTTGGTGATCTCGTGGAAGACCATCCGGTGGACGGGGACCTTGGGCTTCAGGACCTCCAGGAGGTGCCACGCGATGGCTTCGCCCTCGCGGTCCTCATCGGTGGCGAGGAAGAGTTCGTCGGACTCCTTCAGGAGGTCCTTGAGCTTCTTGACCTGCGCCTTCTTGTCGGCGTTGACGACGTAGATGGGCTGGAAGTCGTGCTCGACGTCGACGCCGAGGCGGCGCACCTCGCCGGTGTACTTCTCGGGCACCTCGGCGGCGCCGTTGGGAAGGTCACGGATGTGCCCGACGCTCGCCTCGACTACGTAGCCGGGGCCGAGGTAGCTCTTGATCGTCTTCGCCTTGGCAGGCGACTCGACGATGACGAGTCGGCGGCCGCCCTGTGCGGTCTCGCTGGTCGGGGACAACTTCGCTCTTCTCTCCGGTCGACGCTCGGTGGCAGTGCGCGGTGGCAATGCTCGGTGGCAGTGCGCGGTGGCAATGCTCGTGGCAGTGCGGTGACAGCGCTCGCATGGCTTGCGTTGCGCTGTCGCTGCGGAGTGTGACGGTACATCCCGCCCCCGTGTCAAACGGGAAAAGCCCGCAACGGCCACTCGAACGGTAACCCGACTACCGCCATTCCTGCCGCCCGGAGTGGCGACCTGCCGTTTCGGCGCCCGGCCCGGCCCGGGGACCGGCGACACCTGCGTGATCACTGGAGCGGGAGGGATCACGGGGGCGGAGGGGGAGGGTCCGCGGGGGCGGCGCACGGGTGCCCGCCGGGGTGGCACGGGGGCGGCTCGGGGGCGCGCGTCTCACCGGAGCGCGAGGGTCCATCTGGCCGGAGGCGAGTCTTCCGCTTTATCGGGGAGAGGCGGTCCACGACGGCCCGGAGCCGCTTCGCCGCAGGGTCCCGACCCCGTGCTTCAGGGGGCGCACTCCCCGGCGGCGCGTCTCCGTACCGCTCCTCGGAAACGCCCTCCGCCACGGCTCCGCGGCGCCGCTCCCGCCGCCGCTCCCGCCGTCGTTCACCGGCGGTCGCTTCGGCGCCCGCGTGCGGCTCCGACCCTCTCGGTGGCCGGGGTCGGCGTCGCGACGGCCGGGGCCGGCGTGTCGGTGGCCGGGGTCGGCGCGTGGGTGGCCGGGGTCGACTCCCGCCTCCCGGCAGCACCCCGAGCTCCGCCCCGCACCCCGCCCCACCTCACATCCGTGTGAAGCACCACACTCCGAGGAGCAGCGCGCCCGATCCGGCGAGTGCGGCGAGCGTCGCCGATGCGACGGGGTTCACACCCTGGGCGACGGGCGCGCGGTGCGCGACCCGCGCACCGGTCCACAGCAGCAGTCCCGCCCCGAACAGCGCGAACACCGTCCCGGCGAAGATCGCTGGTCCGCTCTCCATGGCCTTGCCTCCCCGTGCCGAGTTCCCCTGCCGGGAGGCTGGCACGCGAGAGAATCCGGAGCGCGAAATCGGGGTGAACGGCGGACGGCCTGACCGTGCCACCCACGGCACGCCGGGCCCCCGCAACCCGCCCCTCGGCACGCATCGCACCCAATTTGCCTGAAACGGACGGGTTGTTGGCCGGTTTTGCCTCCCGCACCCCGGAGCATGGATGCCTGACGCACCGACCGGCAACAGGGCGCACATGCCCGACGCCTCGACCGGCAGCACGCCTCAGATGCCCTACGCCTCGACCGGCAGCACGCCTCAGATGTCCTACGCCTCGACCGGCAGCAGGAAGCCCTGCGCCACGAGGAGCCGGATCTGCGCGGGCGTCCGGTCCCGCAGCAACACCGGGTCCTCCCCGACCAGTTGGGCGATGGCGTCCAGGATCCGCCCGGCGCTCAGCGAGCCGTCGCACACCCCGGCGAACCCGGCGCCCACCGTGTCCACCTTGGTGGCCCGGCGCATCCCGCGGTTCTGGCGCAGCACGACGTGCTCCGGGTCCTCGGCGCCCGGCAGCCCGACCTGCTCCTGCACGACCTCGCCGGCGAGCTTGAAGTGCGCCGCGAGCAGCGCCGCGTCGTCGTGCGTACGCAGGTAGTCCTGCCGCTCGAAGAACGCGCGCACCGTGTCGCCGAGCGGCTGCTCGACGGGGTGCGGCCACTCCTCCACGGTGACGGACGGCTCGGCGGCGCCGGTCTTGCGCAGGGTGATCCAGCCGAAGCCGACGGCCCTGGTGCCCCGCGCCTCGAACTCGTCCAGCCACGCCTCGTACCGCGCGGCGTACTCCGCGGGGTCCGTGCGGTGGTCGCCCGCGTCCCGCAGCCACAGCTCGGCATACTGCGTGATGTCCTGCACCTCGCGCTGCACGATCCAGGCGTCGCAGCCGCGCGGCACCCAGGAGCGCAGGCGGTCCTGCCACTCCTCGCCGTCCACGTGCTGCCAGTTGGCCAGGACGTGCGCGTACCCCCCTTCGTTCAGTCGCTCCCCCGCCTCCTGAACGAGCGAGCGGCACAGATCGTCCCCGCCCATCCCGCCGTCCCGGTACGTGAGCCGCGCCCCCGGCGAGATCACGAAGGGCGGGTTCGACACGATCAGGTCGTACGTCTCGTCCGCCACCGGCTCGAACAGCGAGCCCTCCCGCAGGTCCGCCTCGGGGGCCCCGGACAGCGCCAGGGTGAGCCGGGTGAACCCCAGCGCCCGCGGGTTGAGGTCGGTGGCGGTCACGCGCGTGGCGTGCTGCGCGGCGTGCAGCGCCTGGATGCCGGAGCCGGTGCCGAGGTCGAGGGCGCTCGCCACGGGCGTACGCACCGTGATCCCCGCGAGCGTCGTGGACGCGCCGCCGACTCCGAGGACGACGCCCTCCTCGCGGCTGCCGATGCCGCCGGCGCCGCCGACCGCGCAGCCCAGGTCGGAGACGATGAACCAGTCCTCGCCGTTCGGCCCGCCGTACGGCCGTACGTCCACGGTCGCCGCCAGCGCGCCGTCCCGCTCGACCAGCCAGCCGCTCTCCAGGAGGACGTCGACGGACAGCACGTCCGCCACGCGCGCGCGGGGCACGCGTTCCTGGAGCAGAAAGAGACGTACGAGCGCCGCGAGGGCCCCGTCCCCCCGGGTGGCCCGCAACGCGGGCACGGTCTCGCTGCGCGCGAGGGCGGCATACGCGGGCGCCCCGAGCAGCTCGAGCAGCCCGTCGGCGGTGAAGTCGGCGCCGATCAGCGCGCTCCGCAGGGAAGCGGCGACATCGGCGCGGTCGGACGAGGGCAGGGGGAGACTGACGTTACTCACGCAGTCCATTGTGGCGGTTCCCCCTCCACGGGGCGCAGGAAGCCGCCCCACTGTGCCGAGCAGCGACAAGTGAGGCACCCGTCCCGGCGCAGCGGGGCACACCCCCGGTACCGGGACCCGCACACAGGAACGCCACCCCGGCGCGGGCGGAAGACGTCCCGGCGCCGAGGCGGCGTACGTAAGCCGAGGCAGCGTACGTAAGAGGGGCTCAGCCCTTGTCGGCAGGCGAGGCGGACGCGCTCTTGCAGCTGTCCTGCTTGCTCATCGCCTTGCCGACCTCCCCCTCCTGCAACTTCTCCAGCGCCTCGTTCCCACTCTTGCTCAGCTTGTCCAGCTCACCCGCGATGTCCTTGAGCCCATCCGCGAAGTCCGCCTGGTTCTTGGTGTCCAGGCCGTCGACCTGCTTCTTGAGGTCCTCGTACGACTTGGAGATCGCGTTGAGCTCCTTGACGGCGTCGTCCGCCTTCTTCTTTCCGTCGTCCGCCGGCGGAGCCCCCGCGCTCTTCACGGAGGCGCCCATCGCCTTGTACGCGTCGGACATGTCCTGGAACGCCTTGGAGTCGGTCTTCTGGACGTCGGCCGGCGAGCTGTTGTCGGAGGTCTCCTTCTGGATCGCGGCATTGGCGTCCGCGATCTTCTTCGACTGGGGCTGCACGGAGTCACAGACCTTCTTGGCCCAGTCGTCCAGCTTCTTGTTGCCGTCGTCGCTGCACCCCGACAACGCGAGTACCAGTACCGCACCGCCGGACAGTGCGGCTGCAAGCTTCTTGTTCACCGGATTGGTCCCTTCCATGGCTCTCGGCCCCGGAACTTACACGCCAACTGGGCGACAACCGCATGTCGGGGGCCCGGTACAACCGCTATTGCAGCCATTTGCACCAAGGGGCAGAAGGGTCGACGGCACGAGAGAAGGCTCACGACCCGTCTCCGCACGCCCACGGGCGGACGGCGCCTCAAAAAGCGCCGTCCGCCCGCGTGTTGGGCAGAGCCCGACCCGGAGTCACGGAATCCGGGAATCCCGTGACGGACTACCAGGTCACGAGACCACGGCCGGGTCGGCCGGCTTGGTCACGCGCTCGGCGTTGCCGTCGTCCTCCACGGCGATGCCCCGCCGCTTGGAGACGTAGACCGCGCCGATGATGACCAGAATCGAGAGCACCGCGATCAGCACCCGCATCCCGACGCTGGCGTCGTCGCCGTAGCTGAACTTGATGACCGCCGGCGCGATGAGCAGCGCCACCAGGTTCATCACCTTCAGCAGGGGGTTGATCGCCGGACCGGCGGTGTCCTTGAACGGGTCGCCGACCGTGTCGCCGATCACGGTCGCGGCATGGGCCTCGCTGCCCTTGCCGCCGTGGTGACCGTCCTCGACGAGCTTCTTCGCGTTGTCCCAGGCACCGCCTGAGTTGGCGAGGAAGACCGCCATGAGCGTGCCCGTACCGATCGCGCCCGCGAGGAACGAGCCGAGCGCGCCGACGCCGAACGTGAAGCCGACCGCGATCGGCGTGAGCACGGCGAGCAGACCCGGCGTGGCCAGCTCGCGCAGCGCGTCCTTGGTGCAGATGTCGACGACGCGCCCGTACTCCGGCTGCTCCGTGTAGTCCATGATCCCGGGGCGCTCGCGGAACTGCCTCCGCACCTCGTAGACCACGGCGCCCGCCGACCGCGACACCGCGTTGATCGCGAGCCCGGAGAAGAGGAAGACGACCGCGGCGCCCAGGACGAGCCCCACCAGGTTGTTGGGCTGGGAGATGTCCATGACGAGGTTCATCGGAGCGCCGTCGCCCAGTTTCTCGCCGACGTCCTTGGCCGCGGTCGCGATGGCGTCGCGGTACGAGCCGAACAGCGCCGACGCCGCGAGGACCGCGGTGGCGATGGCGATGCCCTTGGTGATGGCCTTCGTCGTGTTGCCGACGGCGTCCAGGTCGGTGAGCACCTGCGCGCCCGCGCCCTCGACGTCGCCGGACATCTCGGCGATGCCCTGCGCGTTGTCGGAGACGGGACCGAAGGTGTCCATGGCGACGATGACGCCGACGGTGGTCAGCAGCCCCGTACCTGCGAGGGCCACCGCGAAGAGGGCGAGCATGATCGACGTACCGCCGAGCAGGAACGCCCCGTACACGCCGAGCCCGATCAACAGCGCGGTGTAGACGGCCGATTCGAGCCCGATGGAGATGCCGGCGAGGACCACGGTGGCGGGACCGGTCAGCGAGGTCTTGCCGATGTCCTTGACCGGGCGCCGGCTCGTCTCGGTGAAGTACCCGGTGAGCTGCTGGATCAGCGCGGCCAGGACGATGCCGATGGCGACGGCGACGAGCGCGAGGATCCGCGGATCGCCGTCGTGGCCCCTGATCGCCGCGTCCGTGATGCCGTCCAGGTCCGCGTACGTGGACGGGAGGTAGACGAAGACCGCCGCGGCCACCAGCACCAGCGAGATCACCGCGGAGATGAAGAAGCCGCGGTTGATGGCGCTCATGCCGCTGCGGTCGGACCGCCGGGGCGCCACCGCGAAGATGCCGATCATCGCGGTGATGACACCGATGGCCGGAACCAGCAGCGGGAAGGCGAGCCCGGAGTCGCCGAACGCCACCTTGCCGAGGATCAGCGCGGCGACGAGCGTGACGGCGTACGACTCGAAGAGGTCGGCGGCCATACCGGCGCAGTCG
The DNA here is from genome assembly GCF_040680155.1 of Streptomyces sp. NPDC052114. NCBI lineage: Bacteria > Bacillati > Actinomycetota > Actinomycetes > Kitasatosporales > Streptomycetaceae > Streptomyces > Streptomyces sp. NPDC052114. The sequence goes on along the minus strand of NZ_JBFAWC010000013.1, from coordinate 119,421 downwards.
CCGACGTTGTCGCCCACGTTGTCGGCGATGGTCGCGGCATTGCGCGGATCGTCCTCCGGAATGCCCTGCTCGACCTTGCCGACCAGGTCGGCGCCGACGTCGGCGGCCTTGGTGAAGATGCCGCCGCCGACACGCATGAACATCGCGATCAGCGCGGCGCCGAGGCCGAAACCTTCCAGCACCTTCGGCGCGTCGGCCGCGTAGACGAGCACCACACAGGAGGCGCCCAGCAGACCGAGCCCCACCGTGAACATGCCGACGACGCCACCCGTACGGAAAGCGATCTTCATGGCCTTGTGCGAGACGGCGGTGAGATCCTTTTCGGGCTCGCCTTCCGCCGGAGTGGCCTCTCGGGCGGCGGCCGCCACGCGCACATTGCTGCGCACGGCGAGCCACATACCGATATAGCCGGTGGTCGCCGAGAACGCCGCTCCGATCAAGAAGAAGATCGATCGTCCGGCGCGCTGATTCCAGTCGTCCGCGGGCAGCAGCATGAGCAGGAAGAACACCACGACGGCGAATACGCCGAGTGTCCGCAACTGGCGTCCCAGATAGGCGTTCGCGCCTTCCTGGACCGCTGCCGCGATCTTCTTCATGCTGTCGGTGCCCTCGCCCGCCGCGAGCACCTGGCGCACGAGGACGCCCGCGACGACGAGCGCCGCGAGCGCGACGGCCGCGATGACCATCACGATCAGACGATTGTCGTCGGTCAGCACTGCGGCTGCGAAGGTTGAGGGATGGTCAAACTGATGAGGGGTAGAAAGCCCCGCCATTCGTCCTCCTTGACGCTTGGGCTGAGCTCAAGATGTGGACGGATTGTAGGGAGCGGAACCTGATCAAAACAGAGCGCCACAAACGGAATTGACCTGAGATTGCTTCCCAGCAAATGATCGCCGAAGCGGATTGGCCTCGAAAGTGGTAATGCCTCAAAACCGTTGACGGAAGCGGTCCACTAGATCACCGATCAACCCGCATTAATGATCGGAAAAAGAAAATGCCCTGTTCACCGGGGTGACGACAGGGCCTGCGATACGTCGCCGGGGGCGGCTCGACGCGGGGCGCGGCGGAGACGGGGTGACCGAGGCGACCGGGGCACCGCCGTCACGGCCGACGGGCGGCGGGCGAGCGGTGGCGCGCCGAAGTGGCGCGTCGAGTGGGCGGGGACCGGGCAGAACCGACAACCAGAACTGTCGTGGCCGGGCTGGTCCGCGGACCAGGGCTGTCGTGGCCCGGCCGGACCGGGGACCAGAACTGGGGACCAGAACTGTCGTGGCCGGGCAGGACCGGGTTGGAGCCGAACCGACTCTGCCAAGTCGGGGCAGGGCGTCGCCGGAGCGGCGAAGTCAGGGCAGGAGCGTCGCCGGCGTGGTGGGCCAGCTCATGCGGATGAGACCGCCGGACTCCCCCGCGGTCACCTCCACGTCGTCCACGAGACCGCTGATGACGGCGAGGCCCATCTCGTCCTCGCCCTCGGCCTCCAGGTCGTCGCCCGCACCGGCCCGCGCGCCAGGCACCCGGTCACCGGGCGCCGCACGGGGGGCTTCGTCGCCGACCTCGATGGAGAACTGCTTCTCGTCCTCGATCAGCGCGACCCGCACCGGCGCCGAGACACCGCTGCTCTGATGCAGTCCGACGGCACGCGTGCAGGCCTCGCCCACCGCGAGCCTGACCTCGTCGAGAACCGCCTCGTCCACCCCGGCCCTGCGCGCCACGGCGGCCGCCACGAGACGGGCGGTCCTGACGTGCTCGGGCAGGGCGCTGAAGCGGAGTTCAACGGTGGCCATGCATCCCCCTCGGACATACGGGCGTGCTGTCAGGGGGCCGGGCCGCCGGCCCGGTCCCCTGCCGTACTGCCGCCCCGGGCCGAGGCCCGGGGGAACCGGCCCGAAGGCCGACAGTCAGTGGTCCGGCACTCAGTCGGTGGCCGCGACGGCTTCCTCGACCGAGGTGTGAATGGGGAACACCTTGGTCAGACCGGTGATCCGGAAGATCTTGAGAATGCGCTCCTGGTTGCAGACCAGGCGCAGCGAGCCCTCATGGGCACGCACCCGCTTCAGGCCGCCGACCAGCACGCCGAGCCCGGTGGAGTCGAGGAAGTCCACGCCCTCCATGTCGACGACCAGATGAAAACTGCCGTCGTTCACCAACTCGACCAACTGCTCGCGCAGCTTGGGCGCGGTATAAACGTCGATTTCGCCACCGACCTCGACGACCGTACGATCGCCGACGGTACGGGTCGACAGGGACAGGTCCACGGATCCTCCAGCACCTTGCTATCGAGCGGTCATCCCTCGGGACACCTCGGCAGAGCCCCCAGGACGGATCGCCAGCCGCGATGGCATTCAATCACTTACCGGCAGGCGTGCACGACGCCTTGGGACCATTGTCCATCCCGCCAGTGACACACTCGATGCCGATGGCCAAAATTTCCACCCCCGGAGAACCCACCGCTGGCACCCCGGCACGCACGTCCCCGCGGACGGTCCTGGACCGCCTCACCACGGGGCCGAGCCGTGCATCGCGCGTCACTCATACGGAGCACTTGCCCCCACGTGAGGCCCGGTATGCAGTCTGGCCCGACCGCATCCGGTCCGAGGTCATATCCGCCGTGCAGGCCGCCGGCATCGAGCACCCCTGGGCCCACCAGGCGCTCGCCGCCGAGCACGCCCTGGACGGGGAGTCCGTGGTCGTCGCCACCGGCACCGCGTCCGGCAAGTCCCTGGCCTATCTCACCCCCGTCCTCTCCGCCCTCCTGGACGGCTCCGAGGCCCCCAACGGCCGCGGCACCACCGCCCTGTACCTCGCCCCGACGAAGGCCCTCGCCGCCGACCAGCGCCGCGCCGTCCGCGAACTGGCGGCCCCCCTGGGCAACGCGGTGCGCCCCGCCGTGTACGACGGCGACACCCCCGTCGAGGAACGCGAGTGGGTCCGTCAGTACGCCAATTACGTCCTGACCAACCCCGACATGCTGCACCGCGGGATACTGCCCTCCCACCCCCGCTGGTCCTCCTTCCTGCGCGCCCTGCGCTACGTCGTCATCGACGAGTGCCACACCTACCGCGGCGTCTTCGGCTCCCACGTCGCCCAGGTCCTGCGCCGGCTGCGCCGCCTCTGCGCCCGCTACGGCTCCGAGCCCGTCTTCCTGCTCGCCTCCGCCACCTCCGCCGACCCCGCCGCGTCCGCGGAGCGCCTCACGGGGCTGCCGGTGAAGGAGGTCGCCGACGACGCCTCACCCCGCGGCGACCTCGTCTTCGCCCTCTGGGAACCCCCTCTCACCGAGCTCCACGGCGAGAAGGGCGCCCCCGTCCGCCGCACCGCCACCGCCGAGACCGCGGACCTGCTCACCGACCTGACCGTCCAGGGCGTTCGCTCGGTCGCCTTCGTGCGCTCCCGACGCGGCGCCGAGCTGATCTCCGTCATCGCCCAGGAACGCCTCGCCGAGGTCGACCGCGCCCTCGCCCGCCGCGTCGCCGCCTACCGCGGCGGCTATCTCCCCGAGGAACGCCGCGCCCTGGAGCGCGCCCTGCACTCCGGGGAACTCCTCGGCCTCGCCGCCACGACCGCCCTCGAACTCGGCGTCGACGTCTCGGGGTTGGACGCCGTCGTCATCGCCGGCTACCCGGGAACACGGGCGTCCCTGTGGCAGCAGGCCGGGCGGGCCGGGCGCTCGGGGCAGGGCGCACTCGCCGTGCTCGTCGCCCGCGACGACCCGCTGGACACCTATCTCGTCCACCACCCCGAGGCGCTGTTCGACCAGCCCGTGGAGTCCACGGTCCTCGACCCCGACAACCCGTACGTCCTCGCGCCCCACCTGTGCGCTGCCGCCTCCGAACTACCGCTGACCGAGGAGGACTTCGCCCTCTTCGGTCCGGCCGCCGAAGGACTGCTCCCGCAGCTGGAGGCCGCGAAGCTGCTGCGGCGCAGGACCAAGGCCTGGCACTGGACCCGGCGCGAGCGGGCGGCAGATCTGACCGACATCCGCGGCGGGGGCGGCAAGCCCGTCCAGATCGTCGAGGAGGGCACGGGGCGGCTGCTCGGCACCGTCGACGCGTCCGCCGCGCACACCACGGTCCACGAAGGCGCCGTCCACCTCCACCAGGGCCGTACGTATCTCGTGCGCCACCTCGACCTGGAGGACTCCGTGGCGCTGGTCGAGGAGGCCGTGCCGCCGTACTCCACGACCGCGCGCGACACCACGGCCATCTCCATCCTGGAGACGGACGTCGAGGTCCCCTGGGGCCCGGGACGGCTCTGCTACGGCTCCGTCGAGGTCACCAACCAGGTCGTCTCCTTCCTGCGTCGCAAACTCATCACCGGCGAGGTGCTCGGCGAGACCAAACTGGACCTCCCTCCTCGTACGCTCCGTACGCGCGCGGTGTGGTGGACCGTCACCGAGGACCAACTGGACGCCGCCCGCGTCAATCCCGAGATCCTCGGCGGCGCCCTGCACGCCGCCGAGCACGCGTCCATCGGCATGCTGCCGCTGTTCGCCACGTGCGACCGCTGGGACATCGGCGGCGTCTCCGTCCCGCTGCACCCGGACACGCTCCTTCCCACGGTCTTCGTGTACGACGGCCACCCCGGCGGGGCGGGCTTCGCCGAGCGGGCCTTCCACACGGCGAAGGAATGGCTGACGGCGACCCGTCAGGCGATCGCCTCCTGCGAATGCGAGGCCGGCTGCCCGTCCTGCATCCAGTCCCCCAAGTGCGGCAACGGCAACGACCCCCTCCACAAACGCGGCGCGGTCCGCCTCCTTTCGGTACTGCTGAGGGACGCGGAGGGGGACGGGTAGCCGGCGCAGCCGGGGTCTGCGCCCTCGCTTCGTCTGTGGGGCGGGTGCGTGGGCGTCTGGCGGGACGCCTTGGGCCGGGGCGCCTCTTGTCCGTCTGTGGGGCGGGGCCGCGGGGGTATGTGCGTACTCGCCATCCCTGCGCCCCGCCCCAAGTCCAAAGACGCCATCGCCCGCTCAGTGCTCCGTTCGCACATACCCCCACGTCCCCTCGGGCCGGTCGGGCGCGTGCGGCCCGGTGGGGGCCGTTGTGCCCGCGCTGCGGTGGGCGGGACCGTGCCGCTCCTGCTGTGGGCAGGCGTTCCGCAAGGCGGAACGGGTGGGCACAGCCCACGGTGCCGGGCAGCGGGACGTGTGGCTCCAGCCCCGGCGCAGCCGACCCGTGCCGGGTGGCGATAAAGGAGGCACCCACCCCGGCGCAGGCGGGGAAGAACCCCGGTGCCGGGCGGCGATGACCGTGGCCCAAGCCCCGGCGCAGCCGGACCGCACAGGGCACCGTCATGGCGAGGGAAGCGCCGGGCCCGCCCGGGAGCCGACCGTGGCGGAGAAGAGGCCCGCCGAGGCCACCGCGGCGACCTCGGACACCTGCCCCCGCACCACGCACCGCACCAGCCGCACCCCCTGCGCCTCGGCCACCCGGCCCGCCCCCGCACACGCCTCCGAGGAACCCGTCATCCACCGGTCCGCCGCCGCCAGCGCCGCCAGATCCGCCGCACCGCCCGCCCGATGCCGGGCCACGACGACCTGCCCCAGGGAAAGCACCGCCCCGCAGACCACGCACAGCACGGTCATCACGACGGCCACCCACACGGTCGCGGCCCCACGGTCCCGGTCCGCGCCGCGCCCTCTTCCGCTCCTCATGGCTCCACCCCCACCGTCTCCTCCGCCAAGGCCACCGCCTCCGACCGCAGCCGCAGGCCAAGCCCCAGCACCTTCGCGCCCGGCGGATCCGCCGCGACCTCGACCCGCACCAGGTCGCCCTCGCGCCGCACGGACACGCTCGCCCCGCGCGGCGCCGCCTGCCGGGCCGCCGCCACCGCCACGCCCTCCGGGTCCTGCCGCGCCACCGCGCGGGCCCCCGCCCTGGCCGCGTCCACGCACTGGATCTGCGCGGACGCCGCCAGCAGCGTCCAGAGCAACGCCATGGTGAACAGCACCAGCGTCGGCAGTACCACCGCCGCCTCCGCCGTCACGAAGCCACGATCCGTGGCCCACCATCGGCCGCCCCCGGTCCGGCTCCCGCGCCCCACCTCAGAACGGGACATCGAGCGCCTTCTCCACGACCGCCTGGAGCGCCGCGCTGACCTGCCCGCTCGTCACCACCTTGTAGAGCAGACCGGCGAATCCCACCGCCGCGATGAGCCCCATCGCGTACTCCGACGTGACCATCCCGGCGTCCCGCCCGCGTGCCCTCCGCCACAGCCGTCGCGACGACTCCCAGGACCACCGCCTGCCACGCGCCCGCGCCTGTTCTTGAACCTGTTCCTGTGCCTGTTCCTGTGCCTGTTCCTGTGCCTGGGTTCGTCCTCGCGCCTGAGTTCGTCCTTGTGCCTGAGTCCGTGTCTGTTCCCGCATTTCAACCCCCGTGACATTTCTGTTCGTTGTCGCGCATCCGCTGCCGCACTCTCAGGTGCGGTGCCTTCAGGCATCTCTCGATCAGTTCATGCCGCCTCCCAACAGCCCCTCCGCCAGACCGATCACCACCGGCAGCACCCCGACCGCCACGAACGCCGGCAAGAAGCACAGGCCCACCGGGGCCGTCATCAGGACCGCCGTCTTTCGCGCCCGTGCCGTCGCCGCCCTGCCCCGTTCCGCTCGGGCGTCCGCGGCCAGGCGGGACACCGGTTCGGCCGCCGGCGCTCCGGACTCGCCCGCCCGCTCCAGGAGCCGGGCCAGCGCGGCGGCGCCCGGCATCGCGGCCAACTGCCGCCATGCGTCCACCGGTTCACCGCCAAGGCGTACCTCCGCCGCCCCTTGGGCAAGCCGCTCCCCGACCGGCCCCTCCAGGGACTCCCCGACCGCCTGCGCGGCCGCCACAGGGCCCGCCCCCGCGGCGACACATGCCGCCAAGAGGTCAGCTGCCAGTGGTAGTTGGCGCTCCGCGGCTGCGCTTTGTTCGCTGCCGCCGAACTGCCGCTCCGCGCGCACCCGTTGTCCGTACCGCCACGCGCCGTACCCGACAGCCGCCCCGGCCACGGCGCCCGGAACCCCTCCCACCAGCGCGTATGCCGCACCCGCCGCCCCCACCGGCCTCAGCCACGCGCGCATCGCGTCCGGTTGGACCAGCGGTCTCCCCCAGCGCCTCGCGGGAGCGTGTTCCACGCCCAGCACCTCGGCCGTTCGTCGCCGCGAGGCCCTGTCCCGTCGCGCCGCCGGCACCGTCAGTGTCAGCCAGAGCGCGGCCAGCGCCATCCACGCCACCACCCCCAGCCCGTGGACACCGCTCATCGCCTCTCCGCCCCTCGTACGATCCGCAGCGCCCACCACACCCCGACGCCCTCCAGCACCGCGCCCGCCGCCAGGCAGCCGAGACCCGGGGCCGTGTGCAGCAGCACCCTCAGCGGCTCCGCCCCCAACGCGCTGCCCATCAGCAGGCCCAGGGCCGGGAGTCCCGCGAGCATCACGGCCGTCGATCGCGCGCCGGCCAACTGCGCTCTCAGGTCGGCCCGCTGGTCGCGGTCCGAGCGGAGGGCGGCCTCCAGACGGTCGAGGCCAGCCGCGAGACCCGCGCCGCGGTCCACCGCCACCCGCCAGCACGCCGCGAGTCCCAGCAGGCCCTCGGAGCCCGGCTCCCGCGCCGCCTCCCTCAGCGCCCCCGGCACATCGCCGCCGAACCGCGCCGCCGCCAGCACCGCGCCCCGGGCGTCGGGGGACGCCACGCCCGCGTCGACCGCCTCGTCCAGGGCCATGCGCAGGGCCTCGCCTGGTTGCCGCCCCGCTCGCACCTCGCCCGCGAGCGTCCCGCAGAGCGCGATCACCGCGTTGCCACGGCGCAGTCGTTCCCGTCGCGCCTCTTGGGCCCGGCGCACCCGGCCCGCGAGCGGCACTCCGGCCGCGCCCACGGCCAACGGCACCGGGGACTCCCCGAGCAGCGCGATCACCGCCCCGGCCGCCAGGCACCACCATTCGTGGCCCATGCGTTCGCGGGCCGTCGCGAGCAGGTGGTGGAGGGGGCGGTCACGGGATCTCGCCGGGAGCGTGCTCCCGGGGAACAGCGTGTGTGCGCGTCGCGCCTGCCGGTCCCGTCGGCTCAGCAGCCAGGCCGCGACGACCGCGCAGACCGCCGCCGCCCACATCGGCGCGCTCACCGGACCTCACCCCACGCCGGGTCGCCTCCGAGGAGGGCGTTCAGACGGGGCCAGCCCTGCTCCCTGGTGAAGGACCGCTCGGCCCGGCGCAGCGCCGGCACCGTCTCCACCAGGCCCGAACCGGTCCGCTTCAGCACATGGACCTCGGCGATACGGCGGCGGCCCGTCCGGTCGCGGACGAGATGGATGACCACCGACAGGGCGGCCGCCAACTGGCTGTGCAGGGCGGCCCGGTCCAGGCCCGCCGCCGTCCCCAGGGCTTCCAGGCGTGCGGGCACGTCCCTCGCGGCGTTGGCGTGGACCGTGCCGCAGCCGCCCTCGTGTCCGGTGTTCAGCGCGGCCAGCAGATGGACCACCTCCGCGCCCCGCACCTCGCCGACGACGAGGCGGTCGGGCCGCATCCGCAGGGCCTGGCGCACCAGGTCGTCCAGCCCGACCCGGCCCGACCCTTCCTGGTTGGCGGGGCGGGACTCCAGGCGCACCACATGCGGGTGGTCGGGCCGCAGCTCCGCGGAGTCCTCGGCCAGTACGATCCGCTCCTTGGGGCCGACCAGGCCGAGCAGCGCGCTCAGCAGGGTCGTCTTGCCGCTGCCCGTGCCTCCGCTGATCAGGAAGGACAGGCGGGCGTCGAGGAGGGCGCGCAGGACCCGGTCGCCGCCGGGCGGGACCGTGCCCTCGGTGATCAGTTCGGTGAGCGTGAAGGCCCGGGGGCGTACGACCCGCAAGGAGAGGCAGGTCGAGCCCACGGCCACCGGTGGCAGTACCGCGTGCAGGCGCGTGCCGTCCGGGAGGCGGGCGTCCACCCAGGGCCTCGCGTCGTCCAGGCGCCGCCCCGCCACGGCAGCGAGGCGCTGTGCGAGCCGCCGCACCGCCGCCGCGTCCCGGAAGGTGACGCCCGTGAGCTCCAGGCCGCCGCCCCGGTCCACCCACACCCGGTCCGGCGTGGAGACCAGCACGTCGGTGACCGAGGGGTCGGCGAGCAGCGGCTCCAGGGGGCCCGCTCCGACCAGCTCCGAGCGCAACTGTGCCGCGGCGCCCAGCACTTCGGCGTCGCCGAGCACCCGGCCCTGCGCCCGCAGCGCCTCGGCGACCCGGGCCGGGGTCGGCTCCGTGCCGCTCTCCGCGAGCCACTGGCGCACCCCGTCCAGCATCCGGGCCCCGACGACGGCGCTCATACGCCCCCTCCCACGGCGTCGGCCGGCAGCCGGTCCCAGAAGGCGGCGCAGAACCGCGCCAGCGGTCCGCGCGCCGCTCCCCCGGGTGGTGTCCCCGCGGCCTGCGCCTCCGACAGGCCCGCCTCCCAGGGCACTTCGCCGACCAGTGGCAGGCCGAGCAGGCGCGCCACCTCCTCCGAGTCCAGTCCGCCGGATCCGCCGGGCCCGGCGCCCCGCGCGACCACCACCCTCAGGTCCCGCAGCACCAGCCCCGCCGCCGACGCCACCCTTCGCGCGCCCGCCACCGCACGCAGCTCCGCGGGCACCACGAGGAGCCCGAGGTCCACCTGCGCGAGTGCCTCGGCGACCCCCTCGTCCACCCGGCGCGGCAGGTCCACGACCACCGCGCCGCCACGCCGTCGGGCCGCGGAGACCACCGCCCGCACGGCTTCCGGGGCGACCGTGACCGCGTCGCCGCGGTCCCAGCTCAGGACCCGCAGCGCGTGCAGCTCGGGGAGCGATTCCTCCAGTGCTCCGCCGCCGACCCTGCCCCGTGACGCGGCGAAGGCGGGCCACCGGAGTCCGTCGGCGGCCTCGCCGCCCAGGAGGACGTCGAGGCCGCCGCCGAGCGGGTCCGCGTCGACGAGCATCGTGCGCCGACCGGCCCGCGCCGCCGTGACCGCGAGGGCGCAGGCCAGGGTGGAGGCCCCGGCTCCGCCGCGTCCGCCGATGACCCCGACGGTGAGCGCGGGCCGCCCCACGCCCTCGGCCACGTCGGCGATGCGGTCCACGAGCCACTGCTCGCCGTCCGGCAGGAGCAGCACATGGTCGGCGCCGATCTCCACGGCCCGCTGCCAGACCCCGGAATCGTCCTGGTCACGCCCGACCAGCACGACACCCCGCCGCCGCGCGGAGCCGCGCACCCGGTCGGCGGCGTCGTCCCCGACCAGGACGAGCGGCGCCGAGTCCCAGCCCTGCCTGCGCTCCGGCCCGCCGTGGTGCACCTCGGGCAGGGCGCCCGCCGCCGCGCACAGCCGGAGCAGGTCGTCCAGCAGCTCCACGTCCTCCGTGACGATCAGCGGTCCGCCCGGCCGTCCGTCGGACGGCGCGACCCTGTCGCGTGAAATGACTCCACCCACGATCTCCATCCCCCTCTCACCGCAAGCCCCTGTGAATGCCGCGTCCCGCATCGGCGAAGAACCGGACAAAGCAATCCGGCCATGAACTCCGCAAGCGGAACGGGTGGAATCAGCGTGCGGCGATCCGGTAAATCGTGTGGATCTTGGTCAATAACTGTGGACAAGGCGGGGGCTGTGAATATCTCCATCACCCATACCAGTGACATCCCGCCGACTTCGGGACGACTTCCACAGAGCAGCCCTGCGACTACTCACAGTGACGAATCGTGGGTAGGCCGCAGGACCGCCGAGACGGCGAGCAGAGGGGGCCCGGAGGGCGGAAGGTGATCGAGGGACGGTCCAAAAACCCGTCCGGACATGCGACGACCCCCGCCGGGGGGGAGAGCGGGGGTCGTCCCCACGGTCCGGCTCGGGGGGGGAGGAGCCAGACCGGGTTAGCACGGTCGCGAACGATCCGTGACTTCCATGGTGTACCCGAGAGCCTTCTCAGGCAAACCCACGCGCCTCAGCTTACGCCGAATGGTGGGCGCCTATGCTCGGGCTCGTGGAAAACCACTCCTTGCCTCGCACTGCTGCCTTCTTTGACCTGGACAAGACGGTCATTGCGAAGTCGAGCACGCTCACCTTCAGCAAGTCGTTCTACCAAGGTGGCCTGATCAACCGCAGAGCGGTACTGCGCACCGCGTACGCGCAGTTCGTCTTCCTGGCGGGCGGCGCCGACCACGACCAGATGGAGCGGATGCGCGAGTACCTCTCCGCACTGTGCCGGGGGTGGAACGTCCAGCAGGTCAAGGAGATCGTCGCCGAGACGCTGCACGACCTGATCGACCCGATCATCTACGACGAGGCCGCGTCGCTCATCGAGGAGCACCACGCGGCGGGCCGCGACGTCGTCATCGTCTCCACCTCGGGGGCGGAGGTGGTCGAGCCGATCGGTGAACTCCTCGGCGCGGACCGGGTGGTGGCGACCCGCATGGTGGTCGGCGACGACGGCTGCTTCACCGGCGAGGTGGAGTACTACGCCTACGGCCCGACGAAAGCGGAGGCGATCAAGGAACTCGCGCAGTCGGAGGGGTACGACCTCGACCGCTGCTACGCCTACAGCGACTCGGCGACCGATCTGCCGATGCTCGAGTCCGTCGGCAACCCCTTCGCGGTCAACCCCGACCGGGCGCTGCGCCGGGAGGCCGTCACGCGCGCGTGGCCGATCCTCGACTTCCACCGCCCGGTCCGGCTGAAGCAGCGCCTGCCCACGCTCTCCGTGCCGCCCCGGCCGGCTCTCGTCGCGGCGGCCGCGGTCGGCGCCGCCGCGGCCACAGCGGGCATCGTCTGGCTGGCCAGCCGCCGCCGGGCAGCGGTCGGCTAGCCGGAGCACGCCCGCCGGACCCGCCGAACAGGCCCCCGAACAGGCCCCTGACCAGGCCGGAAACCGGCGCCCGATTCAGACCTGTTTGAACCTAAAAGTAAAGAAGTGCAGTCAGGGCTTCCGCTTCCCGCGGGACTGGAGTACAAAGGATTCAACGGCCCGCGAGACCAAGGACATCCGAGAGGATCACCTTTAAACGCAACGAAGGCCCCACGGACCGAAGCATGAACACCAGGCACCCACGCGACGTCGACCCGTCGATTACGGGCCAGCCGCACCAGGTGACGGGCAAGGTTCCCGACCTGATGGGCAACACTTCGAGGACGCTTGGTAACCCGGTGGACATGCCAGCGGCGGTACGGATTCCGTACCGCCGCAACCCTTTTCCAGGCCCTGTCGGACCCTTGCGGGCCCTTCCGGCCCCTCTCCCGGACTTCCTTCCGGACCCCTACGCCGCGCCGCGCTGAAGCGCCTCGCAGACCGCGGTCGACTCCCTGACGCCCAGCTCTACGGCCTTGCCGCAGTGGGCGATCCACGCCGCCATGCCCTCCGGGGTGCCGGAGGCGTAGCCGTCCAGGGCCGCCACGTACGCCGCCCGGCCCAGCTCTCCGTAGCCCGCCTCGGCGGGGCACACCGACTTCGGGTCGAGGCCGCTGCCCACCAGGACGATGCGCTCGGCGGCCCGCGCGACCAGGCCGTTGTGCGAGCCGAACGGGCGCAGGCTGATCAGCTCGCCGTGGACGACGGCCGCCGTCACCAGCGCCGGCGCCGAACTGCCCGCGATGATCAGCTGCGACAGCCCCTCCAGGCGGCCCGCGACCTCGTCGGCGTCCGGCAGCGGAAGCTCGATCAGCGGCTCGTCGACGGGCTCGCCCGCCAGACGGGGACGCCCCGCGCCCTCGGTGGAGTCGGCCGCGGCGACCAGGTGCAGACGCGCCAGGACCCGCAGCGGCGACTGCCGCCAGATGGACAGGAGTTGACCGGCCTCGGCGGTCAGCCGCAGGGCCGCGCCGACCGTGCGCGCCTCGTCGTCGCCGCTGAAGTCGCTGCGCCGGCGGACCTCTTCGAGCGCCCAGTCGGCGCCGGAGAGCGCCGCGGAGCCGCGGGCGCCGCGCAGCGCCGCCTCCGAGGTGATCTCGTTGCTGCGGCGCCGCATCATGCGGTGTCCGTAGACCCGGTCCACGGCCTTGCGCACGGAGGCCACGGAGTCGGGCACACCGGGGAGCGCCCCGAGGGCTGCGAGCGGATCGGCTGTCGTACTCATGAGTACGACCCTACGTACTCCAGGGCGCCGCTCCACGAAGGAGTGGTCTTCTTCACGTGACCTATGCACCGAACGTAAACATACGACTACCCTTCGTGGTCATGAAAATCGCTTTCGTGGGGAAGGGCGGCAGCGGCAAGACCACGCTGTCCTCGCTCTTCGTCCGCCACCTCGCCGCCACCGGATCGCCCGTGATCGCGGTGGACGCCGACATCAACCAGCACCTGGGCCCCGCGCTCGGCCTCGACGAGGCGGAGGCCGCCGAGCTGCCCGCCCTGGGCGCCCGCCTGCCCCTGATCAAGGACTATCTGCGGGGCTCCAACCCCCGGATCGCCTCCGCCGACACGATGATCAAGACGACGCCCCCGGGAGAGGGCTCGCGGCTCCTGCGGGTGCGCGAGGACAACCCCGTGTACGACGCGTGCGCGCGGCCGGTGGAACTGGACGACGCCACCGTGCGTTTGATGGTCACCGGGCCGTTCACCGAAGCCGACCTCGGTGTCGCCTGCTACCACTCCAAGACCGGAGCGGTGGAGCTGTGCCTGAACCACCTGGTCGACGGCCGTGACGAGTACGCGGTCGTGGACATGACCGCCGGCTCGGACTCCTTCGCCTCCGGCATGTTCACGCGCTTCGACATGACGTTCCTGGTAGCCGAGCCGACGAAGAAGGGGGTCTCCGTCTATCGCCAGTACAAGGAGTACGCACGCGACTTCGGCGTCGACCTCAAGGTCGTCGGCAACAAGGTCCAGGGCCAGGACGACGTCGACTTCCTGCGCGAGCAGGTCGGCGACGACCTGCTGGTCACCGTCGGGCACTCGGACTGGGTGCGGGCCATGGAGAAGGGCCGTCCGGCCCGCTTCGAGCTCCTGGAGGAGGACAACCGCCGTTCCCTGCGCGCGCTCCAGGCGGCCGTCGACGCCACGTACGAGCGCCGCGACTGGGAGCGCTACACCCGCCAGATGGTCCACTTCCACCTGAAGAACGCGCAGAGCTGGGGCAACGAGAGGACGGGTGCCGACCTGGCGGCCCAGGTCGACCCCGACTTCGTCCTGCGTGAGCAGCTGGTCGCCACGGCCTGACCCGGCCCCGGGGTGCCGCTCGACCGCCGGGTGCTACGGCTTGACCGCCGGAGCGCCCGGGACACCCTTCGGCGCCGGAGCGGGGCCGGCGGCCAGGAACGCCGGCCAGCCCTCCTTCGGCGCCTTGCCCACCGGCAGCTTCGTCAGCTTCGCCAGCGCCTTCGGGTCCTGCGCGTCGAGCCAGTCGGCGAGTTGACGGAAGGAGACGCAGCGCACCTCGGGCTTGGTGCACACCCGCTCGACGGTCTCCTCGACGGCGCGCATGTACGTACCGCCGTTCCAGGACTCGAAGTGGTTGCCGATGATCAGCGGCGCGCGGTTGCCCTGGTAGGCGCGGTCGAAGCCCTGGAGGAGGCCGTCACGCATCTGGTCGCCCCAGTACTCGTGCTTGGCCGGGTCGCCGTGCGAGGTCGAACCGGACTGGTTGACCATGAAGTTGTAGTCCATCGTCAGCGTCTCGAACCGGCGGCCGGGGACCGGGACGAGCTGCATCGACAGATCCCACAGCCCCTCCTTCTTCTTGGGCCACACCTGGTTGTTCACGCCGCTGGTGTCATAGCGGAAGCCCAGCTCGCGGGCCGCGCGCATGAAGTTCTTCTGGCCTTCGAGGCAGGGCGTGCGGGCGCCGATCAGTTCCTTGTCGTAGTCGAAGGGCAGGGGCTGCGCCTTCGTCGTGCCCGTGTTCGTCTTCCAGCCCTTCACAAAGGACTTGGCCTGGTTGATCTCGCTCTTCCAGTCCTCGACGGACCACTCGCCGACCCCGCGTCCGGCGCCGCAGAAGTGGCCGTTGAAGTGCGTGCCGACCTCGTTGCCCTCCAGCCAGGCGCCGCGGAGCTGGTCGACGGTGTCCTTGATCCCCTGGCGGTCGTTGAAGCCGATGTCCGAGCTGCCGGCCAGGTGCTGCGGCGGCTTGTAGAGCTTCCGCTTCTCCTCGGGAAGCATGTACACGCCGCTGAGGAAGTAGGTCATCGTGGCGTTGTTGCGCTTGGCCACCTTGCGGAAGTGCGAGAACAGCTTCTGGCCGTCCTCGCCCGCGCCGTCCCAGGAGAAGACCACGAACTGGGGCGGCTTCTCGCCCGGCTTCAGGCGGGCGGGGCGGGGCAGGTTCGGCTGCTTGCCGGTGAAGGCCGTCGACCCGTCGCCGATCATGCGGACGGGGGCCTTGGGCGCCGGGGCTCCGGCCGGCTTCTTCGCGCCGTGCGCGCCTTCCTTGGTGCCGGACGCGCCGCCGGCACAGCCGGCCAGTGCGGCTACGCACGCCACGAGGGCGGTGAGGCTCGCGGTGATCCTCCGGGTGGCGGCCATGTTCCGCCCACCTTCTTTCCGTGCAAGTCGGGACAGATCGGTACGCAACCTCGCATGGACCCCGAAATGACACGTTCCGACAAGCCGACGAGATTCCTTATTCACTCATCAGAGTGATAAATTGCCCCATTTGCCCTGATAATCCGCCCACGACCTTTACTCTGCATTACGGTTCATTTACCGAGAGTTGAGATATCCCGCCGCTGCACGCCGTGACCCACGGCCGCGACCCGCCCTCCGGAGGCCTTCCGGAGGACCCCTTGTTCCGCGACCGCGCCGCCCCGGAGGAGACGGGAAAACATGTCTGCCTGCGTTCCCACTCGCACCACCGAATCGACCCACAAGACCAGCGCGCAGGGGCCCCACGGCCCACCGCACCGCAAGAGGTTCCGCATCGCGGGCGCCGACCTCTCCGCGTCGGTCGCCGTCTTCCTGATCGCCCTGCCGCTGTCCCTCGGCATCGCCCTCGCCACCGGAGCGCCGCTCCAGGCGGGCCTCGTCGCCGCCGCCGTCGGCGGCATCCTCGCCGGAGCACTCGGCGGATCACCGCTCCAGGTCAGCGGCCCCGCCGCCGGCCTCACCGTCGTCACCGCCGACCTCATCCACCGGTACGGCTGGCGGACCACCTGCGCCATCACGGTCCTCGCCGGAGTCGCCCAACTCGGCCTCGGCTGCCTGCGCGTGGCCCGCACCGCGCTCGCCGTCAGCCCCGCCGTCGTCCACGGCATGCTGGCCGGCATCGGTGTCACCATCGCCGTCGCCCAGCTGCACATCGTCCTCGGCGGCACCCCGCAGAGCTCCGTGCTCGACAACCTCCGCGCGCTGCCCGCCCAGTTGGCGGACCTGCAACCGGCCGCCCTGACGATCAGCCTCCTGACGCTGGCGCTCCTGCTGCTGTGGCCGCGGATTCCCGGGCGGGTGGGGCGCATCGCCCGGATCATGCCCGCCGCGCTCGTCTCGGTCGCCGCCGCGACGGCCGTCTCCCAGCTCGCCGGACTCCGGGTCGACGAGGTCGACCTGCCCTCCTGGCGCAGTCACGCTTTGGTCGGACTGCCCGAGGGCCCCGCGCTGGGGCTCGTCGCCGCCGTGCTCACCATCACGCTGGTGTGCAGCGTGCAGTCGCTGCTCGGCGCCGTCGCCGTCGACAAGCTCGTCGCCCGCCGGCCCGAGGTACACGTGGGCGTGCGCCGCTCCGACCTCGACCGCGAGCTGCTCGGCCAGGGCTCGGCGAACATCGTCTCCGGCGCGCTCGGCGGGCTTCCCGTGGCCGGCGTCGCCGTGCGCAGCGTGGCCAACGTCCGCGCCGGCGCCGTCAGCCGGAACTCCACGATGCTGCACGGCGTTTGGGTGGTAGTGGCCGCGCTGTTCCTGGTGCCCGTCCTGGAGCTCATCCCCCTCGCGGCGCTCGCCGCCCTCGTCATGGCCGTCGGCATCCAGATGGTCAGCCTCAACCACATCCGTACGATCACGCGCCACCGCGAGATCCTCGTCTACGCCGTCACCACCCTCGGCGTGGTCTTCCTCGGCGTCCTCGAAGGCGTGGCGCTCGGTGTCGCCGTCGCCGTGGCCGTCGCGCTGCACCGCCTCGCCCGCACCCGGATCATCCACTGCGAGGAGGACGGGGTCCACCACGTGCGCGTGCGCGGCCAGTTGACGTTCCTCGCCGTGCCGAGGCTCAGCCGGGCCATGCATCTCGTGCCTCAAGGAGCAGAAGCAATCGTGGAGTTGGACGGCTCGTTCATGGACCATGCCGCGTTCGAATCACTGCAGTGCTGGCAGGACCAGCACACCGCGCAGGGCGGCACCGTCGAGATCACCGGGCGCGGCGGCACCCGCATCGCCGAGCCCGCCGGCGCCGCCCACTCCTGCTGCCGCCCCTGGACCCCGTGGCGCAACCACCACTGCGACCGACCGCAGGAGGAGCAGCGGGAGGGGCAGCCCAGCAGCCATCAACTGGCGACCGGCATCAGCGCGTTCCAGCGGAACACGGCGCCGCTGGTGCGCGGTGAGCTGGCCCGGCTGGCGCGCGAGGGGCAGCAGCCCGCGCAGCTCTTCCTGACCTGCGCGGACTCCCGGGTCGTCACCTCGATGATCACGTCGAGCGGTCCCGGCGACCTGTTCGTCGTACGCAATGTGGGCAATCTGGTCCCGCTGCCGGGTGCCGAGAGCGGTGACGACTCGGTGGCGGCCGCGATCGAGTACGCGGTCGACGTCCTGAAGGTGCGGTCCATCACCGTGTGCGGGCACTCCGGGTGCGGGGCGATGCAGGCGCTGCTCAACACTCCGCCCGGGGGTGCGCAGACGCCGCTGAAGCGGTGGCTGCGGCACGGCATGGCGAGCCTGGAGCGGATGGGCGCGCAGGACAGGGCGTGGGCGCGGCTCGCCGGGCGTGCGCCGGCCGATGCCGTCGAGCAACTGTGCCTGACCAATGTGGTCCAGCAGCTGGAGCACCTGAGGGCGCACGAGTCGGTGGCGCGTCGCCTTGCCGAAGGCGATCTTGAGCTGCACGGTATGTACTTCCACGTCGGAGAGGCGCAGGCCTATCTGCTGACGGAGGGCACCGACGCCGAGCAACTCCCCGACGAGGTCTTCGATCAGGTGGCGCCCACGGCACGGGTCAAGGTCTAGCCGAGGTCCGGCGGGCACCGTCCGGGTAAAGGTCTAAACCAATTTTCGGCAGGCCCTTGTCACCACGGGTTGTGTCTGATGAGCTGTGGCTTCGGACACAACGGACACCCTGGGAAAGGGAGATGTCGTGAGCAACGAAAGCCTGGCCAACCTCTTGAAGGAGGAGCGTCGCTTCGCGCCGCCGGCGGAGCTGGCGGCCGCCGCAAACGTCACCGCGGAGGCGTACGAGCAGGCCAAGGCTGACCGGCTCGGCTTCTGGGCCGAGCAGGCCCGCCGGCTGACCTGGGCCACGGAGCCGACCGAGACGCTCGACTGGTCGAACCCGCCGTTCGCCAAGTGGTTCGCCGACGGGAAGCTCAACGTCGCGTACAACTGCGTGGACCGTCACGTGGAGGCCGGAAACGGCGACCGTGTGGCGATCCACTTCGAGGGTGAGCCCGGCGACAGCCGGGCCATCACCTACGCCGAGCTCAAGGACGAGGTCAGCCGGGCCGCCAACGCCCTGACCGAGCTGGGCGTCCAGAAGGGCGACCGCGTCGCCGTCTATCTGCCGATGGTCCCCGAGGCGGTCGTCGCGATGCTGGCCTGCGCCCGCATCGGCGCCGCGCACTCGGTGGTCTTCGGCGGCTTCTCCGCCGACGCCATCGCGGCCCGCATCAAGGACGCGGACGCCAAGGTCGTCATCACCGCCGACGGCGGCTACCGCAGGGGCAAGCCCTCCGCGCTCAAGCCCGCCGTGGACGAGGCCCTGGGCCGCGTCGAGGGCGTGCGCCACGTCCTCGTGGTGCGCCGCACCGGCCAGGACGTGGCCTGGACCGAGGGCCGCGACGTGTGGTGGCACGAGGCCACGCAGAAGCAGTCCGCGGAGCACACCCCCGAGGCCTTCGACGCCGAGCACCCGCTCTTCATCCTCTACACCTCGGGCACCACGGGTAAGCCGAAGGGCATCCTGCACACCTCCGGCGGCTACCTCACGCAGGCGTCGTACACCCACCACGCGGTCTTCGACCTCAAGCCGGAGACCGATGTCTACTGGTGCACGGCCGACATCGGCTGGGTCACCGGCCACTCGTACATCACGTACGGCCCGCTGGCGAACGGCGCGACGCAGGTGATGTACGAGGGCACCCCCGACACCCCCCACCAGGGCCGCTTCTGGGAGATCGTCCAGAAGTACGGGGTCACGATCCTCTACACCGCGCCGACGGCGATCCGGACGTTCATGAAGTGGGGCGACGACATCCCCGCGAAGTTCGACCTGTCCTCGCTGCGGGTGCTCGGGTCGGTCGGCGAGCCGATCAACCCCGAGGCCTGGGTCTGGTACCGCAAGAACATCGGCGGCGACAAGTGCCCCATCGTGGACACCTGGTGGCAGACCGAGACGGGCGCGATGATGATCTCGCCGCTGCCCGGCGTGACCGAGACCAAGCCGGGCTCCGCGCAGCGCGCGCTGCCGGGCATCTCCGCCACCGTCGTCGACGACGAGGCGAGCGAGGTGCCGAACGGCGGCGGTGGCTATCTCGTCCTGACCGAGCCGTGGCCGTCGATGCTGCGCACCATCTGGGGCGACAACCAGCGGTTCATCGACACGTACTGGTCGCGCTTCGAGGGCAAGTACTTCGCCGGTGACGGTGCCAAGAAGGACGAGGACGGCGACATCTGGCTGCTCGGCCGGGTGGACGACGTGATGCTCGTCTCCGGGCACAACATCTCCACCACCGAGGTCGAGTCGGCGCTCGTCTCGCACCCGGCGGTCGCCGAGGCGGCGGTCGTGGGCGCGGCGGACGAGACGACGGGCCAGGCCATCGTGGCCTTCGTGATCCTGCGCGGCTCGGCGAACGCCGAGGACGAGGGGCTCGTCGCGGACCTGCGCAACCACGTGGGTGCCACGCTCGGCCCGATCGCCAAGCCGAAGCGGGTCCTTCCGGTGGCCGAGCTGCCGAAGACCCGGTCCGGGAAGATCATGCGGCGCCTGCTGCGGGACGTCGCGGAGAACCGCGAGCTGGGTGACGTCACCACACTCACGGACTCCTCGGTGATGGACCTGATCCAGTCGAGGCTGCCGGCGGCGCCCAGCGAGGACTGATCCCGGATCTCTTGGGGAGTGACCGGATCCCTCCGGGAGTGACCGGATCCCTGCGGGAGCGAAGAGGGCACCCGGCGCCAAGCGCGCCGGGTGCCCTTTTTGTGCTTAAGGTGAAGATCACTGGATACGCCCGGGCGTACGTTAGGTAAGCTAAGGATCGCGTCAACAACGCGACAAGAAACATCTAGGTGCGCCGGGAAGTCTGGTCGGCATGTGCTCTGTCCTGCCTACCCGACCGGAGGTCGACTCTCGTGGCCGCGCCCGCCCCCAGCACTGACAAGCGAAAGTTCCTCGGACGCCTCTCCCTGCCCGAGCGGAACTTCGTCGCCAATGCCCTGCGCACCGAGACCGTCGGCGGCGTCCTGCTGCTCGTCGCCGCCGTCACCGCGCTGATCTGGGCCAACACGGCCGGCGGCTCATACGAATCCGTACGCACGTTCCACATCGGGCCCGGTTCGCTCGGCCTCGATCTGTCCATCCAGCACTGGGCCGCCGACGGACTGCTCGCCGTCTTCTTCTTCGTGGCCGGCATCGAGCTCAAGCGCGAGCTCGTCGCGGGTGACCTGCGCGATCCCAAGGCCGCTGCCCTGCCCGTCGTCGCGGCGCTGTGCGGCATGGCCGTGCCCGCACTCGTCTACGTCCTGACCAACACCGTCGGCGGCGGCTCGATGGACGGCTGGGCCGTGCCGACCGCGACCGACATCGCCTTCGCGCTCGCGGTCCTCGCGGTCATCGGCACCTCGCTGCCGTCCGCCCTGCGCGCCTTCCTGCTCACGCTCGCCGTCGTCGACGACCTCTTCGCGATCCTGATCATCGCGGTCTTCTTCACCAGCGAGCTGAACTTCGCGGCCCTCGGCGGTGCCGTCCTCGGCCTCGCCGTCTTCTGGCTGCTGCTCAGGAAGCGGGTGCGCGGCTGGTACATCTACGTTCCGCTGGGTCTGGCCATCTGGGGGCTGATGTACAACAGCGGCGTCCACGCCACCATCGCGGGCGTCGCCATGGGCCTGATGCTGCGCTGCCACAAGGAGAGCGACAGCGAGGAGCACTCCCCCGGCGAGCACATCGAGCACCTCGTGCGCCCCATCTCCGCGGGGCTCGCCGTCCCGCTGTTCGCCCTGTTCAGCGCCGGTGTCGCCGTCTCGGGCGGTGCGCTGCGCGACGTCTTCACCCAGCCGGAGACGCTCGGTGTGGTGCTCGGCCTCGTGGTCGGCAAGGCGGTCGGCATCTTCGGCGGCACCTGGCTCGCGGCGCGCTTCACCAGGGCCGAGCTGAACGAGGACCTGGCCTGGCCCGACGTGTTCGCGGTCGCCTCCCTCGCGGGCATCGGCTTCACGGTGTCGCTCCTGATCGGCGAACTCGCCTTCACCGAGGACCCGCTGCTCACCGACGAGATCAAGGCGGCCGTCCTGATCGGCTCGCTCATAGCGGCGGTGCTCTCCGGGGTCCTCCTGAAGATGCGGAACGCCAAGTACCGCAGGCTGTGGGAGGACGAGGAGCGCGACGACGACCTCGACGGCATCCCCGACGTCTACGAGATGGACAACCCGGAGTACCACCTCCGGATGGCCGCCATCTACGAGAAGAAGGCCGCGGAACACCGCAGGCTTGCCGAAGTCTCGGGTGGGGAACGCGAGGATGGCAGCGGTCCGGCATGATCTGAGCAGACATATCTCAGAAGAGATCAGAAGAGAAAAAGGGGAGAACGCGATGAGCTCACCCGACGCCCCCGTCGGCTCCGAGCGCAGCCTCGGCCAGTTGGTCGCCACGGCGACCAGCGAGATGTCCGCGCTGGTGCACGACGAGATCGCGCTGGCCAAGGCCCAGCTGCGACAGGACGTCAAGCGCGGTGCGCTCGGCGGTGCCGCGTTCGCCGCGGCCGGCGCCGTCCTCATCTTCTCGCTGCCGATGCTGAGCTTCGCCCTCGCGTACGGCATCCGCACCTGGAGCAACTGGAACCTCGCGATCTGCTTCGTGCTGTCCTTCGCGGCCAATGTGCTGGTCGCCGGGCTGCTCGCGCTGATCGGTGTCGTCTTCGCGAAGAAGGCCAAGAAGGGCAAGGGCCCGCAGAAGGTCGCCGCCTCGGCCAAGGAGACGGCCGCCGTACTGGGGAACGTCAAGCCGCACCCCCGGCCGGTGAGCCCTGTGGGTGCCGTGAGTGGCCGAGTCGGTGAGACGGCGGACGCTGTGGCACGCTCGTCTTCATGACGGACCCCGCCCCTCAGGACCTCGCCCCCGCCGCCCATTCGGCGCAACCCGCATCGGTCGTGCGCGTCGAGGGGCCCTGGACCCACCGGGACGTGGCCGCCAACGGAGCGCGCTTCCACATCGCCGAGATGGGTGACGGGCCGCTGGTCCTGCTGCTGCACGGCTTTCCGCAGTTCTGGTGGACGTGGCGGCACCAGCTGGTGGCGCTCGCCGACGCGGGCTTCCGGGCCGTCGCGATGGACCTGCGGGGCGTGGGCGGCAGCGACCGCACGCCGCGCGGCTACGACCCGGCGAACCTCGCGCTCGACATCACGGGCGTCGTGCGCTCCCTCGGCGAGCCGGACGCCGCGCTCGTCGGGCACGACCTGGGCGGCTATCTCGCGTGGACGGCGGCCGTGATGCGGCCCAAGCTGGTGCGCCGCCTCGCCGTGTCCTCGATGCCGCATCCGCGGCGCTGGCGCTCGGCGATGCTCTCCGACCGCAAGCAGACCGCGGCGGGCTCCTACGTGTGGGGCTTCCAGCGGCCGTGGCTGCCGGAGCGTCAACTGGTCGCCGACGACGGGGCCCTGGTGGGCCGTCTGGTCCGCGACTGGTCGGGACCGCGCCTGCCGGACGACGACGCGGTCCTGACGTACCAGCGGGCCATGTGCATCCCGTCGACGGCGCACTGCTCGATCGAGCCGTACCGCTGGATGGTGCGGTCGATGGCGCGGCCCGACGGCATCCAGTTCAACCGCCGCATGAAGCGCCCGGTGCGGGTGCCGACGCTGCACCTGCACGGCTCGCTGGACCCGGTGATGCGGACGCGCAGCGCGGCGGGCTCCGGCGAGTACGTCGAAGCGCCCTACCGCTGGCGCCTGTTCGACGGCCTCGGCCACTTCCCGCACGAGGAGGACCCGGTGGCGTTCTCCACGGAGCTGGTCAACTGGCTGAAGGACCCCGAACCGGATCGGTGACGCGGTCGGGATGGGCGGTCTGGTGGGGTTTGGCGGGGTGGATGAGAACACCTGTCCTACGAACGCCAATTGCCTGGCGCATAGGCCAATTGGGGCCCCTGTGCGCGGTTACCGACCATGAGGCACGGGCACACGTCGGGGTATGGGCTGGACGCACGACTACAGTGACGCAGCACGCAATCGCCGCTCGGCCACAGCGCTGAACAGCCACGAGAGGGGCGGGCCACAGGATCCGGGCCATCACGGCCCCCCTCAGGAAATGGGCATTCCCCGCATTCTCCGCCGGAGGGCCCGATGGGTCTCCGCGCGGCTTCGGCACACGCGCGACTGACCCCGTCCCCCGGGCTTCCCGGCCGCCGCCCTAGAGCGCGCAGCCCTGGCTGTCGACCTCTTGGTTGGCGGTGCGGCCCCGCTCGATGTCCTCGCGCACCTCGTCCGCCGTCAGCGCATAGCCGGTGTCCGGGTCGTCGAGGGACTTCGCGAACACCACGCCGTAGACCTTGCCGTCGGGTGTGAGCAGCGGGCCGCCGGAGTTGCCCTGGCGGACGGTCGCGTAGAGCGAGTACACGTCACGGCGCACGGTGCCGCGGTGATAGATGTCCGGGCCGTTCGCCGTGATGCGGCCGCGCACGCGCGCGGGGCGGACGTCGTAGGGCCCGTCCTCGGGGAAGCCCGCGACGATCGCGCCGGCGCCGCTGGTCGCGTCCTTGGACGTGAACTGCAGGGCGGGCGCCCTGAGCGTGGGCACGTCCAGGACGGCGATGTCCCGCTCCCAGTCGTAGAGGACGACCTTCGCGTCGTACGTCTGGCTCTGACCGCCTATCTGGACCGTCGGGGAGTCCACGCCGCCGACCACGTGCGCGTTCGTCATCACGCGGCGGTCGGCGAAGACGAAGCCGGTGCCTTCGAGGACCTTGCCGCAACTGCGGGCCTCACCGCGGACCTTCACGATGGAACGCTTGGCGGTCGTGGCGACCTGGCTCTTGGCGAGCTTGGGGTCGGGGGGCTGGACCTCGGTGATCGGCTCGTTCGAGAACGGGCTGAAGACCTGCGGGAAGCCGTTCTGCGCGAGCACCGAGGAGAAGTCGGCGAACCACGTGTCGGCCTGGCCGGGCAGCGCGCGGGAGACGCCGAGGAGGACCTTGGAGTTGCGCACCTCCTTGCCGAGCGTCGGCAGCGTCGTGCCCGCGAGGGCGGAGCCGATCAGCCAGGCGACCAGGAGCATCGCCACGACGTTGACCAGCGCGCCGCCCGTCGCGTCCAGGGCGCGGGCGGGCTGCCATGTGATGTATCTGCGCAGCTTGTTGCCGAGGTGGGTGGTGAAGGCCTGGCCGATCGACGCGCAGACGATCACGATGACGACGGCGACCACCGCCGCGGTCGTACTGACCCCGGCCGCGTCGTCGTCCGTGAGCGCGTCCCAGATGATCGGCAGCAGATAGACGGCGACGAGACCGCCGCCCAGGAACCCGATCACCGAGAGGATGCCGACCACGAAGCCCTGGCGATAGCCCACGATCGCGAACCACACCGCGGCGAGCAGCAACAGGACATCCAGCACGTTCACCGATTCAATCCTCGCCTCGCATCGCGGTCGCCTCGTCCCCGCAACCTTGTCATGCGCGCCAGTCGAGCGGGACCTGCTTGGTGCGGTCCCACGGGCGCTCCCAGCCTGCGAAGTGCAGGAGTCTATCGATCACTCCGGCCGTAAAACCCCAGACCAGAGCGGACTCGACGAGGAACGCGGGACCGCGGTGACCGCTGGGGTGGACGGCCGTCGCGCGATTCGCGGGGTCCGTGAGATCGGACACGGGAACCGTGAAGACGCGGGCGGTCTCGTTCGGATCGACGACGCCCACCGGGGTCGGTGTGCGCCACCAGCCGAGCACGGGCGTGACGACGAAATCGCTCACCGGGATGAAGAGGCGGGGCAGCACGCCGAAGAGCTGGACGCCGCGGGGGTCGAGGCCCGTCTCCTCCTCGGCCTCGCGCAGGGCGGCGCGCAGCGGGCCGTCCGTCCGTGGGTCGCCGTCCTCGGGGTCGAGGGAGCCGCCGGGGAAGGAGGGCTGGCCGGCATGCGAGCGCAGGGACCCCGCGCGCTCCATGAGCAGCAGCTCGGGGCCCTGCTCGCCCTCTCCGAAGAGGACGAGTACGGCGGACTGGCGTCCGGCGCCGCTCTCCGGGGGCAGGAAGCGGCTCAGCTGGAGCGGCTGGATGGTCTCGGCGGCGTCGACGACGGGGGTCAGCCACGGGGGCAGGCCGTCCTTGCTGAGGAGGGCCGGGCCGTCGTGGCGGCCGTGGTCCGGCCGCTGCTGCCCTTCTCCGTCCGTGGTCGTCCCGCTGGTCGTGCTGGTCGTGTCGCTCGCGTGCGTCATCGGCACCCCCGTCCGTCTCTGGACAACGCTCTTGTCCTCCCCGTTCGTTCCACCCGGCGTCCTCGTCACCCCCCGGCCAGCGGCGGCGCCGGCTTGCCCGGGTAGTCCGCCGGAGGCTTGAGGCGCTGGCCCGGGAGGCCGCCCATCTCGTACTTCAGGAGCTTCTTCGCCTTCTCCGGGTCCGTCTCCCCTTCTCCGTACGAAGGACAGAGCGGGGCGATCGGGCAGGCGCCGCAGGCGGGCTTGCGGGAGTGGCAGATGCGGCGGCCGTGGAAGATCACCCGGTGCGAGAGCATCGTCCACTCGCTCTTGGGGAAGAGCGCGGCGACGGCCGTCTCGACCTTCTCCGGGTCCGTCTCCTCGGTCCACTTCCAGCGGCGCACCAGACGGCCGAAGTGGGTGTCCACGGTGATGCCGGGGACGCCGAAGGCGTTGCCGAGGACGACGAAGGCGGTCTTGCGGCCCACGCCCGGCAGCTTCACCAGGTCGTCGAGCCGGCCCGGCACCTCGCCCCCGAAGTCGTCGCGCAGCGCCTTCGCCAGGCCCATGATCGACTTCGTCTTGGCGCGGAAGAAGCCGGTCGGCCTGATCAGCTCCTCGACCTCCTCGGGGACGGCCGCGGCGAGGTCCTCCGGAGTCGGGTACTTGGCGAACAGGCGCGGGGTCGTCTGGTTCACGCGCAGGTCGGTGGTCTGGGCGGAGAGGACCGTGGCGACCAGGAGCTCGAAGGGGTTCTCGAAGTCCAGCTCCGGGTGGGCGTACGAGTACACCTCGGCGAGCTCGCGGTTGATCCGCCGGGCGCGGCGGACGAGGGCGGTGTGGGACTCCGTTTTGGCGGTGGCCGGTGTCTTCTTGGGGGCTGTCGTCTTGGAGGTTGCCGTCCTGGGGGTTGCCGTCTTGGAGGCGGTCGTCTTCTTCGTGGCGGCTGCCGTCTTCGTGGCGGCTGCCGTCTTCGTGGCGGGAGTCTTCTTCACCGGAGCCGTCGTCTTCTTCGCGGCGGGCGCCGCCTTCTTCGCCATGGGTGCCTTCTTCGCCGGGGCAGTCTGGTGCGCGGACTCGGGTGCGGGTGCGGGTGCGGATGCGGGACGTACGGACCGTGTCGGGCCCTCAGCCGCAACCGCCGACCTTGTCCGTTTTGTCGCTTTACCGGGGTTACTGGACGCGTGTTCGCCCACAGCGGAATCGCGGGGTGCGGCCACCTGCTCAGCCCCCTCGGCCTGCGCTGTCACCGGCTTTTTGGACACCCGGCCAGCCTAGAGCCCGGCACTGACATCCGTCCTTGAGCCCATGGATCGGCCCCCAATTGGCCCCCTCCCGCACAGCATGCGACGCCAGTGCGGCAGACTTGTGACTGATCACACTGTTTGGACCGTCCGGCAAAATGGGGAACACGGTCCCCTGATATGCGGGGGAACCAAGATCCCCTGAGCAGGTCGACAAGGAGAGAACTCGTGGACGACGTTCTGCGGCGCGCCCCGCTCTTCGCGGCGCTCGATGACGAGCAGGCCGCGGAGCTCCGCGCCTCCATGAGTGAGGTGACGCTCGCGCGCGGGGATGCGCTTTTCCATGAGGGCGACCCCGGAGACCGCCTGTACGTGGTCACCGAGGGCAAGGTGAAGCTCCACCGCACCTCGCCCGACGGCCGCGAGAACATGCTCGCGGTGCTCGGTCCCGGTGAGCTCATCGGTGAGCTGTCGCTCTTCGACCCGGGTCCGCGGACGGCCACGGCCTCCGCACTCACCGAGGTGAAGCTGCTGGGCCTGGGCCACGGCGACCTCCAGCCGTGGCTGAACGCCCGGCCCGAGGTGGCCGCCGCGCTGCTGCGCGCCGTCGCCCGGCGCCTGCGCAAGACCAACGACCAGATGTCCGACCTGGTCTTCTCGGACGTTCCGGGCCGTGTGGCCCGCGCGCTCCTCGACCTGTCGCGCCGCTTCGGCGTGCAGTCCGAGGAGGGCATCCACGTCGTGCACGACCTCACGCAGGAAGAGCTGGCCCAGCTGGTCGGCGCCTCCCGCGAGACGGTCAACAAGGCCCTCGCGGACTTCGCGGGACGCGGCTGGCTGCGGCTGGAGGCCCGCGCCGTGATCCTCCTGGACGTGGAGCGCCTCGCCAAGCGGTCGCGCTGACGACCCGTTCGTACGATGCCGGGCCCTGCCTCTTCGGAGGCGGGGCCCGACGCGTTGCACAGTTGCCCCATGACCACCAGTGGTGCCGTCAACGATGCCGGGACCGGGCTCGACGCGGACGGGTACATCGCGCGGGAAGGGTCCCTCGCGCGCGTGCCGGACGCGTTCCGGCCCGTCGTCGCCGCCGCGCGTGACCGGGTGCTCGCGCTCTTCGGGGCGCGCCTGGACAGCGCGTACCTGTACGGGTCCGTGCCCCGCGGGACCGCGCGGGCCGGGCGGTCCGACCTCGACCTGCTGATCGTCCTGCGCGAGGAGCCCACGGAGGCCGACCGGGCCGCCGTCGACGCGCTGGAGGCCGCGCTCGACGCGGAGTTCGGGCAGGTCGACGGCGTCGGGGCGCTGCTGCTCGGGCGGGCGCGGGTGCTGAGCGCGCCGGAGACGTACGACCTGGGGTGGTTCGTCGCCTGCCTCTGCACGCCGCTGCTCGGCGACGACCTCGCCGAGTTCCTGCCGCGCTACCGGCCCGACGCGCTGCTCGCCCGCGAGACCAACGGCGACCTCGCGCTCCTCCTGCCGCGCTGGCGCGAGCGGATCGCCGCCGCGGGCGACGACGAGGACGCGCTGCGCCGGCTGTGCCGTGCGGTGTCCCGGCACCTCGTGCGGACCGCCTTCACGCTCGTCATGCCGCGCTGGGGCGGCTGGACCGGCGAACTCGACCGGATGGCCGAGGTGTTCGGCCGGTACTACCCGGAGTGGGGCGAGCGGATCCGTGCGGCCGCCGCCGTCGCGTACGCACCCGTCGCCGACCGGGGCGTCCTGGCCTCGTACACCGAGGAGACCGGGCCGTGGCTGGCCGAGGAGTACGCGCGCGTGCACGGGGTCAAGGCGCCGCGGCCCTGAGCGGTCTGAGCAGCCCTGAGGAGCCCTGAGCGGTCCTGAGCAGCCCTGAGCAGCCCTGAGGCCGCTCTCGGACGTCTCGGGCGGTACGCGCGGGTTGCGTGCCCGTCAGCTGTTCCCAGGGGTCGGGCGCGGGCCCGCCACGGACTCCGCCTGCTGGACGAACTGCGGGTACCAGTCCTCGTACGACATCCCCGCCGTGAACTCCAGCGCCATCTCCGCGTCCTTGCCGACCACCGTGTGCAGCGGGGCCTCGGGGTTCTCCACGGCGGCGACGACGGCCGTGGCGACCTCGGCGCAGTCTCCGGAGGCCTCGCCCACGCGGGACAGGAACCGCGCGAGCCATGCCTCGTCCGCCGCGTACGCGTCGCCCTCGGCGGACTCCCGAAGGCCCGCGTTGGCGCGCATGCGCGAGGCGAAGCTGCCCGGCTCGACGCACACCACGCGGATGCCGAACGGCCCCGCCTCCGCCGCCAGCGCCTCGCTCACGGCCCCGAGCGCGGCCTTGCTGGAGGTGTAGAAGCCGCCGTGCGGCACCGCCCACATGCGGCCCGCGAAGGAGCTCACGTTGACGATCACGCCGCCGCCGCGGGCCCGCATGGCGGGCAGGGCGGCGCGGACGGTGCGCAGCGCGCCCCAGTAGTTGGTCTCCATCACCGCACGGGCCTGCTCCCAGGGCGTGGCCTCGACGGCGCCCGTGAAGTCGATGCCGGCGTTGTTCACGAGGACGTCGAGCGCGCCGTCGCGTTCCTCGACCGCGCGGACGGCGGCGGTCACGGACGCGTCGTCGGTGACGTCGAGGGCCAGGACCTCCACGTCCAGGCCCTCGGCACGCGCGCGTGTGCGGAGGTCTTCCGCCTTGGCCGTGTCGCGCATCGAGGCGTGGACCCGGTCCCCTCTCCGCGCGAACGCCAACGCCGTCTCCAGGCCGATGCCGCTGCTGCAACCGGTGATGAGGACTGTCGCCACGGACGACCGCCTGCCTTCCGTCGAGGTGCCGAGTGCCGGAACGGTCCGCACACTAGGGGCGGTACGGGACGGTTCGGGCCCCCTACCGCCCCCTAGTCCCGGGCCGCTCGTCAGTCCCCGGTCCTCGTCAGTCCCCGGTCGCTCGTCAGATCAGGCCGTGCTCCCGCAAGTAGTCCAGCTGCGCCCGCACCGAGAGTTCCGCCGCCGGCCACAGGGAGCGGTCCACGTCGGCGTACACGTGCGCGACGACGTCCGAGGCCTCCACGTAGCCGTCCTCCACGGCCGTCTCGACCTGGGCCAGCCGGTTGGCGCGGTGCGCGAGGTAGAACTCGACGGCCCCCTGGGCGTCGTCGAGGACCGGGCCGTGGCCCGGCAGGACCGTGTGGACGCCGTCGTCGACCGTCAGGGAGCGCAGCCTGCGCAGCGAGTCCAGGTAGTCGCCCAGACGGCCGTCGGGGTGCGCCACGACGGTCGTGCCGCGGCCGAGGATCGTGTCGCCCGTCAGGACCGCGCGGTCGGCGGGCAGATGGAAGCAGAGCGAGTCCGCGGTGTGGCCGGGGGTGGGGACGACGCGCATCTCCAGGCCGCCCGTGGTGATCACGTCACCGGCCGCGAGGCCCTCGTCGCCCAGGCGCAGCGCCGGGTCGAGGGCGCGTACGTGGGTGCCGGTCAGCTCCGCGAAGCGGGCCGCTCCCTCCGCGTGGTCGGGGTGGCCGTGGGTGAGGAGCGTCAGGGCGACGCGCTTGCCCGCCTTCTCGGCGGTCTCGATGACGTGGCTGAGGTGGGCGTCGTCCAGCGGGCCCGGGTCGACGACCACGGCGAGCGGGGAGTCCGGCTCCGCGACGATCCAGGTGTTCGTGCCGTCCAGGGTCATCGCGGAGGGGTTGGGCGCGAGGACGTTGACCGCGCGGGCGGTGGCGGGGCCACTGAGGACCCCGCCGCGGGGCTGGCCGGGCAGGGCGGCGGCATCGGTCATGCGGGGGTGACTCCTGTCGTGAGGTCGTGAGTTCCTGAGGCGCGTGTCGCCTTGGGCTGGCGTCTGCGCCCTTGCTTCGTCTGTGGGGCGGGGCCGCGAGCGTCTGGCGGGGCGCCTTGGGCTGGTGCGCCTTGGGTTCGTCTGTGGGGCGGGGCCGCGGGGGTATGTGCGTACTCGCCATCCCTGCGCCCCGCCCCAAGTCCAAAGACGCCAGAGCTGGCTCGGTGCTCCGTTCGCACATACCCCCACGTCCCCTCGGGAGCGTCTGCGACCGCGCCCCGGTGGGGGCGGGCCGGTGGCCGTCCCCGCTGTGGGCAGGCGTTCCGCACGGCGGAACGGGTGGGCACAGCCCACGGTGCCGGGCAGCGATAAGTGTGGCCCCAGCCCCGGCGCCGCCGGACCGTGCCGGGTGGCGATGACCGTGGCTCCAGCCCCGGCGCAGCCGGACCGTGCCGGGGAGCGATAAAGAGGGCACCCGCCCCGGTGCCGCCGGGGTATCGGCACCAATGCCGGGTGCGGGGCCGTCCCCGGGGACCGTCCCCGGGGGGACGTCACCGCGTGCCGTCCGTCGCGATGCGCTTCGTGAACTCGTCGTGGCCCGGCCAGGAGAGGACCAACTCGCCGTCCCTGAGGTGGGCTTGGGCGAGGACCGGGGTCATGTCCTGGGACGGCGCCGCGGCCAGGGCCGCGCGGGGCGACGCATGGACGCCCAGGGCCCGCAGCGTCGAGATCGTGGGCGGCATCATCAGGAGCTCGCCCTTGTCGTAGCCGGCGGCGGCCTCCGAGGGACGGATCCAGACCGTGCGGTCGGCCTCCGTGGACGCGTTGCGGGTGCGCTGCCCCTCGGGCAGGGCGGCCACGAAGAAGAACGTGTCGTAGCGCTTGGGCTCGAACTCGGGCGTGATCCAGCGGGCCCACGCGGCGAGCAGGTCGCTGCGCAGGAACAGGCCCCGGCGGTCCAGGAACTCCGCGAAGGAGACGTCACGGGCCACCAGGGCCTCCCGGTCGGCCTCCCAGTCCGCGCCGGTCGTGTCGCCCACGACGGTCTCCGGGGTGGGCCCGGCGAGCAGGACGCCCGCCTCCTCGTACGTCTCACGGACCGCCGCGCAGACGATCGCCTGGGCGGCCGCCTCGTCGTCGACGCCGAGCCGGGCGGCCCAGGACGCGCGCGTGGGGCCCGCCCAGCGCACCAGCCGGTCGTCGTCGCGCGGGTCGACGCCCCCGCCCGGATACGCGTACGCGCCTCCGGCGAAGGCCATGGAGGCGCGTCTGCGCAGCATGTGTACTTCAGGTGCGCCCTGGTCCGCGCCGTCCCTGAGGAGCATGACGGTCGCGGCGCGGCGCGGGGTCGCCGGAGTCAGCTCGCCGCTCGCGAGGGCGCGGATGCGGTCGGGCCACTCCGGGGGGTACCACTGCCCATTTGCCATGGGCGGAGGCTATCCCCTAGTGGGCTGATGTTCGAGAGGCAACCATCGGAGCCCCCTGGTGCGGGAACTCCCGCCCCCAGGGGGTCGAACAGCGTTTACGCCTCCGTCAGCTCCACCTGGAACTCGACCTCGACCGGCGCGTCCAGCGGGAGCACGGCCACGCCGACCGCGCTGCGCGCGTGCACGCCCTTGTCGCCGAGCACCTCGCCGAGCAGCTCGCTGGCGCCGTTGATCACGCCGGGCTGGCCGGTGAAGTCCGGCGCCGACGCCACGAAGCCGACGACCTTCACGACGCGCGCGATGCGGTCCAGGTCACCGGCGACCGACTTGACCGCCGCCAGCGCGTTCAGCGCGCAGGTGCGGGCCAGGTCCTTGGCCTCCTCGGGGGTGACCTCGGCGCCGACCTTGCCGGTCACGGCGAGCTTTCCGTCCACCATCGGCAGCTGGCCGGCGGTGTAGACGTACACGCCGGACTGGACGGCCGGCTGGTAGGACGCCAGCGGGGGCACGACCTCGGGCAGGGTCAGGCCGAGCGACGCGAGCTTGTCCTCGACGGCGCTCATGCCTGCTTCTCCCGCTTCAGGTAGGCCACCAGCTGCTCGGGGTTGTTCGGGCCGGGCACGACCTGGACCAGCTCCCAGCCGTCCTCGCCCCAGGTGTCCAGAATCTGCTTCGTGGCGTGGACGAGCAGAGGCACGGTTGCGTATTCCCACTTGGTCATATGGCCGACTGTAGTCGGTGTCAGGGAATGCTCAGGGTCGATGTGGGGGGCCACTCAGGGTGGGGTCCTGCGTGGGCCGGGCGGCGACTGGTTAGGCTCGAAGACGTGAGCAGGCTCCAGGTCGTCAGTGGCAAGGGCGGTACCGGCAAGACCACGGTGGCCGCGGCCCTCGCGCTCGCCCTCGCGACGGAGGGCAAGCGGACCCTCCTCGTCGAGGTCGAGGGCAGGCAGGGCATCGCGCAGCTCTTCGAGACCGAAGCGCTGCCCTATGAGGAGCGGAAGATCGCCGTCGCTCCCGGGGGCGGGGAGGTGTATGCCCTCGCGATCGACCCCGAGCTTGCGCTGCTCGACTACCTCCAGATGTTCTACAAGCTGGGAGGCGCCGGCCGGGCCCTGAAGAAGCTCGGCGCGATCGACTTCGCCACCACCATCGCGCCCGGTCTGCGGGACGTCCTGCTGACCGGCAAGGCCTGCGAGGCCGTGCGCCGCAAGGACAAGAGCGGGCGGTACGCGTACGACTGCGTCGTGATGGACGCGCCGCCGACGGGCCGCATCACCCGCTTCCTGAACGTGAACGACGAGGTGGCCGGGCTCGCCAAGATCGGCCCGATACACAATCAGGCCCAGGCCGTGATGCGGGTCCTCAAGTCCCCCGAGACGGAGGTGCACTTGGTGACCCTCCTGGAGGAGATGCCCGTCCAGGAGACCGCGGACGGCATCGCCGAGCTGCGGGACGCCCGGCTGCCCGTGGGGCGGGTCATCGTGAACATGGTGCGCCCCGCGGTCCTCGACGAGGCCGAGCTGGAGCTGGGCCTGGACCGGACGCCGCGTACGGCCATCGCCAAGTCCCTGTCCGCCGCCGGGCTCGGCGGGGCGCGGCGCGGCGGTGGCGCGGAGCGTCTCGTCGACCCGCTCCTGGAGCAGGCCGCCGAGTACGCCGAGCGGTATGCCCTGGAGCGCGACCAGCGGGCCCAGCTCACGGAGTTCGGCCACCCCCTGCACGAACTCCCGCTGCTGGCGGGCGGGATGGACCTCGCGGGCCTCTACGAGCTCGCCACGGCACTGCGGAAGCAAGGGATCGCATGACTCCGGAACCGGCACGGACCCCAGACCCGGCAAGGACCCTGGACTCCGCCCGCACCCTGGACGTCGACGCGCTGATCGACGACCCGAAGACCCGCATCGTGGTCTGCTGCGGCTCCGGAGGCGTCGGCAAGACGACCACGGCGGCCGCCATCGGGCTGCGTGCGGCCGAGCGGGGCCGCAAGGTCGTCGTGCTCACCATCGACCCGGCGCGCAGGCTCGCGCAGTCCATGGGCATCGACTCCCTGGACAACGTCCCGCGGCGCGTCAAGGGCGTCGAGGGCGACGGCGAGCTGCACGCCATGATGCTCGACATGAAGCGCACCTTCGACGAGATCGTCGAGGCGCACGCCGACGAGGAGCGGGCGAAGGCCATCCTCGGCAACCCCTTCTACCAGTCGCTCTCGGCGGGCTTCGCGGGCACGCAGGAGTACATGGCGATGGAGAAGCTGGGCCAGCTGCGGTCCCGGGACGAGTGGGACCTGATCGTCGTCGACACACCGCCCTCCCGGTCGGCGCTCGACTTCCTGGACGCGCCCAAGCGCCTCGGCTCGTTCCTGGACGGGAAGTTGATCCGGCTGCTCATGGCGCCGGCGAAGGTCGGCGGCCGGGCCGGGATGAAGTTCCTGAACGTGGGCATGTCGATGATGACCGGAGCCCTCGGCAAGCTGCTCGGCGGGCAGCTGCTGCGCGACGTACAGACGTTCGTGGCCGCGATGGACAGCATGTTCGGCGGGTTCCGTACGCGGGCCGATGCCACGTACCGGCTGTTGCAGGCGCCCGGCACGGCGTTCCTCGTGGTGGCCTCGCCCGAGCGGGACGCGCTGCGGGAGGCCGCGTACTTCGTGGAGCGGCTGGCCGCGGACGACATGCCGCTCGCGGGTCTCGTCCTCAACCGCGTGCACGGCAGCGGCGCCGCTCAGCTGTCGGCCGAGCGGGCGCTTGCCGCGGCGGAAAATCTTGAGGAGAGCCGCATTGTGGATCAGGAGGGCGGGAAGGTTGGAGTTCGTAACTCCCCCGAGAATCCCTCTCCTTCAGAGACTCCCAGGCTTCCCGAGATTTCCCCCGAGACTTCCGGTGGCACCCACGGTGCCACGCGTACTCCCGACGGTGCTGACCGTGAGTCCGACAGCGCCTCCGAGACATCGGACGGCGCCGCTCACGACTCGGACACCGCCGAGCCTTCCGGACCCCACGAGCCCACTGCCGACCCGTCCGTCGAGCAGCTGACCGCGGGGCTGCTGCGTCTGCACGCGGAGCGCATGCAGCTCCTCGCGCGCGAACAGCGCACGCGCGATCGCTTCACCGCGCTCCACCCTGAGGTGGCCGTGGCCGAAGTGGCCGCGCTGCCGGGCGATGTGCACGACCTCGCGGGACTCCGGGCCATCGGGGATCGGCTGACGGGGTGACGGCTCCGGGTCGGACGACCCGTCCGGCTACCCCACTGCCGCGTAGCTCTCGTACGTCTCCTCGTCCTCCAAGTCCACGGGCAGCAGGCCCGCGCCACGCTCGTACTCGGAGCGCGCTGTCTCCAGGAGCCTGCGCCATGAGGTGACGGTGGGACGCCTGCGCAGCAGTGCGCGGCGCTCTCGCTCCGTCATGCCACCCCACACGCCGAACTCGACGCGATTGTCCAGCGCGTCGGCCAGGCATTCGGTCCGCACCGGACATCCGGTGCACACCGCCTTGGCCCTGTTCTGCGCTGCTCCTTGAACGAACAGTTCATCCGGATCGGTAGTGCGGCAGGCCGCCTGCGCACTCCAGTCGGTTACCCAGCCCATACCGGCGCCGTCCTCTCCCGAATCGAGGCTCCCCCACGGCGGCAGCGGCATATTCACCGCCGCCAGTTGAGGACGTTACGGAAGGTGGGCACAGCGCAACACCCCCTTCGGGCCCAATCTTGAATGGTCCGAACGGACTATGCGTAAGCGGCAGATCACCCGACGGAGTGAGCTGGCGACATGCGTGAGGAACCCGGCAAAACGGGATAGTTCAGTTGAGTCACAACGGACGCCAGGCGCCACATGAGGCGAATTCGGACATAAATCCGCCGGATTCGGGAACAGCAGAGGGCTTGTTGCTCAACCGCACTGCTGTGACAGTTGAGAGCAGCTTAGGCCAAGGCATTAAGGCCTGTCCGGCGAATCAGAACGTAGGCTGCCCTCATGGGAAAGAAGCGCTCGGGCGGTGGTCTGTCACCAACTCAGCAGGCCGCGAAGTTCCTCGGAGTCAGCGTTCTGGCGGGTGCGGTGCTGGCAGGCATCGCGCTGCCCGCGGCCGGCGCGCTGGGTCTCGCGGCCAAGGGTTCGGTCGAGGGGTTCGACGAGATCCCCTCCAATCTGAAGCAGCCGCCGCTCAGCCAGCGCACCTCGATCCTGGACTCCCAGGGCGGATCGATCGCCACGGTCTACTCGCGTGACCGCACGGTCGTCCCGCTCAAGGACATCTCGCCGTACATGCAGAAGGCGATCGTCGCGATCGAGGACTCCCGGTTCTACGAGCACGGCGCGGTCGACCTCAAGGGCATCCTGCGCGCCCTCAACCAGAACGCGCAGAGCGGCGGCGTCTCGCAGGGCGCATCGACGCTCACGCAGCAGTACGTGA
Source organism: Streptomyces sp. NPDC052114 (assembly GCF_040680155.1). NCBI lineage: Bacteria > Bacillati > Actinomycetota > Actinomycetes > Kitasatosporales > Streptomycetaceae > Streptomyces > Streptomyces sp. NPDC052114. The sequence goes on along the minus strand of NZ_JBFAWC010000013.1, from coordinate 82,961 downwards.
AGAACGTCTTCGTCGAGGAGGCGGGCGACGACCCGACGAAGGTCGCCGAGGCCACGCAGCAGACGCTCGGCCGCAAGATCCGCGAGCTGAAGTACGCGATTCAGGTCGAGGACAAGCTGGGCAAGAAGCGCATCCTCAAGAACTACCTGAACATCACGTACTTCGGTCAGCAGGCGTACGGCATCGAGGCGGCCGCCCAGCGCTACTTCTCCAAGCCCGCCAAGGACCTGAAGGTCCAGGAGGCCGCGCTCCTGGCCGGCATCGTGCAGTCGCCCAGCCGGTACGACCCGGTCAACGACGCGGCGGAGGCCACCAAGCGGCGCAACGTGGTGCTCCAGCGCATGGCCGACACGCACGACATCTCGCAGGCGGAGGCCGACAAGGCCAAGAAGACCGACCTCGGGCTGAACGTGAGCCGCCCCAAGAACGGCTGCATCACCTCGGTCAACGGCGCCGGCTTCTTCTGCGACTACGTCCGCGAGGTGTTCCTCAACGACCCGGTCTTCGGCAAGACCAAGGAGGAGCGGGCCAAGGTCTGGAACCGCGGCGGCCTGAAGATCCGCACGACGCTCGACCCGCAGACGCAGGAGTCGGTGCAGGCGTCGATAAAGGATCACGTGAACAAGACCGACGACGTGGCGACTGCCGCCTCCATCGTCGAGCCGGGCACGGGCAAGATCCTCGGCATGGGCCAGTCGCGGCCCTACGGCTTCAAGAAGGACGAGACCACGATCAACCTCTCCGTGGACGACTCCATGGGCGGCGGCGCGGGCTACCAGCCCGGTTCGACGTTCAAGCCGATCGTCGCGGCGGCCGCCCTGGAGGGCGGCAAGTCGGCGGGGCAGAGCTACTCGTCGCCGTACGAGATGCCGTATCCGCAGCGGGTCTCGGCGTGCGACGGCAAGGACTGGGTGAACTCGGGCGGCGACAAGCTGACCAACGAGAACGAGTCCGAGGTCGGCCCGTACGGCATGCGGGAGGCGACCGCGAAGTCGGTCAACACCTACTACGTGCAGCTCATCGGCGACATCGGCATCTGCCCGGTGACGAAGCTGGCCGACAAGATGGGCATCAAGCGCGCCGACGGCAAGGAGATGATCCAGGCGCCGTCGATCGCCCTGGGCACCCAGGAGATGTCGCCGCTGACGATGGCGGGCGCGTACGCGACCTTCGCCTCGCGCGGCACGTACTGCACGCCGATCGCCATCGAGTCGATCACCACGCTCGGCGGCAAGTCGCTGCCGGTGCCGAAGTCGACGTGCTCGCGCGCGATGTCCCAGAAGACCGCCGACACCATCAACGCCCTGCTCAAGGGCGTGGTCGAGGACGGTACGGGCAAGCAGGCCGGGCTCGGCTCGCGCGCCAGCGCGGGCAAGACCGGTACGACCGACTACCGCTACGCCGCCTGGTTCGTGGGCTACACCCCGAACATGTCGGGCGCGGTCTGGGTCGGCGACCCGCAGCACAAGCGGCAGATGGTCGACATCACCATCGGCGGTGTCCCGTACGGCAAGGTCTTCGGTGGTGAGGTGCCGGGTCCGATCTGGCGGGACGCGATGAGCGGCGCGCTGGCGGGCAAGCCGGCGCCGGGCTTCAACACGGTCCGCCTGCCCGGCGACGACAAGGACAAGGGCAAGGGCCGGGACCGCGACCACGACGACGGCAAGCCGGGCGGCGGCGGTGGCAACGGTGGCGGTGGCGGTGGCCTCATCGGCGGCGGGAACGGCGGCGACGGCGGCGGCGACCCCTGGCCGGACATCTCGATCCCGCCGGACATGCTGGGCGGAAACGGCAACGGGAACGGCGGCGGCGGCCACGGTGGGATCGGCGGCGGCTGGCCGCGGTAGCCCTGGCGGGCCGTGAGCACGGGAAGCGGTAGCCCTGCCGGGCCGTGAGCACAGGAATGAGGGCGCCCCCTGGGTCAGGGGGCGCCCTCATGTGCGTACGTCTTGCGCGTACGCCGGGGAAAGAGGGGCTCAGCCCGCGAGGAGCTTCTTGACCGTGGCGGCGACGCGGCCGCCCTCGGCCTGGCCCGCGACCTTCGGGTTCACGATCTTCATGACCTGGCCCATGGCGCGCGGGCCCTCCGCGCCGGCGGCCTTCGCCTCCTCGACGGCCTGGGCGACGATCGCCGCCAGCTCGTCGTCGGAGAGCTGCTTGGGCAGGTACTCGGCGAGGACCTCGCCCTCCGCCTTCTCACGCTCGGCCTGCTCGGGGCGGTTGCCCTGGGCGAACGCGTCGGCGGCCTCGCGGCGCTTCTTGGCCTCGCGCGTGATCACCTTCTGCACCTCGTCGTCGGAGAGCTCGCGCTTCTCCTTGCCCGCGACCTCCTCCTTCGTGATCGCGGCGAGGGTCATCCGGAGCGTCGAGGAGCGCAGCTCGTCGCGCCCCTTGATCGCGGCGTTGAGGTGTTCCTGCAGCTTCGACTTGAGCGTGGTCATGGGTTGATTGTGGCAGGTGCGGACGGGTTCCTGCCCGCCGATTTCCCTGGGGTGCGCGCCCGTTGCCGTGCCGCCCTGCGGATTTCGGGGCCTCTGAGGTCTGACACGATGGGGAGATGCGCGCGCGATACGCAGTACCTCTGGGCATCACGGCGACGGCCGCGGCCGGTCTCGCCTACTCGGTCGGCTTCGAGGCCCGGTTCTTCCGGCTGAGGCGGGTCACGGTGCCCGTACTGCCGTCGGGGATGGGGCCGTTGCGGGTCCTCCAGGTGTCCGACATCCACATGGTGTCGGGGCAGCGCAAGAAGCAGCGGTGGCTGCGCTCGCTCGCGGGCCTGCGGCCCGACTTCGTGATCAACACCGGCGACAACCTCTCCGACCCGGAGGGCGTGCCGGAGACGCTGGACGCGCTCGGGCCCCTGATGCAGTTCCCCGGGGCGTACGTCTTCGGCTCGAACGACTACTACGGCCCCAGGCCGCGCAACCCCGCCCGCTACCTGGTCGAGAAGGTCCAGGGCAGGCACGGCCTGAACGGCAACGCGCCCGCGGTCGGCGTCATCCACAACCCCTGGGAGGACCTGCGCGACGGGTTCGACGCGGCGGGCTGGGTGAACCTCACGAACACGCGCGGCTCGCTGAAGGTCGAGGGGTACGAGATCGGGCTCACCGGTGTGGACGACCCGCACATCAAGCGCGACCGGTACGCGCAGGTGGCGGGCGGCCCGGACACCGGGGCCGACTTCTCCATGGGCATCGTGCACGCGCCGTACCTGCGCTCGCTGGACGCCTTCGCGGCCGACGGCTATCCGCTGATCCTCGCCGGGCACACCCACGGCGGGCAGGTCTGCATCCCCTTCTACGGCGCCCTCGTCACCAACTGCGACCTGGACACGGACCGCGTGAAGGGCCTCTCGACGCACGAGGCCGAGGGCAGGACCTCGTTCCTGCACGTGTCGGCGGGGTGCGGGGCCAACCGCTATACGCCGATGCGGTTCGCGTGCCCTCCGGAGGCGACGCTGCTGACGCTGACGGAACGGGGCTGACGGCGTCCCTCCGGGGCGCGGTGACGCCCGGCGGGCGGCTGACAGGAACGGTGCCTACGGTGGGGGCATGATCGCGCCGATTCCCACAGGTATCCCCGCGGAAGCGGTCGTACCGCCCGTACGCCGTCCCCTCACGGCCGCCTTCCGCGCGCTGATCGCGCTCGCCGCGGTGACCGGGATCGTCATCGACCTGGCCATCGGCAGCCCGCTGCGCGTCCTCAGCTACTTCACGATCCAGAGCAACGTGCTGGTGGCGGTGGTCCTCGGCATGTCCGCGTGGCGGGCCTGGCGGGGGCGGTCGCCGCTGCCGCCCTGGGTGACGGCCGGCACGCTGCTCTTCATCTCGATCACCGGCCTCGTCTACCACCTGGTCCTCGCGAACGACGCGAGCGGCTTCGCCATGACGGCGGACACCGGGACCCACGCCGGCTGGCACTCCGTCTCCAACCAGCTCCTGCACACCGTGACGCCGATCGCCGTGGCGCTGGACTGGCTGCTGCTCACCAGACCGGGCGGCCTGCGCCCGCGCCACGCGGGCCTCTGGCTGCTCTACCCGCTCGCATACCTGGCGTTCGCGCTGACCCGCGGCGCCCTGATGTCACCGGGCTCGACGGCCCGCTACCCGTACCCGTTCCTGGACGTCGACGCCCACGGCTACGCCGGGGTCCTCGGCAACGCGGTCGTCTTCGGCCTGGCCTTCTACGCGCTGGCCCTCCTGGTCGTCGGCCTGGACCGGATCCGCCCCTGCCCCGGCCCCGCGAAAACCGGATTTCGTCTCCGGCCGCCGGTCCGCTAAAGTAATCGATGTCGCCGCGACCCGCAGCAATGCGAGCCCGTGGAGCAACGACATCGGGGTGTAGCGCAGCTTGGCAGCGCGCTTCGTTCGGGACGAAGAGGTCGTGGGTTCAAATCCCGCCACCCCGACAGTGATCAGGGCCAGTACCGGAGTTCCGGTACTGGCCCTGATGCGTTGCGTGGGGCCAGTGGCTCGGCTCAGTCCATCCTCCGCCGCACCCTGCGGCTCCCCCGGTACGCCGCGGCCACCCCGAAGCCGATTCCCCCGACTCCGAAGGCCAGGGTCCGGACGAAGGCTCCGCCGGCGTCGCGCCGGTCGTGGCGTATGTACTCGCCCAGGAGCGTGCGCGTCACGCGCAGGCCTTGGCCCGCTTCGCCGTCGACCGAGTCCGTCTCCGCGCCCTTGTCGGGCGTGCCGTCGCCGTCCGGGCGGAAGGTGCCTAGGCAGACGCGCTTGTCGCCGCTGCGGGCGTTGGATCTCGTCTCGCAGTGGTCGACCGTCAGGGTTCCCGTCGACGTCCCCTTGCCGAGGGCGGCCGCGAGTTCGAGGGCGCCGAACGCCACGGAGCCGCCGAGCATGCCCAGGGCGACCAGCAGGTAGCAGGTGGCGTGCAGGGCGCGTCGGCGGCGCGACGGCTCGCGGCGGCGTGCGGCGCGTCCCTTCATGGGGCAAATGATGACAATCGCCGGTGGGGCGCGTGCGGGCGGGGCCGTCGTGGCGCGGGCCACGGCCGTTTGCGGTGGTCGATCAGGGGCAGCGGGCGGGTAGGAGGGTGTGCCCCTCGGCGTTGTTGAGGGTGAGGAGCAGGGTGCCGTGAAGCAGCAGCGCAGCGCGGACCGGGGTGCCGGAGGGACCGGAGCGGTCGGGAGTGCCGCTCATGAGGTCGCCCGGTGCCCAACAGCGTGCCGGGGAGCGTGCTGTGCCGCGTCGTTTCGGCGCCGGTCCCTCCCCTCGTGGGGACCGGTGCCGAACGACGCGGCCGCTGTCGAACCGCGCCATGTCGGCGTATCGGCGCGGGTCGGTGGAGAGTCCGGATCCGCGTTCCTCGCGAAAGGTGGTCCGGAGATGACCGACTGCACGGGTCTTGCGAGTTTCACGTGGCGGGATCACCGCCACCACTTCGTCCGTCCGGCGAAAGCCGGCCAAGAGCGTGTGCGCGCCTCAGGAGGCCCGTCCGAGGAACGGGCCGCTGGCCTGCCCTGACGCTGCGCGGTTGGTCGGCAACTGGTCGCGATCCTGCCAGCTGTGGCTCTCCCCGAGGAGGTTCCGGAGTCATCCGGACCGCTTAGCCGCAGGTCAGCCGTATAAAGTGAGTTTTCCGGTCCGGATGTCCAGGTGCGGCGGAAGTGAAGGGTGGAGGCCGTGGGTTCCGACTCGGGAGCGCGTACGGCCTTCGCGGAGCGCCTCGCGCTGCTCTACAAGGAGGCCGGCAATCCGCCCCTCCAGCGCGTGGCCGAGTCGGTCGTGCGGCTTCAGCGGATCGACGAGCGGGGCCGTCCCGTACGGGTCTCCGCGCAGCGGATCAGTGACTGGCGGCGGGCCAGGAACGTGCCCGCCCAGTTCGCCGCCCTCGCCGCCGTGCTCCACGTCCTGATCCCCGAGGCCCGTCGCGAGCGGCCCTCGCCGGTGTCCGCGGGACTGTACGACCTCGCCCAGTGGCAGCTCCTGTGGGAGCGCGCGGTGGCCAACCCGGCCGCCGACCGTGCCGCGTCGGGCGCCGAGGACGAGACGCGGGCCCCCGCCGAGGCGCCCGCCATCCCCGGTGTGTGCCCCTACCGGGGGCTGGCCTCGTACCGCCAGGAGGACGCCCGGTGGTTCTTCGGCCGGGAGCGCAGCACGCGGGCGCTCGTCGAGCAGCTCCGCGCGACCGGCGAGTCGGGCGGGCTCGTGATGCTCGTGGGCGCGTCCGGCGCGGGGAAGTCCTCTCTGCTGAACGCCGGTCTCGTGCCCGCGCTGCGGGACGGCGTACTGAGCGACGAGGGTGCGGACGGCCCGGCGGGGCCCGTGCTCCAGCTCGTGCCCGGCGGCGATCCCCTCGCGGAACTCGTACAGCGCATACCCGAGCTCAAGCGCGTCCTGTCCGATACGTCGTCCGACCGCCCGGCCGCGGACGGCGACGAGCCCGGCGGCGCCGCGTTCGCGTCCGCCGTGCGGGGGGCCTTCGGCGAGTGGGCGCGGCGGGAGGCGCCGGAGGGTGGCCGTCCGGTCGTCATCGTGGACCAGTTCGAGGAGACGTTCACCCTCTGCTCGGACGAGGCGGAGCGGCGTACCTTCGTGCGGCTGCTGCACGCCGCGTGCTCGCCCAGGGAGCCCGGCGAGCCCAGGGACCCCGGCGAGCCCGGCGACGCCGAGGGACGCGGTGGCCCCGGCGGCGCCCCCGCCCTCGTCGTCCTCGGCATCCGCGCCGACTTCTACGAGCAGTGCCTCGCCCACCCCGAGCTCGCCGACGCCCTCCAGCACCGCCACATGGTGCTGGGGCCGCTCACCACCACCGAGCTGCGCGAGGCGGTGACCGGACCCGCCAAGGCCGTGGGGCTCGAACTCGAACCCGGTCTCGCGGAGCTGATCATCCGCGAGGTGAGCACGGACGGACCGCGCGGGGCGCACGACGCGGGCGTGCTGCCGCTCCTCTCGCACGCCCTGCTCGCCACCTGGCAGCGGCGCAAGACCGGACGGCTCACGCTGGCCGGCTACCGCGCGGCCGGCGGCATCCAGGGCGCGGTCGCGGCGACCGCCGAGCGCGCCTGGTCCGGCCTCGACCCGGCGGCACGCTCGGCCGCCCGCCTCCTCCTGCTCCGTCTCGTCCGCCTCGGCGAGGACACCCAGGCCACCCGCAGACGGGGCACGCGGCGCCAGCTCGCGGAGGAGTCGTCGGACCCCGGCAAGACCGAGGAGTCGCTGGAGGCGCTGGTCCAGGCCCGCCTGGTGACGCTCGACGCGGAGACCGTGGAGATCACGCACGAGGCGCTGCTGCACGCCTGGCCGCGGCTGCGCGACTGGATCGACGAGGACCGCAACGACCATCTGCTGCGCCAGCGCCTCGAGGAGGACGGCCGGGCCTGGGAGGAGTCGGACCGCGACGCGTCGCTGCTCTACCGCGGCTCCCGCCTGGAACAGGCGCGCGCCTGGGCGAAGTCGGCCGGGGACACCTTCCTGACCCGGGCCGCGGTGGAGTTCCTCGCGGCCTCGGCGCGGCTGCGCAGGCGTACGGTCTGGATCGCCCGTGGCGCGGTGGCCGCCCTGGTCGTCCTGTCGATCGTGGCCGTCGTCTCCGCGGTGGTCGCCGGGCAGCAGCGGGACGACGCGGTGTTCCAGCAGGTGGTCGCCGAGGCCGACCGCGCGCAGACCACGGATCCGTCGCTGTCCGCGCAGCTCGACCTGGTGGCGCACCGCCTGCGGCCGGACGACGAGGCCACGCAGAACCGGCTGATCTCGATCGTGAACGCGCCGCTGGCCACCCCGCTGCTCGGCCACACCGGCGCCGTCTACCTCACCTCGTTCAGCCCGAGCGGACGGCTGCTCGCCACCGCGAGCTACGACCGGACGGTCCGGCTGTGGAACGTCGCGGACCCCACGCGCCCCGAGCCGCTGGGCAAGCCCCTCACGGGCCACACCAGTTGGGTGAGCAGCGCGGTCTTCAGCCCGGACGGCACCACGCTGGCCAGCGCGTCGGACGACGGCACGATCCGGCTGTGGGACGTGGCCGACCCGCGCCACCCGCGCCCGCTGGGCGAGCCGCTGGCCAACCACGGCGGCACCACGTATCTGCTGGCCTTCAGCCCGGACGGGCACACCCTGGCCTCCGCCAACGAGGACAACACCGTGCGGCTGTGGGACGTGGCCGATCCGGGCAGGCCCGAGCGGCTCGACACGCTGCGGGGCCACACCGGCGCCGTGCGCTCCGTGGCGTTCAGCCCCGACGGGCGGACGCTGGCCGCGGGCGGCGACAACGGCAGGATCCTGCTGTGGGACATGGCCGATCCGCGCCGTCCCGAGCGGGTCGGCGAGCCGCTGACCGGGCACACCGGCACGGTGCACTCCGTGGCCTTCAACCCGGACGGCCGCACCCTGGCCAGCGGCGGCTCGGACGAGACCATCCGGCTGTGGGACGTACGCGATCCGGCGCACGCGAAGGCGCTCGGCGCGCCGCTGACCGGCCACACCGGGCCCATGTGGTCCGTCGCCTACAACCCCGAGGGCACGATGCTGGCGGCCGCCAGCGCGGACAGCACCGCGAGCCTGTGGAACGTCCGCGATCCGGCGCGTCCCTCGCAGGTCGGCGAGCCGCTCGCGGGCAGCAGCGGGGAGATGTACGCCCTGGGCTTCAGCCCCGACGGGCGCACGCTCGCCACCGGCAGCGGTGACAACAAGGTCCGCCTGTGGTCGATCCCGACGTCGGACATGCTCGGCCGGATCGGTGGGTTCCGCCCCGACGGGAAGGTGCTCGCCACGGCCGCGCGCGACGAGCGGGTGCGGCTGTGGAACGTGGCGGACCCCGACCGGCCCACGGCGCTGGGCAAGCCGTTCGAGCCCGCCGAGGGGGACGTGCGCTCCCTGGTGTTCTCGCCCGACGGGCGCACGCTCGCGGTGCTCACGGGCAATCGCGCGGTGCAGCTGTGGAACGTCAGGGATCCCGCGCACCCGGTCGCCTACGGGCCGCCGGTCGCGCTGCGGACGCGGTTCGCCGGGTCGCACGCGCTGGCGTTCGGTGCGGACGGGCGCACGCTGGCGACCGCGCAGACGGACCGCACGATCCAGCTGTGGAACGTCGCCGACCCGGCCCGTCCGCGTGCGGTCGGCGCGCCGCTCACCGGGCACAAGGGGTACGTCAACGCCCTGGTCTTCAGCGCGGACGGCCACACCCTGGCCAGCGGCAGCGCGGACGGCACGGTCCGGCTCTGGGACGTGCGGGACCCGCGCCGCGCGAAGCGGCTCGGCGACGCCCTGAAGGGACACCTCGGCGCGATCAACGTGCTCGCCTACAGCCCCGACGGGAACGCCCTGGCCAGCGGCAGCGACGACGGCACGGTCCGGCTGTGGAGCGTCGCGGACCCGCGCAGGGCCAAGCGGTTCGGCCCCACGCTCACCGGGCACACGGACGCGGTCGTGTCGCTGACGTTCAGCGAGGACGGCGACGCGCTGGCGAGCGGCGGCAACGACAACAAGGTGCGGCTGTGGGACGTCCAGCGGCCTTCCGAGGCCACCGCCATCGGCGAGTCGATGAGCCCCAACGCCAAGACCGGCAGCTTTTTGTCGTTCAGCCCGCAAAGCCACATGCTCGGGGTGTCCAGCGGCACCGATACGGTCCGCCTGTGGAACCTGGACACCGACGCGGCAATTAGCCGCGTTTGCTCGACCACTCGGGGTGTTCTGACGCGGGAGAAATGGAGCGAGTATCTGTCCCGGCTCGACTACGAGCCGCCCTGCGAGGCGTAACGGGGCCAAGGCGTGACCAATGTGGCGGCACGGCACGGTCAATGCCGCCCGACACCTGGAAGCCCCGGTTCCGCAGCGTGATCCCGATCACAACTCCTCAATTCGACACGGCAGTTGATTCCCCTCGGACAAGCAGCCTTGTTAGTGTTGGCAACAGCCCGATCGCTGGTGCATCCCCCGTCGCCAGCGGTCGGGCATTTTTCGTGGTCCCGCCGGCCATGGCCGAGATCCGCCCTCCCCGTACAGGTGTCCCGTGGCGAGAAGTTTTTCGATACGGCGGTTCGCGTGGCCGGAATTCGGGCAATGGAGATCCTCGCGTTCCCTTGCGCCCCGGGTCGGCCGAATATCTTCGGGTCAGCTCGGTGGTGTGGCCATGCTTCGTGCGGGCAGGGCCTGGATCTCCGTCCGGCCGGGCCTTGGATCTCCGTGGCGGACGGACCCTGGAACTCCGTGCGGGCGGTCCTTGGATTTCGCCGGATTGCCCCTGCGGTAACAAGCCGGAACCTTCAAGCCATTGAACAGTCCGGGGCCGTATCCTGAGCCGCGTCCGACGGTCGGACGAGCCCCGGAAAGGTGGTGAGCCGTGCCCCGGCGGATCGACGTCGTCACGGCCGTGCACGCGCCCTCGGCGCGCTTTCTGCCCGACGCGTACGACTCCCTGCGCGCCCAGGAGCTGCCCGCGGGCTGGGAGTGGCACTGGCTGATCCAGGAGGACGGCAGGACCGACGAGGTCGCGCGGTACGTCCCGGACGACGCGCGGGTCTCCTTCCGGCAGGGGCGCCCCGGCGGCCCGGGGGTCGCCCGCACGATGGCGCTGGCGCGCGCGGAGGGGGCGTACGTCAAGGTCCTGGACGCCGACGACCGGCTGGCGCCGGGCGTGCTGGCCCGCGATCTTTCGGCCCTGGAGGACGACCCGGAGCTCGGCTGGACCACCTCCCGCGTGCTCGACCTGCTGCCCGACGGCTCGACCGTGGGCTTTCCCGGGGACCCGGCGCACGGGCCGGTCGAGCGCGGTGCGGTCCTCGACCACTGGGCGGCGCACGACCATCTCGCGCAGGTGCACCCGGCCTCGCTGTGCGTGCGGCGCGGGCTGCTGCTCGCGCTGGGTGGCTGGATGGCCCTCCCGGCGTCCGAGGACACGGGGCTGCTGCTGGCGCTGAACTCCGTTGCCCGCGGCTGGTTCTCGTCGGAGGTCGGGCTCTTCTACCGCAAGTGGGAGGGCCAGGTCACCGGCCAGGCCCCGCACACGGACGGCGCCGAACGGACCGCCCGCATGGCCGTCGTGGCGGCACGGGCGCGGGCCCTGGAACACTTGCGATGGCGCCACTCCGGCGACCCGGCGTCCCCCTGAGGCACCCCGCCAAGGACACCGTGGCTCACAGGACCTCCGCGTCCACCCGCGAGAACACCAGCTCCGTCTCCCCCACCACCGGCCCCCGCCAGCGCTCGGGCGGCGCGGGGTGCCGCAGGGCGCGCGGGTAGCCCCCGGGGGCGTAGTCGTTGCCGAGCCGGTAGGTGTGGAAGCCGTACTCCCGCATGGTGGCGAGGAGTTCGTCGGCCGAGTCGCCGAGCCGGGCCATGCGCTCGGGGGTGACCTCGACGGCGATCTCCGCGTCCGGGCGGAGCCGGCCGAGGACGGGCCGCAGTCCGCGCACGACCCCGCCCTCCGCGCCCTCCACGTCGATCTTGATCACCCGGGCCCGCGCCACCTCGTCGGCGTCGAGGAGTTCGGCCAGCGTGACCGCCTCCCGCTCGAAGGTCGACTCGGCGGGACCGTCGTAGGGGACGATCGAGTTGGCGCCCATGTTGCGGGAGCTGGCGAGGACGAACGTCAGCTTCTTCCTGCGGTCCGACACGGCGGCCTCGACGGCCCGGATGTTGTCGCAGCCGTTCAGCCCGGCGTTGCGCACGAGCCGCCGGTGGAAGGCGGGCGACGCCTCGACCGCGACCACCCGGCCCGTGGGGCCCACCAGTCGGGAGCCGAGCACGGCGAACACGCCTATGTTGGCGCCGACGTCGACCAGCACGTCACCGGGGCCGAGCCGGCTCGTCAGCCACCGCGTCATGTTCGGCTCCCACCCGCCGAACAGGTACAGATAGCGCTGGATCAGGTCCTGGGTGTCGACGGCGAAGCGCGCGCCGGACGCCACCTCGACGACCCTGCGGCGCGGGTGGTCGCGCAGGTGCGGGTTGAGGAAGCGGGCGGCGAGCGCGCTCTTGAAGAGCATCCCCGGCGCCCGGCGCACATAGGCACGGCCCAGCGTGACCAGGGCCTCTGTCATGGGGTCGGTCATCCGCTCGCCTCTCCACCGGGGAACACCCGCACGATAGCGCCGGGGGCCCGGGCGCCACCGGTTCGGCGGCGAGCGGTGATCGTTTCCGGCCACCGGCGTGACCGTACGCGGCCTCAGTCCCTGTCGAAGGGCAGGTCGAGCATCCGGATCGCGTTGCCGCGCAGCAGCTTGTACGCGACCTCGTCGGGCAGGTGGCCCACGTGCTCCTGCGCCACCTGCTTGGTGTGCGGCCAGGTCGAGTCGACGTGCGGATAGTCCGTCTCGAAGGTCGCGTTGTCCACGCCCACGGTCTCGATGGAGTCGACGCCGTGCTTGTCGCGGAAGAAGCAGCAGAAGATCTGGCGGTAGTAGTACGTCGACGGGGGCTCGGGGATCAGGTCCTTCACGCCGCCCCAGGCGCGGTGCTCCTCCCACACGTCGTCGGCGCGCTCCAGGGCGTACGGGATCCACCCCATCTGGCCCTCGCTGTAGGCGAGTTTGAGGCGGGGGAACTTCACGAGGACCCCGGAGAAGAGGAAGTCCATCATCGAGGCCATCGCGTTGTTGAAGCTCAGCGAGGCCTGGACGGCCGGGGGCGCGTCGGGGGACGCCGCCGGCATCTGCGACGAGGACCCGATGTGCATGTTGACGACCGTGCCGGTCTCCTCGCAGGCCGCGAAGAACGGGTCCCAGTAGCCGGAGTGGATCGACGGAAGCCCCAGGTACGTCGGGATCTCGGAGAAGGTCACCGCGCGCACGCCCCGGGCGGCGTTCCGCTTGATCTCGGCGACGGCGAGGTCGATGTCCCAGAGCGGGATCAGGCAGAGCGGGATCAGCCGGCCCCCGCTGTCGCCGCACCACTCCTCGACCATCCAGTCGTTGTACGCCCGCACGCAGGCGAGCCCGACCTCCTTGTCCTTGGCCTCCGCGAAGGTCTGGCCGCAGAAGCGCGGGAAGGTCGGGAAGCAGAGGGAGGCCTCGACGTGGTTGAGGTCCATGTCCTCCAGGCGGGCCTTGGGGTCCCAGCAGCCGCGCCGCATCTGCTCCCGGGTGATGCCGTCGAGGGTCATCTCGTCGCGCGAGAAGCCGACGGCCGCGATGATCCGCTTGTACGGGAAGAGGTCGCCCTCGTACTCCCACCAGTCGGTGATCTGGCCTTCCGGATCCGTCGTGAACTTGTACTTGCCGCCGATGTACGCCAACTCGCCGATGCCCGCGGTGAAGGGCTTGGGTCCGCGGTCGCGGTACTTGCTCGGGAGCCACCTCTCGAAGAGGTGCGCGGGCTCGATCACGTGGTCGTCCACGCTGATGACCCGGGGGAGTTCCTTGGTGCCGTCCTCGCTGCTGACCACTGATGTGCCCCCTACTGCCTGCCGGTTTCCCCGGCTCGTATCTGACGGTCCATCAGATCGAGGTTATGGGCCGACCGGAACTTCGGCAAGCGCCCACCCGGAACTCGACCCCTTGCGCGATCCCGGCGGATCCGGTGAACTGACGACTCGTCAGATTCGGTTGAGGAGGCTCTCGATGCAGACGATGTGGCTCGGCGGCGCCGAGTGGCTGGCCGTGCTCCGGATCGGGCTCGGCCTGTGGTGGCTGGAGAGCTGGCGGCACAAGGACAAGAAGGAGTGGTTCGGCGGGGGCGGGATCGGCTGGGCCGCCGGGATCGCCGAGAAGCACAAGTGGTCCGCCGTGCGCAGCGGCTTCGACGTCGTGGTCAAGCCCCGGCCCGTCGTCATGGCGTACGTCGTCGCCTACGCGGAGCTCGCCCTCGGACTCGGCCTGATCTTCGGCTTCCTCACGCCGATCGCCCTGGTCGGCGGGCTCGTGCTCAACCTGATCTACCTCGTGCTGATGATCCACGACTGGGCGGAGCAGGGGCAGAACGCCATGATGGCGCTGATCTCGGTGGTCGCCCTGTTCGCGGCGAGCTGGCAGACGTGGTCGCTGGACGCGGCGCTGGGCCTCTTCTGACGCACCGCCCGCCCTCTCACGCACCGCCCGCCCTCCGACGCGCCCCCGCCCTCGGCGTCCCGGCCCCGACATCCGGGGCCCTGTCTCTGTTCTGTTGAGGCCCGACGTGCCACCCTGCCGCTCACCCGACGAGGAGATGGCCATGAGCGAACGCAACCACGACGCACTCAGGGCGAGTCACGCGGCGCGGGCCAGGAGCGCGGCGGTGCGCGCCGCCGCGCTCTGCCAGTACATCGAGCGTGCGGACGCCGAGGAGCGGCGCACGGAACAGCCGCGGCAGGCCGAGGGCGAGAACATCGCCTGGAAGGCCGCCCACGCGGCCCGTGTGTCCGCCCAGGCGCTGGCCGTGCTCGCCGAGAGCGCCGCCCACCCGGCCGCGGACTCCCGCTGCGCGCGCAACGCCGCCGCGTCCGCCGCCCAGGCCGCGCAGATGGGCCGGCTCCACGACGGATCGGGCGACCTCGCGGTCGCCGCCTGCGAGGCCGCGCTCAAGGCGTCGCAGGCCGCGTCCGACGCCGCGGGCAAGGAACACCTGGGCGAGAACGCGGAGTTGAACGCCCGCGCCGACGAGGCCGAGGCGGCGGCCGTCGCCGCCGCCGAGCGGGCGGGGTGGCTGCGGCCCGGCGAGCCGCTCCCCGAGGTGTCGACGGGCCTGCGCAGCCCCGAGCTGATGTCGATGATGCACCTCTGACCCCGAGCCAACAGGGCCGTCACCGCTCCTTGTTGAGCGCGTCCACCGCGCCCCGCGCGTCGCCGAGCGTGGCGAAGTCGACCGCGACGAAGTTCACCGGCCGGCCGCGCTCGCGCTCGCAGCGGTGCGCGCGGTCCAGGAGGAAGCGCCGCGCGTTGACCTCGGCGGCGTCGAGGCGGCTGCCGCCCGCGTCGGTGATGAAGTGGTTGAGCAGGAACAGCCGCTTGCCCGTGCCGCCCCGGTGGGGCACGCAGGACATCTCCCCGGGCGTGCGGAACGCGAACGGCGTCTCCATGGCGTACGTGTAGAAGTTCCGGTACCAGCGCGCGGGACCGTCGGCCTGCTCGGCGAAGACCACCAGACGGCGGCCCGAGCGGACCATCTCGCCGAGGGTGGGCCAGGGGCGGTCCGGGTCGGCGTCCGGGGTGAAGAGCAGCCGCTCCAGGCCCGCCTCGCGGAACGCCCGCTCGGTCTGCTCGCCGGTGATGGCGTCCTGGACGACCAGCGTCACCAGTTCACCGGGGTGGTCGTCCAGCCAGGCGCCGATCCGCTTCAGGGTCTCCACGAGCGGGATCGCGCCCGCGCGGCAGACGCCGTGGCACAGCCACAGGCCGGGGCGCGGCGGGTTGGCGGCGGCGATCAGCCCGGTGATCTGCTTCTTCGTCGCGGGCGGGAAGTCGGCCAGTTGGAGGCGGCCCGCGACCTCGTCGGGCTTCTCCCAGGTGTAGGTGTCGATGAGCAGGCCGCGCGCGCCCGCGTCGAGTTGCTCCTCGATGTCGGGGTCCTGGAGCGGCCCGATGAACTTGTCCGCCGTCGTGGACATCGAGTTGTGGGTGGCGAGGAAGGCCACCTCGTCGTAGCGCTTGCCGCACAGCGCCGCCGAGCCGAGGCACAGCTCGCGGGCGTCCCGGCCCGCAGCGGCCGGGGCGAGCACCGCGCCCGCCAGCGCGGCGGCCACCACGACACCCACCGCCACGCCCACCACACCGGTGCGCCTTCGCGGCGACCAGCCGGCCGTACGCCGGGTCAGCGCCGTCCCCGAGAGCCGCTCGCGCACCCGCTCGTGCCACCGGTCGTACGCGAACGCCCCGCCGACCAGCACGAGCCCGGCCAGCAGCGGCAGGGCCGCCGCGACGAACCCCACGGTCACCAGGGCGTCGGCCGCCCCGTGCTGGAGGTCGTCCAGGAGCCGGTTCAGGGACGGCGGCCAGGTGGCGGGCGGCCTCGCCACCAGGCCGTCCACCTGCCCGCGCACGTACAGCAGGACGAGCGCCGCCAGGGCGCCGCCCGCCGCGAGCCCCGTCCCCACCCGGCGCAGCCGCGCGGGCCACGACGGCGGCCCGGTCCGGGCGAGCAGCGCCACCGCCGCGAGCCCCAGCGCCACGGCCGCCCCCTGCACCACGCCCAGCGTCAGCTTCGTGAAGGCCCGCGCCTGCTTGACCGCGCCCAGGTCGACGCCCGCCTCCTCCAGGTCGGGCACCACGTTCCAGTGCCCGTCGTCGGTGAGGGCGGACAGGTCGCCCGTGGCGTCGCGCTGCCGGTCGCCGAGCGCGTACGGGCCCACGGCGGCGAGCGCGGAGGCCACGTCGCCGGTCGCCAGCGCCGCCGCCACCTGGGGGCGCAGGGCGGCCCGCTCCTTCTCGGGCACCGGCCGAAGGAGCCAGTCCGTCGCCTGCCGCGCGCCCTCGGCGTCCAGGCGCAGCTCGGGCAGCGACTCGGGGCGCCGCCCGGCCGCGATGTCGCCGAGCGCCCCGGACAGCTCGCGCGTGAACGCGGGGAAGTCGGCCGTCTC
Organism: Streptomyces sp. NPDC052114; assembly: GCF_040680155.1. Classification (NCBI taxonomy): domain Bacteria; kingdom Bacillati; phylum Actinomycetota; class Actinomycetes; order Kitasatosporales; family Streptomycetaceae; genus Streptomyces; species Streptomyces sp. NPDC052114. Next base: position 66,515 of record NZ_JBFAWC010000013.1, on the reverse strand, counting down.
GCGGCCCTGCACGGAGGCGACCAGATCGCCCAGGTAGATCTGGGCCAGACCGCCGATGTTGGTGAGGACGGGCTCCAGGTCGACCGTGAGCGCGAGCTTCGGCTCGTCGCCGCGCAGATAGCCCACGGCGTGGCCGATCTGTTCGTCCACCAGGGTGCGCAGGGTGGCGGGCGGCAGCACGTTCTTCAGGTTCGCGGTCACCTGCGCCTGCGGGACGGGCAGGCGCCCGAGCAGGTCGCGGGTGACGCGGGTGGTCGCCGGGTCGACGAGCACCTCGTCGTAGAGCCGTTCGTAGGCGTCCTGCTCGTCCAGGACGCTCTGGTAGTACGCGCGGTTGAGCAGCGTGCTGCGCGCGGTGCCGGCGAGGACCAGGACAAGCACCGACAGGGCCAGGACGGCGCAGGCCACCGGCCGCACCCACGCCCGCCGTCCGCCGGGCGGCACCCGGCCGGGTGCTCCGGACGGCACCCCGGGTGCCCCGGGGCCGTCGTCGCGCACGCTCCGGTCGTCCGTCGGGCTCACGCACCGATCATCCGTCGGTCCGCGCGCCGGGGCACGTCAGAAGCGCCTCGGCCGGCCGCGGGCGGCGCTCCCGGCGCGCGTCAGGAGGACTCCCGGCCGGCGGCGGAGTCCTCCTGGCCGAGCGCGAGACGGCCGCTGATCACGTCCTGGGCGACGTCGTTCAGCCGCCGGCGGCCGGCGCGCGCGTGGCCGCGCAGCAGGGCGAAGGCTTCGTCGGGCGGGACCGCGAGCCGGACGGAGAGCGCGCCCTTCGCCTGCTCGATGAAGACCCTGCTGACGAGGGCGTGTTCCAGCTGGCCGACCAGGACACGGCTCTCGTCGAGCAGGCGGCTCCGCTCCAGGCTGATGGCCGCGGCGTCCGCGAGGGACTGCCCGAGCGCCAGGGCGCCGGGACCGAGGGGCGCCGGGCCGAGGAGGGTCAGCGCACCCGCGCCGGGCGGTTCGTCCGCGGTCCGCAGGGGCAGGGCGGTGACCCAGCGGTGCCCCAGGTCCTTCGCCCCGGCCGTGTACCGGGGCCAGCGCGTGCGGACCACCGGTTCGGTCACATCGGCGTACCGCACAGGGGAGTTGGCGCTCTCGCAGTCGTGTCCCGGACCCTCGCGCCAGCCGGCCGCGGCCAGCTCCAGACGGCCCACGGCGGGCTCCGAACCCGCCGTCTCGACGCCGTCGGCGCGCCCCGCGCGCACGGCGGCCGCCGCGCAGCCGTCGAGCAGCTCGACGCTGTACCGCGCCAGCAGGTCCAGGACACCGGCGCCCTCGGCGGACGCCGAAAGGGATGCGCCCGCCAGGTCGACGAACACCTCTGCGAGCCGCTGTTCCGGTGGAGTCACACCCGAGCCCTTCTTCCCTTGGATCGGTTCGGTCGGCGGCGTCGACGGAGCCGTCCGCCCGCGCCGTCAGTACAGTTCGCCGGAGTCCGCCAGCACCCGCTGCGCGATGACGTCCGTGGACAGGCCCTCCGCGAAGGCTCTGGCCTTGATCACGGACAGCGCGTCCTCGACGGAGCCGCCCATCCGCACGGAGTGGGCGCCCGCCGCCTGGTGCACGGTGTCCCGGTGGTCGGTGCCCCCGTACAGCTCCGGTTCCGGATCGGGGCCGAGCAGCACCGTGTGCGTCAGCGCCTCGGCGACCTCGGCACAGACCGCCTGTCCCATCTGCCGCGGCCGGGGTTCGTAGAGCGTGAGGGCGCCGAGGCACAGGCCCGAGGCCTCCAGCGGCACCGCGAGCACACACTTCAGGCCGAGCCCGACCAGCTCCGGGCCGTACCCCGGCCAGCGTGCCTCGATCGCCGACGGACCGCTGGCGCTGACCGGGACGCGGCGGTCGGTGGCGTCCCTGACCGGGCCCTCCTCCAGGATGAACTCCAGCTCCTGGGCGGCGCGGGAGGAGTCGTCGGACGCCGCGACGGCCAGCTGCGAGCGGTTCTGGCCCACCAGAGTGAGGGCCGCGCTGCGTGCACCGCACGCCTCGGCGACCCCCGTCATGAAGAGCGGGCGCGGATTCTGTCGCCGCGCCTCTTCCGTCAGCCGTCGGGCGAAAGCCTCCTGGAGCCGGGCCGAGGAGAGGTGCCGGGCCGCGATCCGACGGTGCGCGGCGGCCACGCTGAGATGGATGTCGCGCCGTTGCGTCCCGCGCGCCGCGAGGATCTCCTGGGCGTCCGCGGCGGCCTCGGCCCGGCGCGCCCGCTCGCGGGCGTTCGCGGCCCGGCGCCACACCACCGCCGCCACGCCCACAGGGTTCTCTCCCCGGCTCATATCGCTAGCGTACGCCGGGAAGAGGGAGTCAGCGCTCCGCTGCCGGCTGTTCTTCCATCATCAGGACGACCCCGCCGTTGTGCCCGTCGAACGGCGTACACACCACCGCACAAGTGATGGCTCTGCCACGGCGGTTGGTGGCCGGAACACTCACGGGCCCGACGCGCTTGCCCGTTTCGAGGCACTCCTGGATGACCGACTGCAGGGCCTCCGCGGGCAGTCCGAAGTCGAGGTCGAAGAAGGCCTCGCCGACGGTCTCGTCCGAGCGCAGGCCCCACAGGTCGGCCGCACCGCGGTTCCAGCACTTCACCTGCTTGCCCGCGTCCAGGACCACGACTCCGGCCGCGATGCTGCCGACCACGGCCTCCAGGAAGGCACGGGCCTCGTCCAGCTCCTCGGTGCGGACCCGCATCTCCTCGTTCATGGTCTCCAGCTCTTCGTTGCCCGACTGGAGTTCTTCGTTGGTGGTCTCCAGCTCCTCGTTCGTGGACTGGAGCTCCTCGTTGGTGGTCTCCAGCTCCTCGATGCTGGACTGGAGCTCCTCGTTGGTCGTCTCCAGCTCCTCGTTCGTGGACTGGAGCTCCTCGTACGCGGTCTCCAGGTCCTCGCGCACCCGCTTGTTCTCGGCCTTGAGCTGCGTGGCCACGGTCACGTCGGTGAAGGTGATGTTCGTGGCGGCCGGCAGGCCGTTGGAGGCCATGAGGGGGTGGATGAGGATGTCGAAGTACTGCACGTCCTCACTGACCTGCCGCTGCGCGCCGTTGAGCCGAAGGGTGCGGCGCTCGTGCGAGGCCTGCTCGATCAGCGAGCGCAGCTCCACCGGCCGGTAGGAGATCTCCAGGTCCTGGAAGGGGCGACCGACGTCGTTCGTGCTGAGCCCGAACTGGGAGCGCGCGCTGCTGTTGATCAGGATGACCTGGCCGTCGCCGTCCACGGCCACGGTCGGCGCCGGGATCGAGTCGGCGATCAGGTCGCGCAGCTGGCGGTGCCGGGCCGCCGTGCCGATCTCGGGGCCCAGGCCGGGCCTGCCCTTGATCGGGGCCGGCTGGTAGGGCGCCCCGGCCTCGCCGGGGCGGCGCCGGAAGACGCGCTGACGCATGCTCAGGACATCGAACCGGTCGGCGTCGTTGAGGAGCATCTCGGCCTTGCCGAGGAAGAGGAAACCGCCCTCGCGGAGCGCGAAGTGGAAGCGGTCGATGATCTGGGTCTGCGCCTCCACGTTGAAATACATCAGCGTGTTGCGGCACACGAGCAGGTCGAGGCGCGAGATCGGGGCGTCACGGGTGATGTCGTGCCGACCGAAGATCACCCGCCGGCGCAGGTCCTGGCGGAAGCTGTACTGCGTGCCGTTCGGCTCGAAGTAGCGGTCCCGCAAAGCGGGTTCGAGGCGTTCGAGCACCTTGGCCGGGTACATCCCGGAGCGGGCGGTGCGCAGCGCCTCCTCGTCGACGTCGGTGCCGTAGATCTTGACGCGGTTGAGCGCCTCGTTCGTGCCCAGCGCCTCCGCGAACATGATCGCCAGCGAGTACGCCTCCTCGCCGCTGGAGCAACCGGCGCTCCAGACGCGGATCTCCTCGTCGGCCGCCGCCTGGGACAGCACCTCGGGGACGACCTCGCGCTCCATGAACGTCCACGCGTCGGTGTCCCGGAACATCGAGGTGACGTTGATCAGGATCGTGTTGAACAGGTACCCGAACTCGTCCGCGTTCGTCTCCAGGCGGTCGCGGTAGTCGGCGTACGTCGTGGCGTCGACGTCGGACATGCGCTTGTGGATGCGCCGCCCCAGGGACGAGCGTTTGTAACCCGTGAAGTCGAATCCGCGCGCGTCGCGCAGGAAGCCGAGCAGCTCCTCCAGCTCCTCGTCCGGTTCAACGTCCGGCGTTTGGCTCATCATCGCCTCTTGGTCTCGACTAGTCCTCGGATCACTGCGGCGATCTCGTCGAGAGGCAGAACATAGTCCACTGAGCCCGTACCCACCGCCGCCGATGGCATGCCCTTGAATTCTGCCGTCTCGGGATCCTGGACGATCACCGTGCCGCCCCGCGACTTCACCGCGTCGACGCCCATGGCTCCGTCGCTCCCGGTGCCCGTCAGGACGCAGGCGATGGCCTGCGGCCCGTAGGCGCCCGCGACCGACTCGAACAGCAGGTCCGCGGAGGGCCGCAGGAAGTGCACGAGTTCCGTGCTCGAAAGGCTCAGGACGCCGCCGGTGCCGACCAGCAGATGCCGGTCGGGGGGCGCGATGTAGACGGTGCCGGGCACCGCGGCCTCGTCGGCATCGGCGAGCTTGACGCGCAGCGTGGTGCGCCGGTCGAGGATGTCGGCGAGCACGGTCCGGTGACGCGGGTCGAGGTGCTGGACCACCAGGATCGGCACCGGGAGATCCGCGTCGAGGCCGCCGAGGAGCTTCACGAGGCCGCTGATGCCTCCCGCGGAGGAGGCGAGCGCCACGATGGCATACCGGTCGGCCGAGGGCTCGTCTGCCGTCACGCGGCGAGCCTAGCCGAGGAAAGGCCCACGGCAGCGTGTCCGGACGCCCCTCATGACACGACGGGGGCGGCCGGCCCGGCGGGCGCGACGCGCTTCACCTCGCGGAGGGTGGGCGAGGTCTGGATGCCCTGGACGCCGGGGAGCGCGCCGACGCGGCGGTCGAGGTATTCGTACAGGCCCGCCGGGTCGCGGAAGATCCCGCTGGCGACGAGGTTGGCGTCGCCGGTGACCGCGGCGGCGAAGGCGATCTCGGGGTGGGTGGCGAGGGCCTCGCCGACGGCGCCCAGCCTGGCCGGGGCGACGTTCAGCCAGATGCGGGTGGCCATGTGGTGGCCGAGCAGCCGGGGGTCGAAGTCGACCGCGAAGCCCAGGGCGCCCTCGCCCCGGAGGCGGTCCAGGTGGCGCTGGACGCTGGAGGGCGAGCGCCCGGCGGCCGCGGCCAGCTCGGGCAGGGTCGCGCGGCCGTCGCGGGCCAGCCGGGTGAACAGGGTGCGGTCGGTGGCGTCGAGGGAGAGGGGGACGCCGTCGGCGGCGGGGGTGCCGGAATCCACCGCGGCCCCGGCGCCGCCCGTCGGCCCGAAACGGGTGGCGTGCCAGGTGCTGGTGGCGCCGACGAAGGTGCGCAGCATGCAGTGGGCGCCGACGGAGAGGACCTGCGGGGTGCGCGGGAGCTTCTCCAGGAGCAGGGAATCGCGCTGGTCGCAGGTGCGGACGTCGAGGGCGCAGTACAGCTCGGTGCCGCCGGCCGCGAGCGTCACCCAGGAGGTGTCGGGGCGCCGGGCCAGCGCCTCGGCGACGGTGCCCGCGGCGTCCGGCGTGCAGTGCAGCCGCAGCAGCCAGCGGGTCAGCCCGAGGCGGGCGGGCACGGGGTGGCCGACGACGCGCAGGCCGAGCGCGCGAAGGCGCTGGTGGCGGCGGGCGACGGTGCGTTCGGAGACGCCCAGCTCGCGGGCGACGCGGCTGAAGGGGGTCCGCCCGTCGAGCTGAAGGGCGCGCAGCAGGCGCTGGTCGAGCTCGTCGAGTACGCCGGATTCCACCGCTGCCGCCCCTCGCGCCGCCTGATCCTGCCGTTTCCCACGGTAGGGCTTGGGGCGGGCCGGTCGAGGTCCGGATGGTGGTCCGGCACCGACCGGCGGGGCGCTCCCGCCCCGCCGACGCAACCGCTGCTCCCGCGCCGAAGGTGCCGGACAGCACCACCAACGCCCACCCGAAAGGACCCCTCATGGCGCACGCGCCCATCCCCGTCGTCGACATCGGCCCCTCGGCCTCCCCCGACACCCCGGCCCTCGTCGACCGGGCCCTGCGGAACACCGGGTTCCTCCTCATCACCGGGCACGGGATCCCGGCCGCCCTGCCCGGACGGGTCCGTGCGGCGGCACGGGAGTTCTTCCGGCTGGACCCGGACGTCAAGGGGCGTTACACGGACGGGCGCCGCGGCTGGATCGGACGCGAGCGGTTCGTCGTCAGCCGGTCCGAGGAGGACCGCGCATGGCCGGAGGGACGCGGCACGTCCACAGGAGCCCGCGACCGGGTCGCGGGCGACCCCGCCCGGTCCGGAGGAGACCGCACCCGGCTGGAAGGACACGGCACATCCGCAAGAGACCACGGCCGGTTCGCAGGTGACCCCGCCCGGGTCGCAGGCGACCGCACCCGGCCGGAGGAGTACGGCACATCCGCAGAAGACCGCGACCCGGTCGGAGGCGACCCCGCCCAGCCCGCAGGCGGCCGTGCCCGGTCCGGAGGCGACCGCACCCGGCCGGAGGGACACGGCACATCCGCAGGACACCCCGACCGGTTCGCAAGCGACCCCGACCGGTCCGCAGGCGCCCCCGCCCGGCCGGAGGAGTACGGCACATCCGCAGAAGAGCGCGACCCGGTCGCGGGGGACCCCGCCCGGCCCGGAGGCGATCGCACCCGGCCCGGAGACGACCGTCGCGACACCCCGCCCGACCTCGTCGAGATCTGGTCGGCCTGTGCCGACGGCGCGTCCCGGTTCCCCCGCCGCTGGCCCGCCGAAGTCCCCGTCCTGCACCCGCTCGTGACCGAGTACACCGACCGGATGCGCCGGCTGGCCGACACCCTCCTCACCGTCATGGCGGCGGCGCTCGGCGGCCCGGCCGACCTCTTCACCCGTCACACCGCCGACCCCCACTGGGACTTCATCCTCAACCGGTACCCGGCGGCGCACGAGACGGGCCCCGCCGCCCCCGGCCAGCACCGCATCGGGCCGCACACCGACTTCGGGCTGCTCACGCTCCTGGACCGGCAGCGGGGCCGGGGCGGTCTCCAGGTCCACGACGACGTGCACGGCTGGCGGGACGCGCCCTGGGAGCCGGGCGCGATCACGCTCAACATCGGGGATCTGATGGCCCGGTGGAGCGGGGACCGCTGGCGCTCGGGCAGGCACCGCGTGCTGCCCCCGCAGCCGGACGCCCCGCACGAGGAGCTGACCTCGCTGGTGTACTTCCACTCCTGCGCCCCCGGCACGACCGTCGAGTCCCTGCCGGCACCGCTCGGCCGCAGGTCGTACGCGCCCGTCCTGGCCGGGGAGTACCTCAGGAGCAAGATGGACGCCATCCGGGCCACGGAGTAACAGCGGGCCGCGTCGTGGCCCGTCGTCCGCTCGTCCGCAGGTCCGGCACGCAGTACGCTGCCGGTGCGGGCGCCCCTGACCCTGGCGCTCTCCGTATTCGGCTGTCCGGCTCGTTTCGCGCTCCAGAGGCCCCGCGCACAGAAGCACGGTCCGTATCGGTGGTGACGTGACGGAGACGCCGCCCCGATCGGCCGGACCGCCTCCTGTGCGCCGTCTCCGGGCCCGCCCGGTGAGGCGCGCAGCCACAGCGAAACGGAGAGCGGTGATCAGCGACGGCATGGCCGGCGTTCTGCGCTCGCTGCGCCTCGGTTCGGCCGAGCACCTCGCCGAGGATGCCGCACGGGCTCTCGACGCCGCCGGATTCGCGGTGTCCCTGCTGGTCGGCAACGGCCGTGTGGCGGAGCCCATCTGGTGCTTCCCCGAGCTGAGCGTCCGTCTGGAGGAGCTCCAGTTCACGCTGGGCGAGGGGCCGGGGCTCGACGCCGTCCGCACCGGCACGCCCGTGCTCGAACCGGACCTGTCGACGGTGCGGCCCGCGCGGTGGCCCGCCTTCCTGCCCGCGGCCCGCGAGCTCGGTGTGTCGGGCGTGTGCTGCTTCCCGCTGGGGATCGGCGCGATCCGGCTCGGCGTCCTGACCGTGCTCTGCGCCGAGCCCCGCGGGCTCTCCCGGCAGCAGTACGACGACGCCGCCGCGCTGACCGCCGCGCTCACCAGCGCCTTCCTCAACGGCGACCGCGGCCCGGCGCAGGGGAACGATGGACCGGGCGGCGCGGGCACGACCATGCTCATCGGCCAGCCGAAGGAGCTGGGCCGGGCCGTGGTGCACCAGGCGACCGGCATGGTGAGCGTGCAGCTGGGCGTGACGCTGGCGGAGGCGGTCGTGCGGCTGCGCGCCTACGCGTATGCCAGTGAGCGCACACTGGCCTCCGTGGCACAGGACGTGGTCGCCAGAAGGCTTCGCTTCAGCGACGATATGAGTGGGCCGTATCCGAAAGACGGTGGAGAGGGATGATCGACTTGGCCCGCGAACAGCGTCTGGCACAGGTCTTCGTCGAGGTGGCGGACACGCTCCTCGACGATTTCGACGTGCTGGACCTGCTGCAGCGGCTGGCCACCCGGAGCGTGGAGCTCCTCGGGGTCGCGGCCGCCGGCATCCTGCTCGCCGACGCCAACGAAGAGCTGCAGATCATGGCGGCGTCCGAGGAGCACACCCGGCTCCTGGAACTGTTCGCCCTCCAGCACGACCTGGGGCCGTGCGTCGAGTGCTACCGCAGCGGGGAGCCCCGGCCCAACATCGACCTCACCGCAGCCGGCTCCCTGACGCGCTGGCCGGGCTTCACCGAGCGGGCCCTCGCCACCGGGTACGTCACCACGCACGCGATCCCGCTGCGGCTGCGCAAACGGGTCGTCGGCGCGCTCAACCTCTTCCAGAGCGCCGGCCGGCCGCTGCGCGAGGACGACATCGCGCTCGCCCAGGCCTTCGCCGACGTCGCCACCCTCGCGATCCTCCAGCAGCGCACCCTGGAGCGGGCCCACCTGGAGAACATCCAGCTCCGGTCGGTGCTGGACAGCCGAGTGGTGGTCGAGCAGGTCAAGGGCATCCTGGCCGAGCGCTGGCAGACGACGCCGGACGTGGCGTTCGACGCGTTCCGCCGCCATGCCCGCGCCCAGCGGCTGCACCTGTCGGAGCTGGCCGAGCGCATCATCGACGGCAGCTTCGACACCGCGGCCATCCCCGCGCCGGAGCCGCGCGCCCACCGGTGACGACGTCCCGTCGCCGGTGCCGCGCGCGGCGGGCGGACCTCAGTGGTGGAACCCGGGTGTCTCCGGCGCCCCCGTCGTCCCGCCCGACAGGCGCTCGACGGCCGCCCGCAGGTCCCGGGCGAGCAGCATGATCTTGTCGTGGCCGATGCCGTGCCGGACCAGGACCCGCTGGATCACGGTCTCGTGGCGCTCGGGCGGCAGCGGGTAGGCGGGCACCTGCCAGCCGCGGGTGCGCAGCTGCTCGGTGAGGTCGTAGAGCGTGAACCCCTTCGTGGGGTCGGTGAGGGTCCAGGAGACGGCGGGCAGCGCGCCCCGGCCGTCGTAGAGCAGCGTGAAGGGGCCCATCCGCTCGATCTCGGCGGCCAGCGCGCGGGCGCTGGCCGCGCACGCCTCGTACACCTTGCGGTAGCCCTCGCGGCCGAGCCGCAGCAGCGTGTAGTACTGCGCGACGATCTCGCCGCCGGGGCGGGAGAAGTTGAGGGCGAAGGTGGGCATGTCGCCGCCGAGGTAGTCGACGCGGAAGACGAGGTCCTCGGGGAGGTCGTCGGCCGAGCGCCACACGATCCAGCCGACGCCGAGCGGGGCCATGCCGTACTTGTGGCCGGAGGAGTTGATGGAGGCGACCCGTTTCACGCGGAAGTCCCAGACCAGCTCGGGCTGGAGGAAGGGCGCGACGAAGCCGCCGCTGGCCGCGTCCACGTGGATCGGCACGTCGAGGCCGGTGTCCGCCTGGATGGCGTCGAGTTCGGCGGCGATCTCGGCGACGGGTTCGTAGTCGCAGGTGAAGGTGACGCCGAGGATGGCGACGACGCCGATGGTGTTCTCGTCGACGTACTCGCGCAGCTGGTGGGGGCGCAGGCCGGTGGCGCCGGGCTCCAGCGGGACCTGGCGCAGCTCGACGTCGAAGTAGCGGGCGAACTTCTCCCAGCACACCTGGACCGGGCCGCAGACGAGGTTGGGCCGGTCGGCCGGTTTGCCCGCGGCCCTGCGGGCCGCGCGCCAGCGCCACTTGAGCGCGAGGCCGCCGAGCATGCCGGCCTCGCTGGACCCGGTGGTGGAGCACCCCATGGTGGTCTCCTGCTCGGGGGAGTTCCACAGGTCGGCGAGCATGTGCACACAGCGGGACTCGATCTCCGCCGTCTGCGGGTACTCGTCCTTGTCGATCATGTTCTTGTCCAGGCACACGTCCATGAGGTGGTGCACCTCGGGCTCGGCCCAGGTGGTGCAGAACGTGGCGAGGTTCTGGGACGAGTTGCCGTCGAGCGCCAGCTCGTCCTTGATCATCGCGGCCACGGCGCGCGGGTCGGAGCTGTGCTCCGGGACCTTGAGCGCGGGCAGCCTCCGCATGCTTATCGGCAGGCTGTAGATGTCTTCGTACGCCTGACGGGTCTCGCTGGACACCTCGTGCAGCCCCACGGCGGCGATCCTTTCACCTCAAAGCGGAAGCAATCGGACCACCAGCTTCTCAGAGACGCCCGGAGCTGTCGCCGACCGATCCGGCATCGATTCGTCGCCTGACGCCCCGTTCCGCTGGCCGGTCGGTGCTGTCACCATGCGGAGTCCAGGTTGTGCGGGGAGTCGTCCTCAGTGGGGGGTCGTCCTCAGTGGGGCGGGGCGGGAGACACAGATGGCAGGGGTGTTCTTGCGGCGGCTGAGCCGCTGGCAGGCCGAGCAGCAGCGGGAGGCCGTCGCCGACCTCTATGTGGAGGCCTATCGCGGCATGGCGGGCGCCGAGTACAGCGACCGGCAGGGATTCCTGCGGCGCCTCGAACGCGACGTGCAGCAGCCCGACTTCGACATGGTCGTCGCGGACTCGCCCGCCCTGGTCGGCTGCCTCTACGGCTACCGGGCCGCCCGCACCGGCGAGTGGTGGGAGGGGTTCCGCGGCATCCTGCCCGCCGAGCTGGAGGAACAGACCGCGTCGGGGCAGGTGTTCCTGCTGACCGAGCTGATGGTGCTGCCGTCCGAGCGCAGGAGGGGCGTCGCCACGCGGCTGCGCACGCTGCTCCTGACCCGGCACATCTCCGACGTCGTCGTCACCGTCATCGGGCGGGGCGACGACCAGGCGCGGGCGGTGCTGCGGGCGTGGGACTGGACGAAGCTGGGCGATCTGGCCGAGGAGCGCGAGGGCTGGCTGCGCCCGCCGTCGCCCCTGCCGTGACGCCGTGACGCCGTGACCGCGCGGGGCGTACGGATCCGGCCTGTCGTGACGGGTACGGATCCGGCCTGTCGTGGCGGGTACGGGTCCTGTCTGCCGTGACGCGTACGGATCCGGCCTGCAGTGACGCGTACGGATCCCGCGCCGGTCCTGGGCCTTCGGTCTTCGGCCTTCGGTCTCAGCGGTTGCCCTGTCGGCGCGCCTGCGCCTTCTGCTGCATGCCCCGGGTCTTCGCGGAGATCGACTCCACGGGCCGCTTGGCCTGCTTGGCACGGGCTTCGGCGGCGGCGTTCCTGGCCTGCTGGGACTGCTCTCGCGGATCGTGCGACTTGGCCATGACGGGCTCTCCTCCTCGCGTCGGAGCGAACCCCACCACTCTCCTCCGCCCCTCCCCGATCGGCATCCGGAGAGGCGCGGAGCCCGGCGCGGCACCCGGCGCGCGGACCCGCGCGCCGGGCCGGTCAGTCCCGGCTCGCCCGCAGCGAGTACATGAGCGGGATGCGCGGGCGGTCGGCCGGGAACCGGTAGGCGCCGTCGCGCCGTTCGAGCGCGCCGAAGCGGGCGAAGAGGGTCGTGTCGTGCTCGCGCAGGAAGTCGATGCGCAGGCCCGCGGCGGCGAGCGCGGAGACGACGTCGCCGAGGGGGTGCTGCCACTCGACGGTGCGGTTGTGGACGGTGGGGGTGGTGGTGTCCGCGTAGCCGCCGGGGGCGTCGTCGATCCAGGCGTCGCGCGCGAAGTAGTCGTGCTCGATCCGTGAGCCCGTGGCGTCGTCCAGGATGTCGGTGAGCGGATGGAACTCGGCGAGGTAGAGGAAGCCGCCGGGCGCCACGAGCGAGGCGGCCGTCTCGGCCCAGCGCCGGATGTCGGGCAGCCAGCCGAGCGCGCCCACGCCGGTGTAGACGATGTCGTACGACGAGTCGGGCACCGCCTCGGCCGCGTCGTACACGTCGGCGGCGACGAACGTGGCCCGCTCCGGGGTGAGGTCCAGCTCCGCGGCGAGCTCGCGGGCCGCCTCGACGGCGGGCTCGGAGAAGTCGAGGCCGACGACGCGTGACGCCCCGCGCCGCGCCCAGGACAGCGTGTCCAGGCCGATGTGGCACTGCAGGTGCAGCAGGGACCTGCCGCGTACGTCGCCGACCTCGGCGACCTCGAAGTCGCGCAGGGCGTCCTGGCCGGCGCGGAAGGCGTCGAGGTCGTAGTAGTCGCTGGCGAGGTGCAGCGGGACGCGCTCGTCCCAGCGCTTCCTGTTGGTCTCGCGCCAGTCGGAGGGCGTCGCGGAGTACATGGTCGAAAGTTATCCACAGGCTGGGGAACCTCGCCAGCGGATTGTCGTCGGCTCCGGGCACTATGGGGGGCATGAGCGAGACGGGTGCAGAGAAGTCCACACGAGCGTCGGATGCCGCGCGGCCGGAGTCCGCGCCGGACTGGGAGAAGCGGTTCAGGGCACCGCGGGTGTCGCTGCCGGACTGGGCGGAGGACGCCCCGCAGCACTCCTTGTTCGTGTCGAACGCGACGGGGACGTACGAGTTGTACGCCTGGGACAGGACCACCGGCGCCCAGCGCCAGGTGACCGACCGGCCGAACGGCACGACGGACGGCGTCCTCTCGCCCGACGGCGAGTGGATCTGGTGGTTCAGCGACACGGACGGCGACGAGTTCGGCACCTGGCTGCGCCAGCCCTTCGGCGGCGGCGCGGACGAGCCGGCGGTGCCGGGCCTCGCCGCCTCCTACCCCGCGGGCCTCGCCCTCGGCCGGGACGGCGCGACGGCGGTCGTCGGCCGCTCCACGGACGAGGACGGCTCGACGATCCACGTGGTGCGCCCCGGCGCCGATGAGCCCGTCGAGGTGTACCGCCACCGGGAGTCGGCGGGCGTGGGCGACCTGTCGTACGACGGCTCGCTGATCGCCGTCGAGCACACCGAGCACGGCGACGCGATGCACTCCGCGATCCGCGTCGTGCGCCTGGACGGCTCCGCCGTCGCCGAGCTGGACGACAGCAAGGGCGGCACGGCCGACCTGGGCCTGGAGGTCCTCGGCTTCGCGCCGGTCGACGGGGACACGCGCCTGCTGGTCGGGCACCAGCGGCGCGGGCGCTGGGAGCCGATGGTGTGGGACGTCGCGTCGGGCGAGGAGACCGACCTCGTGCTCGGGCTGCCGGGCGACGTGAGCGCCGAGTGGTATCCGGACGGCTCCGCGCTGCTGGTCGCGCACGGCTTCGAGGCCCGCGGCGAGCTGTTCCGCTACGACCTCGCGTCGCGCGAGCTGGTGCGCATCGAGACGCCCGCGGGCTCGGTGTCGGGCGCGACGGCGCGGCCCGACGGCACCGTGGAGTACATGTGGTCCTCGGCCGCCGAGCCGCCGGTGGTCCGTTCCACGGCGGGCGGCGTGGTCCTGGACCCGCCCGGCCCGAAGGCCCCGCGGTCCGTCCCCGTGGAGGACGTGTGGGTGGAGGGCCCCGGCGGCCGCATCCACGCCCTCGTCCAGCGCCCCGTGGGCGTCTCGGGCCCGCTGCCCACCGTCTTCGAGGTGCACGGCGGTCCGACCTGGCACGACAGCGACTCCTTCGCGGCGGGCCCGGCGGCCTGGGTCGACCACGGGTACGCGGTGGTCCGGGTCAACTACCGCGGCTCCACGGGGTACGGCCGCGAGTGGACGGACGCCCTCAAGCACCGCGTCGGCCTCATCGAGCTGGAGGACATCACGGCGGTGCGGGAGTGGGCGGTCTCGTCCGGCCTCGCCGACCCGGACCGCCTGGTCCTCGCGGGCGGTTCCTGGGGCGGCTACCTCACCCTGCTCGGCCTCGGCACCCGGCCCCAGGACTGGGCGGTGGGCCTGGCGGCGGTGCCCGTCGCGGACTACGTGACGGCGTACCACGACGAGATGGAGGCCCTGAAGGCCATGGACCGCACGCTCTTCGGCGGCGCCCCCGAGGAGGTTCCCGAGCGCTTCACTGCCTCGTCCCCGCTGACGTACGTGGACGAGGTGAAGGCCCCGGTCTACATCTCCGCCGGGGTGAACGACCCGCGCTGCCCCATCCGTCAGATCGACAACTATGTGGCCCGCCTGGCGGCGCGGGGCGCACCCCACGAGGTCTACCGCTACGACGCGGGCCACGGGTCACTGGTCGTGGACGAACGCATCAAGCAGGTGGCTCTGGAGCTGGACTTCGCCTCCCGCCACCTGCCGCCTGCGGCGAGCTGAACGGCACGGGGGCGGGCGGAACCTTTGCCGGTTCCGGCCACCCCCGTGCGGGGCCCTGCGGTCGGCCGTCTCCTGCGGCTCCACGGTGGCTCGTCGCGCAGTTCCCCGCGCCCCTGACGGGGCCCTGCCGCTGGTCGTCATCTGCGGGTTCGCTGTCGCTTGGCGCGCAGTTCCCCGCGCCCCTATCGGGCGCCTGCCGCTGGCTGTCGTCTGCGGGTCCGCTGTGGCTTGGCGCGCAGTTCCTCGCGCCCTATCGGGGCGCCCCATCAGGGGCGCGAGGCCCGCAGACGACGAACCACCGCAGAGGCCCCGTCAGGGGCGCGGGGAACTGCGCGAGCAACCACAGCGGGCCCGCAGGCGAGGAACCACCGCAGGCGCCCCGTCAGGGGCGCGGGGAACTGCGCGAGCGGCCACAGCAGGCCCGCAGGTGACAACGCACCGTTCAAGCCGCGCGCAGCGCACGGCGCCGGGTACGCACCCCCACGCCCAAGCCCAGTGCAACGCCCCCGTACCGTGGAGGGCGTGTACCGGTTTCTGCTGACGCCCCGCTGGTGGGGAATCAACGTCTTCGTCGTGCTGGCCATCCCCTTCTGCGTCTTCATGGGGTCCTGGCAGCTCGGCCGTTTCGAGGACCGTGTGCAGGACCACGAGTCCGCGAAGGAACAGGCCAGGGCCCAGAGCGAGCCGAGCCGTGAGGCCGAGGGCCGCCCGCTCGACTCCCTGCTGCCCGTCGACAAGAAGACCTCGGGCGAACAGGCCACCGCCACCGGCCGCTACGGCACGCAGTTCCTCGTCCCGGACCGGAAGCTGGACGACAAGAGCGGCTTCTACGTCCTGACGCTGCTGCGCACCGACGACGGCAGGTCGCTGCCCGTGGTCCGCGGCTGGCTCCCCGGCGAGGCGAGCGCGGCCAAGGCCCCGGCCGCCCCCAAGGGCGAGGTCACGGTGAAGGGCGCCCTCCAGGCCCCGGAGAGCCCCGGTTCGAACGGGGTGAGCGCCGCCGGCGGCCTGCCCAAGGGCCAACTGGGCGCGATCAGCTCGGCGTCCCTGGTGAACCTCGTGCCCGACGACCTGTACGACGCGTGGATCACGCTCGCCAAGGCCGACGCGGGGATGAAGGCGGTCCCGGCGACCACGCCGAACGACACCGGCCTGGACCTGAAGGCGTTCCAGAACCTCGGCTACACCGGCGAGTGGTTCGTCTTCGCGGGCTTCGTGCTCTTCATGTGGTTCCGGCTGTTCCGCCGCGAGGCCGAGCTCGCCCGCGACGCCCATCTGGGCCTGCTCCCGGACGCGTCCCCCGAGGCGTCCGAGGCCCCCGCGCCCTCCGAGGCCACCGATGCCTCCACCACGGCCCCGCAGAAGGCCTGACCCCGCCCCGAACGCTCCCGCGCACGCGAGAGGCGCCGCCCGCCCCTCACGGAGCGGACGGCGCCTCACTGCGCCGGAGCCTCGGCGTCTCGCGCTCAGGACGCCGGCAGCACCCCGGTGCGGTACACCGTCCCCGCACACGCGTTGGTGATCGTCGCCCCCGCCGAGGGAGCGCCCGCCGCCGCGGTCAGGGACACCACGACGCTGCCCTCGGCCACACCGCCGTCCTCGCGCTCCAGCTGGGGCTCCACGCCGCCCTCGGGCGTGCCGCCGTCGGTGCCACCGGCGCCTTCCGAAGGCGTCGGGTTGGGCGAGGGGTCGCCGCCCTCCGTGGGACAGCTGTCCCCCGGCACCCAGGCGAACCGCACCTCGTACGCCGCGCCGGGCTGCAGCACGAGCGGAGTGGTCTCCTGCGAGGGGTCGGGCAGACCGGCGGCCGCGTCGCCCGGCGCGTGGTCGACCACGGCGATCTTCGCGGGGTCGGCCGCGCCCTGCGCCGCCGCGCCGACGGAGCCCGCCGCCTCGATGGTGCAGCCGCTGTCGGAGATGTTGGAGACGCGGAAGGTGCCGTAGACCTTGCCGTCGGCCTCCGCCGCGTTCGTGGTGCCCGTGGCGCCGAGCTGGGCGGCGTCGCAGACGGGCGTGGTGGCGGCCTCGGAGGCGGAGGGGTCGGGCGATCCCGTGCCGCCGCCGCCCGTGCCGTCCTTCTCCTTGCCGTCGCGCTTTTCCTTCTTGTCCTTCTTGTCCTTGTCCTTGGACTTGTCGGGCTTGGCGCCGGCGTCCTTCTCGCCGCCGTCCGGGCCCTTGCCCTGACTCGAACCGCCCTGCGACTCCTGGCTGTTGCCGGCGATCGAGGGCCGGTCGTTCGAGTCGCCGCTGGAGTTGGTGACGTGCACCAGGGCGGGGACGGCGGTGCCGATGAAGAGCGCCGCCGCCGCGAGGCCGACGACGGCCTGGCGCTTGCGGGCCCGGCGGGCGGGGACCGCCTTCCGCAGGTGTTCGAGGGAGCGCTCGCTCGGCTCGATCTCCTCGACGGCCTGCCGCATCATCCGCCGCAGCGCGAGCTCGTCGGTGCCGAGCCCTCCGTCGGAAGAGCCGGACAGGTCGGACGAGCCGGGAGAGCCGGAGGAGTCACGGGAGCCGGAGTCGCCGGACGGGCCGGAGGCACCGAGCCCGAGCTCGGCGCGCAGCGCGTCGAGCCCCGTCCCGCCGCCGGCGGAACCGGAGCCGGACCCGGACCCGTCACCGCCGTCCGGACCAAGAGCGCCGTCGCCGTCGCCGTCCGGGCCGAGGTCGCCCTCAGGGCCAGGGCCGTGATTCACGTTTCCGTTCCCGCCATGCCGTTCATTTTCCTGCTCGTCACGCTTGCGCTCACTCATGCCGGCGCCTCCATGGCGACCCTGAGGGCCGCGATGCCACGTGATCCGTACGCCTTCACCGAGCCCAGCGATATGCCCAGGGTCTCGGCGACCTGCGCCTCGGTCATGTCGGCGAAGTAGCGCAGCACGAGGACCTCGCGCTGGCGCCGCTGGAGGCCGCGCATCGCCTTGATCAGCTCGTCGCGCTCCAGCTGGTCGTACGCCCCCTCCTCCGCGCTCGCCATGTCGGGCATCGGCTTGGACAGCAGCTTCAGCCCGAGGATGCGCCGGCGCAGCGCGGAGCGCGAGAGGTTGACCACGGTCTGACGCAGATACGCGAGCGTCTTCTCCGGGTCCCGCACCCGTTTGCGCGCCGAGTGCACCCTGATGAACGCCTCCTGCACGACGTCCTCGCAGGACGCCGTGTCGTCCAGCAGCAGCGCGGCGAGGCCGAGCAGCGACCGGTAGTGGGCGCGGTAGGTCTCGGTCAGATGGTCGACTGTGGTGCCCGCGGTCATCGTGTCGTCAGCGCCCTCGCGCTGCGACGGGATGCGGGCGGGCCGCGCCGCGGGCATGGGCGCGATCACCGGCATGCCACCGGCCGCGCGGGGACGGCGAACAGGGCGCAGTCCCGCCGCGCCTCTCGCCTGTACCGCTGTGAAGTCGAGTACCTCTGCCACGCCTGTTGGACACGCTTCCCCCCGTCAGGGTTGTACGCGTCCGGCATCGCGTTTGCGGCATGCTGCGCGGGCACCGCCCGTGACGATGCATCAAATGCCCCCATGCGTACCAGCTCTTCCCCTATGCCCCATTTACTTGCGGCGCTTGGGCCACCCTCTGAAGGGCGACCGCTAAAGACGCCCCCACGTCCGCGCCGGTTCCAGTGATCGGAACGGGAATCTTCGAACGCGGAGATGGTCCAGTTCAAGGCTCTCTGGCCACCAAGTTGGACACAGAACTTACACAGATCCCACAAAGGACCCCGTCGAGGGGTGGTCCATACCAATCATCGGTCCAGGGAGCCCGACGTCAACTCCCCCGCCACCAGCTCCGCGATCTGGGCGGTGTTCAGAGCGGCCCCCTTGCGCAGGTTGTCCCCGCACACGAAGAGCTCCAGGGCCGTCGGGTCGTCGAGGGAGCGCCGCACGCGGCCCACCCAGGTCGGATCGGTGCCCACGGCGTCGACCGGGGTGGGGAACTCCCCCGCGGCCGGGTTGTCGAAGAGCACGACACCGGGCGCGGTGGCGAGGATCTCGCGCGCGCGGTCCACGGTGACCTCGTCCTCGAAGCGCGCGTGGACGGTCAGGGAGTGCGTGGTCACGACGGGGACCCGCACACAGGTGGCGGCGACGCGCAGCCCCGGCAGCCCGAGGATCTTCCGCGACTCGTCGCGCACCTTCATCTCCTCGGACGACCAGCCGTCGTCCTTGAGGGACCCGGCCCACGGCACCACGTTCAGCGCCACGGGCTCCGGGAAGGGCCCGGTGTCGTCGCCGACGGCCCGGCGCACGTCCCCGGGGCTGCTGCCCAGCTCGCTGCCCGCGACCAGCTCCAGCTGGCGCCGCAGCGTCTCCACGCCCTCGCGCCCGGCCCCGCTCACGGCCTGGTACGAGGAGACGATCAGCTCGCGCAGCCCGAACTCGGCGTGCAGCGCGCCGACGGCCACGATCATCGAGAGCGTCGTGCAGTTCGGATTGGCGACGATGCCGCGCGGCCGCACGCGCGCGGCGTGCGGATTGACCTCCGGCACGACCAGCGGGACGTCCGGGTCCATGCGGAAGGCGGCGGAGTTGTCGACCACGACGACGCCCTTGGCGGCGGCGACGGGCGCCCACTGCGCGGACACGTCGTCGGGCACGTCGAACATGGCCACGTCGACGCCGTCGAAGACGGCTTCGTCGAGGGCCAGGACCTCGATCTCCTCACCGCGCACGGCCAGCTTCCGCCCGGCCGAGCGCGGCGAGGCCACGAGTCGGATCTCGCCCCAGATGTCGGCGTGCTGCGACAGGATCTGGAGCATCACCGTGCCGACCGCCCCGGTCGCCCCGACGACCGCGAGCGTCGGCTTCCGGCTCATCGGCCGGTGCCTCCATACACCACGGCCTCGTCCGTGTCGGAGTCGAGACCGAAGGCGGTGTGCACCGCACGCACGGCCTCGTTCACGTCGTCGGCGCGCGTGACGACCGAGATGCGGATCTCGGAGGTCGAGATCAGCTCGATGTTCACGCCGGCGTCGCTGAGCGCCTCGAAGAAGGTCGCGGTGACGCCGGGGTTGGTCTTCATCCCGGCCCCGACGAGCGAGATCTTCGCGATCTGGTCGTCGTAGCGCAGGGAGTCGAAGCCGACGGACTGCCGGGTCTTCTCCAGGGCGTCGATGGCCTTGCGGCCCTCGGCCTTGGGCAGGGTGAAGGAGATGTCGGTCAGGCCCGTCGAGGCGGCCGACACGTTCTGCACGACCATGTCGATGTTGACCTCGGCGTCCGCGATGGCGCGGAAGATCGAGGCGGCCTCGCCCGGCTTGTCCGGGACGCCGACGACCGTGATCTTGGCCTCCGAGGTGTCGTGCGCGACACCGGAGATGATGGCCTGCTCCACCGTGCGGTCCCCTTGCTTCGGCTCATTGCTGACCCACGTACCCTGCAGTCCGCTGAAGGACGAACGCACGTGAATCGGGATGTTGTAACGACGCGCGTACTCCACACAGCGGTGGAGCAGCACCTTGGAGCCGGAGCTGGCGAGCTCCAGCATGTCCTCGAACGAGATCCAGTCGATCTTCCGCGCCTTCTTGACGACCCGCGGGTCGGCGGTGAAGACGCCGTCGACGTCGGTGTAGATCTCGCAGACCTCCGCATCAAGGGCGGCGGCAAGCGCAACAGCGGTGGTGTCGGACCCGCCACGCCCGAGCGTGGTGATGTTCTTGCCCTCCTGGCTCACGCCCTGGAACCCGGCGACGATGGCGATGTTGCCCTCGTCGATCGAGGCCCGGATGCGGCCGGGGGTCACATCGATGATCCGCGCTTTGTTGTGGACGGAGTCGGTGATGACGCCGGCCTGGCTGCCCGTGAACGACTGGGCCTCGTGGCCCAGGTTTTTGATCGCCATGGCCAGCAGGGCCATGGAGATGCGCTCACCAGCGGTCAGCAGCATGTCGAATTCGCGCCCGGCGGGAATCGGGGATACCTGCCCGGCAAGATCGATCAACTCATCCGTCGTGTCACCCATGGCGGACACCACGACAACGACCTGATGGCCGTTCTTCTTGGCGTCGACAATCCTCTTGGCGACCCGCTTGATGCCCTCGGCATCGGCTACGGAGGAGCCTCCGTACTTCTGCACGACAAGGCTCACGTGCGCTCCTCGCTCAATCCGTTGTGCGGTCGGCTCAGTCTAACGAGCGGCCGAAATTCGCCTCGCCAATATCACATCGTGAGATGTCCCGCTCACGAGGTGATCATCACGGGCATACGCCCACGCTCTCGGGTCGTACGTTCCGGCCGCTCAGACCGTCACATGCCCGCTTCGGAGCGTGGCACTCCGGAAAGTGGGACGGGTCACAGGCCCTGCCCGGGGCCCTCGCGCCGCGCGTCCCCGCCCTTCGGCCACTGCCAGCGCGGCACCTCGCGCAGAGGGTGCAGCTCGTCCTCGCTCGCCGCGTGCGAGTTCTGCTGGGCGACACGGGTGCCGAACTCTATGTGCGACCTGACCGCCCCGAGGAACCGCTCGTCGTCCGGCAGTCCCGCCTCGCGCAGCGACTCCAGATACAGCGCGGCGAACCGCTCCCGCTGCTCGTCGGTGATCTTCAGATTCCTGTGTACGTCGATGAGGTGCCGGAACCCGAGCTCCCGCGTGAACCGGTCCGGGCCGCCGAAGGACTCCGCGGTGAACCAGGTGAGGTGATCGACGTGGTGCGGCTGCCGCCTCGGGAAGACGCCGCGCAGGACGGGGTCGGCGAGCGCCTTCGCGTAGAAGACCTCCTCAAGCCGGTGGAGGGCCGCTTCCCCGCCCGCGTGCTCGTAGAGACTCTCCTCGCGCGGAGCGCCGGTGCGGTCCTGACTGTGGCGTTCAACCATGGTGACCCCCTGCGGCCATCCTGAGCCGCGGCGACGGGCACCGCCAAGGGGTCGACCGGGATGTACGCCGTACCGCCGACCGGCCGGGGCACGGCCGGCGTAGCCCCTGCGCCGGGCCGGCTCAGTCCGTGGCCTTCTCTAGCTTCCAGTTGCCCGTCAACGCGCCGGCCAGGTTCTTGCGCACCACCGTGGTCGTCGGGTGGGCCGGGCCCAGAACGCGGACGCAGGCGGCCAGCGTCTCCTCGTACAAGGGGATCGCACGGGCCACGTCGCCCGCCGACTCGCACGCCCCCGCCAGATTGTTCCGGGACGTCAGCGTGGAGGGGTGCTCCGGGCCCAGGACCCGGACGCAGGCGGCCAGCGTCTCCTCGAACAGCTCCACGGCGCGACTCGCGTCACCCGCCGCCCGGTACGCGTAGGCAAGGTTGTTCCGCGACGTCAGTGTGGCGGGGTGGTCCTCGCCCAGCACGCGTACGCGGTCGGCCAGCGTCCGCTCGTACAAAGGGATCGCACGATCGAGATCACCCGCCGACTCATAGGTGGAGGCCAGATTGTTCCGCGTCGCCAACGTATCGGGATGGTCCTCGCCCAACTGCTGGAGATAGTCGTCCAGGACCTGCTCCAGCAGCGGAATCGCACGGGCGACATCACCCACCGACTCGTAGGCGGACGCCAGATTGTTCCGCGACGTCAACGTATCGGGATGATCCGCGCCCAGCACTCGGACGTAGTCGGCCGCCGTCTCCTCGTACAAGGGAATCGCACGAGCGGTGTCGCCCGCCGACGCGTACGCATGGGCGAGATTGTTCCGCGAAGCCAGCGTGTTCGGATGATCCACGCCCAGGGCCCGGGTATCCGCCTCCAGAGCACGGCGGAAGAGCTCGATCGCCTTGGGCACCTCCCCCTGCCCTTCCAGGTACGACGCGACCTGGTTGAGCGCGAGAGAGGTCGTGCTCGTGTCCTCCTCCGGCCGCCACACCTCCAACAGCGCCTCGGCGTGCGGCAGGAGCCGTCTCCACGTCGGCCATCCGGCCACGTTGTTGTGAGGCTGCTTCGGGAGCATGTCGCCCATCCACTCCGCCGCCCGGTCGCGGGCCTCCAGGACGAGCGGCTCGGTGCGGTGCGGGTCCTCCTCCGACACCGTGCGGGCCACCGTCTGGACCAGGCGGTGGACCCCGATCGTCCCCTGGTCGAGGGTGATCATGTTGTAGTTCGCCAGCAGGGCCAGGAGTCCTGCGAGGTCCACGGGGTTCTCCGCGAGCGGGGCGAACAGCTCGCGCGGCATGGCCGTCGGCGCGTACCAGGCCGCGATGCGCAGCAAGTCCACCGCGCGCGGGTCCCGTTCGTGGAGCACGTCCAGGGTGATCCGCCAGATCCTGGCCATCGTCCGCGTCGGGTCCGAGCCCTGCGGTGCCGCCTCCGTGGTGTCACGGGCGTAGTCGCGCAGCATCGCCCGGTACTCCCCGATCGTGATCGAGGTCTGGGCGATGAAGGCGCCCGCCTGTTCCAGGGCGAGGGGGAGGTGGCCCAGGTCCTCCGCCAGGGCGCGGGCCTCCTCCTCGTCGTCGCCGGCCGTCAGGCGTGCCAGGAGGTCCAGCGAGGCCCCGGCGTCCAGCACCGGGAGGGGAATCGGCTCGCCCGACCAGCCGTCCTTGCAGCGGCTGGTGATCAATTGGCGTCCGGACGCACGGAGTTGGCCCGTGATCGCACCGACGTCCTCCGGTCTCTCCACGTTGTCGAAGACCAGCAGCCAGCCCGGATGGGTCTGCAGCCAGCCGATGGCCCACGAGGCCGCCTCCGCCGTGGCCAGGACCGGGGCGCCCTCTCCCCGGAGGCGGGCCGCCAGCGCGGCCAGGCCCGTGTCGATCAGGTCGGCCGTGTCGGAGCGGATCCACCACACCAGCCGGTAGTCCCCCACGTGACCGTGGGCGTAGTGCAGCGCCAGGGTCGTCTTGCCGACCCCGCCCAGACCGTGCAGGGTCTGCGTGATCGTCTGGGAGCCCTCGGCCAGCGCCGTGCCCAGCGCGGCGAGGGCCTCGGCACGGCCCACGAAGATCCGCGACGGCAGCTCCGGAAGGTTGTGCAGGCCTCGCGGGACCTCGATGTCGTAGGCCGTGCGCGGGAGTTCGGCGGAGGCCGCCGCCGTGACGTCCTCCAGGACCAGGTCGCCGCCCGCCGCCTTCACCGCCGTCGCGAACCCCGGCCGCGCCGCCAGCGACGCCACCGACACCGCCGTCAGCTGGTCCGCCTCGTAGTCCCGCGCCCGGTCGGTGGTGACCACGCCGACCAGGCGGCCCCGCGCGAACAGCGCCGAACCCGACGCCCCCGACCAGCGCGTCCTCGCGTCCGGCCGGCTGGGGGCCGCGACCTCGTCCACGTACGCCGTGATCAGGTCGCCGCCCGACTTCAGGCCCGTCAGGGCCTCCACATGGCCCCGGATCTCCTTCGTGTCCCGAACCCCGTCCCGCACCTCCGAGCGCGGGAAGCCGACCGCCAGGCAGCCCAGGCGGCGCTCGCTCACCGCGGCGTCGATGCGGCCCCACCGCACCGGATCCGCCCCGGACGGCGGCACCCATCCGCCGTCCGTCACCCGGAGCAGCGCCGCGTCGACCTGGCCGTCCTGGCCCGGCTCGGGCCAGAGCACCTCGGCCGCGGCCCACCCCTCGCGCCCCTCGGGATCGAGCCGTCGGACCTCGGTGCCGCCCGCGCCCCGCACGTTGTGCAGGGCGGTGAGGACGATCCGGTCCGCCACCAAGTACCCCGTGCCCGCGAGCCGTTCGGCCGGGTTCCAGATCTCCACGACCCGTCGTACGTCCATGACGCGACCGCCTCTCTACCGAGGGCGCTCGTCCACGTCGTCGCCGACCCGCGCGTCCTCCCCCGTCCCGGGATCGACCGGCTGCAACGTGACCTTCAGGCGGTTCACCGTGCCCTTGGCCGCCGCGGCCTTCGCCTCCGCGCCGAAGGGCAGCACGAAGACCTTCGCCCGCGCCTCGCCCTCCTTGCGGACGTCGACCGTGAACTCCAGCTCCACCGGGCCCGTCCGGAACCGGAGATCCTCTTCCCGGCCGTCCTCCGCCGCCCGCTGGAGCTCGCCGCGGACCGCCGCGATCGCCTCCGCCAGGCCCGCCCACGTCTCGTTCGCCATACCGCGCCGCCCCCCGGGAAAAAGCTGTGGGACGCAGCGTATCGCCGCGTCCCACAACTCGGTCCGGAAAAGCGCTACTTGACCGTCCGCAGGCCCAGCGGGCCCGCGATCTCCTCCGCCATCACCCGGCCGGCCTCCTCGGCCAGCACGTCCTCGGTGAGGTCCTCGTCCGTGTCGAGGCCGTTCAGGTCCTCCAGGGGCTGGTTCAGGCGGACGTGCGCCACCAGGGACTGGAGGGCGCGCAGGGCCGCAGAGGCCGTGCTGCCCCAGTTGGAGAAGTACGAGAACTGCCACCACCACAGGGCCTCGACCGTGCGGCCCGCGCGGTAGTGGGCCAGGCCGTGGGCCAGGTCCGCGACCACGTCGGCGAAGTCGTCGGAGATGCGGTGGGCGACCGGGGCCTTGCGGGGCTCGTACGGGTCGAAGACCTCGGAGTAGACGTCGATCGGGTCCAGGAGCGCCGCCAGGCGTTCGCGGAGCTCGTCGACGTCCGCCTCCGGGCCGAGGTCCGGCTCGTACCGCTCCTCGGGGACGATGTCCTCGTGGGCGCCGAGGCGGCCGCCGGCCAGCAGGAGCTGGGAGACCTCCAGGAGGAGGAAGGGGACGGCCGAGTCCGGCTCGTCGCCCTTCGCGACCTCCTTGACCGAGACGATGAAGCTCTCGACCTGGTCGGAGATCTGCACCGCGAAGTCGTCCGGATTGTCGGTCACGGTGTTCAGCGTGGCGTCAGACATCTAGGAGTCGTCTCCCCTCGAAGGCGCGGCCCAGGGTGACCTCGTCCGCGTATTCCAGATCTCCCCCGACAGGGAGCCCGCTGGCCAGGCGGGTGACCTTCAGGCCCATGGGCTTGATCATGCGCGCGAGGTACGTGGCCGTGGCCTCGCCCTCCAGGTTCGGGTCGGTGGCGAGGATCAGCTCCGTGACCGTGCCGTCCGCCAGGCGCGCGAGGAGTTCCCGTATGCGCAGGTCGTCCGGGCCCACGCCCTCGATCGGGCTGATCGCGCCGCCCAGGACGTGGTACCGGCCCCGGAACTCGCGGGTCCGCTCGATGGCGACCACGTCCTTCGGCTCCTCCACGACACAGATGACCGAGGGGTCGCGGCGCGCGTCGCGGCAGATGTTGCAGAGCTCTTCCTGCGCGACGTTCCCGCAGGTCGCGCAGAAGCGGACCTTGTCCTTCACTTCGAGCAGGGCGTGCGCGAGCCGGCGCACGTCCGTGGGCTCCGCCTGGAGGATGTGGAAGGCGATCCGCTGCGCGCTCTTGGGACCGACACCGGGCAGTCTGCCCAGCTCGTCGATGAGGTCCTGAACCACGCCTTCGTACAACGGAACGCCTCTCCTGAAGTGCTGCGGCCCTGAGGATGCCGAGCTTCTACGTACGGTAGTTGGCCGGGGGGTTTCTTAGAAGGGAAGGCCCGGCATGCCGCCGCCGCCCAGGCCCTGGGCCAGCGGGCCCAGCTTCTGCTGCTGGAGCGTCTGGGCGTTCTCGTTGGCCGCCTGGACTGCCGCGACGACCAGGTCCGCCAGCGTCTCGGTGTCCTCGGGGTCGACGGCCTTCGGGTCGATCACCAGGCCGCGCAGCTCACCGGAACCGGTGACCGTCGCCTTGACGAGGCCGCCGCCCGCCTGGCCGTCCACCTCCGTGCGCGCCAGTTCCTCCTGGGCCGCCGCGAGGTCCTGCTGCATCTTCTGGGCCTGCTGGAGCAGCTGCTGCATGTTGGGCTGGCCACCACCGGGGATCACGATCAGCTCCTGGTTTCGAACGGGTGCGATGAGCGGTTGCGAAGGGCGGGGTATCCGCCTGGAACGAGCCTACGTGGTCGGGGGCGCCATCGCCCCAGCACTCTTTCGAGTGAGATCGGCCGTCTCCCTATACCTGATCAAGCACCTCTTCCGGGCGGAAAAGCCGCGAAAGCGGGCTCATGGCCACCCATTGGGCGGTAGGACTTAGTGCTGCGCACCAGCACCGATCGTTTCGGCACCGGAGCGGCGAACGTTTCCGCACCGGTCGTCACGCCTGCTCATACGCCGTACGCAGTACGTCGTGCGGTGTGCGCCGCGCGTCGCGCGCGGGCCGTCAAGAGGTAGTTCGTTCATAGAGGGAGTGCCGGGTGAGCCAGCCGGAGATGCAGCCCGAGGGGGTGCCCCCAGAGGGGCAGGGTGCGGGGGCGGGGGCGGGTGCGCGGCTCGGCGACCTCACCGGACGCGCCTTTCCGCTCGGCGACTGGGGGGAGCCCGCCGAGCGCCTCGACGAGCTCTACCGCTGGGTGGAGCGGGGCGCCCTGAACACCGCCGAGTGGTATCTCGCCGAGCGCGCCCTGAAGCGGCGCGGGGCGCGGCTGCTGCGGGGCGGCGCCGCGCTGGGCGCCGTGGGCGCGGGCGTGCTGCCGCTGCTCGATCTGGCGGGGGCCGTGGCGGGCGTGGCCACCTGGGGGTTCGTCTCGCTGCTCGCCGGGGTGGCGTGCGTGGGCTGCGACCGGTTCTTCGGGCTCACCTCCGGCTGGATGCGGAACGTGGCGACGGCGCAGGCCGTGCAGCGGCGGCTCCAGGTCCTCCAGTTCGACTGGGCCTCGGAGAGCGTGCGGGAGGTGCTCGGGCCCACGGAGGGGACCGCCGGGGAGGCGGCGGAGCGGTGCCTCGCTGTGCTGCGGAAGTTCTCCGAGGACGTGACGGAGCTGGTGCGGGCGGAGACGGCCGACTGGATGGTGGAGTTCCGGGCGGGGCCGGTGCCGTTGGCCATGCAGGCGCTGGTTCCCGGCGGCTCGCGGGGGGAGGCCCCCGCGAGCCCCGGGCGGTTTCCCCTGCCGCCGGGGGCCCGGCCGAACATGCCTCGGCAGCGGCCTCCCGAGCCCCGGTGACCGCTGCCGTGACGGGGACCGACGGGGACCGGGCGATTTCCCTCAGCTGTAGATGATCATTGAGCCCTGTGCCAGGCTCCGTGTGGTCGCCGCGTGCAGGCCCAGCCATACGTGGCGTTCCCTCGCGAAGGGGCTCTCGTCCCGTGGGGCCGGGGCAGCCGGTTCCTCCAGGGACGTGGGGGACTCCGGCGGGGCCGGGGGAAGCGGGGGGTTCGACGGGTCTATCCCGATCGACGGGGCCACGAACTCCAGCTCGCGCAGGAGCGCCTGCGAGGAGCCCAGCGGGCCGCCGCCGGCGAGCAGCTCGTCGTTGGAGAGCGGGGCGGGGAAGTCCACGGGGACGTACGCGCCCGCGTGGTCGTAGTGCCAGACCAGGTGGGACTGCTGGGCCGTGGCGTCGAACATCTCCAGGAGCTGTTCGTAGTCGCCGCCCAGTTCGTCGACCGGCGTGACCTCCAGGCCGCAGATCCGCAGGAGGTAGGCGCGGCGCAGGAAGTGCAGCGCGTCGTAGTCGAAGCCCGCGACCGGGGCCACGTCGCCGGAGAGGCCCGGCATGTAGGCGAAGACGGGAACGGAGGGGAGCCCTGCCTCGTGCAGCGCCTTGTCGTAGGCGGCGAGCTCCTCCGCGAACGGATTGTCGGCGCTGTGGCACAGCACGTCGACGAGCGGGACCAGCCACAGGTCGCAGGCCAAGAAGCACTCCTAGGGTCGGGTCGGACAGTGGACGGAACGGGTCGGAGCGGGTGTTCGTAGCTGTGCGTCGCCCGGCGTGCTGGCAGCGTAGTCGGGCCCTAGGTCCTCTGACTGCCCCGGTGCAGGTCCCATATCCATACGCCGCCCACCCACTTTCCGCGACGGCCGACCAGCGCGTCCACGGTCTCGCGCAGTTCCGTCTCGTGCGGCTGCGGCGCGAGCACCAGGACGCCGGCCTTCCAGAACTCCAGGTCCTGGCGGGCCGCGGCCCGCCAGGCGGGCGTGATCTTCGGGACGCGGCCCACGGACTTGACGTCGCGCAGGAGGTTGGAGGTGTTGCGGGGCGAGGGGCCGTAGATGCCGACGCGGTCGGGGCCCCAGGGGCCGTTGAAGTAGCCGCCGGGGATGCGGAAGCCCAGACCGGCGGTGGTCTGCCAGTGCAGGCCCTCCGCGTTGGCGGGGTCGGGCACCGGGATCGGGACGAGCGTCTCGCCCTCGCCGAGGTACGTCCGCCAGGTGCCGTCGGCGATGAACGGCGGCACGTCGACCCGGTCCACGGCCTTCAGCGGCGCGGGCACGATCGGCAGCAGCGCGAGGGCGACGGCCACGAGGCCGCCGTACCGGAGCGCGCGCTGCGGCGCGCGCAGTAGACCGGCGAGCGCCAGCGCGAGCAGCATGCCGAGCGCCGGTGCGCACACCATCGCCACGCGCGACTCGATCACGGACTCGAAGAGCGGGCGGTCGGAGAGCAGCGCCCAGGGGCCCGGCAGGACGACGTCCGTCAGCGGGACGCGGAACTTCGGGCCGAGCGAGAGCAGCGCCGCCGCGACCACGGTGACGGCCAGCGCCTTGACGACCGCGCGCTCCCAGAGGCGTACGACGATCGCGAAGGCAAGCGCGACGAGCGGCCAGCCGAAGAACGCGTTCTGCTCGGTGGGGTTCATCGCGAGGGCGTCCGCGGTCTCCTTGGCGCCCGCCAGGGAGCGCTCGGCGAAGGAGATCATGGCGAGCGGGCTGTTGCCCGCGTTGTCGCCGTGCAGGACGCTCTTGTAGCTCTGCGGGCCGAAGAACTGCCAGTAGAGCGGGAAGGCGACCAGCGGGACGGCGACCGCGAGGGCGATGCCGGTGCCGCGGGCGAGCGGGCGCCAGGACTCCCTGGCCACGTCGGGGCGCGCGGCCGCGTACGCGAGGGCGAAGACCAGCATGCCGAGCGCGGCGAGCAGCAGCGGCTCCTCGCCCAGGAAGACCTGGTACGTCACGCAGAGGCCGAGGACGACGCCGTCGCGTACGACGCGGGTGCCCTCGCAGAGCCGCAGCGCCCGCTCGATGATCACCGGGATCATGAACAGGACGACGAAGTTCGGGTGCGCGTTGGCGTGGCTGATCATCGGCGGCGCGAAGGCCGCGAGGGCCGCGCCGACGGCGGCGGCGCCGCGGTGCGGGACGAGCCGGCGGCGGATCAGCCGGTACCAGGCGACGGCCGTGAGGGCGATGCCCCCGGTCATCGCCACGTTCAGGGCGACCGCCGGGCCCAGGAGCCAGGTCACGGGGGCGAGCGGGACGGAGAGGCCGAGCATGACCGTGTTGGCCATGAGGTTCACGCCGTCGGGCACGTTCTGGAGGGTCGTGAACAACGGGTTGTGCAGGTGGCGGACGTTGTCGGCCGTCACCGCGAAGAACCACTCCCACTGGTTCTGGTCCTGCATCGAGTCGGGGATGTAGCGGTGGGCGGGTGCCACCCAGCGGCCCGAGTAGAGCGTGATCGAGAAGACCAGGAAGAGGAGCGCGACCAGCAGGTCGGCGCGGTGGAGCGAGCGGGCCTTGAGGGCGGTCAGCTCGGCGAGGACCTTCGCGTAGTCCAGCGGCCGGACCTTCGAGCCCTCCTGGTGGGACCAGCGGACCGGCACCTCGGCGACGGACCAGCCGGCCCGGTGGAAGTACTGCAGTATCTCGACGTCGGTGCCCCAGCCGCGCAGCCGGGCCGCGGCGAAGGCCTCACGGGCGAGGTCGCCGTCGAAGAGCTTGAACCCGCACTGGGTGTCGCGCACTCCGGGGACGGCGACCGAGCGTATGAGGAAGTTGCCGGTGCGGCCGAGGAGCTCGCGCAGCCGGTGCTGGTGCCGGTCGATGGTCGCGCCGGGCCGGGCGCGGGAGCCGATCGCGGCCCCGTGGCCGTCGCCGAGCGCCTTGTCGAGCAGTTCGAGCTCCTCGATGGGCGTGGCGAGGTCGGCGTCGGTGATCAGGACGCGGCGGCCGTAGGAGGCGAGGACGCCCAGGCGCAGGGCGTGGCCCTTGCCCCGGTTGCGCTCGCCGCTGACCAGGTGGACGCGGGGGTCGGCGGCGGACGCCTCGGCGGCGATCTCCGCGGTGCGGTCGGTGGAGCCGTCGTCGACGACGATCAGCTCCCACTCGCCCTGGTCGGTCGCCTCCAGGTGCTCCCGGATCGCGGCCAGGGTGGGGCCCAGGCGCCGTTCCTCGTTGTACGCGGGGACGACGACGGTCAGATCCACGCTCATGCCGCGGCCAGCCGCTCGATGAGGGACAGGGAGTGCGCGTTGTACTCCACGACGATCGCGTGGGCGGCGCACGGGTCGCGGCGCACCAGCGCGTCGACGAGTTCCGTGTGCCGGGACCACAGGACGCCGCGCAGGTCGCCGCCGCCCTGCTCGCTCCAGCGGCGCAGGTGGGTGACGGCGCAGACCCAGGACTTCACGCGCAGGCGGTGCAGGAAGTCGGAGAGGTAGGGGTTGCCGAAGAGGCCGCTGAGCTCGCGCCAGAAGCGGAGGTCGTAGCCGATCAGGACGGTCAGGTCGCCGGCGCAGGCGGCGCGGGCGGCCTCCTCGCCGCGGCGGCGTACGGCGAGCAGGGCGGCGGACATGTCGCCGCGCTCCGCGCCGTTCTCCGCGAGGTCGCGGAAGATGCCGTCCGCGACGAGGCCGCGGGCCTCCAGCATGCCGCGGTAGTCGTCCAGGGTGTGTTCGTGGACGCGGAAGCCGCGGTGCTGGTCGGCGTCCAGGAGGCCCTGGGCGGTGAGGTTCACCAGGGCCTCGCGGACGGGGGTCGCGGAGACGCCGTACTGCTCGGCGATCTCCTTGACCGTGAACTCCTGGCCCGGCTCCAGTCTGCCCGCGAGCACCTCGTCTCGGAGGGCGTCGGCGATCTGCTGGCGCAGAGTGCTGCGGATGACGGCGGGGCCGTCGGTGCCGGGCATCTTTTCCCCCGCGGAGTCCGTGTACGTGGTCGCTTATGAGCACGTCAGACTACGTGGTCCGGGTTCCACGGGGCCGGGGCCTTCTTGATCAGCACCCGGCACCGGGGGTTGTGCCCACCCGTTCCGCCGTGCGGAACGCCTGCCCACAACGGGGCAAGGGGCGGTCGTTCGTCGGGGCGGTTACGCCGTGTGCTCGTCCGCCACCGACAGGGCCGCGTCCAGGGCCGTCAGGCCCTCCTTCGCCTCCGCCTCCGTGATGTTGCAGGGCGGGACCACGTGCGTGCGGTTCATGTTGATGAAGGGCCACAGGCCGTTCTTCTTGGCCGCCGCGCCGAACGCCGCCATGGGGGCGTTCGCCTCGCCCGTCGCGTTGTACGGCACCAGCGGCTCGCGGGTCTCGCGGTTCCTGACCAGCTCCAGCGCCCAGAACATGCCGGCGCCGCGCACCTCGCCGACCGACGGGTGGCGCTCGGCGAGCGCGCGCAGGCCCGGCTCGATGACCTGGGCGCCCAGGTTCGCCGCGTGCTCGACGACGCCCTCCTCCGCCATGACGTTGATCGTGGCGACGGCGGCGGCGCAGGCCAGCGGGTGGCCGGAGTAGGTGAGACCGCCCGGGTAGGGCCGCGTGGCGAAGGTCTCCGCGATCCTGCCGGAGATGGCGACGCCGCCCAGCGGCACGTACCCGGAGTTCACGCCCTTGGCGAAGGTCATCAGGTCCGGCGTGACGTCGAAGAGGTCCGCGGCGAACCACTCGCCGGTGCGGCCGAAGCCGGCCATGACCTCGTCGAGGACGAAGACGATGCCGTACTTGTCGCACAGCTCGCGCACGCCCGCGAGGTAGCCGGGCGGCGGGACCATGATGCCCGCGGTGCCGGGCACGGTCTCCAGGATGATCGCGGCAATGGTCGCGGGGCCCTCGAAGACGATGGTGTCCTCGAGGTGCTGGAGGGCGCGCTCGCACTCCTGCTGCTCGGTCTCGGCGTAGAAGCGGGAGCGGTACAGGAACGGCGCCCAGAAGCGGACGACGCCCGCCGTGCCGGTGTCGGAGGCCCAGCGGCGCGGGTCACCGGTGAGGTTGATGGCCTGCTGGGTGCCCCCGTGGTAGCCGCGGTAGGCGGAGAGCACCTTGGGGCGGCCCGTGTGCAGACGGGCCATCCGGACGGCGTGCTCCACGGCGTCGGCGCCGCCGTTGGTGAAGAAGATCTTGTCCAGGTCGCCGGGGGTCCGCTCGGCGATGAGGCGTGCGGCCTCCGAGCGGGCCTCGACGGCGAAGGCGGGCGCGAACGTCGTCATCGTCGCGGCCTGCTCCTGGATCGCGGCGACGACCTTCGGGTGCTGGTACCCGATGTTGGTGTAGACGAGGCCGCTGGTGAAGTCGAGGTAGCGGTTCCCGTCGTAGTCCCAGAAGTACGAGCCCTCGGCGCCGGCGATGGCCGGCGGATCGATGAGCTCCTGTGCGGACCAGGAGTGGAAGACGTGTGCGCGGTCCGCGGCCTTCACGGCGGCGCCGACCTGAGGATTCGGCTGAGGGGTCATGGGCCGAGGGTAAGTGTCCGCAAAGTGGACACGACATGGGCGCCTTGTCTGGCGTGCGCGGCGGAACCCGACAGAGTGTCGTACGCCGGGCCGGTGCGAGGCCCTCAGTCGTCGTCCGTGTCCGGGACGACCTTCGCGCGGGGGCCGTCCGCGGTGCAGCGGATCTCGTACGGGAGGTCGTCCTGCTCGTCGTCGTCGCCCGGTTCGGCCTCCAGGCGGGCCACGGCCGCGGGGCCGCGCTCCACGTCGTCGTCCATGTGGAAGCCGTCGGCGGGGCTCCAGGAGACGAGGAAGACGGTGCCGTCGGGACGGCACTCCACCGTGGCGGAGCCGCCCGTGAAGCGGACGGTCGAGCGCTCGGGGGTGGGCGAGGAGGAGAGGGACGAGGAGGACGAGGAGGGGGACCCGGACGGCTTCCCCGAGGGGCCGGCCGAGGCGCCGGGCCCCGACGGTGCACCCGAGGACTTCCCGGACCCGGGACCCGTCCCCGGATCAGTCCCCGGACCCGACCCCGGGTCCGCCGACCCGGACGCCGCCGCCAGCGCCTTGCGCACCGCCGCCTCGTCCAGCGGTCTGCTGTGCGCGGTCTCGCCCGCGCTGTCCGAACCGGCCAACTGCCAGGCGCCCAGCGCCCCCGCCGCCGTCCCCACGGCCACCCAGGCCGCGGTGACCACGGCGCTCCGCCACTTCCTCATCCCGCCACTGTGCCGCATCGTTTCCTAACGCCCGGTTAAGACCCCGCCAAAGCCCGTCCCCCGGCCCTGACTACGGTGGTTGTATGGCGCATCTTCTTGTCGTCGAGGACGACCCCCAGCTCCGCGGCGCACTCGTGCGGGCCCTGCGCGACAAGGGGCACGCGGTGGCGACCGCGCCGAGCGGCATGGCGGGCCTGGACGCGGCGGTGACCAGCAGACCCGATCTCGTGGTGCTCGACCTCGGTCTGCCGGACGTCGACGGGGCACAGGTCCTGCGCATGCTGCGGGCGGTCAGCGACGTGCCGGTCATCGTGGCGACGGCCCGCGACGACGAGCCGGAGATGGTCACGGTCCTGGAGGCCGGGGCCGACGACTACATCGTCAAGCCCTTCGGCGCCGCGCAGCTGGACGCCCGCATCAAGGCGGTGCTGCGCCGCCTGGGCACGCCGGAGACGGAGGAGCCCCTGCACATCGGCGCCCTCTGCGTCGACCCGGTCGCCCGCGAAGTCGCCCTCGACGGCGCGGACATCGACCTCACGCCCCGCGAGTTCGACCTGCTCGCCTACCTGGCCCGCCGCCCCGGCCAGGTCGTCTCGCGCCGCGAACTCCTCGCCGAGGTCTGGCAGCAGCCCCTGGGCGGCGCCGACAAGACGGTCGACGTCCACCTCTCCTGGCTGCGCCGCAAACTCGGCGAGACGGCCCAGGCGCCCCGCTACCTCCACACGGTCCGCACGGTGGGCGTCAAACTGGCGGCCCCCGACGAGACCCCCGCCGCCGAGGCCGACTGATGCGCCGCAGCCTGCTCCTGCTGACCGCCGCGACCACCGCCCTCGTCCTCACCGCCCTCCTCGTCCCGCTCACCCTCCTGACCCGCACGCACGCCGCGGACCGCGCCACCGCCGAGGCGACCGCGCGCGCCCAGTGGGTGGCGCACGCACTCGGCCCCGCGCTCGCGACCGCCGACGAGCGGGAGACGGCCGAGCAGACGGTGGAGAGCGTCAACGGCAAGGACCTGCCGCTCACTTCGCTGATCCTCGCGGACGACACCGTCGTCGGCCCGGCCGCCCGGCGGGGCTCCGCCGTCACCGCCCCCGTCCGGCTGGCCCGCACGGGCCGCGCCTTCACGTACGAGCCCGGGTCCGGCGGCCGTCTGGTGCTGGTGCCCGTGCAGGGCGCCGAGGACGGCACGGCGGTGGTGCAGGTGACGCTGACCGAGCGCCAGTTGTACGCGGGCACGCTCGCGTCCTGGCTGGTCCTGGCCGGCATCGGCGTGGGCCTGGTCCTCCTGGGCCTGCTGCTCGCCGACCGCCTGGGGTCCCGGCTGGTCGGCGCCACCCGGCGCCTGGCCCGCACCGCGGACCGGCTGGCCGCCGGCGACCTGACGGCCCGCGCCACGCCCGAGGGCCCGCCCGAACTCCGGCTGATCGCGGGCGAGCTGAACCGCCTGGCCGCCCGCATCGACGAACTCCTGACCGCCGAACGGGAGAACGCCGCCGACCTGGCGCACCGGCTGCGCACCCCGGTGGCCGCCCTGCGCCTGGACGCGGAGACCCTGCGCGACACGGCCGAGGCCCGCCGCATCGCGGCGGACGTCACCGCCCTGGAGCGCAGCGTCGACGACGTGATCCGCAAGGCGCGGCGCCCCCTGCGGGAGGCGCCGCGCGCGGACCTGGCTGCGGTGGCGCGGGAACGGGCCGCGTTCTGGGAGCCGTTGGCCGAGGACCAGAGCCGCCGCGCCGGCACGTCCGTCCCGTCCGACGAGGTCCCGGTGCCGGTCCCCGCCGACGAACTGGCCGCGGCCCTGGACGCGTTGATCGGCAACGTCCTGGACCACACCCCTCACGGCACGGCGTTCTCCGTCACCGTCCTGCGCACCGGGGACGGCGGCGCGGAGCTGGCCGTGGCCGACGAGGGCCCCGGATTCCCCGACGCCGGCTCGTCCGACCGCGGCACCAGCGGCGCCGGTTCCACGGGCCTCGGCCTGGACATCGCCCGGCGTACGGCCCAGGAGGCGGAGGGGACCTTCGAGGCGCGGAGCACGCCCGAGGGCGCCCGGGTCACCCTGCGGTTTCCTCCCGTTGCGCCCGGGGGAACGCCGTCCGCACCGCGCGGGCCCACTTGTTGATGCCGAGCTCGGGCCGCACCGCCGCGTATCCGCCGCAGTACTTGGTGAAGTCGGCGGCCCGCACGCCGTAGCGGTGCAGGACGCGGTCGGCCTCGGTCAGGTGGCCCTTCGTCTTGGTCTCCACGAGGACGAGCCCGGAGTCGGCGGCGGCGCTGCGCCCGGTCACCGTGTCCCGCACGACGAGCCCGGCGTCGCACGTGATGCGCTGTCCGTCGGCGACGAAGGTGGCCCGCTGGTAGTCGGTGACCAGCGAGGTGGTGAGGCCGCCGGGGGCGTCGATGCCGTACGACCCGCGCAGCACACCGGTGAGGAAGCCGCGCCGGGCCGCGTCCAGGACGTGGTCGTCGCCCTCCAGCCGCTGGCGGTGCTTGACGGTCTCGCCGCGGCCGCTCTTGAGCTTGATCTCGAACTGCCGCTCCCCGCTGTCCTGGTAGACGCGCTCCCGGATGCGGTAGCGCAGGCGCCGGCCCTGCCGGTGGTCGTGGAAGGTCACCAGCTCCGGGGTGTCGTAGTACGTCGAGTGATAGCGGAACCACCTCTTGCCGCCGATGCTGAGCGCCCGGAAGGGGCCTCCGGCGCGGCGCGGGTCGGTGAGCAGCGCCGCGAGATCCTCGAAGATCTCCACGGGCACGAGGTAGCTGTTGTCGTACCGGGCGAGGAGCTCCGCCCTGGCGTTCACCTCGTCAAGCGCGATGGGGTGCGCGGCGAGGGCGGCGCGGCCGATGGCGCGTACGGCGGGGTTCACACGGTCTCCTTCTGCTGGCTGGGGGCGATCGTGTTGGACCGGGTCGTGCGTCGTCGTACCGTCAACTCCCGGGACCGGACAGAAGGTTCCGGTTGCCGGAAGCGGACTTCCACGACCATGAGGTCGCGTACGTAGTCGATCTCCTGGACCGTCCAGCCCAGGGGCCGCCCGAGGCGCCGTTCCAGTTCGGCCCGCAGGGGGCCCTCCTCGCGGAAGACGGCGTCGAGCGTGACGACCGCGCGCCGGTCCCCGGCGAACAGCCGGGGGTGGTCGGCGCCGTACATCACCAGGAGCAGCACGGCGGCGAGCAGCCCCGCCACGGGCAGGCTCAGCGCCGGGAGCCCGCAGAGCAGACCGAGCACCAGGGTGATGAAGTAGTACGCCACTTCCTGGTGCTGGAGGGCGTCCGAGCGCAGCCGCACGATCGACAGCACGCCGAAGAGCCCGAAGCCCAGGGCGAGTCCGCCGTCGCCGCCGACGGTACCGAGCCCGGCGACGACCGCGAACAGGGCGACGTTCAGGGCGAGATACGCGGGCACGAGCTCGCGCCTGCGGTGCCGCGGATAGAAGACACCGAAGGTCAGCAGCGAGACGGCGGCCAGATCGAGGCCCAGATGGGCGCTGAGGGTCAGTGTGCTGTCCATGCCGAGGACGCTAGGGACGGCCGGGTTAAGGCCGCCCCTCGCGGACGTTAACGAAACGGAGCCGGGGGCGCGGGGCGGGCCGACGGGAGAACCCATTGACAGCATGCTGTCGTTTTGACAGCATGCTTACGTACGCACCACTCGCCGCACGCAGGAGGTCGTCATGAACCGCAGGCTCGCGCACCTGGCCGTCTACGACACGCTCGCCGACTGGGAGACCGGCCACACCACGGCCTGGCTCACCCGCGCCGGGTACGGGATCCGCACGGTCGCGCTCTCCACGGACCCGGTCCTCACCATGGGCGGCCTGCGCGTGCGCCCCGACCTCGCCCTCGACGAGCTGCGGCCCGAGGACAGCGCCCTGCTGATCCTGCCGGGCGCCGACCTGTGGGAGGCGGGCGAGGACCTGGCGCCGTTCGCCCGCACGGCCCGCGCGTTCCTCGACGCCGGGGTGCCGGTCGCCGCGATCTGCGGCGCCACGGCCGGACTCGCCCGCGAGGGCCTGCTCGACGACCGCGCGCACACCAGCGCCGCGTCGATGTACCTGGCGGCCACCGGCTACAAGGGCGGCGAGCGGTACGTCGAGGCGGACGCGGTCACCGACGGCGATCTGATCACGGCGGGCCCGACCGAGCCGGTCGCGTTCGCGCGGGAGGTCTTCGGACGGCTCGGCGACGTCTTCGAGGGCGAGAAGCTGGACGCCTGGTACCGCCTCTTCCACGACTCGGACCCGGCGGCGTTCGAGACGCTCAACTCCTGAGCGGGGCACGGACGATGACCGACCCCGACCGCGCCCCGGAGCGGGCGGCGGAGCGCCGCGCACAGCAGGACCTGCTCAGCCGCACCGCCCTGACCGTCTTCCGTCTCAACGGCCAGTTCCTCACCGCCTCCGAGGAGTTGGCGAAGCCCGCGGGCCTGACCGCCGCCTGGTGGCAGGTGCTCGGCGCGGTGCTGCGCGAGCCGCTGCCCGTCGCGGGGATCGCCCGCGCGATGGGCATCACCCGGCAGAGCGTGCAGCGCGTGGCCGATCTCCTGGCGCGCGAGGGCCTCGCCGAGTACGTGCCGAACCCGGCCCACCGCCGCGCCAAACTGCTGCGCCCGACGGAGGCGGGCCGGGCGGCGGTCGCCAGGATCGACCCGGGCCACGCGGAGCTCGCCGGATGGCTCTCGGCCGCGCTCGGCGAGGACGGTTTCGAGGAAACCGTACGGGTGTTGGAACGCCTGTCCGAGGTGCTGGACAACGTCACGGAGCCCGATCCGGAACCCGTTACGGAACCGTAGAGAGCGGTCCGGTCCACCCTGTCGTAGGGCCGCACTATCCTCACTCTGTTGCACACCAATGGGGGAGGTCGGTGCGGCGATGGAGAAGCTCGGGCCCGGAGATCCACAGCGGATCGGCGCGTACCGACTGCTGGCGCGGCTCGGTGCCGGCGGGATGGGGCAGGTCTATCTGGCGCGGTCGGGGCGGGGCCGCACGGTCGCGGTCAAGCTCGTCCGCCAGGAGCTGGCCGAGCAGGAGGAGTTCAGGAACCGCTTCCGCCAGGAAGTGCGCTCCGCGCGGCAGGTCGGCGGGGCGTGGACGGCGCCGGTCCTGGACGCGGACACCGAGGCGGCGATCCCCTGGGTCGCCACCGGGTACGTCGCGGGCCCCTCGCTGCAGAGCGTCGTCTCGCACGGCCACGGCCCGCTGCCCGAGCGGTCCGTCACCGTCCTCGCGGCCGGGCTCGCGGGCGCGCTCAAGGACATCCACGCGGCGGGCATCGTCCACCGCGACCTCAAGCCGTCGAACGTGCTGATCACGATCGACGGCCCCCGCGTCATCGACTTCGGCATAGCCAGGGCCCTGGAGACGGTCACCGACGGCGGCCTGACGCGCACCGGCGCGCTGGTCGGCTCGCCCGGCTTCATGGCGCCCGAGCAGGTGCGCGGGGACCGCATCACCCCGGCGTGCGACGTCTTCTGCCTCGGCTCCGTCCTCGCCTACGCGGCGTCGGGCGCGCTGCCGTTCGGCACCGCCAACAGCGGGGTGCACGCGCTGATGTTCCGCATCGCGCAGGAGGAGCCCGATCTGGCGGGCATCCCCGAGAACCTCGCCGAGCTGATCGGCCTGTGCCTGCGCAAGGACCCGGCGGCCCGCCCCTCCCTCGACGAGATCCTGGAGCGCACGGGCGCGGCGGACGCCCTCGGCGAGGGCCGCGCGCTCGACCCCTGGCTGCCCGGCGCCCTCGTCGCCCAACTGGGGCGGCACGCCGTGCAGTTGCTGGACGCGGAGGACCCGGACGAGACGGGGGCGGCCTCGGTGGCACCGGCCGCTCCGGAGGCGTCCGCTCCCGCGGGGGCACCGGATTCCCCGGAAGGCCCGGCCCCTTCGGAGGCGCCCGCCGCCCCGGCGGCACCCGCCCCGCCGAGCACGCCCGCGCCCACGGCTCCCCCCGCCCACGACGGCCCCGACGCCACGCCCCCGCCGCCCGGCAGGCCCGGCGGCGCGCCCCTCGACCACCTGCCGACCATGGTGGCAGGCCAGGCCCCGCCGCCCACCCCGCCGCCCGGCACCCCCGCGTACGGCTATCCGCAGCAGCACCCGCAGCCCGTCGCCTACGGCTACCCCCACCAGCAGCCGGGCCACGGCGCCACCCCGCCGTACGGCCCCGGTCTGTACCTCCCCGCGACCACGCCCGAACCCCCGCGCCGCAGCGGCCGTTCGACCGCCGCGCTGATCGTCGTCGCGTTGATAGTGGCCATCGGAGCGGGCGGCACGGTGTACGCCGTCATGAACGGCGACGGCACCGACAAGCAGGGCGGCGACGGCAAGAACTCGGCGAGCAGCGCCCCGACGACGCCGGGCAGCGACTCGCCGACGCCGGGTCCGACCACCGAGGACGCGACCACACCCGCCGGCCAGGACGGCACGGTCCCCGACAAGTACCTGGGCACCTGGACGGGCGGGCTCGACACCGACTCCGGCCACAGCACCCGTGAACTCACCCTCCAGCAGGGCGAGGTGGGCGACACCGTGCTCTCCGTGACGGCGGACGGGCCCACGAAGGACGGCGGCACCTACCACTGCGTGTTCCAGGGCAAGCTCGTCTCCGCCTCCGAGGACCGCCTGCGCATCGGCCCCACGGACGTCACGGTCGGCGAGCCCATGGAGTCCTGCACCCCGGGCGAGTCGAGCGTCGTCACGATTCTCGGCAACGGCAAGCTGCGCCGCGCGAACACCGACGGCACGGGCGAGTTGACGTACGACAGGAGCTGAGCGGTCCGCGTACGACGAGGGCGAGCTGAACCCGCGGCGAACAGCGGCCGACGGAACGGGGAAGCCGCCCCCGGGCGGCCCCGGGCCGCCTACCGTCACCGCCCATGGACTGGTTGAGCGCCGAGAACACCATCGCCGTGCTCACGGCGGTCCTCGGCCTGGCCGCCACCGTCGGCGCGCTCTGGTACGAGCGCCGGGTGCCGCGCCGCAAACGCATCGGGTACCGCGTCCAGATGGACACGGCCATAGGGGACGACGTCCGCACGGGCGGCGCCAACGCCCGCCTCGGCCTGTTCGACGAGACGCCCGAGATGTCGGACGCCACGCTCGTCCTGCTGCGCGTCGAGAACGACGGCTCGCAGTCCGTCTCCGACGCCGACTACACCGGGCGCGCCCTGCACGGCCTGACCGCCGTCTTCA
Organism: Streptomyces sp. NPDC052114; assembly: GCF_040680155.1. Classification (NCBI taxonomy): domain Bacteria; kingdom Bacillati; phylum Actinomycetota; class Actinomycetes; order Kitasatosporales; family Streptomycetaceae; genus Streptomyces; species Streptomyces sp. NPDC052114. Next base: position 25,902 of record NZ_JBFAWC010000013.1, on the reverse strand, counting down.
CGGGCCGCACCGTCCGCGGACTCGCCGTCACCGCGCCGCCCGGCGCCGACCACCTGATGGAGCACTTCGCCCCGGGCGCGGGCCTGCGCTACGAGGGCAGCACCCTGCACATCCCGCGCGTCCCGCTCAACAGGGGCCAGCACTACAAGCTCCTCGTGCTGCTCACCGGCGGACCCGTCGGCGGCGAGATCACCATGTCCGGCGGCCTCCAGGACGGCGAGGTGCAGCCCAACCGCTCGACCACGCCCGACGACAAGCCGCCGCTGCTGTCCCGCCCGGCCCGGCTCCTGACGGTGCTGCTCACGCTCTCCGTCGTGACGCTCGCCTCGATCATCGTGCTGCGCGACGACGACCCGCCGCCGATCGAGTGCGCGACGGGCGAGCTGACGGTGCTCGGCTCGACGGCGTTCGCGCCGGTCGCCGAGGAGCTCGCGGACAAGTACGAGGAGGACTGCCCCGGCTCCGACATCGAGGTGAGCGCGCACGGCAGCGCGGCGGGGGTGCGCGAACTGGACGACCGGGGGCGGACGTTCGCCGGTCCGGCGGGCACCGGGGGCACGAAGGGCTCCCCTCCGCTGCTCACCTTCTCCGACGGCCCCAAGTCCGACGGCTTCCCGCGCCTGGCCGAGACGCGCGTGGCGGTCTCCGTCTTCGCGCTGGTCCTCAACGACCGCGTACCGCTGCGGAATCTGACGCTGCCCGAGGTGCGCCGCATCTACCGCGGCGACGTACGCAACTGGAAGGAGCTCGGCGGCCCCGACCTGCCGGTCGTCCTGGTCAGCCGGGGGTCGAGCTCGGGCACCCGTGACACCCTCCAACGCCGGGTCCTGGGCGGCGGCTTCGAGCTCAAGGCGTCGTCCAACGACTGTCTGGGCAGGGACGACAGGTCCGTGCCCGTCACCCGCTGCGAGCTGGACTCCACCGACCAGGTCCTCGACGCCGTCGGCCGCATCCCCGGCGCCATCGGCTACAGCGAACTGCGCGCCGCCACCGGCCTCAAGGGCCTGCACCGGCTGAACCTCGACGGCCACGAGCCCTCCCCCGAGCAGCTGCGCAGGAGCGGCTACCCCTACCGCGAGATCGAGTACGCCTACACCTACGGCCGGCCGCCCGCCGACTCGCTGGCCTCCAGCTTCCTCGCCTACGCGCGCGGCAACGGCCTGGACGTCATCCGCACCCACGGCCACCTCCCCTGCGCCACCCCGGAGGGCCTGCGCATCTGCGGCGACGACACCTGAGCCGCGGGGCGCAAGGCCGCTTCCCCACGCCGAAGGGGCGTCCCGGCCGAGCCGGGACGCCCCTTCGGTACGAGCGGACGTGCCCCTAGATGAACGAGTTGATCTCGATCGTCTCGGTGCGGCCCGGACCCACGCCGATCGCGGAGATCGGGGCGCCGGACATCTCCTCCAGGGCCTTCACGTACCCCTGCGCGTTCTTCGGCAGGTCGGCGAAGGTCTTGGCCTTGGTGATGTCCTCGGACCAGCCCGGCAGCATTTCGTAGACCGGCTTCGCGTGGTGGAAGTCGGTCTGGTTGTAGGGCAGTTCCTCGACGCGCTTGCCGTCGATCTCGTACGCCACGCAGACCGGGATCTGCTCCCAGCCGGTGAGGACGTCGAGCTTGGTGAGGAAGAAGTCCGTCAGGCCGTTCACGCGGGTCGCGTAGCGGGCGATCGGGGCGTCGAACCAGCCGCAGCGGCGGTCCCGTCCCGTGGTGACACCGCGCTCGCCGCCGATGGTGCGCAGCGCCTCGCCGTCGTCGTCGAACAGCTCCGTCGGGAACGGTCCGGCGCCGACACGGGTCGTGTACGCCTTGAGGATGCCGATGACGCGGCTGATCTTCGTCGGGCCCACGCCGGTGCCGGTGCAGGCGCCGCCGGCGGTCGGGTTGGACGAGGTGACGAAGGGGTACGTGCCGTGGTCCACGTCCAGGAGCGTGCCCTGGCCGCCCTCGAACAGGACGACCTTGTCCTCGTCGAGGGCGTTGTTCAGGATCAGCGTGGTGTCGGCGACGTACTGCTTGATGTTCTCGCCGTGCTCCAGGAGCTGCTCGACGATCTGCTCGGCCTCGATGGCGCGGCGGTTGAAGACCTTGGTGAGCAGCTGGTTCTTCTGCTCCAGGGCCGCCTCGACCTTCTGCTGCAGAATCGACTCGTCATAGAGGTCCTGCACGCGGATGCCGGTGCGGTTGATCTTGTCGGCGTAGGTCGGGCCGATGCCTCGGCCGGTCGTGCCGATCTTCCGCTTGCCGAGGAAGCGCTCGCCGACCTTGTCCACCGTGACGTTGTACGGCGTGATGATGTGCGCGTTGCCGCTGATCAGCAGCTTGGACGTGTCGACGCCGCGCTCGTTCAGACCGCTCAGCTCGGAGAGCAGGACCGACGGGTCGACGACGACTCCATTGCCGATGACCGGGACGCAGTCCGGGGAGAGAATCCCGGAAGGGAGGAGATGCAGCGCGTACTTCTGGTCGCCCACGACGACCGTGTGGCCGGCGTTGTTGCCGCCCTGGTAGCGCACTACATAGTCCACCGAGCCACCGAGCAGGTCAGTGGCCTTTCCCTTGCCTTCGTCACCCCACTGAGCACCGAGCAGCACAAGTGCGGGCACAGGCGTACACCCCTTCCGGGCGGGGCATGTCCAAGGTCTGGGGCGTCGACGCCCTATGGGTGTGCCTTGGATGCTGCCCCGGAATAGACGAAGCCCCTGGCGCAATAGCGCAAGGGGCTCTTGCACAAAGATGCTACCCGAGGTCTCAAAGAACGGCTAAAAGAAGGGGAGCACGTTGTCGGCTCGCGACCAGCTCCTTGTCGTCATCGACCCGTTCGCCCGGCGCACGGACGGTGAGTCGGTACGGATCGCGAAGGACGTACTCGGTGCGGGTGCGGCGGTCCGGGTCTGCTGGCCCGAAGGGCCCGAGGACTTCACGAAAGCCCTGGCCAGGAGGGGTGCGCGACGGCTCGTGGTGGTCGGCGACGACCGGGCGCTGCTGCGGGCGGTCGGCACGCTGCACCGGGAGCGGGACCTCGCGGGGAGCGCGCTCTCGGTCGTCCCGGTGGGCGCGGCGCAGACGCTCGCGCGGGCGCTCGGGGTGCCGTCGGGGGCGGTCGCCGCCGCGCGCGCGGTCCTCGAAGGGGCCGAGCGGCGGCTGGATCTGCTGGTGGACGACAGCGACGGCGTGGTGCTCGGCGACCTCCGGATCCCGCCGGTGCCGTCCGCCCCGGAGCCGGCCACCGCCTCGCCGGGCGAGGGGCACGCCTGGCTGCGCACCTGCCAGTCCTTCGTACGCACCCTGGCCACGCGCCCCTCACGCGTGGCGGCGCCCCCCGGGCCCGCGCCCGCGCGGCTGCGGGTCGAGGCGGACGGCGTCACGCTGGTCGACCTGGACCAGCCGGTCGAGGGCGTGAGCGTGCGCGCGGGGCACGGCGGGGGCATGGCGCAGGTGGAGATCCGGCCGTCCTCGGTGGGCGCGGAGGCGACGCCGCTGCGGGTGCGGGCGCGGACGGTGACGGTGTCGGGCGCGGACTTCCGCTACCGCGCGGACGCGGTGGTGGCGGGCCCGGTCCGCACGCGGACCTGGACGGTCCGTCCCGGGGCGTGGTCGCTGACGCTGCCGCGCTGAGGCTCCCCGCGCCGTCCGGAGGGGGCTGCTCCGGGCCGCAGAGGGACTACCGGTGGATCACTGCTCCGGGCCGCAGAGGAACCCCCGGTGGATCACTGCTCCGGGCCGAAGAGGGACTCCCGGTGGGTCCGCCAGCGGGTCATCATCCCGGCCAGTTCCACCTGCACGAACTCGAAGAACGCCAGCGTCTCCGTGAGGCGGCGGCCCGCCGGGGAGTCGGCGCCGAGGCTGGTGACGCCGTCCTGGAGCGCGCTCTCCCAGCGGTCGAGGATGCCGTCGCGGTTGGCCAGCGCCTCGTACCACTGGTTGCTGTGCACCCGGAAGATGTCGCGGCGCGTCCCGGGCTCCCGCTCGCGGGCGACCATGTGCTGCTGGGTGAGGTAGCGCACCGCGCCGGACACGGCCGCCGGGCTGACCCGCAGCCGCTCCCCGAGCTCCGCCGAGGTGAGCGCGCCGGAGTCGGAGGCGAGCAGGGCGGCGAAGACCCGCGCGGGCATCCGCGGCATGCCCGCCTCGACGAGCTGTGAGGCGAACTTCTCCACGAAGCGGGAGACCACCTCGGCGTCGGGCTGCCCCTCGGCCGCCCCGCCCTGCGTCCCGCCCGCCGTCTCGTCCCGCGTCATGCGTCGATCATCTCCTCTGCCGTCCTCGCAGCTCACCCCGGTACTGGCCAGTTTATACGCTTCCTTAACTTCACAACTTTGTGAAAGTAGCGTATGTTCAGAAACATGACGAAGGCAATCACCGTCTCCGGACTGCACAAGTCGTTCGGGGCGACGCACGCGCTGGACGGCCTCGACCTGGACGTCGAGACCGGCGAGGTGCACGGCTTCCTCGGCCCGAACGGCGCCGGGAAGTCCACCACCATCCGGGTCCTGCTCGGCCTGCTCCGCGCCGACGCCGGCGCGGCCCAGCTGCTCGGCGGTGACCCCTGGCACGACGCCGTCGACCTGCACCGCCGCGTCGCCTACGTGCCCGGCGACGTCACCCTGTGGCGCAACCTCTCCGGGGGCGAGGTCATCGACCTGTACGGGAAGCTGCGCGGCGGCCTCGACGAGACCCGGCGCGCCCGCCTCGTCGAACGCTTCGAACTCGACCCCACCAAGAAGGGGCGCACCTACTCCAAGGGCAACCGCCAGAAGGTCGCCCTCGTCGCCGCCTTCGCCTCCGACGTCGACCTGCTGATCCTCGACGAGCCGACCTCCGGCCTCGACCCGCTGATGGAGGAGGTCTTCCAGAGCTGCGTCGAGGAGGAGCGCCGCCGCGGGCGGACCATCCTGCTCTCCTCGCACATCCTCAGCGAGGTCGAGACCCTCTGCGACCGCGTCAGCATCATCAGGAAGGGGCAGACCGTCGAGAGCGGCTCCCTGGCCGACCTGCGCCATCTGACCCGGACCAGCGTCACCGCCGAACTCGCGGGCGCACCGGACGGCCTCTCGGGCCTGCCGGGCGTCCACGACCTCGACGTCCAGGGCCACCGCGTCAGGCTCCAGGTCGACACCGACAAGCTCGACGCGGTCCTCACGTCCCTCACCCGGTCCGGCGTCCGCTCGCTGACCAGCACCCCGCCCACCCTGGAGGAGCTGTTCCTGCGGCACTACCAGGAGGACGTGCGGACCGGGTCGGACCACGAGGTGATGGCGCGATGACCGCCGCGGCCCCCACCGCCACCGGCTCCGCCTTCACCGCGCGCGGCGGCGGCGCGCGCCAGCTCGCGGGCACCGGAACCCTGCTGCGGCTCGCACTGCGGCGGGACCGGGTCATGATGCCCGTCTGGATCCTGGTCGTCGCCGGACTCGTCCTGGCCATGCCGGGCTCCCTGGAGTCCGTCTACGGCACGGCCGCCGAGCGCGCCGACGCCGTGGAGTCGATGAACTCCAACTCCTCGATGCGCGCCATGTACGGCCCGGCCTTCGGGGACTCCCTCGGCGCGCTCACCGCCTGGCGCATCGGTGTGTACGCGGGCGTGCTCGCGGCCGTGATGAGCCTGGTCGTCGTCGTACGGCACACCCGCGACGAGGAGGAGACCGGACGCCAGGAGATGCTCTCCGCCTCCATGGTGGGACGCCGGGCGCCGCTCACCGCCGCGCTGCTCACGGCCCTCGTGGCGAACACGGCGGCCGGCCTCCTGATCACCGCCGGACTCGCCGGACAGGGCACGGCGGGCGCGCTCGCGCTCGGCCTCGGGGTGGCCGGCACGGGCATGCTGTTCGCCACGATGGCGGCGATCGCCGCCCAGCTCACGGAGAGCGCCCGGCTCGCCAAGGGCATCACCGCGGGCGCGCTCGGCACGGCGTACGTGCTGCGGGCGGCCGGCGACGCGTCCACCGGGGACGGTTCCTCCGTCCTGACCTGGCTCTCGCCGCTCGGCTGGCAGGAGAACCTGCGGGCCTTCGCTACGGAGCGGTGGTGGGTGCTGCCGCTCGTCGTGGCGGCCGTCGCGGCACAGGCCGTCGCCGCCTACACGCTCGCCGGGCGCCGGGACGTCGGCATGAGCTTCCTGGCCACCCGGCCGGGCCCCGCGCGCGGGCGGCTCGCCACGGCGGGCGGGCTCGCCTGGCGGCTCCAGCGCGGCGCCGTCCTCGGCTGGAGCGCCGGATTCCTGCTCGCCGGGGCCGTCTTCGGCGGCATGGCGGACGGCGCGGCCGACGTGGTCGGCGACAACGAGAGCACCCGCGAGATCATCCAGCGGATGGGCGGACAGTCCGGCCTCACGGACGCGTTCCTCTCCACGATCATCGGGATGTTCGGCATGGTGGCCGGCCTCTACGTCGTCGCCTCCGTCCTGCGGCTGCACGGCGAGGAGACCGCGCAGCGCGCCGAGCCGGTCCTCGCGAACGCGGTGGGGCGGCTGCGGTGGGCGGCCGGCCACCTGGTCATCGCCTTCGGCGGCGCGGCGGCCCTGCTGCTGCTCGCCGGGGTCGGCGTCGGCATCGGACACGGCGAGGACTTCGGCGCGGTCCTGGGCGCCTGCCTGGTGCAGCTCCCCGCGGTGTGGGTGCTCGGCGGGCTCGCGGTGCTGCTGGCCGGGGCGCTCCCCAGGGCGGCGGTGGCCGCGTGGGCGGCGGCGGGCGTCTGCCTGGCCGTCGGCTGGGTCGGCCCCGCGCTCGACCTGCCGCAGGCCGTCATGAACCTCTCGCCCTTCGGGCACCTGCCGAAGCTGCCGGGCGGCGCCATGACGTGGCCGCCGGTGCTGCTCCTCGCGGTGCTCGCGGCGGCGCTGGTGACGGCGGGGCTCGCGGGGCTGCGGCGCCGGGACATGACCACCTGACGGCCGCGCGGGCTCCTGGACGGCGGGAACTCCTAGACCGCGACCAGGAGCTCGCCCAGCCCCCGGATCACGAAGTTCGGCCGGCGCCCGGGCTCCGCGGCGAGCGCGAGCCGCGGGGCCCTGCGCAGCAGCGCCCCCATGGACGCGGCGAGTTCGATGCGGGCCAGCGGGGCGCCGATGCAGTAGTGGATGCCCGCGCTGAAGGAGATGTGCGGGTTGTCGCGGCGGGCGAGGTCCAGCTCGGCGGGGCGCGCGAAGACCGCCGGGTCGTGGTTGGCGGAGCCGAAGAGCAGCGCGACCTCCGCGCCCCGGGGGATCGTCACCCCGCCGACCTCGATGTCGTCGAGCACCCACCGCTCGAAGAGCTGGAGCGGGGTGTCGTAGCGCAGGAGTTCCTCGACGGCGGTGGGGATCAGGCCCGCCGGGTCGGCGCGCAGCGCGGCGAGCTGTCCGGGGTGGCGGAAGAGCGCGTGCCAGCCGTTGGCGGTGGCGTTGACCGTGGCCTCGTGGCCCGCGTTCAGGAGCAGCACGCAGGTCGAGATCATCTCCTGCTCGCCGAGACGCGCGCCGCCGTCCTCGTCGTGCGCCGCGATCAGGCCGGAGATCAGGTCGTCGCCGGGCTTCTCGCGGCGCTCCGCGATCAGCTCGCGCAGATAGGCGGAGAACTCCAGGGAGGCGCGGACCGCGCGCGCGGCCGTCTCGGGCGACGGCTTCAGCTCGTACATCCCGCAGATGTCGGCCGACCAGGGCCGCAGCAGATGCCGGTCGCCCTCCGGGATGCCCAGCATCTGGGCGATCACCGCCACCGGCAGCGGTTCGGCGACGCGCGCCACCAGGTCCCCGCCCCCGTCGGCCACCAGCTCGCCCACGAGCCGGTCCGCCAGCTCCTCGACGTAGCGCCGCAGTCCCTCCACCGTGCGCGGTGTGAACGCCTTCGCCACCAGACGGCGGATGCGGGTGTGGACCGGCGCCTCCAGGTCGAGCATGCCGTTGTCGTTGAGCACGTGGAACGGCTCGTGCTCGGGCGGCGGCGCCTGGCGCCCGAACTCCTCGTGCCCGAAGCGGTGCAGATAGGTGCGGCCCAGGCGCCGGTCGCGCAGCAGCGCCGCGACGTCGGCGTGGTGCGGGATCAGCCACTGGCCGCTGGGGGCGTAGTGGTGCGCCCGGCCCGCCGCGCGCAGCTCCGCGTACGCCGGGTAGGGGTCGGCGACGAACTCCGGTGACCAGGGGGCGAAGACCGCGGCGGCATCCATGCCGGGACGCTAGCCCCCGCGCCCCGGCGTGACCAGATCCCCCGCACGGCCGGGGGATCAGCCCGGCGTGACCAGCCTCGCCTCGTACGCGAACACCGCCGCCTGCGTGCGGTCGCGCAGGCCCAGCTTCACCAGGACCCGGCTGACGTGCGTCTTGATCGTGGACTCGGCGACCACGAGCCGGGAGGCGATCTCCGCGTTCGACAGGCCCTGCGCGATCAGCACCAGGACCTCCGTCTCGCGCTCGGTCAGCTCGCCGTACTGCTGCGCCTGGACGGCCGCCGAGAGCCGCGGCGACTCCGCGAGCTTGGAGAACTCCGTGATCAGGCGGCGCGTCACCGTCGGCGCGAGCAGCGCCTCGCCGGACGCCACCACCCGCACGCCGTCGGCCAGCTGGCGGGCCGAGGCGTCCTTGAGCAGGAAGCCGGAGGCGCCCGCGCGCAGCGCCTGGTACACGTACTCGTCGAGGTCGAAGGTGGTCAGGACCAGGACCTTGCAGCCGTTCTCGCCGCCCCTGGCGACGATCTCGCGGGTCGCCTCGATGCCGTTCAGCTCGGGCATGCGGATGTCCATGAGGACGACGTCGGGCGTCAGCTCCCGCACGCGGTCGACCGCCTCGCGGCCGTTGACCGCCTCGCCGACGACCTCGATGTCGGGCATCGCGTTGAGCAGGACGGAGAACCCTTCGCGGACCATCATCTGGTCGTCCGCGATCAGGACGCGGATCGTCATGAGCCGTCCTCCCCCGCCGGGTCGATGCGGTCCGCGAGCGGCACCGGCAGGAAGACCGTGACCTCGTACCCGCCCTCCGCCGTCGGCTCCGCCGTCATCTCGCCGTTCAGCATCGTGACGCGCTCGCGCATCCCGGTGATGCCGTGCCCCGCGCCGGGCGACGGCTTGACCAGGCCGGTCGCGGGGCCGTTGACGACGCGCAGGCCCAGGCCGCCCAGGACGTATCCCACCTCGACGCGGGCCGGGGCGCCGGGCGCGTGGCGCAGGCTGTTGCTGAGCGCCTCCTGCACGATGCGGTACGCCGACAGCTCCACGCCCTGCGGCAGCTCCCGCACCGCGCCGGTGATCACCTTGTCGACGGTCAGACCCGCGTCGCGGACGTTGTCCAGGAGGCGGTCGAGGTCGGCGAGCGTGGGCTGCGGGGCGTCCGGCGCCTCGTAGTCCTCGGCCCGGACGACGCCCAGGACGCGGCGCAGCTCGGTCAGCGCCGACACCGCGTTCTCGCGGATCGTCACGAAGGCCTGCTCCAGCTCGGGCGGCGGGTTCTCCACGCGGTAGGGCGCGGCCTCCGCCTGGATGGCGACCACCGACATGTGGTGGGCCACCACGTCGTGCAGCTCGCGGGCGATGGTGGTGCGCTCCTCCAGGAGCGTGCGCTTGTCGCGCTCGATGGCGGTGACGGTGCGCTGCACGGTGACCTCGCGCTGCGCCTCGCGGCGCACGTGCACCATCGTGGTGACGAGCAGCGCGAGCGCCGAGAAGAACAGCATCTGGGGGCTGTCGGACCCGTAGCTCCCGAGGAGCACCTCGGAGGCCGCCGCGTACGCCGCCGTGCCGAGCCACATCCACAGGGCGGTGCGCGGTCCGGTGCGCGCCGCCACCACGACCATCACCACGATGTGCGCGACGAAGGAGCTCGGTGTCCACGGCTGGCCGTCCCAGCTGCCCGCGAGGACTCCCGTGAAGGGGGTGGAGGCCAGCGAGATCCACCAGGCGCCCACCGGCCTGACCAGCGTCATCACGACGGTGGCCGCCGGGACGAGGCCGATGAGCAGGTGCGGCACACCGCCCATCTCGAAGCCCACCTGGTAGCCGATGAACACGGTGAACAGGGCCGCGGCCACCACCTGGGCGTGCGGTGCCCAGACCGCGTACTCCCGTATCCGCCCGGGCAGCAGCTTGGCGGTGAGCCCGTCCGCGGTCTCCCGCGGGGGCAGCGGGCGGTAGGCGAAGGCGTCGCGGAACAGTGCCTCGCGCATGCCGCCGAAGGCTTCGCGCACGAAGCGGGACTCGGGGGCGCCGCCGGGCCGGCCCGTCCTGCCCGCCTGGGTCTGAGTGGTCGTCTCTGTCACGTCTACGAAGGTACGGGGGCGCCGCTGCCGGGGCGTCCGCAGCAAGAGGGGTTCTGCCGGGTCCGTCCCAGGTACTACACGCTCCGCCGGCGGTGGACCGGCGCGCCTCAGAACGCCAGCTGTGCGATCTCCTCCGCCACCACCGCGCACGCGTCGGCCGCCGGGTCGATCAGGGGGAAGTGCCCCACGTCCTCCAGGAGCGTCAGGCCCACCACCTCGCCGGCCTTCGCCGCGGCGTCGGCGTACGCCTCGGCCACGGCCTGCGGCACGACGATGTCGGTGCGCCCCTGCACCACGGTCGTGGCGATGCCCGTCGGGAGCAGCGCGGCCGGGTCGGCGTACGGCAGGCGCTCCGCGAACCGCTCGGCGCCGCCGAGGAACTGCGCCGACGCGCCCCCGCACACCGCGAGCTCCTCGGCGACCGTGAAGTCCGCGATCGGCGCGAGCGCGACGACACCGCGCAGCGCGGCCGGGCGGTCGGTGCGCCAGGGCGCGTCGGCGGGCAGCAGGTGCCGGGCGGCCGCCCACAGCGCGAGGTGGCCGCCCGCGGAGTGCCCGGTCACGACGGTGCGGCGCGGGTCGGCCGACGGCAGGGCGTCCCGTACGAGCGCGGGGAGCGCGTCGAACGCGGCGGCCACGTCGTCGAACGTCTCCGGCCAGCGCCCGGCCACCGGCCCGTCGCCGCCCTGCGCGGGAATCGAACTGCCCCTGCGGTACTCGACGTTGGCCACCGCGAAGCCGCGGCGGGCCAGGAAGTCCGCGAAGGGCGTGATGTGCTGCCGGTCGTAGGGTGCCCGCCAGGCGCCGCCGTGCAGGACGACGACCAGCGGCACGGGCGCGGCCGCCGCCCCCTTGGGGGCGTAGAAGTCCACGACCTGGTCGGGGTGTTCGCCGTACGAGGCGGTGGCGTCCGGCTTCACGGCGGGATGCGCGAAGGCGGCGTCCGCCTCGGCGGCATCGCGGGCCACGGCGGCGTCGTCCGGCATGCGGCAACCTCTCAACGGCAGTGCGGCTGGCGGTGATGCTCCCACTCTTCCGTGGTGCGGAAAAGCGGGAGCAAGATCCGCCGGACGCTATCAGTCCAGCGTGCGCGCCAGCACCCGAGCCGCCCGCTCGGCGTCCGCGAAGGAGACGTACAGCGGGGTGAATCCGAAGCGCAGCACGTCAGGGGCGCGGAAGTCGCCGACCACACCCTGCTCGACGAGGCGCTTCATCACGTCGCCCGCCCCGTCGCAGCGCAGCGCGACCTGACTGCCGCGCTCGGCGTGCGCGACCGGCGTGAGCGACTCGACGCGCCCCTCGGGTACGTACGCATCGACGCACCGCAGGAAGAAGTCCGTCAGGGCGAGGGACTTGGCCCGCACGGCGTCGACGGAGACGCCGTCCCAGGCGTCGAGCGCCGCCTCAAGGGCGAGCATCGACAGGATGTCCGGCGTGCCGACGCGCCCGCGCAGCGCGCCGTCCGCGGCCTCGAACTCCGGCCGCATGCCGAAGGGTTCGGCGTGCGAGTTCCAGCCGGGCAGCGGCGAGTCGAAGCGGTCCTGGAGGCTCTCGCGCACGTAGAGGTAGGCGGGCGAACCCGGCCCGCCGTTCAGGTACTTGTACGTGCAGCCCACCGCGAGGTCGACGCCGTGCTCGTCCAGGCCGACCGGCAGGGCGCCCGCCGTGTGGCACAGGTCCCAGACGGCGAGGGCGCCCGCCGCGTGGATCGCCGCCGTCAGGCCCGGCAGGTCGTGCAGGCGTCCGGTGCGGTAGTCGGCGTGGTTGAGGAGCACGGCGGCGGTGCGCTCGCCGAGGACGCCGTGCACCTCGCCCGGCGCGACCGGGATCAGCCGGCATCCGGTGAGGCGGGCGGCGGACCGCGCGATGTACCCGTCCGTGGGGAACGTCGTGGCGTCAACGACGATCTCGTCGCGCCCCTCGTCCGGGTGTGCGGGGTCCCGTGCGATACGGACGGCGGCCACCAGCGCCTTGAAGACGTTCACGCTGGTGGAGTCGCCGACCACGATCTGCCCCGGGGCGGCGCCGACGAGCGGGGCGATGCGGTCGCCGATGCGCTCGGGGGCGGTCCACCAGCCGCTCTCGTCCCAGGAGCGGATGCGGAGCTTCCCCCACTCGTGGGTCATCACCTCGGCCATCCGCCCGGGGACGTTCGCGGGCAGGGCGCCCAGCGAGTTGCCGTCCAGATAGATGGTGTCGTCGAGGACGAACTCGGCGCGCTTGGAACGGAGTTCGTCCTTCTCGTCGAGGGCCTCGGCCTCGGTCCGCAGGTCAGACATGGCTCCTCGCAGTCCACAGCTCGGGGAACACGTTCTTCGCGGCGCGCTTCTCCAGCCACGCCACACCGGCGGAGCCGCCCGTGCCCGTCTTGGCGCCCATGGCGCGGCGGGTGGCGACCAGGTGGTCGTTGCGCCAGCGCCAGACCAGCTCGGCGACGTCGGTGAGCGTCTCGCCGAGGCGGGCCAGGTCGTCGCTCTCGTCGCCGGAGTAGAGCTCCGTCCAGACGGCCTCGACCTCGGGCGACGGCTCGTACTTCGCGGCGAGGTCGCGCTCCAGGACGGCGGCCGGGATCGCGTGGCCGCGCCGGGCGAGCAGGCGCAGCACCTCGTCGTACAGGCTCGGCTCCTGGAGGGCCTTCTCCAGCTCCGCGTGGACGCGCGGCGCGCCGCGGTGCGGGACCAGCATCGACGCGGACTTCTCGCCGAGCAGGAACTCCATGCGGCGGTACATCGCCGACTGGAAGCCGGAGCCCTCGCCGAGCGCGCTGCGGTAGGAGTTGAACTGCGCGGGGGTGAGCTGGGCGAGCGGGCGCCAGGAGGCGTTCAGGGCCTCCAGCTCGCGCAGGCTGCGCTTGAGCGCGGCGACCGCGACGGGGATGTCGTCGCGGCGCAGGGCGTGCGCGGCGGTCTCCCACTCGTGGACGATCACCGTGAACCACAGCTCCATGACCTGGGTGGTGACCAGGAAGACCATCTCGCCGGGGTCGTCCGAGCGGGGGTGCTGGAGGTGGGTGAGGACGTCCGCCTGGACGTAGTCCTCGTACGGGGTGGTGCCCGCGAAGTCGAGGTGGGGGCTCTCGCCCTCGGGGGTCCCTGCGGACCCGCCACGCGCCTCGGTGGACGCCTCGTGCGCCGGGGTGGACGCCTCATGCGTCTGTGGGGACATCGCTGTCTCCTCGATACGTACTCCGGGTAGCGGTCCGCCCCTACCGGTACCGGCACGGGGGCCCCGGTCCCCACCGGAATCTTCTGCAACTTTCTCCGAAACGGCAAGGGATGTCCGGTCCCGGACAGCGCCCACAGCGGGACGCTGCTGTCAGTCCTGCGAGCGCTTGCGCTGCCTGCACGCCCGCTGGTGGGCGGCGTTCCCGCAGCCGCGCACCGAGTGCCAGACGCCGCTGTTGTTGCGGGAGCGGTCGAAGAACGCGGCGGCGCAGGGTTCGTTGCGGCAGATCTTCAGGCGGCGCCAGACGCCCGCGGTCTGGGCGAGCAGCCCCTCGGCGAGCACCGCGGAGGCCAGCCAGCGCGCGCCCGCGCCCTCCGGCTCCACGGTCAGGCAGCCGTTGCCGCCGAGCGAGACGACCACGGGCGCCGAGGTGAAGCGCACCGCGTCCCCGCCCCCTTCCCCGGCGGCGAGCGCCCGGCGCAGCTGGTCGCGCAGGCAGCGCAGCTTGGGCAGGTCCTCGGCGGTCAGCACCAGACGCACGTCGCCGCGCCCCGTCTCCCGCGCCCAGCCGCGCACGGCGCCGTCGGCCCATTCCTGGGCGGCTTCGAGCGCGCCGTCGGCCAGCAGGTCGGGCAGGTCGGCGGCGGCGGAGTGGCCGGTGGGCGCGGTGTTCAGGAGGTCCTGGACGAGGGCGAGGCCGCCGGGCGCGGGGGTCAGACAGTGCCGCTCGGTCGCTGGCCAGTTCATGCCGTTCAAGGTACCCGCTCGGGACCCGCCCTTCATGCGGCATCACCAAAAGCCGTACAGTGCTGTCACCGATGTAAGACGATGTCCGTGCCGAAAGCACCGAGAGCCCCAGGAGAACCCATGGAAGCCACGGAAACGACGACGTCGCGCGCCGCGCGGATCCTCGGCCGTCCCTTCGACATCAACGGCCTCACCCTGCGCAACCGCATCGCCATGGCCCCCATGACCCGCCAGTTCTCCCCGGACGGCGTGCCCGGCGCCGACGTCGCGGAGTACTACGCGCGCCGCGCCGCGGGCGGCACCGGCCTGATCATCACCGAGGGCACCTACGTCGACCACGCCTCGGCCGGCAGCAGCCACCGCGTCCCGCACTTCCACGGCGACGCCGCGCTCGCGGGCTGGCGGAAGGTCGCCGAGGCCGTGCACACGGCGGGCGGAAAGATCGTCCCGCAGCTCTGGCACGTCGGCGCGACCCGCAACGAGGGCGACGGGCCGTTCCCCGACGCGCCGCCCGCCGGGCCCTCCGGGCTCGACCTCGACGGCGCGGCGAAGGGCCACGCGATGACGTCCGCCGACGTCGACGAGGTCATCGCGGCCTTCGCCCGCGCGGCGGCCGACGCGGAGCGGATCGGCTTCGACGGCGTCGAACTGCACGGCGCGCACGGCTACTTGATCGACCAGTTCCTCTGGGGCCGCACCAACCGCCGCACCGACGGCTACGGCGGCGACCTCGCCTCCCGCACCCGCTTCGCCGCGGAGATCGTCGAGGCGGTGCGCGCGGCGGTCTCGCCCGGCTTCCCCGTGATCCTCCGCCTCTCGCAGTGGAAGGCCAACGCCTACGACGAGAAGCTGGCCGCGGACCCGGCCGAACTGGATGCCCTGCTCGCGCCGTTGGCGGCCGCGGGCGTCGACGCCTTCCACGCGTCCACGCGCCGCTACTGGCTCCCCGAGTTCGACGGCGACGACCTGAACCTCGCGGGCTGGATCAAGAAGCTCACCGGCAGGGCCGCGCTGTCCGTCGGCTCGGTCGGCCTCGACAAGCAGTTCACGGCCGCGGCGACCTTCTCCACGGAGACCACGTCCGTCACCGGCATCGACCCGCTCCTGGACCGCATGGAGCGGGACGAGTTCGACGTGATCGCGGTGGGCCGCGCGCTGATATCCGACCCGGAGTGGGCGGACAAGGCCCTCACGGACCGCCTCGACGAGGCGGCGCCGTACGACGCGGGTCTGCTGCGTTCGTTGCGCTGAGGTGCCTCTGCGGGACCGCTGTGGCCGGTCGCGCGGTTCCCCTCGCCCCCAAGAGATCCGCCCCGCGCCCCGGAAGGGGCGCGGGGCGGATGCGTTCTCAGCCGAGCGTCTCAGCCGAGCGTCTCGGCCGCCGTCTGCGAGGAGTCGCGGAGGAAGCCCGCGCAGCGCTCGTACTCCTCCTGCTCGCCGATCGCCTGCGCCGCCCGCGCCAGGGCGTGCAGCGCGCGCAGGAAGCCGCGGTTGGGCTCGTGCTCCCACGGCACCGGGCCGTGGCCCTTCCAGCCGCTGCGGCGCAGGGCGTCCAGGCCGCGGTGGTAGCCGGTACGGGCGTACGCGTACGACTCGACGACGCGGCCGTTCTCGTACGCCTCGTCGGCGAGCCGGGCCCAGGCGAGCGAGGACGTGGGGTACTTGGCGGCGACGTCGGTCGGGTCCGCGCCGTTCGCGAGCAGCTCGCGCGGCTCCGGGTCGTCGGGCAGGTGGGTCGGGGGCGGTCCCCCGAGCAGATCCTTGTGAATGGCCATGGGTTCCAGTCTGCGCCATACGCGTACGGGCCCGGCACCCAGGGAAGGGTGCCGGGCCCGTACGGAGCCGTGCCGGTGACTCCCGCGGGAGCCGCGCCGGTCACTTCAGGCGCGTGCCCGTCGAACGCAGCGCGGCGCAGGCCTCGGAGACGCGCGTGGCCATGCCGGCCTCGGCGAGCTTGCCCCAGGTGCGCGGGTCGTACGTCTTCTTCGAACCGACCTCGCCGTCGACCTTCAGGACGCCGTCGTAGTTCTTGAACATGTGGTCGGCGACCGGACGCGTGAAGGCGTACTGCGTGTCGGTGTCGAGGTTCATCTTCACGACGCCGTTCTCCAGCGCGGTGGCGATCTCCTCGGCGGTCGAGCCCGAACCGCCATGGAACACGAAGTCGAAGGGGGACGTCTTGCCGTACTTGGCGCCGACGCCCTCCTGGAGGTCCTTGAGCAGCTCGGGACGGAGGACGACGTTGCCCGGCTTGTAGACGCCGTGCACGTTGCCGAAGGACGCGGCCAGGAGGTAGCGGCCCTTCTCGCCCAGGCCCAGGGCCTCGGCGGTGCGCAGCGCGTCGTCGACGGTGGTGTACAGCTCGTCGTTGATCTCGTGGCTGACGCCGTCCTCCTCGCCGCCGGTCGGGGTGATCTCGACCTCAAGGATGATCTTGGCGGCGCGGGCCTTCTCCAGGAGCTCCTGGCCGATGGCCAGGTTGTCCGCGAGGGTCTCGGCGGAGCCGTCCCACATGTGGGACTGGAACAGCGGGTTCCGGCCGGCCTTGACGCGCTCGGCGGAGACGTCGAGCAGCGGGCGGACGTAGCCGTCGAGCTTGTCCTTGGGGCAGTGGTCGGTGTGCAGCGCGACCGTGACGTCGTACTTGGCGGCGACGATGTGCGCGAACTCGGCGAGGGCGACGGCGCCGGTCACCATGTCCTTGCTGTGCTGGCCGCCCAGGAACTCCGCACCACCGGTGGAGATCTGGATGATGCCGTCGCTCTCGGCCTCAGCGAAGCCGCGCAGCGCGGCGTGCAGGGTCTGCGAGGAGGTGACGTTGATCGCCGGGTAGGCGAACTTGCCTGCCTTCGCCCGGTCGAGCATCTCGGCGTAGACCTCGGGAGTTGCGATGGGCATGTGTCCGCTCCTTGGGATGTGCGGGTGTGTGCTGGGCCCTGACCTATGGGGGCGACGTCATCGTCGCCCCCATCTTTCCAGACTTGCCGGACAGCTCCAGCCGGAGTGCGGCCGGATCCGCCGGGACCTAGGTCCTCAGTCGGCCAGCCCGAGGTCGTCCTTCGAGTACGCGAAGAGGTACGGCACGCCCGCACCCTCGGTGATCTTCTCGCCGGCGCCGGTCGCGCGGTCCACGATCGTGGCGACGCCGACGACCTCGGCGCCCGCCTCGCGGACGGCCTCGACGGCGGTCAGCGGCGAGCCGCCGGTGGTGGAGGTGTCCTCGACGACCAGGACGCGGCGGCCCTTGATGTCCGGGCCCTCGACGCGGCGCTGCATGCCGTGCGCCTTGGCGGCCTTGCGGACGACGAAGGCGTCCAGGCGCCTGCCGCGCGCGGCGGAGGCGTGCAGCATCGCGCCGGCGACGGGGTCGGCGCCCATGGTCAGCCCGCCCACGGCGTCGAAGTCGAGGTCCTTGGTGAGGTCGAGGAGCACCTGGCCGACCAGCGGGGCGGCCTCGCCGTCGAGGGTGATCCGGCGGAGGTCGATGTAGTAGTCGGCCTCCAGGCCGGAGGAGAGCGTCACCTTGCCGTGCACGACGGCCTTGTCCTTGATCTGCTGCAGCAGCTCGCCGCGTACGTCAGTCATGCCTATGAGCTTAAAGCCGCCGCCAGGTCCAGGTCGTCGCCGTCTCCAGGGGCTCGATGGGCGTGACCAGGCGCGGGTCGGTGTTGAGCCCGTCCGGCGGCCCGGTCTGCGGCTCGACGCAGACCGCGGCCTCCTGCTCGTCGTACACGACGACCCACTGCTCGCGGCTCTTGACGTTCACTTCGAGCGCTCCGGGCCAGGTCAGCGTCACGTCGACGCCCTCGGGCATGCCGAAGCAGTCGTCCCAGGGGCCGGGCCGCACGTCGATACGGCGGCCGGTGGGCAGGTGGTCGTCGCCGCGCTCCTCCTGCCAGGCGGGGGCGAAGTCGACGCGGACGGGGTCGCCGCCGCCGTCCAGGGAGCGGTTGAACCAGGGGTGCCAGCCGGCCTGCGCGGGGAAGGAGCCGCCGTGCGTCTCGATGCCCAGGCGCAGCGTCAGCGCCTCCTCGGTGAGCTCCACGATCTGGGTGACGCGGCCGGGGTAGGGCCAGGGGTCGGTCAGTTCGTACGTGAAGACGGCCTCGGTCTTCGAGGTGCGCGCCGTGCGCCACTCGGCGTCGCGGGCGAAGCCGTGGATGGCGTGCGGCGGGGAGTTGAGCGGCATCTGATGGACGGTCGCGCCGTCGCGGAACCGCCCGTCCCGGATACGGCCGCACCAGGGCACCATCGGGAAGCAGCCGTACTTCTGCCCCTGCCTCAGCAGCTCGACGCCGCCGATGCGGAGACTTCCGATACGACAGCCATGGCCCGGCTGCACGGCAACTTCCGCGTCACCCGCGGTAAGGATCACGTCTTCGGTACTCACGACCCGACCCTACGGCGTCCCACCCCGGGGAACGAGACGGACCACCCCCCAGAGCCCCGCAGGGGCGCGGGGAACTGCGCGACCGGCCACAGGCGGCCCGCAGGGACGGACGGGCCGAGGAACCCCTTCGCCCGGCGCACGCCGTCAGCGGCGCCTCCGCAGGGCCCGTCCGACGACGATCGCGGAGGCGAGCGCGACGGCCGCGGCGGGCGCGGCCCACCGGAGCGTGGCCCGCGTGGACAGCGCCTCGGGAGCCGGCGCGGGCGCGTACCGCCCGCGCGGCGGCGCATGGTCGACCTCCTCGGCACTGCGACCGATCATGGTGCGCCGCGCATGCGCCGCCTCGGCGGGCGCCACACCGAGGCCGTCGTCGTCCAGCAGGTCCTCGGCGTCATCCGCGTCGTCCGCGTCATCCACGTCGTCGAGCCCGTCGAGGTCGTCGGCGAGCGGGTCGAGGGACGGCGGCGGCACCTCCGTCTCGAAGACGGAGGGCGCGACGGCCGGGGCCGCCGGAGCCTCCGGAGCCGCGGACGCCCCCTCGGCGCCGGACTCCTCCGGCACCGTGTCGGGCGGCGCCCCCGCGCCCAGCCCCTCCGCGAACCGTTCGAGCAGCCTTCGCACAGCGGATTCCACAGCCTGTGGAGAACTTTCCGCGATCCGCCCGTCCGCGGCCCCGCTCCCGGTGAACACGAGCGTCGTCCCCGCGACGGCCGGCACGAGCCGCACGGTCAGCGACAGCTTCACGGAGCCGGAGCCGCGCGCCTCCGTGCCCTCGCCCTCGACGGCGTACGTCCCGTCCTTGCGCGCCACGGCCGTCGCCGCGCCGCGATACGTGATGGTGTGCCCCCCGACGCGCAGCCGCAGCCGCCCGGAGAGCGGCCCCGCCGTCTCCTCCGCGTCGCGCTGGAGCCCCGGGACCGCCCCGGCGACCCGCTCGGGGTCGGCCAGGACCTGCCGGAGCCGCTCTGCCGAGACCGGGACGAACACCTCATGCTCCATGGCAGCCGAGCCTACCCATGCGGGCGCCGCCGTATACGTGTGTTCGGCGCAGCGTGTACGTCAGTTCGCGTAACGCGGGTGCACCAGGGTGGAGGGCGCGAGCCCCGGCAGCCGGGTCCGCTCCGCCGCCCACGCCCCCGTGCGCACCACCTCGGACCCGGCCGAGCGCAGCAGCACGGGCCGGGTCCGCGAGGCCAGCAGGAACCCCCAGTCGCGCGGGGCGCGCGCGCCCTCCGCCGTGCGGTCGGGCCCGGCGGCGAAGCCGGACTCCCGGCCGCCGACGCGGTACGGCACGGTCCGCAGCCCCGCCGCGCGCAGCGTCGCCTCCACCGTCCAGAAG
This sequence comes from Streptomyces sp. NPDC052114, assembly GCF_040680155.1. Classification (NCBI taxonomy): domain Bacteria; kingdom Bacillati; phylum Actinomycetota; class Actinomycetes; order Kitasatosporales; family Streptomycetaceae; genus Streptomyces; species Streptomyces sp. NPDC052114. Next base: position 6,034 of record NZ_JBFAWC010000013.1, on the reverse strand, counting down.
ACGCGCACCCGGGTGGACAGCGGGCCCGCGTGCACGGCGAGCCGCCCGCCCTCGGCGAGGACCCGGGTGGTCAGGCCGTAGAACTCCTGGGAGTACAGCTTCGTGCTGGCCGTGATGCCGGGGTCCGGCAGGTCGGAGATCACCACGTCGTACGTCGCGCGGGCCGAGCGCAGCCAGCGGAACGCGTCGGCGGTCACCACGTGGACGCGCGGGTCGCGGTACACATGGCCGTTGAGCGCGCTGAGGACGGGGTCGCGGCGGGCCAGGCCGACGACGGCGGCGTCCAGCTCGACGATGTCGACGCGGCGCACGCCCCGGTGGCGCAGCACCTCGCGCGCCGCGAGGCCGTCGCCGCCGCCGAGGACCAGCACGCGCGCGTGGGGGCCGCGCATCGCGGGTGCGACGAGCCCCTGGTGGTAGGGCTTCTCGTCGCGTCCGCTGATGCGCAGCCGGCCGTCGAGGAAGAGGTGCAGGGTGCTGCGCTTCGCGCCGGTGAGGACGACCTCCTGCACGTCCGTCTGGACGGCGACCCGCACGTCCCCGCCGTACACCGCCCTGCGCGCGGCCCGCTCGAAGTCGTCGACGAGGACGGCGGCCGAGGCGAGCAGGGAGAGCACCACGACGTTCGCCGTGAGCAGTACCCAGCGCCCGCGCGTGCTCAGGTCGCGCCCGAAGAGGCCGAAGACGAGCGCGCCGCCCGCGAGCGCGTTGACCGCGCCGGTGAACAGGGCGCCCGTCAGCTGCCCGAGCAGCGGGAGCAGCAGGAAGGGGAAGGCGAGACCGCCGACCAGCGCGCCCACGTAGTCCGCGGCGAACAGGTCGGCGACGGCGCCGCTGGCGTCCTGGCGGCGGATGCGCTGGATGAGCACCATCAGGAGCGGCACCTCGGCGCCGATGAGGACGCCGATGGCGAGGGAGAACGCGACGAGCAGCCAGCGCGATCCGCTCGCCCACACCTCGCCCTTGTCGCCGGTCCACGCGAACGCCGCGTACAGGGCCATGGCGCTGCACCCGCCGACCAGCGCGAGCGCCGCCTCGACGAGGCCGAACCAGGCCGAGGCCCGGCACCGCAGCCGCTTGGCGAGCAGCGAGCCGATGCCCATGGCGAACACCATCACGGAGAGCACCACGGAGGCCTGGGTGACGGAGTCCCCGATCAGGTACGAGGCGAGGGCCACCAGTTCGAGTTCGTAGACGAGCCCGCAGGCAGCGCAGACGAACACGCCCACGAGAACGAAGAACCGTCCTGCTCCGGGCGAGACCGGCAACCGCACCGACGACTCGATCACGCCAGCACGCTACGTCACCGCGCACTCGCACTGGGTCCCCCACAAGGGTGCAACTAGGTGTAGAAGCGCCACACCTGGTGCACCCGCGGCGGACGGCCGCGGCGCCCGCCGGTCACAGGGCGGCGGGCATCGGCATCCGTACGCCCACCCGGGTGCGCGTCGCCACCAACTGCCCGTCCTGCGGGTACGCGTGCCACGTACGCCACATGACCGAGCCCTCGTGGCGCTGCGCCAGCATCGCGGTGAAGGCGTGCGGGCTGCCGGGGAACACGCCGGCCAGGCCGTGCGGATGCTCGGCCACCAGGGCGAGCAACTCCTGCGCGCGGCCCGCGAACTGACCGCTCGACAGCGTCTCGACGCGCGCCGCGAACTCGTACTCCCAGTCCCCCACGCGCTTGGAGACGCCGAGCGGCAGGGGCGTACTGCTGCCGGGGATGCAGGCCACGGTCTCGGAACAGCTGCCGTGTTCCTCCTCAAGGAGCACCTGGTGCGAGGCCCCCAGCAGCCTGAGCTGCATCTTCGCGTCGGACAGTTCGAGTTCGAGGGTGGCCAGGGCGGGCAACGGCTCGCGCCCCAGGGCCCAGGCGAGGTCCGCGGCGCGCGTGTCGGTGTAGACAGTCTTCAGGGTCGTGAGCATGGGTCGGCTCCGCTAACACGCAATGGAGGTGGGGCCGGCGCACCCGGATCAGGTACCGGGAGGTCGGAATGCCGGCTCGTGCCCACAAGAACGTCACGTGACGAGTCTCCAGACCTGGGTCCGTGAAACCTGTGCCGGACGATTGAGGGCGGTGCTGACGATTAAGAGGGAATCATGGTCGGCGACACTGCCACAGCGTTTTTACCCAACTTCGTAGGGTTTCCATCCCCCCGAGGGCTGCACAGTTCAACTGTTCAGTCGTCCTTCACGGCATGGCGCCGGGGCACACCTCCGTCGCACCACGACACACGACCACGCGCAACACGAAAGCGCCCGGTGGGAGTTGCCTCTCCCGCCGGGCGCCGCCGTGGAACCGGTGGACCAGCTGCCCCGTGTCAGCTGCCTCCGCCGCATCCGCCCCCGCCGCCTCCGCACGAGGAACCGCCCCCGCAGGAGGAACCTCCGCCACCACAGGAGGAGCTGCTGCCGCAGGCGTGCCCGCCGCCGCCACCGTGGTGCCCCGAGCCGTAGCTCCCGTCGTAGGACCCGGCCCACCAGCTGCCGCCCGCCGTGCTCGACGCGGTGCCCGAGCTCCACTTCGCGCGCTTCCGCCGCCGGCTGCTGCCGCCGAAGCTGATCGCCGCCGCCAGGGCGAACACGAACAACGCAATGAAGATGAAGGCCACGACCACGGCCATCACGCTCCTTCCGTTCCCCCGAAGCGGGTCCCCCCGTGGGCCTCGCTTCTTGCGTGACAGGGGAATGCCCGTGCGCACGCCGACGCAAAGCAGAGTTGAGGAAGTCCAGAGGTTCGGCGCAGGATGACGGCCATGACCTCCACTTCCGGGAGCGGGCGCCCGCTGCTCAACCGCCGCCTCGCCGAGTTCGGTACGACGATCTTCGCCGAGATGTCGGCACTCGCGGTGAGAACGGGCGCGATCAACCTCGGCCAGGGATTCCCCGACACCGACGGCCCCGAGGCGGTGCGCGAGGCCGCGGTGCGGGCGCTGCGCGACGGGCGCGGCAACCAGTACCCGCCGGGCCCCGGCGTCCCGGAGCTGCGCACCGCGATCGCCGCACACCAACTCGCCCGCTACGGCCTCTCCTACGACCCCGACCGCGAGGTCCTCGTGACGGCGGGCGCCACCGAGGCGATCGCCGCGTCGCTGCTCGCCCTCGTCGAGCCGGGTGACGAGGTCGTCGCACTGGAGCCCTATTACGACTCGTACGCCGCCTCGATCGCCCTGGCGGGCGGCACCCGCGTCCCCGTCACGCTGCGCCCCCGCGACGGCCGTTTCGTCCTCGACCTGGACGAGCTGCGCGACGCCGTCACCGACCGCACCCGGCTGATCCTCCTCAACACCCCGCACAACCCGACCGGCACGGTCCTCACCCGCGCCGAGCTCACGGAGATCGCGAAGCTGGCCGTCGAGCGGGACCTCCTCGTCGTCACCGACGAGGTCTACGAACACCTGGTCTTCGACGACGCCGAGCACATCCCGCTGGCCTCGCTGCCCGGCATGCGCGAGCGCACCGTCACCATCGGCTCGGCGGGCAAGACGTTCTCCTTCACGGGCTGGAAGGTCGGCTGGGTGACGGCCACGCCCGAGCTGGTGACGGCGGTCCGCTCGGCGAAGCAGTTCCTCACGTACGTCTCCTCGGGGCCCTTCCAGTACGCGGTGGCCGAGGCGCTCGCCCTGCCCGACTCCTACTTCGCCGACTTCCGCGCGGACATGCTGGCCAAGCGGGACCTGCTGAGCGAGGGCCTGACGGCGGCCGGGTTCGACGTCTACCGTCCGGCGGGCACGTACTTCATCACGACCGACATCACGCCCCTCGGCGAGACCGACGGGTTCGCCTTCTGCCGCTCCCTGCCGGAGCGTGCCGGTGTCGTCGCCATCCCGAACGCGGTCTTCTACGACCACCGGGACGCGGGGGCGCCCTTCGTGCGGTTCGCCTTCTGCAAGCGGACGTCCGTCCTGGAGGAGGCCGTCACGCGGCTCAAGTCGCTGGCGGGGTGACGCTGCTGAGGGAGCGACGGCCCTGAGGGTCTGACGGGCCGTCGGCTCCGACGGGCCGTCGCTTACCCCGCACGGACGACCCGGGTCGCGCGGGGCCCGCGTGGGGCGCAGGGTGCGGGTGTGAGTCGTACCCTGCTGGCCGCCCCCGTATCGGCACCCCGCACCGGGGGCTGTGCCCACCCGTCCCGCCCCGCGGGACGCCTGCCCGCAACAGCGTCAGGCCCTCTCCTCGCCCTCGGGATCTTCGCCGCCGTCCGGCTCACCGGGCTCGCGTGCGTCGCCCTCGTCGCGCACCTCACCCACCAGGACGCCTTCCGGCTGCTCGGGATGTCGTGGGACTCGCGGTGGTACACGGGGATCGCCGCGCACGGGTACGGGCGCACCCTCCACTTCGAGCCCGGTGTGGTCCAGAGCGACCTCGCCTTCTTCCCGCTCTACCCGGGGCTGGTGCGCGCCGTCACCGCCGTCCTGCCCGTCGGCCACGGCGCCGCCGGGCTGCTGCTGTCCTGGCTCGCGGCGGGGGCCGCCGCCTGGGGCGTGTACGCGATCGGGGAGCGGCTGCACGGGCGGCGCACCGCCGTCCTCCTCGTGGCGCTCTGGGCACTGCTCCCGCACTCCGTCGTGCTGTCCCTCGCGTACACGGAGCCGGTGCTCACCGCGCTCGCGGCCTGGTCGCTGTACGCGGTGCTGAGCGGGCGGTGGCTGTGGGCCGGTTCGCTGGCCGCCCTCGCGGGGCTCGCGCGGCCCAACGGCTTCGCGGTGGCCGCGGCGGTCTGCGCGGCGGCCGCGTTCGAGCTGGTCCGGTGGCGGCGCCGGAAAGTTCCCCACAGCCTGTGGAAAGTTTGTACGGGCGCGGCGCTCGCCCCGCTCGGCTGGACCGCTTATGTCCTCTATGTCGGCATCCGCACCGGCGATCCGCTGCGCGGCTACTTCGCGGTGCAGGACGGCTGGGGGTCCCGCTTCGACTTCGGCGCGGGCTCGCTCGCCTTCGTGAAGCACCTGCTGCGCGACGGCGACAAGCTGGTCTTCGCGATGACGATGGTGATCGTCGCGGCGGCGCTGCTCCTGTTCGCGCTGCTCGTCGCGGACCGCGCCGCGCCGCTGCCGCTCCTCGTCTACACGGGCGTGCTGGTGCTGATCACGGTCGGCGGCTCCGGCTTCTTCGAGTCCAAGCCGCGCTTCCTGCTGCCCGCGTTCCCGCTGCTGATCCCGCTGGCCCTGGCCATGACGAGAGCCCGGCCGAGGAGCGCCCACCTGGTGGTGGTCGCCCTGGCCGGGCTCTCGTTCGCGTATGGGACGTATCTGGTGACGATCGCCCACATGCCGTTGTGAGGCGGGGGCTCAGGCCTGCTCGTCGCCGGGCTTCTCGTCGCCCTCGCCGTCGGCCGAGTCCACGTCGGCCTCCAGGCCCAGCTGCTCGACGAGCCAGCGGTCGAACTCGATCGCGGCGCGCACCCAGCTGACCGTCGACGACACGAAGTGCTCCAGCGAGACGCCGGTGCCGATCAGCATCTGGGCCTCACCGATGAGGCGGACCGTGCCGTCGTCGTGCGTGTGGCTGTAGACCTTCGGCCACAGCGTGCGGCGGTTCCAGTCGTCGATCGACTCGAGAAGCCGCTGCTTCTCCTCGATCTGGTGCGGCCGGTCGTAGAACGTCCGCACCGAGAAGACCTGCTGGTCGTCCTCGCCGCGGAACATGAAGTACGTACGGAACTCCTCCCACGGCGCCGCGAGGTCACCCTCGTCGTCGACGACGTGCTTGAGCTCCATCTGGTCCAGGAGCTGCTTGACCAGGTCCTGGTCGGGGACGACGGGGCCCGCCGGTCCTGCGCCCTGCTGCGGTTCGGGCTGGCCCCCGAAATTCGGAATCGAGGACGGGTCGATGCTCACGTGCTTTGTCCCTTCGTATGGATGGGCCCATCCTCTCCCAGGGTGGGGCCCCCGGGGCAAGCCCGGCCCCTCGACTGCCGGGTTTCTGCCGTCCGCCGACCGCGGACAGGCCGTGGCCGGTCGCGCAGTTCCCCGCGCCCCTGACGGGTGCTGCGCCGGCGCGACCAGGTCCAGCCCGGCACCACCGATCAGCGTCT
>NZ_JBFAWC010000012.1:0-330851 GCF_040680155.1 Streptomyces sp. NPDC052114 | reverse complement strand
TCCCACAGGTCCTCCGGGGCCATCCGCTCGACAAGCGCAGCAGTCATCACCCCAGACTGCCGCAAGATCACACCAACTGAAATGACGTCTAAGACCCCGCAAGCGCACTACACAGGAGAGCTCTCGTGGCCGATACCCCACCGTTCGACACCGACAGCCTGTCGGTGCTGCGCGACCACGCCTCGATCGTCGACGTCTGCACCCAGCTGGGCTGGAAGGCGGACCGCAGGGAATGGAGCGCCTTCGACGAGATATTCACCGAGGAGGTCGACCTCGACTACACCTCGCTGAACGGCGGCGAACCCCTCAAGATGCCCCGCCAGGGCATCATCAAGGGCTGGACCACGGCCCTCGGCGGCCTGGACGCCACCCAGCACCTCGTCTCCAACCACCTCGTCACGCTCAACGGGGACACCGCCGAGTGCACCGCGTCCGTGCTGGCCACCCACGTCCTGGAGAACGACCAGGGCGAGGCCACCTGGACCGTCGGCGGCCACTACCTCTTCAACCTGGTCCGGGCCGCCGACCACTGGCGCATCAGCGGGCTGAAGATGACCGCCGACTGGACCAGCGGCAACCGGGACATCATGCTGCTCGGCCTCAAGGACCAGCCCGATCACGTCAAGGACTGGCAGCACGTGAACGACCCGGAGTAGCGCGGCGCGAGCCCCGCCCCGTACTCGGGCGGGGCCCTTCCGGTCGGCTCAGTGGATCCCCACCGCGGTCAGCGCCTTCTTCTGGGCCGCGGAGAGCTTCGTCGGGAAGTACAGGTAACAGACCCCGCCGGTACCGGAGACCACCTTGCCGGAGGCGTTGTACCGCTTCGTGCGGAGCCAGATGTTCTCCCACTCACGGCGCTTGTAGACCCGGCGCACCGCCGGGTTGCTCGGCGACGCCGGGTCGTTGGCGATCACGTCGCCGTCGGCGGTGAAGCCGATCACCGTCATGAGGTGGCCCGCCGTGCCGTACCCGGCACCCGTCAGCTCGTCCCTGAGGAAGGACTGCGACGTTATGGCCGGGATGCCCGCGGCGATCAGGGACTCCAGCTCCGTGAGCGAGGCCAGCCGGGTCACGACGCCCTGGAGGTCCCTGTACGTCGACGCGTAGGCGGCGTTGAACGGCCAGTTGCCGCAGCCCCCGTACTGGTAGTCGTACGTGAAGCGGGCCGCGTGGCACACCTGCGGGTCGGCGAAGGCCGGGTCGACCCAGGCGAGGTCCGCCGGGGTCGGCCTGCGCCCCCAGTACTCGATGATCATCTGCGAGGAGGTGGGGCTGCACCAGGCCTCGCCGCCGTTGTCGTACTCGGGGTACTGCCCGACGTGGGTCTCCTGCGAGTAGCGCGGGACGGTCAGCTCCTTGACCAGGCCCGGCTTGGACGCGGGGACCGTGAAGCGGTCGGGGATCGCGGAGGCCATCGCGCCGAGCCGCCAGACCGTGGGCGTCGCGGTCGTGCCCGGCGTGCGGTACAGCGTCAGGCGCAGCTGGTAGGAGACGACGCGCGGGCCGGTGGCCGCGTCGTCGAGGGAGAGCGTGTCCGTCCAGACGGTGGACTTGCCGTCGGTCTGGTCGTCGACCGAGGTCCGGCGGATGTCGACCGCCTCGTCGTCCCCCGCGGTCCAGCGGCCCATGACGTACCACGGCGTCTGCGTCGCGTCCGCGTACGTGCCCCGCAGCTCGACCTGGAGCCAGGTGCCGGCCGGGGTGCGCGCGTTCCAGGACGCGATCAGCTCCGTGGCGGGGACGGCGGAGCGGTGCACGGGCGCCGTCCAGCGGGCGTACTCCCAGGTGGCGGTGCGGCCGGTGTGCGGGTCGGCGTAGTCGGTGCGGCCCACGGGCTCGGCGATCCGCAGCCCCGGGCGGGCCCCGGCGACGGCGGCGGTGCCCTCGTGGGTGCCCGAGCGCCAGTGCGCGTACGAGGTCCAGAAGCGGTTGTCCACCAGGCGGTCCGCGCGCGGCGGACGGCCCCCGGCTCCCGCGGTGCCCGCGGCCAGGGCGGGGGCCGTCGTCGCCGCGAGGGCGGCCACCGCGGCCGCCGTGGCGAGCACGGATCTGCGGGACATGTCATCAGCTCGGTCCATGAAGGGGACCCCCAGTCGACGTGGTTTCCGGCGTGATCCGGAAGGGTCGGGTCGGTGCACGGAAGTGGGCCAACTATGGCCGGTCCCGGCCGACTTCTGCCAGCGTTTCGGACACTGCCGCACGCACCAATATTGGCGTCTACCAATGGCATGACCAGGGACGGCTCGCGGAACGCATCCTTCCGCGGTCGTACCCTTGCCGGTGATGACCGGACACCAGCCCACCCCGCTCCCCCGCCTCGCCGACACCCTGCGCCGCCTGCCGCCCTCCTGCGGACCCGTCCGGCTGATCGCCGTCGACGGGCACGCGGGCTCCGGCAAGTCGACGTTCGCCCGGCGCCTGGCCGAGGCCCTCGGCGGCGCGCCCGTCCTGCGCCTCGACGACATCGCGAGCCACACCGAGCTGTTCGACTGGATGGAGCGGCTGCTGCGGCAGATCGTCGCGCCGCTCTCCCGGGGCGAGACGGCACGCCACGCGACGTACGACTGGAACGGGCGTCGGTTCGGCCCAGACGAGCTCGTGCTGCCACCCGCGCCGGTGGTGGTCGTCGAGGGCGTGGGCGCCGGCCGCCGGGCGCTGCGTGGGCACCTCGCCGCGCTGCTGTGGATGGACGTGCCGCGCGAGGAGGCGTGGCGGCGGGGGCGTCGGCGCGACGGGGCGGTCCAGAGTGATTTCTGGGACGGATGGGAGCCCACGGAACTCCGGCATTTCGCCGAGGACCCTTCCCGGCCCTTCGCCCACCTTTTGGTGCGACAGTGCCCGGAGGGATATGAGGTGCTGCCAGGCCCCGGTGAGGCGCGAGCGGAGACCCGAATCGTCACGGAGAGTGAAGGGCCGTCGGCGATCCGCTGAACCTCCGGAAATCCACTTCCACTTGGCCCCACGAGTTTTCACGAGTGCCCCAACTCTGCTTGACCCAGGGCCCATACAGGACTTACGTTCTGAGGGAGCGGTCTTCGAGGACCGCCCGCAGACGCGAAGCCCCCGGTTGTTCCCCCGTGATCGGGGGCTTCGTTCTGCCTTCCGGGCCGTTTTCCGGCCGCACCGAGCCGCCATTCGCTCACCCTCGGTCACCATCGCCGCCGCCCCTCGTCGGCCCTTTCCGGCCGATCCGCCGGTGCGGCACCCTACGGCCGACCACTCCCCCGCAGGTACGATGCCTCTCGGTGCGTCTTTTCGGACGGCTGCTCTACGCACCGAGTCAACTCCCGTCCGCAGCACGGTGGTTCAGCGCAGTGGCCGGCGGGCACCGGTCCGGCGGTACGCAAACGGGGGCACGGTTTGTGGGGGACCTGATGGACTTCGACGCGGTGGGCTCACCCGCCCCGGCCGACCTCGCCTGGCTGAGGGGCGTCGACGCCTACACCATGGGCGCCTATCCCCAGGCGGAGGAGGAGTTCCGCACCGCGGTACGGATGGATCCGGGGATGGCCGACGGCTGGCTCGGACTGCACGCGCTGCGCATCGACACGACGACGGCGCTGCTGCGGATGTTCCAGCACCGGGACCGGTTCGGGGAACAGCGCGCGCGGCACGCGCGCACCCTCAACTCCTGGTACTGGCTCGGCTGGTGGGTGCAGCCCGTGCTGGAGAGCGCGCGCGACCTGCTCCTCGCGCACGCCTCGCACTGGCTCGACGGCCGCCACGTCCCCGAGCTCGACCGGGCGCTCGCGGGGCTGCCGCCGGTCGACGCGGACCCGCAGGTGCGCTTCCTGCACGCCTGCCGCTCCTATCTGGTCAAGGACTGGGACCAGCTGGTGCGGCACACCGACCCGCTGATCGACGACCCGATGCTCGGCATCGAGGCCGGGCTCTTCGGCGGCATGGCGCGGGTGCGCCTGGAGATGTACGGCCAGGCGGAGCCGCTCCTGTCCGCCGCCCTGATGCGCTGCCGCAGCGAGCAGCCGCAGCGCAAGGAGCTGCGCTACTGGCTGGCCCGCGCGCACGAGGGCACGGGCCGCTCGGCGGCGGCCCTGCCGCTGTACCGCGCGGTCCACCGGGTCGACGCCTCCTTCATGGACACCTCGGCGCGGCTCGCGGCGATCGCCGAGGGCGACGGGTACGACGAGGCGGCGGACCTGGCCGCCGCGATCAGCCTGGCCGGTGCGGGCCAGGACATGCTGGAGGGCCCCGACGGCATCGACGTGCTGTTCGGCGCGGAGGGCCGGGACGTGAAGGTCACCGACCCCGAACTCCCGCCGGGCGGCGGCCCCCCGGCCGCGGGCGGCCCCGGCGCCCCAGGCGGACCCACCGGCCCCGCCACGCCCTCCGATGCCGACACCGTCCGCGAGAAGGCGATCATCCCGGTCAAGGCGGGCCCGCCGCAGCTGCCGCCAGGACCCACCGACCCGGCGCTCCTGGAGGCCGCGCTCGCCGAGCTGGAGCGCATGGTGGGCCTGGAGCCGGTCAAGCGCCAGGTCAAGGCGCTCTCCGCGCAGTTGAACATGGCACGCCTGCGGACCGCGCAGGGCCTGCCCGTGCAGCCGCCGAAACGACACTTCGTCTTCTCCGGCCCCTCCGGCACCGGCAAGACCACCGTGGCCCGCATCCTGGGCCGGGTCTTCTACGCGCTCGGGCTGCTCGGCGGCGACCACCTCGTGGAGGCCCAGCGCGCCGACCTGGTCGGCGAGTACCTCGGCCAGACCGCCGTGAAGGCCAACGAACTGATCGACTCCGCGATCGGCGGCGTCCTCTTCGTCGACGAGGCCTACTCGCTCTCCAACTCCGGTTACGGCAAGGGCGACGCGTACGGCGACGAGGCCCTGCAGGTCCTCCTCAAGCGCGCCGAGGACAACCGCGACCACCTCGTGGTGATCCTCGCGGGCTACCCCGAGGGCATGGACCGGCTGCTCGCCGCCAACCCCGGTCTCTCCTCGCGCTTCACGTCCCGCGTGGACTTCCCCTCGTACCGTCCCCTCGAACTGACCTCGATCGGCGAGGTGCTCGCCGCCGAGAACGGCGACGTGTGGGACGAGGAGGCCCTGGACGAGCTGCGCTCGATCAGCGGGCACGTCGTCGAGCAGGCCTGGATCGACGAGCTCGGCAACGGCCGGTTCCTGCGCACCCTGTACGAGAAGAGCTGCGCCTACCGCGATCTGCGGCTCTCGGGCTATCCGGGCGAGCCGGGGCGCGACGACCTGTCGACGCTGCGGCTGCCCGATCTGATGCAGGCATACGGAGAGGTGCTCTCGGGGCGCGGGCCGCAGAATCCGTCCGGCATCTGAGGACGTTTTCCGCGGCCCCGCCCCGCGCGTTCACCCCACGAGGGCGCCGCCGCGTGCCTCCCGCGCACCGCCGGCGCGCGCCTCCTGGGCCTTGCGCGGCACCGCGACCCGGTGCGCCGGGTCACGGACCTCACCGACCAGGAGCTCCAGGACGTCCTCCAGGGCGACCAGGCCGAGCACCCGGCCGGACGCGTCGGCGACCTGCGCCAGATGTGTCGCGGCGCGGCGCATCACGGTCAGGGCGTCGTCCAGCGGGAGTTCGGCCCGCAAGGTGGTCATCGGACGCCACACCTGCTGCGGCACGGCACGGTCGGTCTCCTCCAGATCGAGGACGTCCTTGACGTGGAGGTAGCCCATGAACGCACCGTTCTCCGCCCGGACCGGGAAGCGGGAGTACCCGGTGCGCCCGGTGAGCTCGACGACCTGGTCCGGGGTGACCGAGGGGCCCACGGTCACCAGCGAGGCCCGGTCGAGCAGGACGTCCGTGACGGGGCGCGAGCCCAGCTCCAGGGCGTCCTCGAGGCGCTCCTGCTCCTCGGGGGCCAGCAGCCCCGCCTGGCCCGAGTCCTCGACGAGACGGCCCAGTTGGACGCTGGTGAAGACCGCCTCCACCTCGTCCTTGGGCTCGACCTTGAAGAGCTTCAGGACGAGCCGCGCGCACGCCCCGAGCGCCACGGTCACCGGGCGGCACAGCCGCGCGAAGGCGACCAGGCCCGGGCTGAACCACAGGGCCGTCTTCTCCGGGGCGGCCATCGCGAGGTTCTTCGGGACCATCTCGCCGATGACGAGGTGCAGGAAGACCACGAGGGCGAGCGCGATCACATAGCCGAGGGGATGGATCATGCCCTCGGGGAGGTGGACGGCCGCGAAGAGCGGCTCCAGCAGGTGGGCCACGGTCGGCTCGGCGACGGCGCCGAGCGTCAGCGAGCAGACGGTGATGCCGAACTGCGCGGCCGCCATCATCTGCGGGAGGTGTTCGAGGCCGTACAGGACCTGGCGGGCCCGCTTGGACTCCAGCGGCTCGATCTGGCTGCGCCGCACCGACACGAGCGCGAACTCGGCGCCCACGAAGAAGCCGTTGGCCAGCACCAGGAGAACGGCGAAGAGAAGCTGGATCAGGCTCATCGCAGGGCCTCCGCGGCTCTCTTGACGACGGGGGCGGCGCCCGGGACACCGGCGTCCCTGGTGCGCACCAGGCGCACCCGCTCGGCGCGGTAGTGCCCGACCTGGCGCACCGAGAGCCGCCAGCCGGGGAGTTCGGCCCGGTCGCCGGGGGCCGGGATGCGGCCGAGCAGATCGGCGACGAGGCCTGCCACGGTCTCGTAGGGACCCTCGGGCGCGTCGAGCCCGACCCGCCGCAGCGTGTCGACCCGGCAGCCGCCGTCGGCGTCCCACGCGGGCCTGCCGTCCTCGGGCGGCGCCGCGCACAGCTCGGGCAGGTCGTGCAGGTCGTGCTCGTCGCGGACCTCGCCGACGATCTCCTCGACGATGTCCTCCAGGGTCACGACGCCCGCCGTGCCGCCGTACTCGTCGACGACGACGGCCATGGGCTGCTCCTCGCGCAGCCGCGCGAGGAGGGGCTGCACGGGCAGCGTCTGGGGGACGAGCAGCGGCGACTGCGCGATGCGGGCGACGGGGGTGCGCAGGCGTTCGTGCGCGGGGACCGCGAGGGCGTCCTTGAGGTGCACGACGCCGACGACCTCGTCGATGCGCTCGCGGTAGACGGGGAAGCGGGACAGGCCGGTGGCGCGGGTCAGGTTGACGACGTCCTCGGCGGTCGCCGACGCCTGGAGGGCGCTGACCTTCACGCGCGGCGTCATGACGTGCTGCGCGGTCAGTTCGCCGAGCGAGAGGGTGCGTACGAACAGGTCGGCGGTGTCCTGCTCCAGGGCGCCGGCCTGCGCCGAGTGCCGCGCCAGGGAGACGAGTTCGCCCGGGGTGCGGGCGGACGCCAGCTCCTCGGCGGGCTCGACTCCCAGGGTGCGCACCAGGCGGTTGGCCACCGCGTTCAACAGGGCGATCACCGGCCGGAAGAGCCGGGAGAACAGGTGCTGCGGGCCCGCGACGAACCGCGCGACCTGCAGGGGCCGGGAGACGGCCCAGTTCTTGGGCACCAGTTCGCCGATCACCATCTGGACGGCGGACGCGAGCAGCATGCCGACCACCACGGAGACTCCGCCGACGGCGCCCTCGGGGACCCCGATCGCCGTGAACGGGCCCGCGAGCAGGTGCGCGAGGGCCGGTTCGGCGAGCATGCCGACGACGAGGGAGGTGATGGTGATGCCGAGCTGGGTGCCCGAGAGCTGGAAGGACAGCTCCTTGAGGGCGTTGACGACCGTGCGGGCCCTTCGGTCCCCGTCGGCCGCGGCCTTCTCGGCGTCCGGCCGTTCCACGGTGACGAGGCCGAACTCGGCCGCCACGAAGAAGCCGTTGGCGAGAATCAGCAGGAATGCCGCCCCGAGAAGCAGCAGGGGCACTGTCATGCCGCCGCCTCTCCGGTCGTGCCGGTCCCGGTATGTCGGGAGGGGGCGGCGCAGGTACTACAGGACGATCCGTCCATCGCCGGAGGGAGTCACTCCTCGGTTAGCAGGAGCCCCTGGGGGCCGGTCCGGCCCATCGGAGCGGGGCGGCACATCCCGCACGCCCTGCCACCAGATTAATCAAGACCGGCCGAGGGACGTCCAGAGCGTGTCCGGTGGATCAGGCCCCCGTGCCCGGGTCCGTGTGGGCGTCGGTGAGCGCCCGCAGGGCCCGCGCGTCGACGATGGCCTGCTGCTTGGCGATGCCCGGCTGGATGCCGAGGGCGGGCAGGCTGGTGCCGTCGCTGAGGTTCAGGAACACCCAGGGGTCCCCCGGGCGCAGGTTGACCTGGACGATCTCGGCCCAGGCGAGGCGGCGGCTCGTCGCGATGTTGACGACGGTCACGCCGGACTCGTCGGCGACCACCTTGGGCCTGCTGAGCATCGCGAGCACGCCGCACAGCAGCGCGCCGGTGAAGACGAAGCTGGTCCGCTCCCCCGGGCTGAGGGTGGGCAGCAGGAAGGCGATCGCCGTGATCACCACGAAGATCGCGACGCCCGCGGTGAGCAGGACGGCCCGGGTCCGGGTCGGCCTGAAGGTGACGGGCAGGGCGGGCAGGGCGGGGGTTTCGGACATCGTTCTGCTCCGGCCGGGTCAGAGGCGGCAGGCGTGGATGGCCGTGGTCAGGATGGCCCGCGCCCCGATGGCGTAGAGGTCGTCCATGATCCGCTGGGCCTCCTTGGCGGGGACCATCGAGCGGACGGCCACCCAGCCCTCGTTGTGCAGCGGGGAGATCGTCGGCGACTCCAGGCCCGGGGTGAGGGCGACGGCCTGCTCCAGGTGCTCGGCGCGGCAGTCGTAGTCCATCATCACGTACGACCGGGCGACCAGGACGCCCTGGAGGCGGCGCAGGAACTGCTGCACCTTCGGGTCCTCGGTCTCCGCGCCGGTGCGCCGGATGACGACGGCCTCGGACTTCATGATCGGCTCGCCGAAGACCTCAAGGCCCGCGTTGCGCAGCGAGGTGCCGGTCTCGACGACGTCCGCGATGACCTGGGCGACGCCCAGCTCGATGGCGGTCTCGACGGCGCCGTCCAAGTGCACGACGGAGGCGTCGACGCCCTGCTCGGCGAGGTGCTTGGCGACGATTCCCTCGTACGAGGTCGCCACCGTCCTGCCCGCGAGGTCGGCGATGCCGTTGGCGGTGCCCGGCTTCGCGGCGAAGCGGAAGGTGGAGCGGGCGAAGCCGAGCGGCAGGATCACCTCGGCGTTCGCGCCGGAGTCGACCAGCAGGTCCTCGCCGGTGATGCCGATGTCGAGCTTGCCGGCCGAGACATAGATCGCGATGTCCTTGGGCCGGAGGTAGAAGAACTCGACCTCGTTCTCGGGGTCGACGAGGACGAGCTCCTTCGACTCCTTGCGCTGCTGGTAGCCGGCCTCATGGAGCATCGCCGACGCAGGTCCGGACAGTGAACCCTTGTTGGGGACGGCGATGCGCAGCATGAGGCGGGATTCCTTTGCGTGATGGGTGAGTCGAGCGGATGCGGTGGACGTACGGCTCAGAGGTGGGCGTACACGTCGTCGAGGGAGATGCCGCGGGCGACCATCATCACCTGCACGTGGTAGAGGAGCTGCGAGATCTCCTCGGCGGCGGCTTCCTTGCCCTCGTACTCGGCGGCCATCCACACCTCGGCGGCCTCCTCGACGACCTTCTTGCCGATGGCATGGACGCCCTTGTCGACCAGCTCGGCGGTGCGGGAGGTCGCGGGGTCGCCGTTGGCGGCCTTGTGCTGGAGCTCGGTGAAGAGCTCCTCGAAAGTCTTCTTGGACATGATGGTCGCCACTCTACGCGGCCGCCCGGTCCCCCTCAGCGCCAGGGTTCGGAGATGGTGCGCAGCGTGGTGGCGGTGGCCACGGCCGCGGTGACCGCCTCGTGGCCCTTGTCCTCGCGGGATCCCTCGATGCCCGCGCGGTCCAGGGCCTGCTCCTCGGTGTCGCAGGTCAGCACGCCGAAGCCGATCGGGACGCCGGAGTCGACGGAGACCTGGGTGAGGCCCTGGGTGACGCCCTGGCACACGTACTCGAAGTGCGGGGTGCCGCCGCGGATGACGACGCCGAGCGCGACGATCGCGTCGTAGCCCCGCCCGGCGAGGACCTTCGCGACGACCGGCAGCTCGAAGCTGCCGGGCACGCGCAGGACGGTCGGTTCGCTGATGCCCAGCTCGTTCAGGGCGCGCAGCGCGCCGTCGACCAGGCCGTCCATGACCTTCTCGTGCCACTGCGCCGCGACGACGGCGACGCGCAGGTCGCCGCAGTTCTTCACGCTCAGTACGGGTGCACCCTTGCCGCTCACGCGCTTCTCCTTAGCTGTTCTGACCGTGGTAGCTGCTGACTGGGATTACTGGTTTCCGCAGGCGGACACGTCGGTGGTGTCCAGCCAGGGCAGGTCGTGCCCCATCCGGTCCCGCTTGGTGCGCAGGTACCGAAGATTGTGTTCGCCGGCCTTGACGGGCATGGGCTCGCGCCCGGTGACCTTCAGGCCGTGCCGCAGGACCGCGTCGGTCTTGTCGGGGTTGTTCGTCATCAGCCGGACGCTGCGGACGCCGAGGTCGTCCAGGATCCGGGCGCCCGCGCCGTAGTCCCGGGCGTCGGCGGGCAGGCCGAGCTCCAGGTTGGCGTCGAGGGTGTCGCTGCCGCGCTCCTGGAGTTCGTACGCGCGCAGCTTGGAGAGCAGGCCGATGCCGCGGCCCTCGTGGCCGCGCAGGTAGACCACGACGCCGCGCCCCTCCTCGGTGATGCGCCGCATGGACGCCTCCAGCTGGGGGCCGCAGTCGCAGCGCAGGGAGTGGAAGACGTCGCCGGTCAGGCACTCGGAGTGCAGCCGGGCGAGGATGTCGGTGCCGTCGCCGAGGTCGCCGTGGACGAGGGCGACGTGCTCGACGCCGTCGACGGTGGAGCGGTAGCCGTACGCCGTGAAGTCGCCGAAGGCGGTGGGCAGGCTGACCTCGGCCTCGCGGCGGACGGTGGGCTCGGCGGAGCGGCGGTAGGCGATCAGGTCCTCGATGGAGATGATCGTCAGGCCGTGCTTGCGGGCGAAGGGGATCAGCTCGGGCAGCCGGAGCATCTTCCCGTCCTCGCCCGCGATCTCCACGATGGCCCCGGCGGGGCGCAGGCCCGCGAGCCGGGCGAGGTCGACGGCGGCCTCGGTGTGGCCGTTGCGCACGAGCACGCCGCCGGGCTTGGCGCGCAGCGGGAAGACGTGGCCGGGGCGCACGAAGTCGTCCGCGCCCGCCTCGCCGCCCGCGAGCAGCCGCAGCGTGGTGGCGCGGTCGGCGGCGGAGATGCCGGTGCTCACGCCGTGCGCGGCGGACGCGTCGACGGAGACGGTGAAGGCCGTGCTCATCGACTCGGTGTTGTGCTCGACCATCTGCGGCAGCCGGAGCCGGTCGAGCTCGTCGGCCTCCATGGGCGCGCAGATCAGGCCGCGGCACTCGCTCATCATGAAGGCGACGATCTCGGGGGTCGCCTTCTCGGCGGCGATGACGAGGTCGCCCTCGTTCTCGCGGTCCTCGTCGTCGACGACCACGACCGGGCGGCCCGCCGCGATGTCGCGGATCGCCTGCTCGACGGGGTCGAGGGAGAGGTCTTCGACGTTGTCGGTGCTGTACCAAACAGGTGCCACGGTCATGCCGGGGCTCCTTCCATGACGGGCTGCGAGGCCGCCGCGCGGGAGCGCAGCCACCAGTCGCGCATGCCCCAGAGGACGAGGGCGAGATAGACGACGTACACGAGGCCGGAGAAGGCGAGGCCGCTGCTGAAGGCGAGCGGGACGCCGACCACGTCGACGAGGAGCCAGGCGAACCAGAACTCGACGAGCCCGCGGGCCTGGGCGACCATCGCGGCGAGCGTGCCGACGAAGATGTAGGCGTCCGGCCAGGGGTTCCAGGACAGCGAGGGGACGGCGCTGAACAGGGCGCCGACCGCGAGCGTGCCGGCCGCGGTGCCGCCGAGCAGGATGCCCCGCTCCTTCCAGGTCGCGAACCGGATGGCGATGGAGCCGTCCTGCGCCTGCCGCTTGCCTCGCGTCCACTGCCGCCAGCCCCACAGCGCGACGCCGATGACGAGGAGCTGCTTGCCGACGCCGCCGGACAGCTGCGCGGAGGCGTACGCGGCGACGAGGATGACGCCGGAGAGGAACTGGGCGGGCCAGGTCCATATCGAGCGCCGCCACCCGAGCGCGAGGGCGACGAGACCGACGGTGTTGCCGATCATGTCGGACCACATGATGTGCTGGTCGAAGGCCGTGAAGGCCTCGGAGTTGAGCCAGTTCACCGGGTGGCCTCCTGAGCCGGGGCGCGGTCGCCGAGGAGGCGCTCCACGTACTTGGCGATGATGTCGACCTCGAGGTTGACCGGGTCGCCGGGCTGCTTGATGCCGAGCGTGGTCAGCGCGAGGGTGGTGGGGATCAGGCTGATGGTGAAGTAGTCGGGGCCCGCGTCGACCACGGTGAGGCTGACGCCGTCGACGGTGATGGAGCCCTTCTCGACGACGTAGCGGGAGAGTTCGGCGGGGAGCGAGACCTTGACGATCTCCCAGTTCTCGGACGGCGTGCGCTCGACGATCGCGCCGGTGCCGTCGACGTGCCCCTGCACGATGTGGCCGCCCAGGCGCGCGCCGACCGAGGTGGGGCGCTCCAGGTTGACGCGGGAGCCGACCGTGAGCGCGCCGAGAGCGGAGCGCTTCAGGGTCTCCGCCATCACGTCGGCGGTGAACTCGTCGCCCTCGTGCTCCACGACGGTGAGACAGACGCCGTTGACGGCGATGGAGTCGCCGTGCTTGGCGCCCTCGGTGACCACGGGCCCGCGCAGACGGAAGCGGGAGGCGTCGGGGAGGTTCTCGACGGCGGTGATCTCGCCCAGCTCTTCGACGATTCCGGTGAACACGTCAGTGCTCCTTCGCTACGAGGGTCGCGGTGATGCGGAGGTCGGGGCCGATGCGCACGGTCTCGCTCACGTCGAGCCGCAACGCTTCGGTGATGGTGGTGATTCCGCCGCCGGTCAGGGCGGCGGGGCCCGCGCCGAGGAGGACGGGGGCGAGGTAGCCGACGACCCGGTCGACGGCGCCGGCGGCGACGAACGCCCCGGCGAGCGTCGGGCCGCCTTCGAGGAGGACGGAGCGCACCCCGCGTGCGTACAGCGCGTCGAGGAGGGCGGCGATGTCGAGTCCGCCCCCGGCACGCGGCAGCCGGACCGTCTCCTGCTCCCCGTGCGCGGGCGTGGCGTCCTCGGCGACGGCGACGAGCGTCGGCGCCGCGCCGTCCAGGACGCGGGCGTCCGGGGTGACGGCGGTGCCGTTCGTGTCGACGACGACGCGCAGCGGCTGCACGGCACCTTCGATGCCGCGCGCGGCCAGGTGCGGGTCGTCGGCGCGCTGGGTGCCGGAGCCGACGACGACGGCGTCGCACGCGGCGCGCAGCCGGTGCACGTCGGCGCGGGCCTCGGCGGAGGTGATCCAGCGGCTGGTGCCGTCGGCGGCGGCGATGCGGCCGTCGAGGGTGGCGGCGTACTTCCAGGTGACGTGGGGGCGGCCGAGGCGTACGGAGGTCAGCCAGGCGGCGTTGCCCTCGGCGGCCTCGGCCTCCAGGAGGCCCTGCGCCACCTCGATGCCGGCCGTGCGCAGGGTCTGTGCGCCGCCGGTCGCGGTGGGGTTCGGGTCGCCGACGGCGTAGACGACACGGGCGATCCCGGCGTCGATCAGGGCCTGGGCGCAGGGGCCGGTGCGGCCGGTGTGGTTGCAGGGTTCGAGGGTGACGACGGCGGTGCCGCCGCGGGCCCGCTCCCCCGCCGTGCGCAGGGCGTTGACCTCGGCGTGCGGGCCGCCGGCCCGCTCGTGCCAGCCCTCGCCGACGGTCTCGCCCGCGGCGTCGAGGACGACGCAGCCGACGACGGGGTTGGGGCTGGTGGCGCCGAGGCCGTGCGCGGCCAGCGTGATGGCGCGCCGCATGGCGGCTGCTTCGGCTACGGCGGTGGCCACCGGGTCCTCCTGCCTCTTCGGGCACGGACTCCGGGGCCTGTCGATGACGACAGAACGTACGGACGAAGACACCTGGAGCGACGCCTGCGCCGGATGACACCTGTCCCCGGGAAAACCCAGGAACCGCCCCTGGGACAACCCAGGAACGAGCCATTACGGCGGCGTGCAAAGATGCCCGCCCGCCGCGCACTGCCTCCCATCCGGACTTTCACCGTCGGTCCAGGAATTTCACCTGGTCAACCGGTCGCTGGAGGCGACCGGGTCGCGGACTGTAACCGCCGGTTCGGAATTACACCGACCCCGGAGTGCGCTGCTTCTGGTACGAGGCCAGTGTGCCACGCCTGATCGTGGCCCATGCGAGTGACGGACTGTGGGCTGGCTCACAGCATCACCGTTCAACATCACGTTCAACCAAATTGGTCCGGACTTATTGACTCAATGGTCTAGTCCTTTTAATCTCTGCGTCACCTCCGAGGAGCCGGACCCGACGGCGTGCGCACGCCAGGGCCCCAGAACGCTTCACATCTGTGCCAGTTGTGTCCCGCCCGTTCGTGTTCCGCCCCCGTCCCAGGAGGCCTCCTTGTCATCCCTCTCCCTCACCCGAGCGAGACCCACCCTGCTCGCGGCCGGCACCGCCGTCGCGGGGCTGCTGGTCGGCCTGCTCTCCGGCGGTGTCTCGCAGGCCGCCGACAACGCGTCCTGTCGCCCCGACGGCCTCTACCAGACGCCCGGCGTCGACGTTCCCTACTGTTCGGTCTACGACACCGACGGCCGCGAGAAGATGGGCGCCGACCACCAGCGGCGCGTCATCGGCTACTTCACCGGCTGGCGCACCGGCAAGAACGGCGAGCCCGCCTACCTCGCCCCGGACATCCCCTGGGACAAGGTCACCCACATCAACTACGCCTTCGCGCACGTCGACAAGGACAACAAGCTGTCCGTCGGCGCGGACGGCGAGAAGAACGCCGCCACCGGCATGACCTGGCCGGGCGTCGCGGGCGCCGAGATGGACCCCGCCCTGCCCTACAAGGGCCACTTCAACCTGCTGAACAAGTTCAAGAAGCAGCACCCGAACGTCAAGACGCTGATCTCGGTGGGCGGTTGGGCCGAGACCGGCGGGTACTTCGGCGACGACGGCAAGCGCGTGGACTCCGGCGGCTTCTACTCGATGGCCACCAACGCCGACGGCTCGGTGAACCAGGCGGGCATCGACACCTTCGCGGACTCCGCGGTCGCGTTCATCAAGAAGTACGGCTTCAACGGCGTCGACATCGACTACGAGTACCCGACCTCGATGAAGGACGCGGGCAACCCGCTCGACTACTCGATCTCCAACGCCCGGCGCGGCGGCCTGGTCAAGGGCTACGCGGCGCTGATGAAGTCCCTGCGCCAGAAGCTCGACAAGGCGGGCGCGGCCGACGGCAAGCACTACATGCTGACAGTGGCGGCCCCCTCATCCGGCTATCTGCTGCGCGGCATGGAGACCTTCCAGGTCCAGAAGTACCTGGACTACGTCAACATCATGTCCTATGACCTGCACGGCGCCTGGAACGAGTACGTCGGCCCGAACGCCTCGCTCTTCGACGACGGCAAGGACGCCGAGCTCGCGGCGGCGGGCGTCTACGGCAGCCAACAGTACGGCGGCATCGGCTATCTGAACACCGACTGGGCGTACCACTACTTCCGCGGCTCGATGCCCGCGGGGCGCATCAACATCGGCCTGCCGTACTACACGCGCGGCTTCAAGAACGTGCAGGGCGGCACCGACGGGCTGTGGGGCAAGGCGGCCTCGACCACCTGCCCGGCCGGGTCGGGCCTGACCAAGTGCGGCGACGGCGCGGTCGGCATCGACAACCTCTGGCACGACAAGGACGACAACGGCAAGGAGTCCCCGGCGGGCTCCAACCCGATGTGGCACGCCAAGAACCTGGAGAAGGGGATCGTCGGCGACTACGTCACCAAGTACGGCTTCTCCGCGGACACCAAACTGACCGGCACCTACGCCCGCAAGTACAGCTCCTCGCTGGTCGCGCCGTGGCTGTGGAACGCCGACAAGAAGGTCTTCCTGTCCACGGAGGACGAGGAGTCGGTCGGCAAGAAGGCCGACTACGTGGTCGACCGGGGCATCGGCGGCACGATGGTCTGGGAGATGGCGGGCGACTACCGCTGGAACGCCACGAAGGGTCAGTACGAGATCGGCGACACGCTCACGTCGCTGATGTACGACAAGTTCAAGGCCGCCAAGCCCTACGGCGCGAAGGTCTCGAACAAGGAGCTGCCCGCCAAGGCCGTCGACATCGGCGTGGAGTTCGGCGACTTCAAGCTCGGTGACTCCAACTACCCGATCACGCCCAAGCTGAAGATCACCAACAACACGAAGACGACGCTGCCGGGCGGCACGGAGTTCCAGTTCGACTACTCCACCGCGGCCCCGGCCAACGCCTCCGACCAGTCCGGCTTCGGCACGAAGGTGATCAGCAGCGACCACACCGGCAGCAACGTCGGCGGGCTCAAGGGCGACTTCCACCGGGTCTCGCTGAAGCTGCCCGCCTGGCAGTCGGTGGCGCCCGGCGCGTCGATCGACCTGTCGTTCAACTACTACCTGCCGGTGTCCACGCCGTGGAACTGGACGGTGAACATCGGCGGCACGAACTACGCGCTCGCCGGTGACCTGGCGCGCGGCACCACGGTCGTCGAGCCGGGCACGGGCACCGGACCGACCGACCCGCCGGGCCCGACGGACCCGCCGACCCCGGGCAAGTGCACGGCTCCCGCGTGGAGTTCGACGTCGGAGTACGGCTCGGGGACGACCGTGTCCCACAAGTCCCACACCTGGAAGGCCAAGTGGTGGACGAAGGGCGACGAGCCCGGCGCCGGCGGCGAGTGGGGCGTCTGGCAGGACCTGGGGGCCTGCTGATTCCCCCGGGGCGCTGACCCGTCCCCTTACGTCTCACGCCCGCGGGGTCGCGCACCCCGCGGGCGTGAGCGCTGTCCGGGCCGGGTGCGCGGCCGGGCCCGGCTCAGTGCCCCGGCGGCGGTCCGAACAGTTCGTCCTGGGCCGCGTCCCTGGCGGCGAGCAGGGCGCCGCGCAGCACCGCCGCGCCGCCCAGCGTGCTCGCGCGGACCTCGGTGCGCAGCGGGGACATGGCGCCGACGCGCTCCGTGACGCGGTCGGCGAGCGCGGCGCCGCCCGCGCGGCCCACCTCGCCGCCCAGGACGACGCAGCCCGGGTCGAGGATCGCGGTCATCGCGGCGGCGCCGACGGCGATCCGGTCGGCGGCGGCGTCAAGGAAGGCGCCCTCACCGGCCTCCACCGCGTGCCGCACGACCTCGGCGGCGGTCATCTCCGGCTTCAGCAGGCCGTGCTCCGCGCCGAGTTCCCGCAGCGCCTCCGCGCAGGCCAGCGAGTGGAAGCCGCCCTCGCAGCCGGTGGCGGACGGCACGGTGCCCGTGCCCGGCACCGGCAGGAAGCCGATCTCTCCCGCGCCGCCCGACGCGCCCCGGCGCAGCACCCCGTCGAGCATGACGGCGGCGCCGACGCCGTCGCCGAGCCAGAGCAGCACGAAGGTGTCCCGGTCGCGCGCGGCGCCGTCGCGCTGCTCGGCGCGGGCGGCGAGGTTGCTCTCGTTCTCCACGAGGACCCGGGCGCCGAACCGCTCCTGGAGCACCCCCGCCAGGCGCCGGTGCCAGGCGGGCAGCGAGGTGGTGTCGTGCAGGTCGCCGGTGGCGGGGTCGATGAGGCCGGGGGCGCCCATGCCGACCGTGTGCAGCCGCTGGACGCCGCCCTCGCGGGCCGCGCGCCCGACCAGGGCCACGGCGCGCTCCACCGCGGGCCCGGTCTCGCCGTCGATGGGCGCGGAGGCCTCGGTGAGGACCGCGCCGAGCAGATCGGTGACGACGACGGAGACGCTCTCGGTGCGTACGTCGAGGGCGGCGAGGTGGGCCCGGTCGGCGACGATCCCGTACAGCCGGGCGTTCGGGCCGCGCCGCTGGGCACCCGCCTCGCCGACGACCGTGATGAGTCCGGAGCCCTGGAGCCGCTCGACGAGATCGGCGACCGAGGGCCGGGACAGGCCGGTGAGCTGCTTCAGCTGGTTCGCGGTCAGGGGGCCTTCGCTCTGCAGGAGGCCCAGCGCGAGCCGGTCGTTGATGGCTCGGGCGGTACTCGGTGAGGCGGGCGAGGCGGGCATGGCCGGATCCTCCCACAGAAAGTCGTCTATTTATCAGGCAGGGTTCCTGATAGTTTACGTCGCCGTAGCGGGGCAGCTCTCGGGAGGGGCACAGCGGAATGAGTGAAGTGGTCTTCGACAAGCACCGGTTGAAGCGGGCGCGGCTCGCCGTCGCGGCCGTCTTCTGTGTGCACGGCGCCGTCGCGGGCTCCTTCGCGACCCGGGTGCCCTGGATCCAGGAGCACTCCGACGTCAGCGCGGGCATGCTCGGTCTGGCCCTCGCCTTCCCGGCGATCGGCGCCTCCGTGGCGATGCCGCTGGCGAGCCGGATCAGCCACCGCTTCGGCGCCCGCAACGCGCTGCGCGGGCTGCTCGCGATGTGGACGCTCGCCCTGGTCCTGCCGTCGCTGGCGCCGAATCTGCCGACGCTCTGCCTGTCGCTGTTCGTGTACGGCGCGACCTCGGGCATGTCGGACGTGGCGATGAACGCACTCGGCGTCGAGACCGAGAACCGCATGCAGAAGTCGATCATGTCGGGCCTGCACGGCATGTGGAGCGTCGGCGCCCTGATCGGCTCCGCGGCCGGCACGGTCGCCGCCCATCTGGGCTCGGACGCCCGGCTGCACCACGCGCTCGCCGCCGCGGCGCTCACCGCGGCGGGCCTCATGGCCGTCCAGGGCGTCCTCGACCTCCAGCCGGAGCCCGAGGAGGAGGCGCCGCCGCGGTTCTCGCTGCCGCCCAAGTCGGCCCTGCTGATCGGCGCCGTCGGCTTCTGCGCGGTCTTCGCGGAGGGCGCGAGCCTGGACTGGTCGGCGGTCTACCTGCGGGACGTCCTGGACACGTCGGCCGGTGTCGCCGCCGCGTCCACCACCGGCTTCACGCTCACCATGGCGATCGCGCGGCTCGTGGGCGACGCGGTGGTCAACCGGTTCGGCGCGGTGCGCACCGTGCGCGCCGGCGGGATCCTCGCGGCGCTCGGCGGCCTCCTCGTCGTCGTCGCCCCGCACCCGCTGGTCGCCATGGGCGGCTTCGCGCTGATGGGCCTCGGCATCGCGGTCGTGGTGCCGCTCGCCTTCGCCTCCGCCGGGCGCAGCGGCCCCAACCCCAGCCAGGCCATCGCGGGCGTCGCCACCATCACGTACACCTCCAGCCTGCTCGCCCCGTCGGCGATCGGCGCCCTGGCGCAGGCGACGAGCCTCGTGGCCTCCTTCGGTCTGGTGACGCTGCTGGCCTGCGGTCTCGCCGTCTTCGCGGGGGTCCTGCGCACGGACGGCCGCACGTCCTCGGTGACCGCGCCGGCCGACGTGGCGGCGCCCGGACCGAAGTCCTGAAGGGTCGGGACGACCGTCCCGACCCGAGGCCGGGTGAACCGCACCGGGGAGAAGTCGCACTGACGCCGCATTAACATGGCGTCGATCATTTCGGGCCAGGCGACACGGCCCCCTCGGCGCACAGAAAGCGACACTCACCATGGATCTCGGCGTGCGCTGGAGACTGCACGGCGACGGGCGCACCCCCGCGCCCGGCGCGGTCGTCCGCCCTGATGAGCGGCTCTCGTGGCCGCGTACCTTCGGGCTCGGCGCGCAGCACGTGGTGGCCATGTTCGGGGCGTCCTTCGTGGCGCCCGTCCTCATGGGGCTCGACCCGAATCTGGCCATCATGATGTCGGGTGTCGCGACCGCCATCTTCCTGCTCGCCACCCGCGGCCGGGTGCCCAGCTACCTGGGCTGCTCGCTCTCCTTCGTGGGCGTCGCCGCCGTCATCCGCGCGCAGGGCGGCTCCAGCGCGACGGTGACCGGCGCGGTCTTCGTCGTCGGGGCGGCGCTGTTCCTGGCGGGACTCGCGGTGCGGAAGTTCGGGGCGCGGATCATCCACGCCGCGATGCCGCCGATCGTGACCGGCGCGGTCGTCATGCTGATCGGCTTCAACCTGGCGCCGGTCACCGCGTCGACCTACTGGCCGCAGGACCAGTGGACGGCCCTCCTGGTGATGCTGTTCACCGGTTTGGCCGTGGTGTGTCTGCGCGGCTTCTGGTCGCGCATCGCGATCTTCCTCGGACTGATCTTCGGGTACGTCATCTCGTGGGTGTTCGACCTGGTCTTCGGCAAGATCCACTCGGCGGACGGCTCCGGCAAGGTCGTCGACCACTGGCGCCTCGACCTGTCCGCCGTGGGCAAGGCCGACTGGATCGGGCTGCCCTCCTTCCACGCGCCGAGCTTCGAGTGGTCGGCGATCCTCGTGGCGCTGCCCGTCGTCATCGCGCTGATCGCGGAGAACGCGGGCCATGTGAAGGCCGTCGGCGAGATGACCGGCGACAACCTGGACGGCAAGCTCGGCACCGCCATCTCCGCCGACGGCGCCGCCTCCATGCTCTCCACCGCGGTCGGCGGCCCGCCCAACACGACGTACTCCGAGAACATCGGCGTGATGGCGGCGACCCGCGTCTACTCCACGGCCGCGTACTGGGCGGCGGCCTGCTTCGCGCTGCTCTTCGGTCTCTGCCCCAAGTTCGGCGCGGTCGTGGCCGCGATCCCCGGCGGTGTGCTCGGCGGCATCACGGTCATCCTGTACGGCATGATCGGCCTGCTCGGCGCCCAGATCTGGATCAACGCCGGGGTGGACCTGCGCAATCCGCTGAACCTCGTGCCGGCCGCGGCGGGCATCATCATCGGCGTGGGCGGCGTCTCCCTGAAGTTCACCGACAACTTCCAGCTCAGCGGCATCGCCCTCGGCACGATCGTCGTCATCACGGGCTACCACGTGCTGCGCGCCTTCGCTCCCCCGCACCTCAAGTCCCAGGAACCCCTGCTGGATTCGGGCACCTCGACGTACGACGAGGCAGGCGCCGAGGACGGCACCGGCGAGAAGCGCTGAAACCATTGGACGCGGTGCGTGCCTCCTGATTAGGGTGCGCACCATGTCGCAACCCGAGTCCGACAGACTCCGGCCACCGGTCGTCCGGTGGCTTCCCGTGCACACGCGCTGACGCGTCCCGCCGCCTTCCCGCGGCCCTTCACGCTGCCCTCGTGCAGCCGCTCGCGCGCTCCCGGCACCGCCACCACCGGATCACCGCCCCCGTGCCCTGATCCTCTCGATCCCCACCGTGGTTGCGGAGTCCTGCTGTGCCCTTTGCCCTCTACCTGCTCGGCCTTGCCGTCTTCGCGCAAGGCACCTCCGAGTTCATGCTGTCCGGCCTGGTCTCGGACATCGCGCGTGACCTCGACGTGTCCATCCCGACGGCCGGCCATCTGACCTCGGCGTTCGCCGTGGGAATGATCGTCGGTGCGCCCCTGATGGCCGTCGTCAGCCGTCGCTTCTCGCGGCGGAGCGCGCTGCTGTTCTTCCTGATCACCTTCCTCGGCGTCCATGTCCTCGGCGCCCTCACCACCAGCTTCGCGGTGCTGCTCGCCACCCGTGTCGTCGGCGCCCTCGCCAACGCCGGGTTCCTGGCGGTCGCCCTGGTGACCGCCGTGGCCATGGTCGAGCCGAACGCGAAGGGCCGCGCGACCTCCGCGCTGCTCGGCGGCGTCACCCTCGCCTGTGTCGCGGGCGTGCCCGCCGGCGCGCTGCTCGGCCAGGCGTGGGGCTGGCGCTCGGCGTTCTGGGCCGTGGCCCTGGTCTCCCTGCCCGCCGTGTTCGCCATCGCGCGGGCCGTACCGGCCGGGGCCCCGGACGCCGGGGGGCCGGGCGCGCTCGGTGAGCTGCGCGCCCTGCGCCGGCCGCGGCTCCTGGTGACGCTGCTCCTCGGCGCGCTGGTGAACGGCGCGACGTTCTGCACGTTCACGTACCTGGAGCCGCTGGCCACCCACGTCACGGGATTCGGCTCCGCCGGGGTGCCGGTGCTGCTCGCGCTGTTCGGCGTCGGCTCGTTCGTCGGCGTCAGCGCGAGCGGGCGCCTCGCCGACGCGCGGCCCCTGCCGCTCCTGGTCGGCGGCTCCCTCGCGCTGCTGGGCGGCTGGCTCCTCTTCGCGGTGACGGCCGCGCATCCGGCGGCGGTGGTCGTGCTGGTGCTCGTGCAGGGCGCGCTGTCGTTCGGCGTCGGCTCCACGCTCATCTCCCAGGCGCTGTACGCGGCGACCGACGCGCCGCACCTGGCGGGCGGGTTCGCCACGGCCGCGCTCAACGTGGGCGCCGCGCTCGGCCCGTGGTGCGGCGGCCTCGCGATCTCCGCGGGGCTCGGCTACCGCGCGCCGCTGGGGGTCAGCGCGCTGCTCGTGGCGCTCGCCCTGGCCGTCGGCGGCGCGGCGCTCGGCCTGGGACGGCGGGCCGCCGCGCCCGCCGCGGCTCGGTCGGGCGCCCACTCGTAGGCGCCTTCGGCACAGCGCTGTGCCCCTCCCGGGCTGCCGGCGCGGCGGCGGTTCCCTCGTTTCGGGGAAGCCTCCGGTGCGCTGGCACCCGGCCGGGCCCGGGGCTGGGACCCTGCCCCCATGGCGCGGTTGGAGCGGTTCGCAGAGTCCAGGACCCCGGCGCACGGGGTCGACGGCGTGATGGCACGGATGCGGGCGCTCGGCGCCGACTGGCCGCCCCGCGACGGAGTCGCCGTCTTCAACCGCGTGTACCTGTCGGTCACGGAGGAGGTCGCCCGGCACATCCGCCTCGGCGCCTTTCCCGACGCGCACGCCGCGATCACGCTCGACGTCCGGTTCGCCGAGCGCTATCTGGCGGCCGTCGACGCGGCGTCCGAGGGATACCGCACGCCCGCCTGCTGGCGCCCGCTGTTCCAGTACCGCCGCCATCCCGGCGTACGGCCGCTGCAGTTCGCGCTCGCGGGCATCAACGCGCACATCGGGCACGACCTGGCGCTCGCCCTGGTGGACAGCTGCCGGACGCTCGACTGCGAACCGGCCGACCTGGAGGACGAGTTCGACCGCGTGGGCGACGTCCTGGTGTCGCTGGAGGAGCGCATCCGCGAGGAGCTGATGCCCGGACCCGATCTGCTGCAGATCGGTGACCCGCTGACACACCTGGCCGGCTCCTGGAGCCTGGAGCGCGCCCGCGACGGCGCGTGGGCGACGGCCCGCACCCTGTGGGCGCTGCGCGAACTGCCCGCCGTCGGCCAGGAGTTCAGGGAGCGCCTCGACGCGGCGGTCGGCCTGGTCGGGCGGATCCTGCTGACCCCGCTGCCGGACTGACCCGCCCGGCCGCCCCGCCGCCGGACCGATCCGGCCAGGCACCGCCGCCCGACCCGCCGCTCCCCCGCGATCGTTGTACGTTGCACGAACGACCTCGACGTGATCCGACGCGAAGGAGCACCGGCATGGCCACCCGACTCGGACTGGGTCTCCCGCAGACCAAGCAGTACGCCCTCGGACGCGACGTCCCGGCGGTCGCCCGTGCCGCGGAGGACATCGGCTACGAAAGCCTGTGGGTGTTCGAGCGCATCCTGTATCCCGAGCCCGCCACCCAGGGCCTGTACGGCGTCCCGGGCCTCGCCTGGCCCGACCACTACCGCTCGGTCGCCGACCCGCTGGTCACGCTGACGCTCGCCGCCGCGGCCACGGAGACCGCGGGGCTCGGCACCAGCGTGCTGGTCGCCCCGCTGCACGTGCCCTTCCAACTGGCCCGTTCGCTGGCCTCGTTGGACGCGGCGAGCGGTGGCCGGGTGCTCGCGGGTTTCGGCACGGGCTGGGCCCGCGACGAGTACGCGGCCGCCTCCGTGGCGCCGTTCGAGCGGCGCGGCAAGGTCCTGGACGAGCTGATCGACGTCTGCCGCGCGGTCTGGGGTCCGGACCCGGTGGCGTACACCGGCGAGCTGACCACCGTGGTGCCGTCCGTGGTCGGGCCCAAGCCCGCGCGGCCGATCCCGGTCCTGCTGCCCGCGAACGGCCCGCGCGCCCTGCGCAGGCTGGTGGACCGCGCGGACGGCTGGATGCCGGTGGCCACGGGTGCGAAGGCGCTGGCCGAGCAGTGGACCAGGGTGCGGGAGGTGGCCGTCGAGCGGGGCCGCGAGCGGCCGGTGCGCAGCGTGCTGCGGGCCAACGCGTCGTACACGGCCGCCGCGTACGACGGCGCGGACCGCGCCCCGTTCCAGGGCAGCGTCGGCCAGATCGTCGAGGACCTGGCGGCGCACGCCGCGGTGGGCGTCGACGAGATCATCGTCGAGCTGGCCACGTCGACGCGCGACGCCCAGGAGCTGAAGGACGTCGCGGGCCAGGTGTTCGAGGCGGCGCGGGCGGCCGGGGTCTGAGCGCCCCGGCCGCCGCGGCGCTCGGCCCCGGGGCGGCTCAGTCCTCGGGCAGTTCCACCGGCGCGATCTCGTCGTACACGTCCCCGGGGCCCGGGTTCGTCGCGTCGGTGGTCCCGCCGAAGTGGTGCATGACGCCCCACACCGCGTTCAGCGCCGTCTGGATCGCGCCCTCGGCCCAGCCCGCCGTCCAGGAGATGTCGTCGCCCGCGAGGAAGATGCCCCGCTTGTCCTCGGGGAGGCGGTCCTGCATGAAGTGGGTGAACAGGCGGCGCTGGTAGCGGTAGTGGCCCGGCAGGTTCGCCTTGAACGCGCCCATGAAGTAGGGCTCGTTCTCCCAGGACACCGTCACCGGGTTGCCGATGATGTGCTTCCTGATGTCGACCTTCGGGTAGATCTCGCCGAGCGACTTGAGCATGACCTCCATGCGCTCGTTCGCCGAGAGCGGCAGCCACTTCAGGCTGTCGTCGCACCAGGTGTACGAGAGGCAGATGACGGCGGGCTTGTCCGGACCGTCGTCGAGCAGGTACGTCCCGCGCGTCATGCGGTCGGTGAGCGTCATCGACATGACGTCACGACCCGTTTCCTCGTCCTTGTCCAGCCAGAACGGCCGGTCCACCGGCACGAAGAGCTTCGAGCTCTCCATGTAGTGGGTGCGCTCCATCGCCGTCCAGTGGTCGATGGGGAAGAGCGAGTCGTCGCAGTCGATCTTGGAGAGCAGCATCCACGACTGGGCGGTGAAGATCGCCGCCTGATAGGTGCGGATGTCGCCGGAGGCGTCGGTGACCGTGATGCGGTTGCCCGCGGTGCGGGTCAGGCGGGTGACCGCCGGCTTGGGCGCGCCGCCCTCGTGCAGCGCGCTCAGGGACGTGCCGAGCGCCCAGTGCACGATCTTCTGCGGCTCGCGGTCCCACAGGCGAAGGGGCAGCTGCTGGCTGCCGCCGACGATGCCGCGGTGGTGGTCGTCGGCCTCGGTGTAGACGACGCGCAGGATCTCCAGGATGGAGTTCGGGAAGTCGGTGTCCCAGCCGCCGGTGCCGAAGCCGACCTGGCCGAAGATCTCGCGGTGCCGGAAGGACTTGAAGGCCTCGGAGTCGCAGAGGAAGCCGTAGAAGGTCTGGTTGTCGAGCTTCTCGACGAGCTTCGACCAGATCTCGCGGATCTTCGGTACGTCGCGCTCGCGCAGGGCGCGGTTCATGTCGGAGAAGTCCGCGCCCTCCTCCAGGCAGGCGTTCCAGGCGTTCATCACGTCGCGGTAGACCTGCGGCAGGTCGTCGACGGTGGTGGCGTAGTGCGACTCGCCCTTGAGGTCCACGACCGTCGAGGGGGTCGACTCGGCGAGCGGGTTGGGGAACGCCCTGGTCTTCAGGCCCACCAGGTCGATGTAGTGCTGGAGCGCCGTCGAGGACGGCGGGAAGCGCATCGCGCCCATCTCGGCGGTGAGCCCGTCGGTGCCGGTGCCCTCGAAGCCGACGGTGCGCAGCCGTCCGCCGATCTGGTCGGCCTCGTAGACGACGGGCTTGAGGCCCATCTTCATCAGTTCGTACGCGGCGACGATGCCGGACAGACCGCCGCCGATGACGGCCACCTCGGTGCCGTGCCCGGTCGCGGGTATCTGGCCCAGGCCCGCGGGGTGCGCGAGGAAGTCGTCGTACGCGTAGGGGAAGTCCGGGCCGAACATGGTGATGGGCGGCTGGGCGTCGGTGTGCTGGACGGCGGTGGGCACCGTGGACGTCATGGGGTACGGACTCCTTGCGGGGAACTGAGGCAGAAAGCTCGGGGCGGAGGCTCGGGGCTCAGACGAGCGACGCGTACAGGCCGGGGCGGCGGTCGCGCAGGTACGGGTTGTTCTCGCGCGAGGCGCTCAGGAACTCCGGGTCGACGTCGCCGAACACCAGGTCCTCGCCGCGGCCCGCGCGGGCGCGGGCGATGCCGTCGGGCCCGGCCAGCGTGGAGAGCCCGACGAACTCGAACTCGCCCTCGGGGCCGACCCGGTTGACGTACGCGACGTACAGCTGGTTCTCGAAGGCGCGCACCGGAACGACGGACTCGGCGACGAACTGGAAGGGGTGCATCTGCGCGGTCGGGACGACCAGCAGGTCGGTGCCGGCCAGCGCGTGTGCGCGGACGTTCTCCGGGAACTCCACGTCGTAGCAGATCATGAGGCCGACCCGGACGCCGCCCAACTCGGCCTGCACGACGGGCTGTTCGCCGGGCGTGAAGGCGCCGCGCTCGAAGCCGCCGAAGAGGTGGGTCTTGCGGTAGTTGGCCAGGCGAATGCCGTCCGGGCCGATCAGCTGCGCGGAGTTGAAGACGCTCTCGCCCGCGCGCTCGGGGTAGCCGTAGACGACGCCGACGTCGTGGCGGGCCGCGATCTCGGCGATCGCCTTCGCGGACGCCCCGTCGGCGGGCTCGGCCAGGCGGGCGATGTCGTCGCCGATCGCGTACCCGGTCAGGAAGAGCTCGGGCGCCACGAGGAGCCCGGCACCGGCCGCCGCGGCGCGCGCCGCGGCCTCGTCGAGCGCCGCGAGGTTCTCGGCGACGGATCCGAGCTGCCCTGAGCTCTGGAGCAGGGCGGTGCGCAGCGCAGGCATGGCGGAACCTCAAGGCGTACGAAGGGGCTGGTGGGGTCCGTATGACGGTACGGTCGGCGGCCCCGCCCGGACAAGGTGCGACCGTTGCGGGCCGCCGCACGATCCGTTGCGCGTGCGGGGCCCGGAGCGGCGATTCGTTGCGTGGTGCGCGAGGGGCCCCGGGTGCGGTGGTGTGCGCCCGGGGTATCGGGGGTGTCCACCCTGAGGACCAGGGCGGACGCGGCGGCCCCCACCGCGCGGGGGAAGCGGAGTGCCGCCCGTGGCCCGACGTGCCGGACCCCTCGTCCGGGAGAGATTGATCTCGCCCGGAGAGACCGGGTGAACGGCCCTCGACGACGGAGGAACTTCCGTGAACCGCATGATCGCCACTCGCACCCTCAAGCACCGCCGCGCCCTCGCCGTGGGCGCCGCGCTCCTCATGACCGCGGGGGCCGCGGGAGTGGCCGCGGCGTCCGGTGACGACGCGGTCCGTCCCCCGGCGGCGGGGCAGACGGCGGCGCACACCGGCACCGGCGAGCGGGCCCAGCGCGGGGAGGCCGCCGCGCTCACGGGCTCGGCGAAGATGTGGCGCAAGACCACCGAGGACGTGACGTTCACCTTCGACGCGCATCTCGCGACCAAGCACCGGAACGACCCCTCGCAGGCCACCGGCACCTTCGGCTTCGTCCACCTCGACAAGCCGGGCGGCAAGGGCGGCTGGGCGAAGGGCCGTATCGACTGCCTGATGACGGGCGGCAAGGTGGCGACGGCCACCGGCATCATCAAGGAGACGAACCTGCCCGAGCTCAAGAACCGGCGGGTCGGCTTCACCGTCGACGACAAGGGCAAGGGCAGGCAGGACCGGGTCGGCTACAGCTGGGCGGCCTACGGCGCGACGCAGGGCCAGCCGGACACCCTGGCGAAGTGCGCGAGCTCGGCCCCGTACGAGAAGGTCAGGAGCGGCACCGGCGACTTCACCGTGCTCCCGTGGAAGTTCGACTACCCGACCGGCCAGTGACCCGGGGCCGCCCGTACGGGGGTCGGGCGGCTCCTTCCCCGGGAGGGCCCGGGAGCCGGCGTCCCCGCCGCGCGGCGGAGGCGGTCACCTCCTCGCGTGCGATGTGCGGGGCGCCGGCGCGCGGAAGTGTGGGACTCGCCCGGAAGAGCCGGGCGAGGGGCCACAGACGGAGGACATCCCGTGAGACTCACCAACCGGACCGCCCGCACCTGCGCCGCCGTCGCGGGCATCGCACTCGTGCTCGCCGTCGGCGGAGCGGGCTTCTCCGCCGCCGCGTCGGAATCGGGCTGGGACGGCTCCTCGCCCCGCCCCGCCAAGGAACGCGCGGCAGCCGCCCTGACCGGCACGGCGATGATCGACCGGCCCAAGGGCGACGAGATCACGTTCACCTTCGACGCCCGGCTGGACGCCGCGGACGCGAGGGATCCGGGCAGGGCCCACGGCACGATCCGGTTCAGCCACTACGTGGAGGAGCTGAAGTGGGGCGGCGCCGGTGAGGCGCGGGTGGACTGCCTGATGACCGGAGGGAAGGTCGCCACGGTGTCCGCGGTGGTCACCGAGGCGGACGGCGACCTGAGGAACACGGTCGGCAAGCGCGTCGGCCTGACGGTCCACGACCAGGGCGAGCAGGACCGCTTCGGCTACAGCTGGGCGATGCTGGGCCTGCCGAGCGAGCTGCCGGACGACATGCCCAAGTGCGTGAGCGCGGCCCCGTTCGAGAAGACGAGGCCGGGGAGCGGGACGTTCCACGTCACGCCGATGAACGGGCGCGACTGGACGAAGGGGCGCGACTAAGCGGGCGAGCCCGAAGAAAATCTCCGCATCAGGGGCGAAAGCACCAGCACGGACTTCGTCCGCTCCACGAACGGCTCGCCCGCGATCCGTTCGAGCACCCGCTCGAAGTGCCGCATGTCGGCGGCGAAGACCTGGACGATCGCGTCCGCGTCCCCGGTGACGGTGGACGCGGACGCGATCTCCGGATACCGCTCAAGACCTCGCTGGATCGCCTCCGGCGAGGTGTTGCGGCGACAGTAGATCTCGATGAACCCCTCGGTCTCCCAGCCGAGGGCCGCCGGATCGACGCGGACCGTGAAGCCGGTGATGGCTCCGGTGGCCCGCAGCCGGTCCACGCGCCGCTTCACGGCGGGCGCGGAGAGGCCGACCAGCTGGCCGATGTCGGCGTAGGAGCGGCGGGCGTCCTCGGCGAGGGCGTGCACGATGCGTTCGTCGAGATCGTTCAGTCGCACGGGGGGTGGATCACTTTTCTGCTGTGGCCAATCGGGAGCGGCGCATGCCGTACAGGAAGTAGAACACGAGGCCGACGGCCATCCAGACACCGAACACGACCCAGGTGATCGAGTCGAGGCTGAACATGTTGTACGCGCAGAAGCCGAAGCCGAGGACCGGGAAGAGCCAGCCGAGCGGCACGCGGAAGGTGCGGGGCATGTCCGGGCGGGTGCGGCGCAGCACGATCACGGCGATGTTGACCAGACCGAAGGCGAAGAGCGTGCCGATGCTGGTGGCGTCGACGAGCTTGCCGAGCGGGATGACGGAGGCGAGCGCGCCGCAGAACAGCGAGACGATGACGGTGTTCACGCGCGGCGTGCCCGTCTTCTTGCTGACCTTGCCGAACGTCTTGGGGACCAGACCGTCGCGGGACATGGCGAACAGGACGCGGGTCTGGCCGTAGAGGACGGTCAGGACGACGGACGCGATGGAGATGACCGCACCCGCGGCGAGGATCGTGCCCCACATGTGCTGGCCGCTGACGTCGTTCATGATCGCGGCGAGCGTGGCCTCGGAGCCCTCGAAGTCCTTCCAGTTCCAGGCGCCGACGGCGACGGCGGCGACCAGGACGTAGAGGGCGGTGACGATGACCAGCGACAGCATGATCGCGCGGGGCAGGTCGCGCTGCGGGTTCTTGGCCTCCTCACCGGCGGTGGAGGCGGCGTCGAAGCCGATGTAGGAGAAGAAGAGGCTCGCGGCGGCGGCGCTGACACCGGCCGTGCCGAGCGGCATGAAGTCCTCGTAGTTGCCGGACTTGAAGCCCATGAAGCCGATGGCGCAGAAGAGCACGAGCGCGGCGATCTTCACGATGACCATGATCGTGTTGGCCGTCGCCGACTCCTTGGCGCCGCCGAGCAGGAAGACCATGGCGAGCAGCACGACGAGCAGGCCGGGCAGGTTGATGATGGCGCCGTCGACCTCGCCGGGCGCCGCGGAGAGCGCGTCGGGGATGGTGACGCCGATGGTGCCGTCGAGCAGTTCGTTGAGGTATTCGCCCCAGCCGACGGCCACGGCGGCGACCGAGACGCCGTACTCCAGGACCAGGCACCAGCCGCAGACCCAGGCGACGAGTTCACCCATCGTTGCGTACGCGTACGAGTAGGAGGAGCCCGCGACCGGTATGGAGCCGGCCAGCTCGGCGTACGAGAGGGCCGAGAAGAGGGCGGTGAGTCCGGCGATCACGAAGGAGATCGTGACGGCGGGTCCGGCCTTGGGGACGCTCTCGCCGAGGACGACGAAGATGCCGGTGCCGAGCGTGGCACCGATGCTGATCATGGTCAGCTGCCACATGCCGAGCGAGCGCCGGAGCGAGCCGCCCTCGCCCTGGCCACCCTCTTCGACCAGGAGTTCCACCGGCTTGCGGCGCATGAGACGGCCGGCGAGGCCAGGGCTGCCCGGGGGGCTTGGGCGGTTCTGCGGGGGTGCGCCTTGGTCGAGCACGCGCTGGCTCCTTCATCGCTGCCGGTCAGGGCGGCGAGGACCCGTGGCACCCGCGACTGACGACGGAACCACCGAGCAGGCGGTCCCCGCCACACCACGTTCAGCGGATGACTCTAGAGGCAGCGGCTTCCCGACCGTAACGCAGCACCCTTGCGCAACCACGGATGATCATTGCGCACTTCCGTCATATGCGTCTCTTCGTTGCGCGGTCCGTTTCGTCCGTTGCGTTCCGCAGGCCGCGGGGAACTATTGATACGCCGTCAGATCCGGACAAAGAAGGAAGCCCGCGCCCCTGAGGGGCGCGGGCTTCCTTCGACGGGCACGGAGCCGATCGGCTCCCCCGGCTACTGGCTCCAGCTGGCGTGCAGCGGCTTGCCCTCGGCGTAACCGGCGGCGCTCTGGATGCCGACCGTCGCGCGCTCGGTGAACTCCTCCAGGGAGCCCGCGCCCGCGTACGTGCAGGAGGAGCGGACGCCCGCGATGATCGAGTCGATCAGGTCCTCGACACCCGGACGGGCCGGGTCGAGGAACATCCGGGAGGTCGAGATGCCCTCCTCGAACAGGGCCTTGCGGGCGCGGTCGTAGGCCGACTCGTCCGAGGTCCGGTTCTTGACGGCGCGGGCCGAGGCCATGCCGAAGGACTCCTTGTACGCACGGCCCTTGGCGTCGTGCTGCAGGTCGCCCGGGGACTCGTACGTACCGGCGAACCAGGAGCCGATCATCACGTTCGACGCGCCGGCGGCCAGCGCCATGGCGACGTCGCGCGGGTGGCGGACACCGCCGTCGGCCCAGACGTGCTTGCCGTACTTCTTGGCCTCGGCGGCGCACTCCAGGACCGCGGAGAACTGCGGCCGGCCGACGCCGGTCATCATGCGGGTGGTGCACATGGCGCCGGGGCCCACACCGACCTTGATGATGTCCGCGCCCGCGTCGATGAGGTCCTTGACGCCCTCGGCGGCGACGATGTTGCCCGCGACGATCGGCACCTTCGGGTCGAGACCGCGGACGGCCTTGATCGCCGAGATCATCGACTCCTGGTGGCCGTGCGCGGTGTCCACGACGATCGTGTCCGCGCCCGCGTCGAGGAGCTGCTTGGCCTTGCCCGCCACGTCGCCGTTGATGCCGACGGCGGCGGCGACGCGCAGGCCGCCGTCGGCGTCGACGGCCGGGGTGTAGAGGGTCGCGCGCAGGGCGCCCGTGCGGGTGAGGATGCCCGCGAGGCGGCCGTCCTTGTCCACGGCCGGGGCGTAGCGGCGGTTGGCGCCGTCCAGCTTGTTGAACGCGTCGCGCGGCTCGATGTCGGCGTCCAGGAGCAGCAGGTCCTTGGACATGACCTCGGAGAGCTGCGTGAAGCGGTCCACGCCGCTGAGGTCCGCGTCCGTGACGACGCCGACGGGCTTGTGGTCGGCGTCGACGACGACACCGGCGTTGTGCGCGCGCTTGGGCAGCAGCGCGAGCGCGTCCGCGACGGTCTGCGAGGGGGCCAGGACGATCGGGGTGTCCAGGACGTGGTGGCGCGTCTTGACCCAGGAGATGACGTCGGTGACGACCTCGATCGGGATGTCCTGGGGGATGACGACGAGGCCGCCGCGGCGCGCCACGGTCTCGGCCATGCGCCGGCCGGCGATCGCGGTCATGTTGGCGACGACCAGCGGAATCGTGGTGCCGGTGCCGTCGGGCGAGGAGAGGTCGACGCCCTGGCGGGAGCCGACGGCGGACCGCCTCGGGACCATGAAGACGTCGTCGTACGTCAGGTCGTAGGGGACCGGAGGACTCGAAACATGCCGACCCGTACCGGGCTCAAGAAAACGCATAAGTCTCACATTTTCACGCGAAACGGCGCAGGTCACTCCCACGAAGACACAGCAAAACGCCCCCGACCATGTGTGGTCCTCCAAAGAGGTACGGGGGCTGATGCGCAGGACAGTGGGCCTGCCTTACGTCGAAAGGCTACCCGAGCTCGAACAGATCGGCGAGCCGACGGAGCGTGCACATCGGCGAGCCGGCAGAGCACGCGTCCGGCCGGGCCCGCCGGTCCGGCCCGCGCGCCGGAGATTGTCCGCGCGGTGCGCGAGGGCAATCGGGAGCGCGCGTCGGAGTGGACCGCGAGTGGGCGCGCGGCCCACCTCCGAGTACCGCCCGAAATCCGCTGGACAACATGCCGAAGAGGGCTCGGAGTTGAGAATCCGGGTTTACAACTGGACGAGTCCCGGGTCACATTGACAGCGACGATCACAGAAGCCTACGCTCACTTTTGAACAACCGTAAGATAAAGCCGCTTTGAGCATGCAGCAGCGGCCTCCGCGCTCTCGGGCGCCCCCTTCGGAACCATCCAGTCCAGCCCAGCCGTTTACGGAGATCTTGGTCGCATGAAGGGCATAATCCTGGCCGGGGGAAGTGGCACCCGGCTCTACCCGTTAACGTATGCCATATCGAAGCAGATCCTTCCGGTTTACAATAAACCGTTGATTTACTATCCGCTCTCGGCACTCATGCTGGGCGGCATCCAAGACATTCTCGTCATTTCCTCGCCGCGCCACTTGGGCACGTTCCGCGATCTGCTCGGGGACGGCAGCCAGCTGGGCCTGAACATCGAATACGCCGAGCAGGCGGAGCCGAACGGCATCGCCGAGGCATTCGTCATCGGCGCGGAATTCATCGACAATGACTCGGTGACGCTGATTCTCGGCGACAACATCTTCCACGGCCCCCGCTTCGGCAGAATGCTCCAGGAGGAGATGCGGGACGTCGACGGCTGCGTCCTGTTCGGCTATTCGGTGAGTGATCCCGAGCGCTATGGAATCGGCGAGGTCGACGACGAGGGACGGCTCGTCTCCCTGGAGGAGAAGCCGGCCGATCCCCGGTCCAACCTCGCCATCACCGGTCTGTACGTGTACGACAACGACGTCGTCGACGTGGCCAAGAACGTCCGCCCCTCGGCCCGCGGCGAGCTGGAGATCACCGACGTCAACCGCGTCTACCTGGAGCAGGGCAGGGCCAGGATGGTCAACCTCGGCCGCGGGTTCGCCTGGCTGGACACCGGGACCCACGACTCGCTGCTCCAGGCCTCGCAGTTCGTGCAGACGCTGGAACAGCGCCAGGGCGTGCGGATAGCGTGCCTTGAGGAGATTTCCTACCGCATGGGCTTCATCGACGCCTCGGCCTGCTATGAGCTGGGCAGTCGGCTGGGGAAGACCGATTACGGGCAGTACTTGATGGAAATTTCCCGCCAAGGCTGAAAGGTGTCCAGTGCGCATAGTTGTCACCGGTGGTGCAGGATTCATCGGATCGAACTTCGTCCGGCACGCGGTGCAGGGTGATTATCCGGCTCTCGCGGGAGCCGAAGTGGTGGTTGTCGACAAGCTCACGTACGCGGGCCGGAAAGAGAATCTCGCGCCCGTCGCCGGGAATTCCGCGCTGAGTTTCGTGACGGGCGACATCTGCGACGCGCCGCTGATGGGCGAGGTCCTGCGGGGCGCCGATCTCGTCGTGCATTTCGCCGCCGAGTCGCACGTCGACCGTTCCATTTCCGGAGCCGGCGAGTTCGTGCGGACCAATGTGCAGGGGACGCAGACGCTGCTGACCGCCGCGCTCGACGCACAGGTGGGCAAATTCGTCCATGTCTCGACCGACGAGGTGTACGGCTCGCTGGACGCCGACGGCACGCCCTGGACGGAAGAGGAACCCCTCTCCCCCAACTCCCCCTATGCGGCCTCGAAGGCGTCGTCGGATCTCATGGTCCTGGCCTTTCACCGCACGCATGGACTGCCGGTCAGCGTGACCCGCGGCTCCAACACCTATGGCCCGTACCAATATCCCGAGAAGATTATCCCGCTGTTCGTCTCGAATCTCCTGGCCGGCCGCAAGGTGCCGCTCTATGGGGACGGCGCGAATGTCCGGGACTGGCTGCACGTCGACGACCACTGCCAGGGCATCGCGCTGGTGGCGGGCGGCGGTGAGCCGGGCGAGGTCTACAACGTCGGCGGCGGCACGGAGTTGACGAACCTGGCGCTGACCGAGCGGCTGCTCGACCTGCTCGGCAAGGACGCGTCGATGGTGGAGCGCGTGGCCGACCGCAAGGGGCACGACCGGCGGTACGCGATGGACATCTCCAAGATCTCCGGCGTCCTGGG
Source organism: Streptomyces sp. NPDC052114 (assembly GCF_040680155.1). Taxonomy (NCBI): domain Bacteria; kingdom Bacillati; phylum Actinomycetota; class Actinomycetes; order Kitasatosporales; family Streptomycetaceae; genus Streptomyces; species Streptomyces sp. NPDC052114. The sequence goes on along the minus strand of NZ_JBFAWC010000012.1, from coordinate 296,191 downwards.
CTACCGGCCCGCGGTGCCGTTCGACGACGGGCTCGCGGCGACGGTCGACTGGTACCGGGAACACCACGGGCTCTGGGGCGACGCCGCGTAGGCGCGCCGCGCCACGAACGGGACGGTGCCGGGCCACAGTCGGGAGACTGTGGCCCGGCACCGCTTTTCGTGTGGGTCCGGCAACCGTCTTCGTGTGCGACGGCACCGACTCCCTGCGAGCCGAGCGGCCTCCTCGCGTGCGGCACGACGCCGCACGCGAGGAGGGCCCGTCAGTTCACCGCGGGAGTCCGCACGGTGGCATCCGTGCCCGTCGTCTCCACCACCCGGTCGCACGGCGGGAGTTCCCCGCCGCTGCCGGTCACCAGCCAGCAGGCCCGGTCCGCGGCGAGCGTGCCGAACAGCTCCGCGAGACGCGGGTCGGCGCCGAACGGGTCCACACCGGCGGTCGCGTCCACGACCACCAGGGACGGATCGCCCCGCAGCGCCCGCAGCAGCGCGAGCCGCCAGCGGTCCCGCTCCGGCAGCGCCACGGCGGAGTCGCTCTCCCGCTCCACCGCCGCCCGCAGCCCCTCCAGAGCGTCCCGCACACCGGGACGCTCCGCCGACTCCTCGGGGAAGGAGTCGAGCACCCGGGCGGCCTCCTCGCGGGTGAGCACCGGAGCCTGCGGGGAGACCCGGGCGATGTGCCGCTCGACCACGGCCGGGGCCAGCGCGGTGACGTCCGTGCCGCCGATGCGCACCCGGCCCGAGGACGGCGTCACATCGCCGGTCAGCAGGTCGCCCAGGAGCAGCCGGGGGCCGTCGGGAGTGCCGACGAGCGCCGTGGTGGCCCCGTCCGGCACCTCGAAGGACACCGTGGCGAGCACGTCCGTGCCCTCGACCCGCAGGCCGACGCCGTCGAAGACGACCTCGGTGCTTCCGGGCCACTCGGCGGCGGGCTCGTCGGCCCGCCGGTCCTCCTGCTCGTGGGTGCCGAGCAGCCGGCCGATGCCCGCCATGACCTCGCGGGCGTTCATGATGGTGCTCGTCAGCAGGACGGCCTCCATCATGGGCCGGTACGTGAGCACCGCCAGCACGATCAGCGCGACGCCCTTGGCCGCCGAGAGCCCGTCGTCGGCGGCCAGCGCGGCCGCGACGCCGACGGCGGCGCAGGCGGCGAGCTCGACCACGCGCCACAGCAGCACCTCACCGGCGGCCGGCAGCAGATGGCCGCCGGAGTGCGCCGCGCCCGCCGGCTCGTACGTGCGCCGCAGCCACTCCGCGCCGTCCGGCTCCTCGCGCCGGACGAGCAGCCGGGCCACGAGCAGCGAGACGAGCGCCAGCACGACCAGACCCCCGGCCAGCGTCAGGGCGACGCGCACGTCGAAGAAGAGGCTGACGACGATGACGGTCACCGGGGTGAAGACGGCCGCCACCGCCGGGCGCAGGACGTGCGCGGGCAGGCCCATCAGGACCACGACCGCGGTGCCGTCGAGCGCGGCGAGGCGGTCGGAGTAGCCCGCGTCGAGCGTGCGGTTGGGCAGCTTGCCCACGCGCTCGGCGACCGACCGGTGCAGGGTGGTCACCAGCTCGGCGCCCAGGTTGTTGCCCAGGGGAACGCTGAGGTAGTGCAGCACCCCGTAGACCAGGCCGACGACCGCGAGGACGCCGATCCAGGCCCAGGGCACGTCGGCGTCGGGGGTGAGCAGGTCCTCGGTGATGGGCACCACCAGGGCGAACGCGATGCCCTGGATGACGGCGCCGACCAGCATGAACAGGCACAGCGACCGCAGTGCCCGCGTCCCCGTGACCTTGAGGAAATGAGCGAGTACGGGCCTCATCGAGACACCTCCTGGGACGCTGCGGCGCCGGTGAACAGATCGGCGTACGGCCCGTCGGGGCCGGTCAGCTCCTCGTGGGTGCCGGAGGCCACCACCTTGCCGTCCTCCGTCACCACGAGCCGTCCCTCGGTGACCGCGGGCGGCCCGGCCGCGACGACGACCACGGCGGCCCGCTCCCGCAGGTCGGCGACGGCCGCCCTGACGGTGTCCTGGTCGCCCGGGAAGGCGCGCTCGTCGAGCAGGACGACGTCGCGGTCGGCGGCGAGCAGCCGGGCGAGCGCGAGCCGCTGGAGCTCCGGGTAGGACTGCGGCGCCTCGGTGCCCACGACCGCGTCGTAGCCGCGCGGCAGCGCGGCGATCGACTCGTGGCAGCCCGCGGCACGCGCGGCGCGCTCGGCCTCCTTGGCACCGCCGTCCGGGCGGTCGGAGGTGACGTACGCGCCGATCGGGCCGATGGCGACGGCCGGGGCGGCCTCCACCGCGGCGAACCGCTCCGCGGGCGTCTCGGCCGTGATCCGGTCGATGACCGCGTCGGCGCCCGCGTCGGTGGCGGCGACCACGGTCAGCACGCCCCGCTCGGGCAGTTCGAGCGCGGGGCCCGGGTCGGCCTCGGGCTCCGGCGTCGCGTCGTCCTTGGCGTCGCCCTTCGCACCGTCCTTGGCGTCGCCCCCGGCCGCGGGCGCGGCCTCGGCCGGTGCGCCGCCGGACGCGAACTCGGTCAGGCGCGCCGCGGCCTTCTTGCCCTCGCCCACCTCTTCGAGGAAGTAGGTGATGGCCAGCAGGGGCGCGGCGAGACCCGGGCCGAGCAGCAGGAACGGCACCAGGTCGGCGGTCGCGAGACCGTCCGAGCGGAGCAGCAGCCCGCCGCCGCACAGCACGAAGATCAGCACGCACAGCGGCGAGAAGGCGATCTCGGCGAGCGCACGGCCACCGAGCAGCGAGCCGATGCGTACGCGGAAGAACTCGCTGAACTCGTCGGTGACATCGGCGAGCCGGCCGGCGGCGTGCCGGGTCGCGGCGGCCGTGTCGGACCGGGTGCCGGCCGGGTTGACGCGCCGGTCGAGGGCGATGGTGGGCCGCACGGCGTCGATGCCGCCGATGCTCGCCGCGTAGTCGGTCGCCATCTCGCGGAAGAAGCGCGCGGAGATGAAGCCGAAGACGGCGAAGCCCAGCAGGATCGGCGCCAGGGTGATGAGCGCCATCAGCCAGTCGACCCAGAAGAGATAGCCGATCGACAGGACGAAGACGAGGACGGCCGAGAGGAGCTCGGGACCCGCCCGGCCGACCATCACCCCCATCGAGTGGACGTCACGGCCCAGGGTGGTGCCGTGCCGCTGCCAGGACGCGTGCAGCGGCCGGGCCGCCCGGGCGCCGCGCAGCCGGCCGGTGAGCGCGAGGAGGAGGGTGTGCTGGGTCCGCACCCCCGCCTCCTTGCTCAGCACACGGCCCACCAGCTGCGCGACGAATCCGGCGACGGCCGCGACGGCCACGAGCAGCACGAGCCGGCTGATCCGGCCGCTGTCGGGGTCGCCGTCGAGCAGTTCCCTGCACACCTCGATGACGGCGACGACGGGGCCCACGGTGGCCACCGCGCCGATCGCCTCCAGGAGCAGTGCCGTACGCGCGCGCCAGGCGATTCCGGTGGTCGCGCTCACCGCTTGGTGACCAGGTAGTCGCCCAGGACCAGGTAGTCGATGTCGGTGCCGAGGAAGCACTCGACCGCGTCCTTGGGAGAGTTGACGACCGGCTCGCCCGCGACGTTGAAGGAGGTGTTGACGAGGCACGGCACGTCGGTGCGGGCGGTGAACTCGCGCAGCAGGGTGGCCAGACGCGCGTTGGACTCGTCGGTGACCGTCTGGATGCGCGAGGTGGCGTCGACGTGCGTGGCGGCCGCGATGGTGTCCACGTAGTCGGACTTCACCGGGAACACGAAGGTCATGTACGGCGAGCGCTCCTTCTTGCCCAGCTCGAAGACCTTCGCCGCGTTCTCCTCCAGGACGATGGGGGCGAACGGCCGGAACGGCTCGCGGTGCTTGACGCGGGTGTTGATGATGTCCTTCATGTCCGCGTGGGACGGGTTGGCCAGGATGGAACGGTTGCCGAGGGCGCGCGGGCCGTACTCGGTGCGGCCCTGGAACCAGCCGATGACCGTCTTGCCGCTGAGGAGGTCGGCGGTCTTCGGCACGATCGCGCCGTCGGGGTGCTCCTCCCAGGTGACGCGGTCGGTGTAGCCGTCCAGGACGGCGAGGATCTCCTCGGCGGAGAACTCCGGGCCGAGGTAGGGCGACTTGACGGGCACGAGCGGGACGTTCTGCTCGCGGACGACGTGCGCGGCGGCACCGATGGACACGCCCGGGTCGCTGGCGCCGAAGCTGACCTCGGCGCGCTCGAAGGGCAGGTCCTCCAGGAGCTTGGTGTTGTTGACGCAGTTGAGCGCCACACCGCCCTCGTAGATGAGGTCACGCAGCTCGGTGACCTCGGCCAGGCCGCGCAGCTGGTGGGCGGTGACCACTTCGAGCATCTGCTGGGCCGCGGAGGCGACGCGGACCTGGAACTCGAACTCGCCGCGGTTGTCGTCGTTGCCGCCGAAGATCTCGTCGAAGAGGACGGCGTAGGCGCGGGGACCGCGCGGGTCGTTGGCCAGGGCCAGCGAGTAGCGGCCGGGCCCGTCGAAGGTGACGACGTGGTTGAGGAAGGGGTTCTCCTCCTGCTTCGGCGGCTGTCCGAAGCCGCCGAGGCCCATCACCTTGTACTCGTCGTTGTTCGGGGTGAACCCGAGGTACCGCGTGATCTCCGCGAAGAGCTGGGCGATGGAGTTGGCGGCGTCGATGGTGAACTGCTCGAAGACCTTCACCTCGCCGTCGCGGATCTCACCCATGATCGAGCTGTCCCGCTCGCCCTGGCCGTCGCTGATGATGAAGGCGGCGTCGTCGAAGCCGGCGAAGGTGCGGCCGCAGGCGAGGTGCGCCCGGTGGTGCGGGACGGTGATGAGCTTGTCCTCGGACAGGGTGTGCCCGGTGTGGCGCTCGAAGTCCTCGAGGATCGCCTTCTTGCTGCAGGCGCCGTTGTAGAGCTCGCCGAAGTTGCTGATGGCCTGGAGCTTGTACTCGGCCGGGATCTCCGCCTCGGCGAAGCGGGTGATGACCGAGTCGGCGAACTCGTCGGTGAACTTCCAGCCGAAGGCGTAGTAGTCGACGTCGTCGAAGTCCAGACCGGCCTGGTCCAGGCACCAGCGCATCGCGTTGATCGGGAAGGCCGTGGTCTTCTTCTGCCGGTTCATGCGCTCTTCCTCGACGGCGGCGACCAGCTTGCCGTCGATGAACAGGGCCGCGGCCGCGTCGTGGCCGAGGAAGCTGTGCCGGTCGACGCCGTCCTGGGTGTAGCCGAAGAGCTTGCCGAACAGTTCGGCGATGCGGGAGAAGCCGTTGTAACCAAGGACTATCACGGTGGAATGTCTCCTTCGGAGCACGGATCTTTGGGGAGCCGCTTTGTAGGTTTCGTGCGGAGTCAGGCGGCTCGGAGCGGTCGGCCCGCCCCGGGGGCCGGGGGGCGGGCAGCACCCCTGAACTGACGTGTGCTGCCCGGTGGTTCAGATGTCCCGTTCAGATGTCTCGTTCCGCGAGCCAGGCACGAATCGCGCCGGTCGTCGCGGAGATGTTGTCCTCCATGATCGTAAAGTGATCGCCCGGTGTGGTGACCAGCGTGTGCGGGAAGGACCAGGAGGCCCGCCAGCCGTCGCCGTCGAAGGCGTCCGCCTGGTTCGGCATGGGGTCCTCGGGGCGCAGGAAGAGCGTCGGCGCCTGGGTCGGCGCGATCGCGCACTCGTCCATCAGCGTGTGGTAGTGACCCATCGCGCTGAGCCGTACGCCGCTCAACGCGCCCTTGCCGAAGAGGTGTTCGCGGGCGAAGAGGGCGTCCATCATGGCCCGGCTCAGCTCGGTGGAGAACTGGGTGCCCGCCTGGAAGGCGTCCAGGACGACGGTGGCCGCCGGGGCGAGCCCGGCCTGCTCCGCCCGCATGGCCAGCGCGTGGCCGATCAGTCCGCCGGCCGAGTGCCCGAGGAGCACGTAGGGCCGCTCGCCGACGGCCGCGCGCAGCGCCTCGACCTGGAGGTCGAGGAACGCCTCGAAGGTCGCGGGCACCGACTCCCCTTCGCCGAAGCCGGGGTTGACCAGGACCAGCACGTCACGCTCGCCCTGGATCTGCTGGGCGAGCCCGACGTACTGAAGCGGTCCGGCGGTCGCGGTGATGGCCGGGACACAGACGAGGACGGCGCGCTCCGCCTCGCCCCTGGCCAGCCGGACCGGCTCCTGAAGGTGGTCCGCCACCGTCCCGGTGCCGAACGAGGCCCGCAGCCGGCCCGCGGCCTGGATGAGGTCCATGCCCACCGAGCCCGCCTGCCCCAGCGCGTGGGACTGGCGGTAGAGCGCCTCCAGGCTGTCGAACGGCGAGGCGGGTACGGCACCGGCGGGGGTCGCCGGGGCCGCCGCGTCCGGGTCGGGAGCGGTGCCCACGAGGCCGACCAGGTGCTCGGCGAGCAGCGCCGTGGTCGGGTGCTCGAACAACTCGGCGGCCGCCAGCTCCAGCCGGAGCAGCGTGCCGAGCCGGGCGCGCAGGTCGATGCCCGCCATCGAGTCCACGCCGAGATCGAGGAACTCGGCGTCCACGTCGATGACTTCGCCCTCGCCGTGGCCGAGCACCGCCGCGAGTTCGGTGCGGATCACGTCCTGGAGGAGGAGGGCCCGCTGGTCCGGCTCCGCGGCGAGGAACCGCGCGACGGTGTCGTGCGCGGACTGGGCGGACTTCGCGGCCTGCGCGGGCAGGGCGGCGGGGGCGGTCCGGGCGGCGGGCCGTGCCGGGGCGGGCACGGCGGCGTCCGGGTCGCGCCGGAAGTCCGCCGCGGGCGCCGCCCGCAGGGTCAGCCCGCGCACCTCGGCCACCGGTCGGCCGGTGGCGTCGGCGAGGTGGAGGCTCAGGGTCCGCTCCCCCGCCCCGTCCGGCGCGGCGTCCGACAGCCGTACGCGCAGGCTCGTCGCGCCCGTGGCGTCCAGGACCCGCACCCGGTCCCAGGCGGCCGGCAGCCACACCTGGGCGTCGTCGGCGCCCGAGGCGTCCGCGTGCGGCGCGCGGGCGTGCAGCGCCGCGTCGACCAGTGCCGGGTGCACGCCCGCAAACGCCTGCCCGGCGGCGGAGATCTCCTCGGGCAGCGCCACCTCGGCGAGGAGGTCGTCGCCGCTGCGCCAGGCGGCCCGCAGGCCACGGAACGCGGGCCCGTACACGTGCCCCCGCTCCGCCAGACCGGCGTACACAGCGGCGGGTTCGAGGGCCTCGGCGCCCGGCGGCGGCCAGGCACCGGCCAGGGCACGGAAACCCGCCGTGTCCACGGCGCCCTGCGGGACCGGCGCGACGACGGCACGGGCGTGGCACGTCCACTCCCCCGTCTCCGCGCCGTCCGCGCGCTCGGGCCGGGAGTGCACGGTCAGACGGCGCCGTCCGGCGTCGTCCGCCGGGCCCGCCTGGACCTGGACGTGCACGGCCGCCCGCGGGTCGAGGACCAGCGGCGCCTCCAGGGCGAGTTCGGCCACCTGGCCGCAGCCGAGGCGGCCTCCGGCGTACAGCGCCCAGTCGAGCAGGACGCTGCCGGGGACGACCACGGTGTCCACGACCACGTGGTCGGCCAGCCACGGGTGGGTGGCCTGCGCGAGCCGGCCGGTGAGCAGCGCCGTGCCGCTCTCCGCGAGTTCGACCGCGCACGCGAGGAGCGGGTGGTCGGCCGCGGTGAGCCCCACGGTGCCGGCGTCACCGGCGGGCGCGGAGACCTCCAGCCAGTAGTGACGCCGCTGGAAGGCGTACGTGGGGACGTCGGCGGGGCGCGCCGTCAGGCCGAGCAGGGCCGCCCAGTCGACGGAGGCACCGCGCGCCCACAGCTCGGCGGCCGTGCGCAGCAGCGCGGGGCGCGCCGCCTCGCCGTGCCGCGGGGCGGTGGTGACGAGGACCTCGCGTCCGTCGGCGGCAGCGATCTCCTCGACGGCGGCGGCCGTCTCGGGAACGGCCGGGGAGCCGAGCTCGACGACGGCGTCCACGCCGTCGGCCAGCAGGGCCTTCACCGCCGCACCGGGCCGCACGGGCTCGCGCAGGGCGCGGTACCAGTGCCGGGCGTCGAGTTCGTCGGCCGCCAGCCGCGCCCCGGTCACCGCCGAGTACATCCGTACGCGTGCGTCGCCGCCGACCGTCACCTCGGCGGCCAGGGCCGTCAGTTCCTCGCGCAGGGCGTCGAGTTCCGGGGTGTGCGCGGCGGCGCCGTGCGCGGCGAGCAGCCGGCCCTGGCCCGCGGCGAGCAGGGCGCCGTCGGCGCGGGACAGGACGCCCGCGGCGCAGGCCGCGGCGATCTCGCCGCCGCCGAGGCCGACGACGGCGGACGGGGTGACGCCCGCGGCCGACCACACCTCGGCGAGCGACACCGTGACCGCCCACAGCGCGGGACGCGCGACGGCGGCGTCGGTCAGCCGCTCGGGCGCGGCGCGCACCACGTCCAGCAGGGCGAAGTCGGTGTGCGGGGCCAGGGCCGCCGCGCAGTCGGCCATGGCGGACGCGAACACCGTTGAGGAGTCGAGGAGTTCGCGTGCGGCTTCCGCCCAGCCATCGGCCTGTCCGGGGAAGACGAACGCGGCCTTGAGCGCGGTGCGCGCCGTGCCGCGCACGGCGGCGTCGGCGGGGGCCTCCCCGCGGGCCAGGGCGTCGAGGGCGGCGGCGAATCCGTCGGCGTCCTCGGCCAGGACGACGGCCCGGTGGTCGAAGGCGGTGCGGCCGGCGGCCAGGGCCACGGCCGTCCCGGGCACGTCCGTGTCCCGCGCGCCGGCGTGGTCCCGCAGCCGGGCGGCCTGGTCGCGCAGCGCGGACGGCGACTTGGCGGACAGCACCCACGGCAGCACTCCGGCCGCGCCGTCGTCGCCCTTCGGCCCCGCCGTGTCCTGCGGGGCCTGTTCGAGGATGACGTGGGCGTTGGTGCCGCTGATGCCGAACGAGGACACGCCCGCGCGGCGCGGTCCCTGCCCCGGCCAGGCCGTGGGCTCGGTGACCAGTTCCACGGCGCCGGAGGACCAGTCGACGTGGCCGCTGGGGCTGTTGACGTGCAGGGTGGGCGGGACGACGCCGTGCCGCATCGCCATCACCATCTTGATGACACCGGCGACACCGGCCGCGGCCTGCGTGTGCCCGATGTTCGACTTCACCGACCCCAGCAGCAGCGCGCGTCCGCCCGTGCGCTCCTGGCCGTACGTGGCGAGCAGCGCCTGCGCCTCGATCGGGTCGCCGAGCGACGTACCCGTGCCGTGCGCCTCGACCACGTCCACGTCGGCGGCACCGAGGCCCGCTCCGGCCAGCGCCGCGCGGATGACGCGCTGCTGGGAGGGGCCGTTGGGGGCCGTCATGCCGTTGGAGGCGCCGTCCTGGTTGACGGCCGTGCCGCGCACGACGGCGAGGACCTGGTGGCCGTTGCGGCGCGCGTCGGAGAGCCGCTCGACGAGCAGCATGCCGACGCCCTCGCCCCAGGAGGTGCCGTCGGCGCCGTCCGCGAAGGCCTTGCAGCGGCCGTCGGGGGCGAGACCGCCCTGCTTGCCGAACTCGGTGAACACCCCGGGGGTCGCCATGACGGCGACGCCGCCGGCCAGCGCGAGGTCGCAGGCACCGCTGCGCAGCGCGGACACGGCCATGTCCAGGGCGACCAGGGAGGACGAGCAGGCCGTGTCGAGGGTCACGGCAGGGCCCTCCAGGCCGAGGGTGTAGGCGATGCGGCCGGAGGCGACGCTGCCCGCGGTGCCGTTGCTGAGGTAGCCGGCGATCTCCTCGGGGATCTCCTGGAGCCGTGCGACGTAGTCGTGGTGCATCAGGCCGGCGTAGACGCCGGTCTTGCTGTGCCGCAGGCTCGTCGGGTCGATGCCCGCGCGCTCGATGGCCTCCCAGGAGGCCTCCAGGAGCAGGCGGTGCTGCGGGTCCATGGTGGTGGCCTCGCGCGGCGAGACGCCGAAGAAGCCCGCGTCGAACTCGGCCGCGTCGTACAGGAATCCGCTCTCGCGGACGTAGGTGGCACCGGTGCGGCCGGGCTCGGGGTCGTAGAGCCGCTCCAGGTCCCAGCCACGGTCGTCGGGGAACCCGCCGATGCCCTCGCGTCCCGCGAGCACCATCTCCCACAGCTCTTCGGGGGAGCCGACGCCGCCGGGGTAGCGGCAGGCCATGCCGACGACGGCGATCGGGTCGTCGTCGGTGGCCCGCACCCGCGCGGCACGGGCGCCCTGGTCGGCGGGGCCCGCCAGCGCCTCGTCCAGGAAGGCCGCGAGCGCCTCGGGGCTCGGGTAGTCGAAGACGAGGGTGGTGGGCAGCTGGACCTCGGTGAACTCGGCGAGGCGGTTGCGCAGTTCGACGGCGGTCAGCGAGTCGAAGCCGAGGGCGTCGAAGGACTGGCCGGGCGCGATGTCCTCGGGCGCGCCGTGGCCGAGGACGGTGGCGACGTGCTCGCGCACCAGGTCGACGAGGGCGGCCGCGCGCTCCGCCGCCGCCATGCCGAGGAGCCGTCCGTGCCACGCCGATGAGGCGGCCGCCGGGGTGGCCGAGGCGCGCCGCGGGGCGGCCCTGACCAGGGAGCGCAGCAGCGCGGGCGGGTCGCTCTGGCCGCGCAGGTCCAGGCGTACGGGTACGGCGACGGGCGCGGTCAGCCGGACCGAGGCGTCGAACAGGGCCAGGCCCTCGTCGGCGCTCAGGGCCCGCAGGCCGCCGCGGTCGAGCCGGCCCAGGTCGGTGTCGCTGAGGGTGCCCGTCATGGCGCTGAGGTCGGCCCACAGGCCCCAGGCCAGCGAGTGCGCGGGCAGTCCCGCGGCGCGGCGGTGCCGGGCGAGGGCGTCCAGGAAGGTGTTGGCGGACGCGTAGTTGGCCTGGCCCGGGGAGCCGAAGACACCGGCGGCGGAGGAGAACAGCGCGAACAGTTCGAGGTCGCGGTCCCGGGTGAGCTCGTGCAGGTGCCAGGCGGCGTCGGCCTTGGGCCGCAGCACGGTGTCCAGGCGCTCGGGCGTCTGGGCGGTGACCATGCCGTCGTCGAGGACGCCCGCCGCGTGGACGACGCCCCGCAGCTCGGGCAGGGAGTCGACGAGTTCGGCCAGCGCCTCCCGCCGCGACACGTCACAGCCGGCAAGGCGCACCTCGGCGCCGAACTCCCGCAGTTCTTCCGCGAGTTCACTCGCGCCCGGGGCGTCGGCGCCGCGCCGTCCGGCGAGGACCAGGTCGCGCACCCCGTGGGCGGTGACCAGGTGCCGGGCGACCGCGGAGCCGATGACGCCGGTGCCGCCGGTGACCAGGACGGTGCCCTGCCCGGAGTACGCGGCGGGGGCCTCGGCGGCGGGCGCGGCGCGCACCAGGCGCGGCACGAGGACGTCGCCGTCGCGCACGGCCAGCTCGGTCTCCTGGTCGGCGAGCGCGGCGCGCACGGCGGCCCAGGGGATGTCGTCGGCGTCGGTGCCGGGCGCCAGGTCGAGCAGCGCGAACCGCCCGGGGTGCTCGGAGCGGGCCGAGCGCACCAGGCCGTGCACCGCGGCCTGCGCGGGGTCGGCGCCGTCGCCGGGGCGTGCCTCGACGGCTCCCCGGGTCAGGACGGCCAGCCGGGCCGCGGCGAGGCCGTCGTGCGCCAGCCACCCGTGGACGTGCTCCAGGGCGTGGCCCGCGCCCGCTCGTGCTCCGGCGAGGACGTCGGCGCCGCCCTGTCCGGTGCAGTCCAGGAGGACGGTGTCGGCGCCTTCGGCCACGGCGGCGGCCAGTTCCTCGACGGAGGTGCCGGCGCCCCAGACCGGCGGGGCCGCGCTCTCGGCGGCGCCCTGCGCGAGGGCCTTCCGGGGCTCCCAGGCCTCGGTGAACAGCGACTCGGCGACCACGGCGCGCGCCGGGGCGACGGGGGTCTCCGTGACCGGCCGCAGCACGAGTTCGTCGATGCCGACGACGGGGGCGCCCGCGGCGTCCGCGATCCGCACGCGGACGGCGGCGGTGCCCGTGGTCGACAGACAGACGCGGACGGTGCGGGCGCCGCTCGCCCACAGCCGCACGCCGGTCCACGCGAACGGGATCCGCGCGGTGTCCTCGCCCTCCTCGCCCGCACCGGCCAGGCCGATGCCGTGCAGGGCGGCGTCGAGCAGGGCGGGGTGGACGCCGAAGCCCGCGACGTCGTCCGCCGCGTCCTCGGGCAGCTCCACGTCGGCGAAGAAGTCGGTGCCGCGCCGCCAGGCATTGCGCAGCCCCTGGAAGGTGGGGCCGTACGCGTAGCCGCCCTCGGCGAGCGCGGGGTAGAAGTCGTCGATCTCCACCGGGGCGGCGCCGCGCGGCGGCCACACCTCGCCGGTGACGGCGCCGAAGTCGTCGGCGTCCGGCGTCGGATCGGTGGCCGGGGCGACCACGCCCTGGGCGTGCCGGATCCACTCCGCCTCGGCGCCGCTGGTGCCGTCGTCGAGCGGTTCGGGGCGCGAGTGCACGACGACGGGCCGGTTGCCCCGGTCGTCCGCGGGGCCGACGCCGACCTGGATCTGCACGGCGCCCTCGGGGGTGAGGACGAGCGGCGTCTCCAGGGTGAGGTCGCGGAGCCCGCCGCAGCCGACGTGCCGGCCCGCGCGCAGGGCGAGTTCGACGAAGGCGGTGCCCGGCAGGAGGACGGCGCCCACGATGGCGTGGTCGGCGAGCCAGGGGTGGGTGGCCAGGGAGATCCGGCCGGTGAGCACCGCGCCGCCCGCGGAGGAACCGTCGGCGACGCTGACGGCCGCGCCGAGGAGCGGGTGGTCCAGGCCCGCGAGTCCGGCGCCGCTCACGTCACCGGTGCCGCGCGAGGAGACACGCGGCCAGTACCGCCGGCGTTCGAAGGCGTAGGTGGGCAGGTCCTGGGCGGCGGGCACGGCGGGCAGCAGCGCACGCCAGTCCACGGCCGCGCCGCCGGTCCACAGCGCGCCGACGGCCCGCAGCAGCGCGGCGACCAGGGGCCGTTCGCGGTGGGCGACCGAGGTGACGGTGGCGGAGTGGCCCTCGGGGAGGCTGTCCTCCAGGGGGCGGGTGAGGACGGCGTGCGGGCCGATCTCCAGGAAGGCGTCCACGCGCGGGGCCGCGGCGCGCACGGCGTCCTGGAAGCGGACGGCCTGCCGGGCGTGGCGCACCCAGTAGTCCGGCGAGGTGATGTCGTCCGCCGCGGGCTCACCGGTGACGGTGGAGACCAGCGGGATCTCCGGGCGGGCGAAGGAGAGGCCCGCGAGCACGGCGCGGAACTCGTCGAGCATCGGCTCCATCAGCGGCGAGTGGAAGGCGTGGCTGACCTGGAGCCTGCGGGTGCGCCGGCCCGCCCGGTCGGCGGCCTCGGCCACCTGGTCCACGGCGTCCGACGCGCCGGACACGACGACGGCGGAGGGGCCGTTGACGGCGGCGATCGCGACCTGTGCGCGGTGCTCCTCGGGCAGGGCGGCCAGCCAGGCCTCGGCCTGCTCCTGGGTGGCGTCGAGCGCCAGCATGGCGCCGCCGTCCGGCAGTCGCTGCATGAGGGCGCCGCGGGCGACGGCCAGGGTGACCGCGTCGTCCAGGGAGAGCACCCCGGCGACGTGGGCGGCGGCGATCTCGCCGATGGAGTGGCCGAGGACGACGTCGGGACGTACGCCCCAGGCCTCCAGGGTGCGGAACAGCGCGACCTCGACGGCGAAGAGGGCGATCTGGGTGTACTGGGTCCGGTGGATCAGTTCCCCGTGCTCGGCGGGGTGTCCGTCGGACCCGGCGAGCACCACGTCCGCCAGCGGGACGTCGAGCTTCGGGTCGGCGGCGGCGCGGACGGCGTCGAACGCGGCGGCGAACGCCGGCAGTCGCTCGTACCACTGCCGGCCCATGCCCACCCACTGGGCGCCCTGCCCGGCGAAGACGAAGGCGGTCTTGGCGCCGGGGCGTGCCGTGCCGTGGACGAGGTGGCGGCCCGCCGCGCCCTGGTCGGCGAGGGCGTCGAGGGCCTTGGTGAGTCCCTCGGTGTCCTCGCCCAGGACGACGGCCCGGTGCTCGAAGGCGGTGCGGGTGGTGGCCAGCGCGAGCGCCGTGCCCGCGAGGTCGGCGCCCGCGGCGGCGTGGTCCCGCAGCCGGGCGGCCTGGGCGCGCAGCGCGGACGGCGACTTGGCGGAGAGCACCCACGGCAGTACGTCGGGTGCCGACACCGCGGGCGCCGCGTCGGCCGCCTCCTCTTCGGCGGCCGGTTCCTGGGGGGCCTGTTCGAGGATGACGTGGGCGTTGGTGCCGCTGATGCCGAAGGAGGACACGCCCGCGCGGCGCGGCCCCCGCCCCGGCCAGTCGACCCGGTCCGTGGCCAGCTCGACGGCGCCGGAGGCCCAGTCGACATGGCTGCTGGGCTCGTCCACGTGCAGGGTCGGGGGGACGACGCCGTGCCGCATCGCCAGCACCATCTTGATGACACCGGCGACACCGGCCGCGGCCTGCGTGTGACCGATGTTGGACTTCACGGATCCGAGCAACAGCGCGTGCTCGCCCGATCGTTCCTGGCCGTAGGTGGCGAGCAGCGCCTGCGCCTCGATCGGGTCGCCGAGCGACGTGCCCGTGCCGTGCGCCTCCACCACGTCCACGTCGGACGCGGCGAGGCCCGCGTTGGCGAGCGCCTGGCGGATGACCCGCTGCTGCGAGGGGCCGTTGGGCGCGGTCAGGCCGTTCGAGGCGCCGTCCTGGTTGACGGCCGAGCCGCGCACGACGGCGAGGACCTGGTGACCGTTGCGCCGCGCGTCGGAGAGCCGCTCGACGAGCAGTACGCCGACGCCCTCGCCCCACGCGGTGCCGTCGGCGCCCTCGGCGAACGCCTTGCACCGGGCGTCGGCGGCGAGACCGCCCTGCTTGCCGAACTCCGCGAAGACACCGGGGGTCGACATCACGGTGACGCCGCCGACCAGGGCCAGCGGGCAGTCGCCGGAGCGCAGCGCGCGGGCCGCCAGGTGCAGCGCCACGAGGGAGGCGGAGCACGCGGTGTCCACGGTCACTGCCGGGCCCTCGAAGCCGAGGGCGAAGGAGACGCGGCCGGAGACGACGCTGGAGGCGTTGCCGGTCAGCAGATGGCCGAGGGACTCGTGCCCGGCGTGGTTGAGCATGCCGGGGTAGTCGGCGCCGTTGACGCCGATGAACACGCCGGTCCCGCTGCCGTGCAGGGTGGCCGCGTCGATCCCGGCGCGCTCCAGGGTCTCCCAGGAGGTCTCCAGGAGCAGCCGCTGCTGCGGGTCCATCTCCAGGGCCTCGCGCGGGGATATCCCGAAGAAGCCCGCGTCGAACTCGGTGGCCGTGTCGAGGAATCCGCCCTGCGGACGGGTGCCGCCCTCGGGCTGCTGCCAGCCCCGGTCGGCGGGGAAGTCGCTCATGGCGTCGACGCCGTCGCGCAGCAGGTCCCAGAACGCCTCGGGCGTGCCGGCCCCGCCGGGGAAACGGCAGCCCATGCCCACGATGGCGATGGGCTCCCGCTCGGTCTCCTCCAGGTCCCGGACCCGGTCCCTGGTGCGCTTCAGGTCCGCCGTCACCCGCTTCAGGTACTCGACGACCTGCTCTTTCTCAGCCATGAACGAAACCCCTCGTTGTACGCGTGGTGCTGGTGGGCCGTGCCTGCATCAGCTCAGCCCGATCTCGTCGTCGATGTAGCGGAGCAGCTCTTCCTCGCTGACCGAGCTCAGCTCGTCGGCCCCGAGCTCCTCGTCCCGGCCGCCGGGGGCGGCGCCCGCGAGCGTCCTGGAGCGTTCCCGCCAGCGCAGCAGCAGGGTCTCCAGACGGGCCGTCAGACGGCTGACCTCGGCCTCGTCCCGCTCGTCGTCGAGCATGGCCTCCAGGCGGTCGACGGTCTCCTTGCCCCACTCCTCGGCCGCCGTCTCGGGCAGCAGGATCCCGAGGAGGTGTCCGGTGAGCGCCTCGGGCGTGGGGTAGTCGAAGACGAGCGTGGTGGGCAGCCGGGTGCCGGCCATCCGCGCGAGGCGGTTGCGCAGTTCCACGGCGGTCAGCGAGTCGAAGCCGAGCTCCGTGAAGGACCGGGTGGCCGAGATCTGCTCGGCGGTGCCGTACTTGAGCACCTCGGCGATCTGGCCGCGCACCGTCTCCAGGAGCGCGTCCGTCCGCTCGGCCGCCGGCAGCGCGGAGAGCCGGCTGCGCAGCGTCTGGGCGTCCGGCGCCGTGGCGCGGCGCGGGGCGGCGCGCACCAGGCCGCGCAGCAGCGCGGGCGTGTCCTCGCCGCCGCGCAGCAGGGCGCGGTCCAGCTGGACGGGGGCGGTGTGCGCCCGTCCGCTGGTCAGGGCGCGATCGAAGAGGGCGAGGCCCTCCTCGGTGCTGAACGGCAGGACGCCGCCCGCGCTCATGCGGCGCAGCTCGTCCTCGCTGAGGGTGGCGGTCAGCTCGCTGGTCTCCTCCCACAGGCCCCACGCCATCGAGTGCGCGGGCAGGCCCTCGGCCCTGCGGCAGACCGCGAGGGCGTCCAGGAACACGTTCGCGGCGGCGTAGTTGGCCTGTCCGGGCGAGCCGAACACACCGGCGGCCGACGAGAACAGCGCGAACAGGTCGAGGTCCTTGTCCCGCGTGAGCTCGTGCAGGTGCCAGGCCGCGTCGACCTTCGGGCGCAGCACGGACTCCAGGCGCTCCGGGGTCAGACCCGACACCACGCCGTCGTCCACCGCGCCGGCCGCGTGCACGATGCCCCGTACGTCCGGCAGTTCGGCCAGCAGCCGCTCCACCTCGCCACGGACGGCCACGTCACAGGCCACCACCCGCG
Source organism: Streptomyces sp. NPDC052114 (assembly GCF_040680155.1). Classification (NCBI taxonomy): domain Bacteria; kingdom Bacillati; phylum Actinomycetota; class Actinomycetes; order Kitasatosporales; family Streptomycetaceae; genus Streptomyces; species Streptomyces sp. NPDC052114. Next base: position 279,586 of record NZ_JBFAWC010000012.1, on the reverse strand, counting down.
CACGGGCACCGAGTTCGGTGATCCGGTCGACCACCTCGCGTGCGCCCGGCGCCTGTTCGCCGCGTCGGCTCACCAGCACCACGTCCCGCACGCCATGGGCCGCCACGAGGTGCCGCGCCACCGCGGCACCCACCACACCCGTACCGCCCGTCACGAGCACCGGGCCCTCGCCCGACCACTCCGCACCCGCACCGGCACGGGTGTCCGTGCCGATCAGGGACAGCCTGGGGACGTACGTCTCGCCGTCGCGCAGGGCGACCTCCGGCTCGTCGGCGGCGACGGCCGCGGCGAGGACGGCGGCGGGCACGTCGGCGCTCTCGCCGTCGGTGTCCACCAGCACGAAACGGTCGGGGTGTTCGGCGCGGGCCGAGCGCAGGAAGCCCCGGACGGCGGCCTGCGTGAGGTCCACCGCCTCGGTGTCCGCCAGGGCGACGGCGCCGCGCGTGACCACGGCGAGCCGCGCGTCGGCGAGGGCGTCGTCGGCCAGCCACTCCTGGGCGCGGGCGAGCGCGCCGGTCAGCGCGTCGCGCACCCGGCGCGGCAGGCCCTCGCCGTCGGTCTCCCCCGGCCCGTCGCCGAGCAGGGCGGCGGTGTCCAGGAGCACCAGGCGTACGCCGTCGGCGACGGCGGCCGCGACTTCCTCGGCCGACCGCGTGCCGTCCCACAGGAGCGAACGCACCTCGTCCGTGGGCGCGTCGAACGGACGGCGCTCCCAGCGGACCTCGTACAGCGAACGGGCGGCGACCGAACCCGCGGAGCGCAGCCGGGCCGCACTCACCGGGCGCAGCTCGACCTGGTCGGCGCCGAGCAGCGGGGTGCCGTCCACGGCCGTGGCACGCACCCGCACGGCGCCGTCGCCCGCCGGGGACAGGAGCACCCGCACGGTCCGGGCGTCGTCGCCCGCGTCCGCGCCCGCGGCCGTGAAGAGGCTCTCGGCCCCCGGCCGCACGCCCCGCCAGACGGCGGGCTGCACGGGCCCGGCGGCACCGGGACCGCCCGCGTCCGTCAGGCGCCAGGCGTGGCAGACGGACTCCAGCAGCGCGGCGCGCGGCGCGAGACCGTCGGCGGCCCGCTCCGGCAGTTCCACCTCGGCACAGACCTCCTCGCCGCTGCGCCAGGCCGCGCGCAGCCCCTGGAGCGCCGGGCCGAACTGCTGCCCCGCGGCGAAGAGTTCGCCGTAGAGGCCGGCCGCGTCCAGCGGGGTGGCGTCGGCGGGCGGCCAGACGCCCGCGAGGCGCGCGTACGTCTCGTCGGCCGCGTCGGACTCGGGGCGCAGCACGGCGGTGGCGTGCAGGGTCCACTCCGCCGTGGGGTCGCCGTCGGGCTGCGCGTGGACGGTGAGCCCGCGGCTCCCGTCGGCGTCGGGCGCGGCGGCCATCACCTGGACGCGCAGGGCGCCCTCGGCGGGCGGGAGCAGCGGGTCGTGCTGCTCCAGGTGCGCGACGCCGGGCAGGCCGAGGCGGTCCGCCGCGTACAGCACCCAGTCGAGCACGGCGCCGCCGGGCACGACGGCCGTGTCGAGGACGGTGTGCTCGGCGGGCGAGGCCGCCGCCGGGGCGGTGAGCCTGCCGGTGAGCAGGAGGGTGTCCGTGCCGGCGGGGACGACGGCCGCGGCAAGGACCGGGTGGTCGGTCGCCTCCTGGCCGACGCCGCCCGGGTCGCCGAAGTCCTGCGGCGCGTCCAGCCAGTAGCGCTCGCGCTGGAAGGCGTACGTCGGCAGGTCGACGGGGTCCGCCGCCGGGTCCGGGGCGGGCGTCAGGGCCGTCCAGTCGACGCCGAGGCCGCGGGTCCACAGGGTGGCGGCGTTGCGCAGCAGTGCCGTGCGCTCGTCCTCGTCGCGGCGCAGGGTGCCGGTGACGACGACCTCGCGTCCACCGGCGTTCAGCGCGGCGTCCTCCAGGGCCGCGGTGGTCACCGGGTGCGGGCTGATCTCGACGAAGGTGTCGACGCCGGACGCCAGGAGTTCGGCGACGACTTCGGCGAAGCGCACGGGCTGCCGCAGATTGCGGTACCAGTACGCGGCGTCGGCCTCGGCCTCCGCGACGTGCTCCCCGGTCACGGTGGAGTGCCAGGTCACCCGGGGCCGCGCGGAGTCGACGTCGCCGAGCTCCTTCAGGAGGCGGTCCTCGATGAGTTCGACCTGGGGGGCGTGCGAGGGGTAGGTCACGGGGATGCGGCGGGCGCGGACCCCGTCGGCCTCGCAGCCGTCGAGGAGCCGCCGCAGCGGTCCCTCGTCACCGGCGACGACGACCGCGCCGGGGCCGTTCACCGCGGCGATGACCACGCCGGTCGCCGGGTCGGCGTCCTCGTCGGAGGCCGCGTACCGGTCGATGAGGGCCTGGGCCTGGTCGGCGGGCACGGTCAGCGAGGCCATGCCGCCGCGTCCGGCGAGCTCCTCGGCGATGACGCGGCTGCGCAGCGCCACGAGCCGGGCGCCGTCGGCCAGCGACAGCGCGCCCGCCACGCAGGCCGCGGCGATCTCGCCCTGCGAGTGGCCGACGACCACGGACGGGCTGATGCCGCTCTCCTGCCAGACCGCGGCGAGGGAGACCATGACGGCCCACAGCGCGGGCTGCACGACGTCGACCCGCTCCAGGGCCTGCTTGTCGCCGAGCACGTCGAGCAGGTTCCAGTCGGTGTGCGCCGACAGCTCGTCGGCGCAGCGCCGCAGCCAGGTGTCGAACACCGGGGAGGACTCCATGAGTCCGAGCGCCATGCCGGTCCACTGGGCGCCCTGGCCGGGGAAGACGAAGGCCACGTTCGCGCCGGGACGCACGGTCCCGGAGACGAGGCCGGGCACCTCGGAGTCCTGGCGGGCCAGGGCGGTCAGGCCCTCGACGAAGCCCTCGGGGCCCGCGGCGAGGACGACGGCGCGCTCGTCGAAGGCGGTGCGCGTCGCGACGAGCGCGGCGGCGGTCGCCGTCGGGTCGGTGCCGGCGGCGGCCAGGGCGCGCAGCCGGCCGGCCTGGCCGCGCAGCGCGGCGGGCGTCCTGGCCGAGACGGGCCACGGGAGTACGGCGCCGTCGGCCGCGGCGAGCACGGGCTCGGGGGCGTCGCCGGCCGGCTTCGGCTCCTCGGGCTCGGGGGCCTGTTCGAGGATGACGTGGGCGTTGGTGCCGCTGATGCCGAACGAGGAGACGGCGGCCCGGCGCGGGCGGCCCGTCTCGGGCCAGGCGACGGATTCGGTGGCCAGCTCGACGGCGCCCGCGGTCCAGTCGATGTGCTCGCTGGGGCGTTCGACGTGCAGGGTGCGCGGCACGGTGCCGTGCCGCAGGGCGAGCACCATCTTCATGACGCCCGCGATGCCGGCCGCGGCCTGGGTGTGGCCGATGTTCGACTTCACCGAACCGAGCAGCACGGGCTGCCGGTCGGCGCGTTCCTGGCCGTACGTGGCGAGCAGCGCCTGCGCCTCGATCGGGTCGCCGAGCGACGTGCCCGTGCCGTGCGCCTCCACCACGTCCACGTCGGACGTGCCGAGGCCCGCGTTGGCGAGGGCCTGGCGGATGACCCGCTGCTGCGAGGGGCCGTTGGGCGCGGTCAGGCCGTTCGAGGCGCCGTCCTGGTTGACGGCCGAACCCTTGATGACGGCGAGGACGCGGTGACCGTTGCGCACGGCGTCCGAGAGCCGCTCGACCAGGACCATGCCCGCGCCCTCGGCGACGCCCATGCCGTCCGCGCGGTCGGAGAAGGCCTTGCAGCGGCCGTCGTGCGCAAGGCCGCGCTGACGGGTGAACTCCGCGAAGATCGTCGGCGTGGACATCACGGTGACGCCGCCCGCGAGCGCGAGGTCGCACTCGGCGCGCTGCAGCGCGCTGACCGCCATGTCCAGCGCGACCAGGGACGAGGAGCAGGCGGTGTCCACGGTCACGGCGGGGCCCTCGAAGCCGAGGGTGTAGGAGACGCGGCCGGTGGCGACGCTGCCCGCGTTGCCGTTGCTGAGGAAGCCGGCGACGTCCTCGGGCACGGAGCGCAGCCGGGCGGCGTACTCGTGGTACATCAGGCCGGAGAAGACGCCGGTCCTGCTGCCGCGCAGCCGGGTCGGGTCGACGCCGGCCCGCTCGATGGCCTCCCAGGACAGTTCGAGGAGCATCCGGTGCTGGGGGTCCATGGTGACGGCCTCGCGCGGGGAGATCCCGAAGAAGGAGGCGTCGAAGTCGGCGGCGTCGTGCAGGAAGCCGCCCTGGTCGACCAGCGAGGTGCCGGGGCGTTCGCCGGTGGGGTCGAAGAACGAGTCGAGGGCCCAGTCGCGGTCCGACGGGAAGGCGCTGATGCCCTCGCCGCCGTCGGCGAGCAGCTGCCACAGGTCCTCGGGCGAGTCGACGTTTCCGGGGAAGCGGCAGCTCATGCCGACGATGGCGATGGGCTCGTCGTCCGCCACGACACGGGCCACGGCGGCCTGCTGCCGCACGGCGGTGCCGGCGAGCAGCTGGTGCAGGTGGGCGCCGAGCACGGCCGGGGTCGGGTAGTCGAAGACGAGGGTGGCGGGCAGCCGGGTGCCGGTGAGGTCGTTGAGGCGGTTGCGCAGCTCCACGGCGGTCAGCGAGTCGAAGCCGAGGTCCTTGAACCCCCGGTCGACGGGGACCTCTTCGGCGCCGGCGTGTCCGAGCACGGCGGCGACCCGGTCGCGGACGAGGTCGACGAGCAGCTGCTCGCGCTCGGCCTCGGGCGTGGCGTCGAAGGTGGCGCGCCAGCCGCGGCCCGCGGCGCCGCCGGCGCGGCGGGCGGGGGTGCGCACCAGGGCGCGCAGCAGCGGCGGCACCTGCTGTCCTTCGGCGCGGGCGCGCGTCAGGTCCAGGCGTACGGGCACCAGGTGCGGGGCGTCGAGGGCCAGGGACTGGTCGAAGAGGGCGAGGCCCTCCTCGGTGCCGAGCGTCCGCAGACCACCGCGGTCGAGGCGGGCCCTGTCGGACTCGCTGAGGGTGGCGGTCAGCTCGCTGGTCTCCTCCCACAGGCCCCACGACAGGGACTGCGCGGGCAGGCCCTCGGCCCTGCGGCGCACCGCGAGGGCGTCCAGGAACACGTTCGCGGCGGCGTAGTTGGCCTGCCCGGGCGAACCGAACACACCGGCCGCCGACGAGAACAGCACGAACAGACCGAGGTCCTTGTCCCGCGTGAGCTCATGCAGGTGCCAGGCCGCGTCCACCTTCGGGCGCAGCACCGACTCCAGCCGCTCCGCGGTCAGACCCGGCACCACGCCGTCGTCCACCGCACCGGCCGCGTGCACGATTCCCCGTACGTCCGGCAGATCGGCCAGCAGCCGCTCCACCTCGCCACGGACGGCCACGTCACACGCCACCACCCGCGCACGGGCACCCAGACCGGTCAGCTCGGCCACCAACTCGGCCGTCCCCGGGGCCTGTTCGCCCCGACGGCTCACCAGCACCAGCTCACGCACACCGTGAGCCGCCACGAGGTGCCGCGCCACCGCGGCACCCACCACACCCGTGCCGCCCGTCACGAGCACCGGGCCCTCGCCCGACCACTCCGCACCCGTGCCGGAAGCGGCGGTGTCGGGGCGGGTCAGGCGCGGGACGAACACGGCGTCGCCGCGCAGGGCGACCTCCGGCTCGCCCTCGGCGACGGCCGCGGCGAGGACGGCGGCGGACACGTCGGCGCTCTCGCCGTCGGTGTCCACCAGCAGGAAACGGTCCGGGTTCTCGGACATGGCGGAGCGCAGCAGGCCGCGCACGGAGGCCTGCGCCGGGTCGGGCAGTTCCTCGGGCGCGATGCCGACGGCGCCGCGCGTCAGCACGGCGAGGCGCGCCGCCGCGGGCGTCTCCTGGGCGAGCCACTCCTGCACTCGGGCCAGCACGGCGCCGGTCAGCGCGTGCGCCGCGGCCGGTACGTCGACGGCTTCGGGCAGGCCCTGCGCGGTGCAGTCGAGCAGCACCAACTCCGGCTCGTCACCGAGCACGTCGGCGAGCGGGGCGCCCGGGTTCCAGAGCGCGGTGCGGGCTTCGTCCGTCGGCGCGGGCTGCCAGGCGTCCCAGCGCGGGACGTACAGCGAGCGGGTGGGGACGGTGCGCACGTCGGCGGCGGACAGCGGACGCAGGACCAGCTCGTCCACGGAGGCGACGGGCGTGCCCGCGGTGTCCGTGGCGCGCAGCCGTACGCCGTCCTCGCCCGCCGCGCTCAGCCGGACGCGCAGCGCGGTGGCACCGTCGGTCCAGCTCTGCACGCCGGACCAGGCGAACGGCAGGCGGACCGTGCCCTCGTCCCCGAACAGCCCGCCCAGGCCCATGGCGTGGAGGGCGGCGTCGAGGAGCGCCGGGTGGACGAGGAACTCCTCGGCACTCGCCTCCTCGGGCAGGGCGACCTCGGCGAACACGTCGTCGCCGCGCCGCCAGACGGACTGGAGGCCCTGGAAGGCGGGGCCGTACTCGTAGCCGCGCTCGAACAGCGCGTCGTAGAAGTCGCCCATCTCGACGGCGGTGGCGCCGGCGGGCGGCCAGGCGCCCTGGAGGTCGCCGAACCCGTCCGTCTCCTGGGGCTCCTCGGCCGCGAGGGTGGCGGTGGCGTGGCGGATCCACTCGGCGGGCTCGTCCTGGTCGGCCGTGCCGGAGCGGGAGTAGACGGCAGCGGAGCGCGCGCCGTTCTCGTCGGCCTCGGAGACCTGGACCTGGACGGTGACCCCGGTGTCCTGGGTGAGGGTGAGGGGCCGCTCCAGGGTGAGTTCCTGGACGCGGCCGCAGCCGGTCTCGCGGCCCGCGGCGAGCGCGAGTTCGAGGAAGGCGGTGCCCGGCAGGAGCACGGTCTCCAGGAGCGCGTGGTCGGCCAGCCAGGGGTGGGTGGGCAGCGAGAGGCGCCCGGTGAGCACGGTCGTGCCGGACTCGGCGGGGACGGTGGCGGCGGCGAGCAGCGGGTGCGCGACGGGGTCGAGCCCGATGCCCGCGGCGTCGCCGGTGCCTGCCGGTCCCTCCATCCAGTAGCGGCGCCGCTGGAAGGGGTACGTCGGCAGCTCGGCGGCCTCGGCCACGGCGGCCGGGGTGGCGGTGGCGGCCACGGTGTCCAGGAAGGCGTCCCAGGAGACGGGCACGCCACGGGTCCACAGCGCGGCGGCGGCGCGGGTCAGCGCGGCGCTCTCGTCCTGGTCGCGGCGCAGGGTGCCGGAGACCACGACGTCGCCGCGGCCCGCGGCGGCCGCGACGTCCTCGACGGCGGGGGCGAGCACGGGGTGCGGGCTGATCTCGACGAAGGTGTCGATGCCCCGGTCGAGCAGCGCGGCGACCGTCTCGGCGAACCGCACGGGCCGGCGCAGGTTCTGGTACCAGTACTGCGCGTCGGCCTCGGTGGCCGTGTCGAGGGGCTCCACCGTCACCGACGAGTGCATGGGCACGGTGCCGGCGCGCGGCTCGATCGGCTCGGCGACCTCGAGGAGCCGGGTGCGGATGCTCTCGACGTGCGGGGTGTGCGAGGCGTAGTCGACCGGGATGGTGCGGGCGCGGACGCCCGCGGCCTCGGCGGCCTCGGAGACCTCGGCGAGCACCTCGGGGGCGCCCGCGACGACCGTGGCCCCGGGGCCGTTGACGGCAGCGACCCACACGCCCTCGCGCCCGCCGAGGAGTTCGGCGGCGCGCTCGGCGGAGGCGGCGAGGGAGACCATGCCGCCCTGGCCCGCGAGGTCCTCGGCGATGGTGCGGCTGCGCAGCGCGACCAGACGCGCCCCGTCCGCCAGGGTGAGGATCCCGGCGGCGCAGGCGGCGGCGATCTCGCCCTGCGAGTGTCCGGCCACGACGTCGGGGGTGACGCCCGCGGCCTGCCAGACCTTCGCGAGGGAGACCATGACGGCCCACAGCGCGGGCTGCACCACGTCGACGCGCTTGAGGGCCTGCTCGTCGCCGAGGACGTCGAGCAACCGCCAGTCGGTGTGCGGCGCCAGGGCGTCGGCGCAGGCGCGCATGGCGTCGGCGAAGACGGGCGAGGACGTGATCAGCCCGGTGGCCATGCCGACCCACTGGGCGCCCTGGCCGGGGAAGACGAACGCGACCTTGGCGCCGGGGCGCGCGGTGCCGTGCACCAGACCGGGGGCGTCCGCCGTGCCGTCGGCGAGCGCGGTCAGGGCCGCGGTGCGCTCGTCGCCGAGGACGACGGCGCGGCGGGTGAAGGCGGCGCGGGTGCGGACCAGCGCGGCGGCGACGGCGTCCGCGTCGGGGGCGGCGGTGTCGCCCGCCGTGCCGACGAAGGTGCGCAGCCGTGCGGCCTGGTCGTACAGCGTGGCCTCGTTCTTGGCGGACAGCGGCCAGGGCGGTACGACGCCGGTGAGGACCGGCGGGGCTCCCTCGGTGTCGGCGGCGGGCGCCCCGGTGTCCGGCTCCTCGGGCTCGGGGGCCTGTTCGAGGATGACGTGGGCGTTGGTGCCGCTGATGCCGAACGAGGAGACGGCGGCCCGGCGCGGGCGGCCCGTCTCGGGCCAGGCGACGGGCTCGGTGACGAGCTCGACGGCGCCCGCGGTCCAGTCGACGTGCGGGGTGGGCTCGTCGACGTGCAGGGTCGGGGGGATGACGCCGTGCTGCAGGGCGAGCACCATCTTGATGACGCCCGCGATGCCGGCCGCCGACTGGGTGTGCCCGATGTTGGACTTCACCGAGCCGAGCAGCAGCGGACGGTCCTCGGGCCGGTCCTGGCCGTAGGTGGCCAGCAGCGCCTGCGCCTCGATCGGGTCGCCGAGGGTGGTGCCGGTGCCGTGCGCCTCCAGGGCGTCGACGTCGGCCGGGGAGAGCCCGGCGTTGGCGAGGGCCTGGCGGATGACGCGCTGCTGGGAGGGGCCGTTGGGCGCGGTCAGGCCGTTCGAGGCGCCGTCCTGGTTGACGGCCGAGCCCTTGATGACGGCGAGGACGCGGTGGCCGTTGCGGCGGGCGTCCGAGAGCCGCTCGACGAGGAGTACGCCGACGCCCTCGCCCCAGGCGGTGCCGTCGGCGGAGGCGGCGAACGCCTTGCACAGGCCGTCCTGGGAGAGACCGCGCTGCTTGCTGAACTCGGTGAAGGCCGCCGGGGTCGACATCACCATCACGCCGCCCACCAGGGCCAGCGAGCTCTCCTTGTTGCGCAGCGACTGCGCCGCGAGGTGCAGCGCGGTCAGCGAGGACGAGCAGGCGGTGTCGACGGTGACGGCCGGTCCCTCGAAGCCGTACGTGTAGGAGATGCGGCCGGAGAAGATGCTGGAGGCGTTGCCGGTCAGGAGGTAGCCCTCGCTGTCCTGCGTGTTGCCCACGTTCGAGCCGTACCCGGACAGGACGCCGCCGACGAAGACCCCCGCGCTCTCGCCGCGCAGCGTGCCCGGGTCGATCCCGGCCCGCTCGAACGCCTCCCAGGAGGCCTCCAGGAGGACCCGCTGCTGCGGGTCCATCGCGAGGGCCTCGCGCGGGGATATCTCGAAGAACTCCGCGTCGAAGTCGGCGGCGCCGTCGATGAACCCGCCCTTGCGGATGTAGGAGCTGCGCGGGCGCAGCCCGTCCGGGTCGTAGAGGGCACCCAGGTCCCAGCCGCGGTCCGCGGGGAAGTCCGCGATGCCCGCCCGCCCCTCGGCGACCAGCTGCCACAGGTCCTCGGGGGTCTGCACCCCACCGGGGAACCGGCAGCTCATGCCGACGACGGCGAGCGGTTCACGGGCGGCCTCCTCCACGGCGCGCAGCCGTGCGTAGGAGTCGCGGGCGTCGGCAACCGCCTGCTTCAGGTACTCGCGGAGCTTCTGCTCGTTCGACATCCAATCCTCTTCCGATCCAACAAATGCAGTCAGCAGGTGGGTTCACATGGCAGCGGGGTCGCCCGCCTGCCGGTCAGCTGGACCAGGGCTTGTTGTCCATGAGCTCGAAGAGCTCCGCGTCGGTGGCGTCGGTCAGGTCGACCGAGTCCGTCGTGCCCTCGCCCTCGGTCCACTTCGCCACGACGGCGCGCAGCCGCACGGTGAGGTTGGCGCGCGCCGGGTCGTCCTCGGCGACCTCGGCGAGCAGCGCCTCCAGCTTGCCGAGCTGGCTCACGGCCAGTTCGGCGGCGTCGACCTCGGGGAGCAGCTGCTGCTTGAGGTGCGCCGCCACGGCCGCCGGGGTGGGGTGGTCGAACAGCAGGGTGACCGGGAGACGCAGACCGGTGGCGGAGTTGAGCCGGTTGCGCAGTTCGACGGTGGTGAGCGAGTCGAAGCCGAGGTCCTTGAACGGCCGCTGCGCACCGACGGTCTCGGTGTCGTCGTGGCCGAGGACGACGGCGGCCTGGCGGCGCACCTCCTCGGTGAGCAGTTCCTCGGCCTCCTGCGGCGACAGCTGGACCAGGCGCTCGGCCAGCCCGCCGCCCGCGGTGCCCGCCGCGGGCGCGGCGGCGGACGCGGTCGGCCGGGCCGGGGCCTTGACCAGACCGCTGAGCAGCGGCGGGACGGCGCCGGTGAACCGGGCCGGGTCGAGCTGCACGGGGACGGTGTGCGTGTGGTTGTCCCCGGTGGCGGCGTCGAACAGGGCGAGTCCGTCGGCGGTGGACAGGGCGCGTACGCCGGTACGGGCCATCCGGTCGAGGTCGGTCTTGTCGAGTTCGCCGGTGATCCCGCTGGCCTGCGCCCACAGTCCCCACGACAGCGACTGCGCGGGCAGCCCGAGGCGGCGGCGGTGGTGCGCGAGGCCGTCCAGGAAGGCGTTGGCGGCGGCGTAGTTGGCCTGGCCCGGCGCGCCGAACACTCCGGCGGCGGAGGAGAACAGCGCGAACAGCGCGAGGTCCTTGCCGCGGGTCAGCTCGTGCAGGTGCCAGGCCGCGTCGACCTTGGGGCGCAGCACCGTGTCGAGGCGCTCGCGGTTCAGCGCGGTGAGCACGCCGTCGTCGATCACGCCTGCGGCGTGCACGACGCCCTTCAGGTCCGCGATGCCGTCCAGCAGGCGGGCGAGGTCGGCGCGTTCGGCGGTGTCGCAGGCCACCACGCGGGCGGTGGCGCCGAGTTCGGCCAGCTCCCGCACGAGCTCGTCGGCGCCGGGCGCCTCGGGGCCGCGGCGGCTGGTGAGGACGAGGTCCGTGACGCCCTGGGTCCCGGCGAGGTGGCGGGCTACGGCGCCGCCGATGGCGCCGGTGCCGCCGGTCACCAGGACGGTGCCGTCCAGCTTCGCGGTGGGGATGGTCAGGGCGACCTTGCCGACGTGCCGGGCCTGGCTGAGGTAGCGGAAGGCCTCGGGCGCGCGGCGGGCGTCCCAGGTGGTCACCGGCAGCGGGGCGAGCACGCCCTCCTCGAAGAGCCGGGCGAGGTCGGTGAGCATCTCGCCGATCCGCGCCGCGCCCGCCTCGCCGAGGTCGAAGGAGCGGTAGAAGGTGCCGGGCCAGGAGGCGGCGACGGCCTCCGGCTCGCGGATGTCGGTCTTGCCCATCTCGATGAACCGGCCCTCGGGCACCAGGAGGTCGAGCGAGGCGTCGGTGAACTCGCGGGCCAGGCAGTTCAGGACGACGTCGACGCCACGGCCACCACTGGCGGCGCGGAACGTCTCGGCGAAGTCCAGGGTGCGGGAGGAGGCCAGGCGCTCGGCGGGGATGCCGGAGGCGCGCACCGTGGGCCACTTGGGCTCGCTGGCGGTGGCGTACACCTCGATGCCCCAGTGCCGGGCGAGCTGCACGGCGGCCATGCCGACGCCGCCGGCCGCGGCGTGCACGAGCAGCGACTCGCCCTCCTTGATGCGCGCCAGGTCCTGCAACGCGTAGTAGGCGGTGAGGAACACCGTGGGCACGGCGGCGGCCTGGGCGAACGACCAGCCGGTGGGGATCGGGGCGACGGTGCGGGCGTCCGCGATGGCCACCGGTCCCGCGTACGAGCCGGACAGCAGGCCCATGACGCGGTCGCCCACGGCGACGCCGGTGACGCCGGGCCCGACCTCGCTGACGAAGCCGGCGCCCTCGGAGCCGAAGGCCATCTCGGTGAAGGACTGGGCGACGTCGACCACGCCGAGGGCGAGCAGCACGTCACGGAAGTTCACGCCGGTGGCGCGGACCTCGATCCGCACCTGTCCCTCGGTCAGCGGCACCTCGGCCGGCGGGCACGGCACGAGCCGCAGGCCCTCCAGCGTGCCGCTGCCGTCCACGTCGAGGCTCCACGCGCCCTCGGCGGGCGGCGTGAGGGTGTCGGCGGGCGCCACCCGGGCGAGCCGCGGCACCAGGGCGTCGCCCGCGCGCACCACGCTCTCCGTCTCCCCCGCGGCGACCGCGCCGCGAATCGCGGCGGGCAGCGCGGCGGCCGAGCGGACGTCGGTGTCGACGTCGATCTGGACGACGCGGCCCGGGTTCTCCGAGCAGGCCGAGCGGACCAGGCCGCGCACGGCGGCGTGCACGGGGTCGACGGTGTCGCCGGGGACGGCGGCGGCGCCCGCGCGGGTGACGACCGCCAGGCAGGCCTCCTCGGTCTCCTCGGCGGCGAGCCACGCCTGGACGGCCTCCAGGACGGCGCCGGTCACCTCGCGGGTGGCGGCGACGGTGTCGCCGGTGCTGGTGGGCACGGGCAGCAGGACGACGTCCGGCAGCTCCTCGCCGCTGCGCACGGCCTCCTGCAGCGCGGGGAGTCCGGTGTGGCGGCCGGTCACCTCGGCCGTCTCCGGCAGGTCGTCCGCGGCGCCGAGCACCGCGAGGGTGCGCACGGTCTCCTCGGACTCGGGCAGCGCGGCCCAGTCGAGGCGGTACAGCCCGTCCACGCGGGGGCGTTCGCGCACGTCGGCGGCGGCCACCGGACGCGAGGTCAGCTCGTCGACGGTGAGCAGCGGCAGGCCCGCGGGGTCGGTCATGGTCAGTGTCAGCGCGTTGTCGCCGTTCGGGGTCAGCCGGACGCGGGCGGCGGTGGCGCCGGTGGCGTGCAGCCGTACGCCGCCGAAGGAGAACGGCAGCCTCGGCTCGACGCCGTTGTCCTGGTCGAGCGCGGTGGCGATCTGGCTGTGCAGCGCGGCGTCGACGAGCGCGGGGTGGACGCCGAACCGGCCGGCGTCCGCGCCGCCCCGCTCGTCGAGGGCGACCTCGGCGAAGAGTTCGCCGCCGCGCCGCCACAGGCCGCGCAGCCCCTGGAAGACGGGCCCGTAGGCGTAGCCCCACTCGGTCAGCCGCTCGTACAGGCCCTCGACGGGCACGGGGGTGGCGTCGGCCGGCGGCCAGGCGCCCTGGTCGGCGGCGGGCGCGGCGGCGGGCTGCGCGGTCAGGGTGCCGGTGGCGTGCGCGGTCCACTCCTGGGCGCTGCCGTCGGCGGGGCGGGAGAAGATCCCCACCGCGCGGCCGCCGGTCTCGTCGGGCTCGCCGACGGTGACCTGGACGTCGACGCCAGGGCCCTCGGCGGGCAGCGCGAGCGGGCTCTGGAGGATGAGTTCGGCGACCTGGCCGCAGCCCGCGTACTCGCCCGCGCGCAGGGCGAGTTCGACCAGCGCGGTGCCGGGGACCAGCACGCGGCCGAGGACCTGGTGGTCGGCGAGCCAGGGGTGGCTGTGGGTGGAGAGCCGGCCGGTGAGGGCGTAGCGGTCGCCGTCGGCGGCCTCGACGCCCGCGGCCAGGAGCGGGTGGCCGACCAGGGAGAGTCCGGCGCCCGAGACGTCGGCCGCGCCGCCGGCGGCGCCCGTCAGCCAGTAGCGGCGGCGCTGGAAGGCGTAGGTGGGCAGGTCGACGGTGTCGGCCGGGCCGTACACGGTGTCCCAGTCGACGTGCGCGCCGCCGGTCCACAGCTGGGCCAGCGAGGTCAGCAGGCGGCGGGTGCCGCCGTCGTTCCTGCGCAGGGTGCCGGTGACGGTGGCCTCGCGGGCGCCGGCGGGCTGGTTCGCGACGGTGTCCTGGACGGCGGTCAGCAGGACCGGGTGCGGGCTGACCTCGACGAAGGCGGTGTTGCCCTCGTCCAGCAGGAGCTGGATGGTCTCGTGGAAGCGGACGGGCTCGCGCAGGTTGCGGTACCAGTACTCGGCGTCGAGCGTCTCGCCGGGCACCGGGCCCGCGGTGACGGTCGAGTACAGGGGCGTCTGCCCGGCGCGCGGCGCGACCGGCGCGGCGAGCTCCAGGAGCTGGTCGCGGACCCGCTCGGTGTGCGGGGTGTGCGAGGCGTACTCGATGCCGACCTTGCGCGGGCGCAGACCGGCGGCCTCCGCCTCGGCGTTGACCTCGGCGAGCGCGTCGAGGTCACCGGCGACGACGGTGGACTCGGGGCCGTTGGTGGAGGCGATCCACACCCCGGCCCGGTCCCCGATGAGCGCGGCGGCCTGCTCGGGCGTCGCGGAGAGCGAGTACATGGCGCCCTTGCCCGACAGGTGCTCGTTGAACACCCGGCTGCGCAGCGCCACGAGCCGGGCCCCGTCGGCCAGGGAGAGCGCGCCCGCCGCGCAGGCGGCGGCGATCTCGCCCTGCGAGTGGCCGACGACGGCGGCGGGCACGACGCCCAGCGAGCGCCACAGCCGCGCGAGCGAGACCATGACCGACCACAGGACGGGCTGGACGGCGTCGTCGCGCTCCAGCTTCTCGCCGCTGCGCAGCAGCTCCAGCGGGTCCCAGTCGAGGTGGGGCGCGAGGGCGTCGGCGCACGCGCGCATGGCCTCGGCGAACACCGGGGAGGCGGCCATGAGTTCGATGGCCATGCCGGCCCACTGGGAGCCCTGGCCGGGGAAGACGAAGACGACCTTCGCGTCGGCGGAGGCGGCCTCGCCCGTCACGACGTGCGCGGAGGTCTCCTGTGCGGCGACGGCGTCGAGACCGGCGAGGAGCCCGTCCCGCTCCCCCGACAGGACGACGGAGCGGTGGCGCAGCGGGGTGCGGTGCAGCGCGAGCGAGCGGCCCACGGCGAGGGTGTCCGCGTCGCTCGCGGCGGCGAACGCGCCCAGCCGGGCGGCCTGTTCGCGCAGGGCGCGGGGGCTGTGCCCGGAGACGGCCCACGGCACGGTGGCGCCGTCGACGGCGAGCGGCACGAGGTTCTCGGCGGGCGTCCCGCCGGTCTCGGCGGACGGCTCGGCCGCGGCGGCCTCGGCGGCCTCTTCCTGGACTTCCTCCAGGATGACGTGCGCGTTGGTGCCGCTGACGCCGAAGGCGGAGATGCCGGCGCGGCGCGGCTGCCCGGTGCGCGGCCAGTCGGTGACCTCGGTGACCAGGCGCACGTCCCCGGCCCGCCAGTCGACGTGCGGGGTGGGCTCGTCGACGTTCAGGGTGGGCGGTACGACGCCGTGGCGCAGGGCGAGGACGGTCTTGATGACGCTCGCGACGCCCGCGGCGGCCGCGGTGTGGCCGATGTTGGACTTCACCGAGCCGAGCAGCAGCGGCCGGTCCTCGGGCCGGTCCTGCCCGTAGGTGGCCAGCAGCGCCTGCGCCTCGATGGGGTCGCCGAGCTTGGTGCCGGTGCCGTGCGCCTCGACGACGTCGACCTCGGCGGCGGACAGGCGGGCGTTGGTGAGCGCCTGGCGGATGACGCGCTGCTGGGAGGGGCCGTTGGGGGCGGTCAGGCCGTTGGACGCGCCGTCCTGGTTGACGGCGGAGCCGCGCAGCACGGCGAGGACCGGGTGGCCGTTGCGGCGGGCGTCGGAGAGCCGCTCGACGAGGAGCACGCCGACGCCCTCGCCCCAGGCGGTGCCGTCGGCCGCGGCGGCGAACGCCTTGACGCGCCCGTCGGAGGCGAGGCCCTGCTGCTTGGTGAACTCGGTGAACATGCTGGGCGTCGACATGATCGTCACGCCGCCGGCCAGCGCCATCGTGCACTCGCCCTTGCGCAGCGCGTGCGCGGCCAGGTGCAGCGAGACCAGGGAGGAGGAGCAGGCCGTGTCGACGGTGAGCGCGGGGCCCTCGAAGCCGAAGGTGTAGGCGATGCGGCCGGAGGCGACGCTGGCGGCGTTGCCGATGCCCATGAACCCGGCCAGCTCGGACTGGTTGTCGCCGAGCATCAGGGTGGCGTAGTCCTGGCCGTTGGTGCCGACGAACACACCGGTCCTGCTGCCGCGCAGGGTCTTGGAGTCGATGCCCGCCCGCTCGATGGCCTCCCAGGAGGTCTCCAGGAGGAGCCGCTGCTGCGGGTCCATGGCGAGCGCCTCGCGCGGCGAGATCCCGAAGAAGTCCGCGTCGAAGTCGGGGGCGTCGTGCAGGAACGCGCCGGCGCGGGTTGCCGACCTGGCCTCCTCGCCGGGGGTGCCCTCGAAGAGCGCGGCCAGGTCCCAGCCGCGGTCCTTGGGGAACTCGCTGACGCCGTCGGCGCCCTGGAGCACCAGCTCCCACAGCTGCTCGGGCGAGCCGACGCCGCCGGGGAACCGGCAGCTCATCCCCACGATGGCGATGGGCTCCCGGTCGGCGTCCTCGACCTCGCGCAGCCGGCCGCGGACCTTGTGCAGGTCGGCGGTGACCCGCTTGAGGTAGTCGAGAGTCTTGTCCTCATCCATGGTGGATCCCATTCGTGTGTCTCGCCGCCTTACGCCTTGCCGCTCGCCGCTCGTGCGCGCGGTTCCGCCGGCGTGTGCCGGCCCGTTCGTGCCGTGTGGCCTGCTGTCGTTCACAGGCCCAGCTCGTTCTCGATGAAGTCGAAGACCTCGTCACGCGACGCGGTCTGGAGATGCTCGGTCGCCGTCTCGCGCGGCGACTCCGTGGACCAGCGCTCCACCAGGGCCGTCAGCCTGGCCAGCACGTCCGGGGAGGGCGCGGCCTGCCCCGCGACCGCGGCGAGCCTGCCCTCCAGACGGTCGATCTCGGCCAGCACGGACTTCTCCGACAGCTCGTCCCCGCCCAGTTCGCCGCGCAGGTGCTCCGCGAGCTCGGCCGGGGTCGGGTAGTCGAAGATCGACGTGGCGGAGAGGCCGAGCCCGGTGGCCTCGGTCAGCCGGTTGCGGAACTCGACCGCCGCCAGCGAGTCGAAGCCCACGTCCCGGAACGGCTTGTCCGCCTCGATCGCGGCGATCCCGGTGTGGCCGAGGACGGCCGCCGCGTGCGTGCGCACCAGTTCGGTGAGCGCCTGCTGCTGCTCGGCGCCGGAGAGTCCGGCGAGGCGCCGCGCGAACGCGTCGGCGTCGTCCTTGACCGGCTCGGCGGGCGTCTGTGCCTGCCGTGCCTCGGGGATGTCGGACAGGAGGGTGCTCGGCCGGGTCGAGGTGTACGACAGGGCGAACTTCTCCCAGTCGACGTCGGCCACGGTCAGGGAGGCCACTCCCTGGTCGACCGCGTGCTGGAGCAGGGTCAGCGCGGTGTCCGGGGCGAGCGCCCGCACGCCGCGCCTGCGCAGGTGCGCCTCGGCGTCGTCCTGGGCCGCCATGCCGCCCTCGCTCCACGGACCCCAGGCCACCGAGGTGGCCACGGCGCCCCGCGCCCTGCGCCGTTCGGCGAGCGCGTCGAGGTAGGCGTTGGCCGCTCCGTAGGCGCCCTGTCCGGCACCGCCCCAGACGCCGGCCGTGGAGGAGAACAGGACGAAGGCGTCCAGCTCCGTGTCCGCGAAGGCCTCGTCCAGATGGCGGGCGCCGTCGGTCTTGCCCGCGCTGAGGGCGGTGACCTGCTCGGGTCCGGTCTCGTCGATGCGGCTGGACTGGGCGACGCCCGCCGTGTGCAGCACCGCCGTGATGCGTACGCCGTCGGCGGCGAGCCGGTCGAGCAGCGCGTCCAGTGCGCTCCGGTCGGCGACGTCGCAGGCCGCGACGGTCACCTGGGCGCCCAGGGCGGTCAGTTCGGCCTCCAGCGCCGCGGCGTCGGGGGCCTGCGGGCCCCGGCGGCTGGTGAGCACCAGGTGCTCGGCGCCGGAGCGGGCCAGACGGCGGGCGACGTGGGCGCCGAGGGCGCCGGTGCCGCCGGTGACCAGGACGGCGCCGCGCGGCGTCCAGCCCGTGCCGTCCGCGGTGACCGCGAGCGGCGCGCGCCGCAGCCGCCGGGCGAACAGCCCGCCGGAGCGCAGCGCCACCTGGTCCTCGCCGCTGTCCCCGGCCAAGACGGAGGCCAGGCGTGCCGCGTCCCGCGCCCCGAGCGTGTCGGGCAGGTCGACCAGACCGCCCCAGCGCTCGGGGTGCTCCAGAGCGGCGACGCGGCCGAGGCCCCACACCTGCGCCTGGTCCGGCCGGAGCGGGTCGCCGCCGGTGACGGCGACGGCGCCCCGGGTGAGGCACCACAGCGGCGCGGTGACGCCCGACTCGCCGAGCACGCGCACCAGTTCGTGCGTCACGGTCAGCGGCCAGGCGTCGTCCTGCCCCTCGGCCAGCGCGAGGAGGGACAGCACACCGCGCGCGGAGGTGTCTGTGAGCGCGGCGCGCAGCCGCTCGGCGAGCGCGTCGGGTCCGGCGCCGTCCGCCAGGTCGGCGGACAGGTCCACGGTGACGAGGTCGAGCCCCTGCTGTTCCAGGGCCTCGGCGGACGCGGCGGCCGCCGGGCCGCCCGCGGTGATCTGCAGCCAGGTGCCGGTCGCCCGGCCCGGCTGCTCCACGAGCGGCTGCCAGCTGACGTCGTAGCAGAGCTCACCGAGGTCCGAACGCTCCCTGGACCGGCGCCGCCAGTCGGCGAGGACCGGCAGGATCTCCCGCAGCGGTGCCCGGCGTTCGTCGTCGTCGACGCCGAGGGTGCGGACGAGTACGTCCATGTCCTCGCCCTCGACGGCGGACCAGAACGCCTGGTCCACCTCGGAGGTGTGGCCCTCGCCGTCGGCGGCGGGGACGTCCAGCCAGTAGCGCTGCCGGTTGAAGGCGTAGGTGGGCAGGGCGACACGGCGTCCGGGACGCAGCGTCGGCCAGGTCACCTCGGCACCCCGGGCGTGCAGACGCGCCAACGCCTGGACGAAGGAGGCCAGTTCGCCCTGGGTGACCCGCACCGCGGGCACCGCCACGACGCCCTCGCCACGGCCCTGCACCAGACCGCTGAGCACCGCCTCGGGACCGACCTCGACGAACTCCGTCACGCCCCGCTCGACCAGGCACTCCACCCCGTCGGCGAAGCGCACCGCCTGACGCGCGTGCCGTACCCAGTACTCGACCGTGCCCAGCTCGCCCGCTTCCGCGACCGTTCCCGTCACGTTCGAGACCACCGGGATTCCGGCTTCGTTGAAGGTCACCTCGCGCAGGACGGCGGCGAACTCCTCAAGGACCGGCTCCACCAGCGGCGAGTGGAACGCCTGCGTCACGTGCAGCCGCCGCGTCCGGCACCCGGCCGCCCGCGCCAGCTCCGCCACCCGCTCCACCGCAGCCCCGGCACCGGAAACCACCACGGACGACGGACCGTTCACCGCACCCAGCGAGACCTGATCACCGGCCGAAGCCTCCGTGATCCACTCCCCCGCCTGCTCCTCCGAGGCCTCCAGCGACACCATCACGCCACCGGCGGGCAGCGCCTGCATCAGACGACCCCGAGCCGCGACCACACGAACGGCATCCTCAAGCGACCACACACCCGCCACATGAGCCGCGGCCAACTCGCCCACCGAGTGACCCATCACGTAATCCGGACGCACTCCACACCGCTCAAGCAGCCGGAACAGCGCCACCTCGAAAGCGAACAGACCCGACTGCGTGTACACCGTCTCGTCGATCAGACCCGCACGCTCCGAGCCCTCCTCCGCCCACAACACCTCACGCAACGGCACCTCCAACACCGCGTCAAAGGCACCGCACACCTCCTCGAAAACCTCACCGAACCCCGGCAGACCCACCAACTCACGGCCCATACCCACCCGCTGAGAACCCTGCCCCGAGAACACCAGGGCCGTGGTGCGGCCTGACTTCGCGCGGTCCAGGACCGTGTGGGCGGCGGGCTCGCCGGCCAGGACGGCGTCGAGGCCGCGCAGGAGCTCCTCGCGGGTGCGGCCGGTGACCACGGCGCGGTGCTCCATGGCGGAGCGTGCGGAGAGCAGCGACCAGGCGATGTCCGTGTCGGACGCCTCGGCACCCGCCGCGAACTCCCGCAGCCGCGCCGCCTGTCCGCGCAGCCCCGCGGCCGAGCGGGCGGAGAGCGCCCAGGGCACGACGCCGTCGGCCTCGGGCCGCTCGGCCGGCTCGTCGTCCGGGACGGCGGCGGGCTCGGCCGGCGCCTGCTCCAGGACGACGTGGGCGTTCGTGCCGCTGATGCCGAACGACGAGACGGCGGCACGGCGCGGGCGGCCCGTCTCGGGCCAGGCGCGGCTCTCGGTCACCAGCTCGACGTCACCGGCGGACCAGTCCACCTGCGGGGTCGGTTCGTCGACGTGCAGCGTCCTGGGCACCATCCCGTGCCGCATCGCCTCGATCATCTTGATGATGCCCGCGACGCCCGCGGCGGCCTGCGTGTGGCCGAAGTTGGACTTCAGGGAGCCCAGCAGGAGCGGCTGTCCCTCGGGGCGCTCCTGGCCGTACGTGGCGAGGACGGCCTGCGCCTCGATCGGGTCGCCGAGCGGGGTGCCGGTGCCGTGCGCCTCGACGACGTCGACCTCGGCCGCGCCGAGCCCGGTGCTCGCCAGCGCCTGACGGATCACCCGCTGCTGCGACGGACCGTTCGGCGCCGTCAGACCGTTCGACGCACCGTCCTGGTTCACCGCCGAACCCCGCACCACCGCGAGCACCTCGTGCCCGTTGCGCCGCGCGTCCGAAAGCCGCTCCACCAGGAGCAGGCCCACGCCCTCCGACCAGGTGGTGCCGTCGGCACCGGCGGCGAAGGACTTGCAGCGGCCGTCGGGCGCGAGGCCCTGCTGACGGCTGAACTCGACGTAGGAGTCCGGGGTCGCCATGACGGCGACCCCGCCCGCGAGGGCCAGCGTGCACTCGCCCTGCCGCAGCGCCTGCACCGCCTGGTGCAGCGCCACCAGCGAGGAGGAGCACGCCGTGTCCACCGTCACCGCGGGACCCTCGAAGCCGAACGTGTACGAGACACGGCCGGTCGCGATGCTGCCGGTGTTGCCGTTGCCGAGGAAGCCGGCGACCTCCTCCGGGATGGACGGCAGCCGGGCGGCGTAGTCGTGGTACATGAGCCCGGCGAAGACGCCGACGCGGCTGCCGCGTACGGAGGCGGGATCGATCTGCGCGTACTCGAACGCCTCCCAGGTGGTCTCCAGGAGGAGCCGCTGCTGCGGATCCATGGCGAGCGCCTCGCGCGGCGAGATCCCGAAGAACTCGGGGTCGAACTCGGCGGCGTCGTGCAGGAATCCGCCCTCGCCGACGTAGCTGGTGTTGGGGCGCGTGCCGTCCGGGTCGACCAGGTCGCGGACGTTCCAGCCGCGGTCCTCGGGGAACGGCGTGACGCCGTCGCGGCCCTCGGCGACCAGCTGCCACAGCTCATCGGGGGTGCGGACACCGCCCGGGTAGCGGCAGCTCATGCCGACGATCGCGATCAGGTCGTCATCGCCGGAGGCCACCTGCGCCACGAGGGCCGGGGCCGCCGAATCGGCGTCCTCGCCCACGAGTTCGGCGCGCAGGTGGCGGGCGAGCGCCTCGGGCGTCGGGTAGTCGAAGACGAGCGTGGCGGGCAGCCGCACCCCGGTGGCCGTGGCGAGCTGGTTGCGCAGGTCCACCGCGGTCAGCGAGTCGAAGCCGAGGTCGGAGAAGGCCCGGTCGGACTCCAGGTCGGCGTCCGCCGCGTAGCCGAGCACGGCGGTGACGTGCCGCAGCACCAGCCGCAGCAGCTCCTCCTCGCGGGCGGCGGCGGGCAGGGTGCGCAGCCGGTCGCGCAGCCCGCCGGTCGGCTCCGTGCCCGCGGCCCGCCGGGCGGTGGTGCGCACGAGCGCGCGCATCACCGGCGGGATGCCCGCGGCCTCGCCGCGGACGGCGGCCGGGTCGAACGCCATCGGGACGAGCACCGGTTCGGCGGCGGCGAGCGCCGCGTCGAGCAGCGCGAGGCCGTCCTCGATGGACAGGGCGGACATGCCGCCGCGCGAGACACGGGCGAGGTCCTGCTCGCTCATGACGCCGGACATGGTGCTGCGCTGCTCCCACAGGCCCCAGGCCAGCGCGTGCGCGGGCAGGCCCCGCGCCCTGCGGTGCTCGGCCAGGGCGTTGAGGAAGGTGTTGGCCGCCGCGTAGTTGGCCTGGCCCACGGCGCCGAGGATGCCGGCGGCGGACGAGAACAGCACGAACGCGCCGAGCTCCAGGTCCGCGGTCAGCTCGTGCAGGTTCCAGGCGGCCTGCGACTTGGGCCGCAGCACGGTGTCGATCCGCTCGCGGGTCAGCGAGGAGACGACGCCGTCGTCGACGACGCCCGCGGAGTGGACCACGCCGCGCAGCGGCCGGTCGGCGGGGACGTCCGCGAGGACGGCGGCCAGGCTCTCCCGGTCGGCGACGTCGCAGGCGGCGACGGTGGCCTCGGCGCCGAGCGCGGCGAGTTCGGCGACCAGTTCCTGCGCGCCGGGGGCCTGCGGGCCCTTCCGGCCGAGCAGCAGCAGGTGGCGTACGCCGTGCTCGGTGGCCAGGTGGCGGGCGACGGCGGCGCCGAGGACGCCGGTGCCGCCGGTGATCAGGACGGTGCCCCGCGGGTCCCACACAGGAGCGGGCTCGGCGCCGCCGGTCCGCTCGCCGGGGTCCGCCGGGGCCGTGCGGGCAAGCCGCGGCGCCCACGACGCGCCGTCGCGGAGCACCAGTTCGGGCTCGCCGGCCGCGCGTGCGGTCCGGACGGCGGCCACCAGGGACGCCGCCTCGTCGACGGACCCGGTGGGCAGGTCGAGCTGCACCATGCGGTCGGGGTGCTCGGACTGGGCCGAGCGGAGCAGGCCGCGGGCGGCGGCGTGCGGCAGGTTCGGGCCCGGTACGTCGGCGGACTCCGTGTCGAGGGTGGCCGCGCCGCGGGTGACCAGGACCAGGCGGGCCGGGGCGAACCGGTCGTCGTCGAGCCAGGTCTGCGCGGTCTCCAGCGCCCAGCCGGTGGCCTCCCTCGTCGCCTCCGGTACGTCCACGCCGTCCCCGGCGAGGTCCGGGCAGGTGACGACGACGGCTTCCGGCGCGGTGGCTCCCGCGTCGAGGGCCGCGGCGAGCGCGGCGAGGTCCGCGTACGCCGTGACGTCCGCGTCGGCCGTACCGGTGAGCGCGGCAGCCGTGTCGCCGACCGCGGCCCAGACGGGCCGGGAAGCGCCGTCGGGGGCCGCGACCGGGGACACCTCGGCCCAGCCCGCGCGGTACAGCCAGTCGCCGTGACCGCGCGCGGCGCGCAGCTGGTCGCCGGTGACCGGGCGCAGGGCGAGCGAGCCGACGGAGGCCAGGGGCAGCCCGGCGCCGTCGGTCATGGTCACCGTGACGCCGCTGCCCGCCTGGGCGAGGCGGACCCGCACCGTGCTCGCACCGGTGGCGTACAGGCGTACGCCCTCCCAGGAGAACGGCAGCCCGCGCGGCGGCTCGGCGCCGCCGGACGCCTCGAGGAGGCCCACGCCGTGCAGGGCCGCGTCGAGGACGGCGGGGTGCAGGCAGAAGTCGGCCGCGTCGCCCGCGTCGCCGCCCTCGGGCAGCCGGACCTCGGCGAACACCTCGGACCCGCGGCGCCAGGCCGCCCTGAGCCCCTGGAAGGCGGGCCCGTAGGCGAAGCCTCCCTCGCTCATCGCGTCGTAGAGCCCGGCCACCTCGACGGGTACGGCGCCCTCGGGCGGCCACACCTCGGAGACGGCGGACGGCGCGGGGGCCGCCTGGGCCGGGGCCAGCACACCGGTGGCGTGGGTGACCCACTGCCCGGCGTCGCCGGTCCTCGCGTACACCGTGAAGGAGCGCCGGCCCTCGTCGTCGGCGTCGCCCGCGGTGAGCTGGATCCGCGCGGTGACGCCCTCGGGCAGCACCAGCGGGGCGTGCAGCGTCAGCTCCTCGACGCCGTCGCAGCCGACCTCGTCACCGGCGCGCAGCGCCATCTCGACGAAGCCCGCGCCGGGGAAGAGGACCGTGCCGAGCACCGCGTGGTCGGCCAGCCAGGGCTGTTCGGCCAGCGAGATCCGGCCGGTGAGGAGCACGCCGTCGCCGTCGGCCAGACCGACCCGGGCGCCGAGCAGCGGGTGCCCGGTGGGTTCGAGGCCGACCGATCCGATGGCGGCCTCCACGCCGGCCGGTGCGGAGCGCCGGGGCCAGTAGCGCTGCCGGTCGAAGGCGTAGGTGGGCAGGGCGACACGGCGTCCGGGACGCAGCGTCGGCCAGGTCACCTCGGCACCCCGGGCGTGCAGGCGCGCCAACGCCTGGACCAAGGAGGCGAGTTCGCCCTGGGTGACCCGCACCGCGGGCACCGCCACGACGCCCTCGCCACGGCCCTGCACCAGACCGCTGAGCACCGCCTCGGGGCCGACCTCGACGAACTCCGTCACGCCCCGCTCGACCAGGCACTCCACCCCGTCGGCGAAGCGCACGGCCTGACGCACATGGCGTACCCAGTAGTCCACATCGGTCAGCTCACCGGCCCCGGCCACCTCACCGGTCACATTGGAGACAACGGGAAGCGACGGCTCGGCGAACGAGACCTCGCGCAGGACGGCGGCGAACTCCTCAAGCACCGGTTCCACCAGCGGCGAGTGGAACGCCTGCGTCACATGCAGCCGCCGCGTCCGGCACCCGGCCGCCCGCGCCAGCTCCGCCACCCGCTCCACCGCAGCCCCGGCACCGGAAACCACCACGGACGACGGACCGTTCACCGCACCCAGCGAGACCTCGTCGTCCGCCCCGGCCTCGGCGAGCCAGGCGAGCGCCTGCTCCTCGGAGGCTTCGAGGGAGACCATCACGCCACCGGCGGGCAGCGCCTGCATCAGACGACCCCGAGCCGCGACCACACGAACGGCATCCTCAAGCGACCACACACCCGCCACATGAGCAGCAGCCAACTCGCCCACCGAGTGACCCATCACGTAATCCGGACGCACTCCACACCGCTCAAGCAGCCGGAACAGCGCCACCTCAAAAGCGAACAGACCCGACTGCGTGTACACCGTCTCGTCGATCAGACCCGCACGCTCCGAGCCCTCCTCCGCCCACAACACCTCACGCAACGGCACATCCAACACCGCGTCAAAGGCACCGCACACCTCCTCGAAGACCTCACCGAACCCCGGCAGACCCACCAACTCACGACCCATACCGACCCGCTGAGAACCCTGCCCCGAGAACACCAGGGCCATCGGGCGCTCGCCCGCGGTGAGGTCGCGGACCACGTTCCCGGCCGGTTCGCCGGCGGCCAGGGCGTCGAGCCCGGCCAGCAGGTCCGCGCGGTTCTCGCCGAGCACGACGGCACGGTGTTCGAGGCCCGCCCGGGTCGAGAGCAGCGACCAGGCGATGTCCGTGTCGGACGCCTCGGCACCCGCCGCGAACTCCCGCAGCCGCGCCGCCTGTCCGCGCAGCCCCGCGGCGGTGCGGCCGGAGACGACCCACGGCAGCGGGCCGTCGGCGGCCGGCTCCCCGGCGGGTTCGGCGTCGACGGCGGCCGGTGCCTCCACCGGCGCCTGCTCCAGAACCACGTGCGCGTTCGTGCCGCTGATGCCGAACGCGGAGACACCGGCGCGCCTCGGCCGCCCGGTCTCCGGCCACGCGCGGCTCTCGGTCGTCAGCGCGACCGTGCCCGCGGACCAGTCCACGTGCGGGGTCGGTTCGTCGACGTGCAGCGTCCTGGGCACCATCCCGTGCCGCATCGCCTCGACCATCTTGATGACGCCGGCGACACCGGCGGCGGCCTGCGTGTGGCCGATGTTGGACTTCAGGGCGCCGAGGAGCAGGGGCCGGTCCTCGGGCCGGTCCTGGCCGTACGTGGCGATCAAGGCCTGCGCCTCGATCGGGTCGCCCAGGGAGGTGCCGGTGCCGTGGGCCTCGACGACGTCGACCTCGGCCGCGCCGAGCCCGGCACTCGCCAGCGCCTGACGGATCACCCGCTGCTGCGACGGACCGTTCGGCGCCGTCAGACCGTTCGACGCACCGTCCTGGTTCACCGCCGAACCCCGCACCACCGCGAGCACCTCGTGCCCGTTGCGCCGCGCGTCCGAAAGCCGCTCCACCAACAGGACGCCGACGCCCTCGGCGAACCCGGTGCCGTCCGCGTCCGCCGCGAACGCCTTGCAGCGGCCGTCCTGGGACAGCCCGCGCTGCCTGCTGAAGGAGACCAGGAGCCGCGGGGTGGGCATGACGGCGACACCGCCCGCCACGGCAAGGGTGCACTCGCCCTGCCGCAGTGCCTGCACCGCCTGGTGCAGCGCCACCAGCGACGAGGAGCACGCCGTGTCCACCGTCACCGCGGGACCCTCGAAACCGAACGTGTACGAGAGGCGGCCGGAGGCCACGCTGGTCGCGTTGCCGGTGAGGAGGTGGCCGTCGAGGCCGTCCTCCGTCGTGAACAGGTCGGTGCTGTAGCCGGAGACGGCACCGCCGATGAAGACGCCGGTCGGGGTGGAGCGCAGGCTCAGCGGGTCGATGCCGACACGCTCCATGGCCTCCCAGGTGGTCTCCAGGAGGAGCCGCTGCTGCGGGTCCATGGCGAGCGCCTCGCGCGGCGAGATCCCGAAGAACTCCGCGTCGAAGTCGGCGACGTCGTCGATGAATCCGGCGGTGCGGGTGTGGGAGGTGCCCGCGCGGTCCGGGTCCGGGTCGAACAGGGCGTCCAGGTCCCAGCCGCGGTCGGCGGGGAAGTCGGAGAGCGCGTCGCGCTCGTCGGCCAGCAGCCGCCACAGTTCCTCGGGCGAGGTCACGCCGCCGGGGAAGCGGCAGCCCATGCCGACGATGGCGATGGGCTCGTCGTCGGCGCGCGCCACGGTGACCGCGGCGGGCCGGTCCGTGCCCTCGGTCCCGGCGCCGGGCAGCACCAGCGGCAGCAGGTGCGCGGCCAGCGCGAGGGGGGTGGGGTGGTCGAAGACGGCGGTGACGGAGAGCCGTACGCCGGTCGCGGTGTTGAGGCGGTTGCGCAGTTCGACGGCGGTGAGCGAGTCGAAGCCCAGCGCCTTGAACGGCCGGTCGGCGCCGACCTCGTCGGTGCCGTCGTGGCCGAGCACGGCGGCGGCCTGGGCGCGCACCAGCTCCACGAGGGTGCGTCGGCGCTCGGCTCCGGGGAGCGCGGCGAGACGGTCGCCGAGCTCCAGGGTGGCGCTCTCGGCGGCGGCCCGGCCGAGGGCGCGCCGCGGGCGCACCAGGCCCCGCAGCAGCGCGGGCACGGTGTCGGCGGCGCGGGCCTTGGCCAGGTCGAGGCCGATGGGCACGGTGAGCGCCCGGTCGAGCCCGAGGGCCGCGTCGAAGAGGGCGAGGCCGGTCTCGGTGGACAGGGGCCGTACGCCGGCCCTGCCGATGCGCTGCAGGTCGACCTGGTCGAGTACGCCGGTCATGGCGCTGGCGTCGGCCCACAGGCCCCAGGCCATGGAGTGCGCGGGCAGGCCCTGGGCGCGGCGGTGCCGGGCGAGGGCGTCGAGGAACGCGTTGGCCGCCGCGTAGTTGCCCTGGCCGGGGGCGCCGAAGACACCGGCGGCGGAGGAGAACAGGACGAAGAAGTCGAGGTCCGCGGTGAGTTCGTGCAGGTGCCAGGCGGCGTCGGCCTTGGGCCGCAGGACGGTGTCCAGGCGCTCGGGGGTGAGCGCGGCGACGACGCCGTCGTCCAGGACGCCGGCCGCGTGCACGACGCCGCGCAGTCCGGGCAGGGCGGCGATCAGCTCGGCCGCCGCGTCCCGGTCGGCCACGTCGCAGGCCACGACGCGGACGTCGGCGCCCAGCGCGGCGAGTTCGGCGGTGAGGTCGGCGGCGCCGGGGGCGTCCGGGCCGCGGCGGCCGGCGAGCACCAGCTCGGTGACGCCGTGCCCGGTGACCAGGTGGCGGGCGACGGCGGCGCCGAGGACGCCGGTGCCGCCGGTGATCAGGACTGGGCCCTCGCCGTCGCGCGGGAAGGGCGCGGGCCCGGCGTCGCGGACCCGGCCCAGGCGGGGCACCAGGGCGGTGCCCTCGCGCAGGGCGGTCTCCGGCTCCCCGGCGGCGGTCGCGGTGGCGACGGCGGCGGGCAGCGCGGCGCGGGAGGCGGCCGTGCCGTCGAGGTCGATCTGGGTGACGCGGCCGGGGTACTCGGCGGCGGCCGAGCGGACCAGGCCGCGCGCGGTCGCCGCGGGCACCTCGACGGGCTCGTCCGCGGAGACGGCGGCGCCGTGCTCGGTGAGGACGACCAGCCGGACGGCTTCGAGCGCGTCGTCGGTCAGGACGGCGCGGAGGGTCTCCAGGATCTCGGCCGCCGCGTCCCTCGCGGCCCGCGGGATGTCGGCCCCGGCGTCCGTGGTGCCCGGCACCGTCAGGAACACCGTGTCCGGTGCGGCGGCCGGGTCGGCGACGGCGGCGCGCAGCGCGTCCAGGTCGGCGAGGACGGTGGCGCCCTGTGGAGCGGCGCCCTCGCCGAGGAAGGCGTGGCGTGCGGTGCCCTGTGCGGCGGAAGTCTCCGGCAGCGCGGTCCAGGAGACCTCGTACAGCGAGGACAGCGCCTGCGGCGCGCCGGCGGCCTCGGCGGCGTCGAACGGGCGGGTGGTGACCTGCTCGACGGTGAGGACGGGGCGGCCCGTGGGGTCGGTCAGGAGCAGTTCGAGCGTGTCGGCGGCGACGGTCCGCAGCCGTACGCGCACGGCGGTGGCGTCGGTGGCGTGCAGTTCGACGCCGGTGAAGGCGGCGGGCGTCGTGCCCTCGGCGGGCCGCAGCGCGGCGTCGACCAGGGCGGGGTGCACGCAGAACCGCGCGGCGTCACCGGCCGCGGACTCGGTCAGCTCGGCCTCGGCGAAGACGTCGCGGCCGCTGTGCCAGACGCCGCGCAGGCCGCGGAAGACCGGGCCGAGGGCGAGACCGGCGGCGGCCAGGCGCCCGTAGAGCTCGTCGGGGTCGGCGGCGGTCGCGCCGGTGGGCGGCCAGGTGCCGCCGAGTTCGTCGGGGGCGCCCGCGTCGGTGCGGGTGCCGAGGGTGCCGGTGGCGTGCAGGGTCCAGGCGCGGTCCGGGTCGCCGTCCGTGTCGGCGCCGGCGAAGACGCGGACGCGGCGCTCGCCGCGCTCGTCGGGGGCGTCCACGACGACCTGCACGTCCACGCCGGGCGCGGTGCCCTGCGCGCCGTCGGGCAGCACCAGGTGCCGGTGGATCTCCAGGTCCGCGAGGCGGTCGGCGCCCAGGTGCTCGCCCGCGTGCAGGGCGAGTTCGAGGAGGACACCGGCGGGGACGACGGTGCGGCCCGCGGCCGTGTGGTCGGCGAGCCAGGGGTGGGAGTCGGGGCCGAGGCGCCCGGTGCAGACGTAGCCCTCGCCGTCGGCGAGCGCGATGCCCGCGGACAGCAGCGGGTGGGCGAGCGCGGTGAGCCCGGCGCCCGCGACGTCGGCGGTGCCGGCCGCGCTGTCCAGCCAGTAGCGGCGGCGCTGGAAGGCGTACGTGGGCAGGTCGGCGCGGTCGTCCTCGGTGCCCGCGAACACGGCCTGCCAGTCGGGCTCCACGCCGTGCGTCCACAGCTCGGCGAGGGAGGCCAGGAAGCGGCGCGGGCCGCCCTCGTCGCGGCGCAGGGTGCCGACGGCGGCGACCTCGGTGTCGAGCGCGCCGCCGGTGTCCTGGACGGCGGCGGTCAGCACGGGGTGGGCGCTGGCCTCGACGAAGGTGGTGCTGCCCGCACGGACGAGGGCCTGGACGGTGTCGTGGAAGCGGACGGGCTCGCGCAGGTTGCGGTACCAGTACTCGGCGTCGGCCGTGCCGTCCGCGAGGAGTTCGGCGGTGACCGTGGAGTACATCGGCACCCGGGCCGGGCGCGGCGTCACCGGGGCCGCGAGGTCGAGGAGCGCGTCGCGCAGCTGCTCGACCTGCGCGGTGTGGGAGGCGTAGTCCACGGGGATGCGGCGGGCGCGCAGCTCGTCGCGCTCGCAGGCGGCCATCAGCTCGTCCAGGGCCGCGGCCTCACCGGCGACGACGGTGGACTGCGGGCCGTTGACCGTGGCGACGTCGATGCGGCCGTCCCAGGGGGCGATGAGCTCCTCGGCGACGGCGCGGGGCAGCGGCAGGGAGACCATGCCGCCCTGGCCCGCCAGTTCTCGGCCGATGAGGCGGCTGCGCAGCGCCACGACGCGGGCCGCGTCGTCCAGCGAGAGGACGTCGGCGACGACGGCGGCGGCCAGTTCGCCCTGGGAGTGGCCCACGACGGCGGACGGCTCGACGCCGTGGCTGCGCC
The DNA here is from genome assembly GCF_040680155.1 of Streptomyces sp. NPDC052114. NCBI lineage: Bacteria > Bacillati > Actinomycetota > Actinomycetes > Kitasatosporales > Streptomycetaceae > Streptomyces > Streptomyces sp. NPDC052114. The sequence continues at coordinate 249,622 of NZ_JBFAWC010000012.1, read as the reverse complement.
ACAGGTGGGCCAGGGAGACCATGACCGCCCACAGCATCGGCTGGACGACGTCCACCCGGTCCAGGGACGGCGCGCCCGCGCGCTCGTGCAGGACGTCGGCGGGCACCCAGTCGATGTGCGGGGCGAGCGCGGCGGCGCACTGTGCGAACCGGGCGGCGAACTGCGGCGAGGTCGCGAGGAGTTCGGTGGCCATGCCCGCCCACTGGGCGCCCTGGCCGGGGAAGACGAAGACGACGTCGGACGAGGTGTCGCCGGAGCGCAGGCCGGAGACGACCCCGGCGGCGGGCTCGCCGTTCTCCAGCGCGGCGAGGCCCGCCGCGAGCTCGTCGGCGTCGGCGCCGATGACCACGGCGCGGTGCTCCAGGCCCGCGCGGGTCAGGGCGAGGGAGCGGCCGATGCCGGCGGGCGAGGACGCGCCGGTGGCGGTGAACTCCCGCAGGGCGGCGGCCTGTCCGCGCAGTCCGGCGGCGGACTGGCCGGAGAGCGGCCACAAGAGGACGCCGCCGGTGGCGACCACGCCGGACGCGGCGGGCCCGTCGACCGGCGCGGCGGCCTCGGCGTCGGCGCTCTCGTCGGCCGGCGCCTGCTCGACGATGACGTGCGCGTTGGTGCCGCTCACGCCGAACGAGGACACACCGGCGCGGCGCGGCTGCCCGGTGTCGGGCCAGGGGCGGGCCTCGGTGACCAGCTCGACGGCGCCGGAGGCCCAGTCGACGTGGGTGGTGGGCTCGTCCACGTGCAGCGTCTTGGGGACGGTGCCGTGGCGCATGGCCTCGACCATCTTGATGATGCCGGCGACGCCCGCGGCGGCCTGGGTGTGGCCGATGTTGGACTTCACCGAGCCGAGCAGCACCGGGCGCTCCGCGGGCCGCTCCTTGCCGTAGGTGGCGAGCAGCGCGTCGGCCTCGATGGGGTCGCCGAGGGTGGTGCCGGTGCCGTGCGCCTCGACGACGTCGACCTGCGCGGGGGCGAGCCCGGCGGTGTCGAGGGCCTGGCGGATGACGCGCTGCTGGGAGGGGCCGTTGGGGGCGGTGAGGCCGTTGGACGCGCCGTCCTGGTTGACGGCGGTGCCGCGGACGACGGCGAGGACCTGGTGGCCGTTGCGGCGGGCGTCGGAGAGCCGCTCGACCAGGAGCAGGCCGACGCCCTCGCCGAGCCCGGTGCCGTCCGCGCTGTCGGCGAACGCGCGGCAGCGGCCGTCGCGGGAGAGCCCCTGCTGGCGGCTGAACCCGACGAACACCTCGGGCGTCGACATGACCATCACGCCGCCGGTGAGCGCGAGCGAGCACTCGCCGCGCTGCAGCGCGTTGACCGCCAGGTGGAGGGCGACCAGGGAGGAGGAGCAGGCCGTGTCGACGGTGAGCGCCGGGCCCTCCAGGCCGAGGGTGTAGGAGATCCGCCCGGAGATGACGCTGTCGGCGCGCCCGGTGAGCAGATAGCCCTGCACCTCGTCGGGGGCGGTGGCCGGGTCGCCGTACCCGTGGAAGCTGGAGCCCACGAAGACGCCGGTGTCGCTGCCGCGCAGGCTCGTCGGGTTGATGCCGGAGCGCTCGAACAGCTCCCAGGAGGTCTCCAGGAGGAGGCGCTGCTGCGGGTCCATCGCGAGGGCCTCGCGCGGCGAGATGCCGAAGAAGGCGGCGTCGAACTCGGCGGCCTCGTGCAGGAATCCGCCTTCGGCGACGTACGACGTGCCGGCGCGCTCGCCCGTCACGTCGAACTGGCCCGCCACGTCCCAGCCGCGGTCGAGGGGGATCCCGGAGACGGCGTCGGAGCCGTCGGCCACCAGCCGCCACAGCTCCTCGGGCGAGGCGACGCCGCCGGGGTAACGGCAGCTCATGCCGACGATCGCCACGGGTTCGGCGGCCGCCGACTCCACCTCGCGCAGGCGTGACTTGGTCTCCTTGAGCTCCGCGGTCACGCGCTTGAGGTAGTCGAAGAGCTTCTCTTCATTCGCCATGGGGGACGAGTCCATCCTTCTGTGCACTAACGGGATCGGCAGACGTGGTTCCGGGCTGGGTCAGCGGGGCGGGCGCGCAGGGCGCCCGGCCGGTCCGGATCACGACTCCCCCAGCTCTTCGTCGATCATTGCGAACACTTCGTCCTGGGACGCGGCGCCCAGGTCCCAGCCCTGCGCCCCGCCGCCCGAGGTGACGACCGAGTCGGGGCTGACGCGGCGCAGCAGCTTCTCCAGCCGCTCCGCCACCTCGCCCCGGGCGGGGTCGTCGTCGCGCAGGGTGGCCAACTCCACGTCGAGCCGGTCCAGTTCGGCCAGCAGCGGGCTGCTGGTGGAGGTCTCGTCGCCGCACAGCAGGTCGTGCAGGTAGGCGACGAGGTCGGCGACCGTCGGGTAGTCGAAGATGAGGCCCGCGGGCAGCTTGTGGCCGACGGCGCCGCCGAGCCGGTTGCGCAGCTCCACGGCGGTGACCGAGTCGAGCCCGAGCTCGCCGAACGGCCGGGCGAGCGGCACCGATTCGGCGCCGTCGTGGCCGAGCACGGCGGCGGCGTGGGTGCGGACGGCCTCGCGCAGCACGCGCTCCTGCTCCTTGCGGGCCAGGCCGCGCAGGCGCTCGGCGAGCGCGGGGCCCGCCTGTCCGCCGCCGGAGCCCGGCCGGTCGGCGGCCGCCTCCTGCGGGCGGGCGACCTCCGCGAGGCCGTACAGCAGGGGGCTGGGGCGTGCGGCGGTGTAGGCGAGCTGGAACTTCTCCCACTCGATGTCCGCGAGCACCACGAAGGTGTCGTCGCCGGACAGCGCCCGCTCCATGGCGAGGGTCGCGCGCCGCGGGGACATGAGCGGCACCCCGTGCCTGCGGCGCAGGTCGGCGACGGCGTCCTTCTCCGCCATGCCGCCCTGGTCCCACGCGCCCCAGCCGATGGACGTCGCCACCCGGCCCTGCGCCCTGCGGTACCAGGCGAGGGCGTCCAGGTAGGCGTTGCCGGGCGCGTAGTTGCCCTGGCCCGCGGCGCCGAAGGTGCCCGCGGTGGAGGAGAAGAGCACGAACGCCGACAGGTCCGCGTCGGCGGTCAGCTCGTGGAGGTTCCAGGCGGCACCGGCCTTGGAGCGGAGCGCGGCGGCCACGCGGGGGACGGTCAGCGTCTCCAGCGGGCCGTCGTCCAGGGCGGCCGCGGTGTGGAAGACCGCGGTCAGCGGGCGCTCGGCGGGGATGCCGGCGAGCACGGCCGCCAGCGCGTCGCGGTCGCCCGCGTCGCAGGACAGGATGGTCACCCCGGCGCCCGCCGCGGTCAGTTCGGCCCGCAGCTCGGCGGCGCCCTCGGCCCGTTCGCCGCTGCGGCTCAGGAGCAGCAGGTGCTCGGCGCCGCGCTCCGCGAGCCACCGGGCGAGGTGGCCGCCGAGCGCGCCGGTGCCGCCGGTGATCAGGACGGTGCCCTTCGGGGTCGGCCAGGCACCGGCACGGCCCGCCTCGGCGGCGGTGCGCACCAGCCTCCTGGCGCGGACGCCGGAGGGGCGTACCGCGAGCTGGTCCTCGCCGGACTCGCCGGTGAGCAGCGCGCACAGCCGGTCGATGTCCTGGTCGGCGGGGTCGGCGGGCAGGTCGACGAGGCCGCCCCAGCGGTCGGGGTACTCCTGGGCCGCGACCCGGCCGAGGCCCCACACCATCGCCTGCCGGGGTCCGGTGAGTTCGCTCTCGCCACCGGTGGTGACGGCGCCGCTGGTCACGCACCACACGGGCGCGGTGACGGCGGTGGCGGCCAGCGCCTGGATCAGGCCGAGGGTGCGGGTGAAGCCGACGGGGACGCCCGGGTGCGCCGGGTGGGACTCCTCGTCGCGGCCGGTCAGCGCCAGGACGCCGGCGGCCTGTTCGTGTCCTTCGACGGCGCGCAGTCGTGCGGCGATCTCCTCGGCGTACGCGGTACCGGCGTCGTCGGCCGTCTCCGCGGGGAGCAGGACGGGCCGGACCGAGCCGCCGCGGCGCTCGACGCCCGCGGCGACGAGGTGCACGGCCGGGTCGTCGGCGTGCTCCTCGGGGACGGCGAGCAGCCAGGTGCCCGACAGGCGGGCCTTGGTGTCCTGGACGGGCGTCCACTCGATGCCGTAGCGCCAGGCGTCCACGGCGGACTCCTCGCGCTGCCTGCTGTGCCAGGCGGAGAGCGCGGGCAGGACGGTGGCGAGCGAGGAGCGCACGGAGTCGTCGGCGACGCCGAGCGCGGAGGCGACCTCTTCGGTGTCGCCGCCGTCGACCGCCGTCCAGAACGCGCCGTCGACGCCGGGTGCCGCGGTGCCCTTGGCGGGCGCGGGCGCGTCCAGCCAGTAGCGCTGGCGGGCGAAGGCGTAGGTGGGCAGGTCCACGGTCCGGCCGCCGTCGAGCGTGCCCGACCAGTCCACGGGGGCGCCGGCCACGAACAGTTCGGCGAGCGCGGTCAGCAGCCGGGCGTGGCCGCCGTCGTCGCGCCGCAGGGTGCCGGCGACCACGGGCTCGGCCGCGAGGTCCGCCAGGCTGTCGGCGATGCCGTTGGTCAGCACGGGGTGGGGGCTGACCTCGACGAAGACGCCGTGGCCCGCGTCGGCCAGCGCCTGCGCGGTCTGCTGGAAGCGGACGGGCTCGCGCAGGTTGCGGTACCAGTACTCGGCGTCCGCCACACCGTCCGCGAGCAGTTCGGCGGTGACGGTCGAGTACATGGGTACGTCGGCCGGGCGCGGGGTGACGGGAGCGGCCAGCTCAAGGAGGGCGTCCTTCAGCAGCTCGACCTGCGGGGTGTGGGAGCCGTAGTCCACCGGGATCCGGCGGGCCCGCACACCGTCGCGCTCGCACGCGGCCATCAGCTCGTCCAGCGCCGCCGCCTCACCGGCGACCACCGTCGACTGCGGACCGTTGATCGTGGCCACACTGATCCGACCGGCCCACGGCTCGATCAGTTCTTCCGCGGCGTCCTCGCCGATCGGTACGGACACCATCCCGCCCTGACCCGCCAGCTCACGCCCGATCAACTGGCTGCGCAGCGCCACGATCCGCGCCGCGTCCTCGATCGACAGCACACCGGCGACCACCGCGGCCGCCAGCTCACCCTGCGAATGACCCACCACGGCAGCGGGCTTGACCCCGTGCGCACGCCACACCTCGGCCAGCGAGACCATGACCGCCCACAGCATCGGCTGGATCACGTCCACGCGGTCCAGGGACGGTGCGCCCTCCCGCTCGCGCAGCACGTCCGCGGGCACCCAGTCGATGTGCGGCGACAGCGCGGCCGCGCACTCGCCGAACCGCCCCGCGAACACGGCGGAGGAGTCGAGGAGTTCGGTCGCCATGCCCGCCCACTGCGAACCCTGGCCGGGGAAGACGAACGCGGTCCGGGTGTCGCGTGCGGCGGTGCCCTGGATGACACCGGCCGGCTCCTCGCCGCGGCCGAACGCGGCCAGGCGGTCCAGGAGTTCGTCGCGGTCACGGCCGATGACGACGGCACGGTGGTCGAAGCGCGCCCGTGTGGTCAGCAGCGAGCGGGCCACGTCGACGGCGGCGGCCGAGCCGGCGCTCACGTGGGCGTGCAGCTTGGTGGCCTGCTCGCGCAGGCTCTCCGCGCTCTTGGCGGAGATCACCCAGGGCAGGGGGGCGCCGGTGTCGGGGCCGGCCTCGGGCGCCGCCTCGGGGGCGTGTTCGAGGATGATGTGGGCGTTGGTGCCGCTGATGCCGAAGGAGGAGACGGCGGCCCGGCGCGGGCGGCCCGTCTCGGGCCACGGCACGCTCGCGTCGGCGAGGCGCACGCCCGCGGAGCCCCACTCGATGTGCGGGGTGGGGTCGTCGACGTGCAGGGTGCGCGGTACGACGCCGTGGCGCAGGGCGAGCACCATCTTGATGACGCCCGCGACACCGGCCGCCGCCTGGGTGTGGCCGATGTTGGACTTCACCGAGCCGAGCAGCAGCGGGCGCTCCTCGGGGCGGTCCTGACCGTAGGTGGCGAGCAGCGCCTGGCCCTCGATGGGGTCGCCCAGCGGGGTGCCCGTGCCGTGGGCCTCGACGGCGTCGACGTCGGCGGCGGTGAGCCCGGCGTTGGCGAGCGCCTGGCGGATGACGCGCTGCTGGGCGGGGCCGCTGGGCGCGGTCAGGCCGTTGGAGGCGCCGTCCTGGTTGAGGGCGGAGCCGCGCAGCACGGCGAGGACCGGGTGGCCGTTGCGGCGGGCCTCGGAGAGCCGCTCGACGACGACCATGCCGACGCCCTCGGCGAAGCCCATGCCGTTGGCCTCGGCGGAGAACGCCTTGCAGCGGCCGTCGGGCGAGAGGCCGCTGATCCGGCTGAACTCCACCATCGGGCGCGGGGTCGACATGACGGTGACACCACCGGCGACGGCCAGCGTGCAGTCGCCGTTGCGCAGGGAGTGCGCGGCCTGGTGCAGGGCCACCAGGGAGGACGAGCACGCCGTGTCGACGGTGATCGCGGGGCCCTCCAGGCCCAGCGTGTAGGCGATGCGGCCGGAGGCGACGCTGTTGGCGCTGCCGTTGCCGAGGTAGCCCTCGTAGCCGCTGAGCAGGTCGGGGAAGCGCGCGGCGTAGTCGTTGTAGATGAGGCCGGTGAAGATGCCGGTCGGGGTGGAGCGCAGCGTGCCGGGGTCGATGCCGGCGCGCTCCAGCGCCTCCCAGGTGGCCTCCAGGAGCAGCCGCTGCTGCGGGTCGGTCGCCTGGGCCTCGCGGGGCGACATCCCGAAGAAGCCGGGGTCGAAGTCCGCCATGTCGTGCAGGAATCCGCCGACCTTGGCGAAGTGCAGGTCCGGGGACTCGGGGTTGTGCAGGTCGACGGAGTCCCAGCCGCGGTCGGTGGGGTAGTCGCCCATGGCGTCGCGCTCGTCGGTGAGCAGCCGCCACAGCGCCTCGGGCGAGTCGACGCCGCCGGGGAAGCGGCAGCTCATGCCGACGATCGCGATCGGGTCGTCGTCGCCCGCGCCGGCGGCGGCCGGTGCGGCGAGCGGGACCGCGCGGTCCGGCGCTGCGCCGGCGTCCACGCCGAGCCGCGCGCCGATCTCGGCCGCGAGCGCGACCGGGGTCGGGTGGTCGAAGACGGCGGTCACGGGCAGCCGCAGGCCGGTGGCGGAGCCGATGCGGTTGCGCAGTTCGACGGCGGTCAGCGAGTCGAAGCCCATGTCGCGGAAGGCCCGGTCGGTCTCCACCGCGTCGGCGCCGCCGTGTCCGAGGACGACCGCGGCCTGGGTGCGCACGAGGTCGGTGAGGGCGCGGTCGCGGTCGGCAGGGGCCAGCGCGGCGAGCCGCTCGCGCAGCCCGTCGCCGCCGCCCGCCGGGGAGTTGGCGGCGGCGCGCTTGGCCGTGGTGCGCACGAGGGCGCGGAACAGCGGGGCCGGGGGCCGCTGTTCGCGCAGCGCGGCCACGTCGAGGCGGACGGGGACGGTGTACGGGTACGGCAGGCGCACCGCCGCGTCGAACAGGGCGAGGCCCTCGTCCGTGGTGAGCGGGCGGATGCCGATGCGGCGCATCCGGTCGAGGTCGGCGGTGCCCAGCGTGCCGGTCATGGCGCTGCGGTCGGCCCACAGCCCCCAGGCCAGGGAGTGCGCGGGCAGGCCCTGGGCGCGGCGCTCCTCGGCGAGGGCGTCGAGGAAGGAGTTCGCCGCCGCGTAGCCGCCCTGGCCCGCGGAGCCGAGGGCACCGGCGGCCGAGGAGAAGAGGACGAACAGCGCCAGGTCGCGGTCGCGGGTGAGCTCGTGCAGGTGCCACGCGGCGTCCAGCTTGGGGCGCAGCACGGTGTCCAGGCGCTCGGGCGTGAGGGCGGAGACGATGCCGTCGTCGAGGGCGCCCGCGGCGTGCACGACGCCGGCGAGACCGTCGATGCCGTCCAGGAGCGTGCCGAGGGCGGCGCGGTCGGCGGCGTCGCAGGCCTCGACGCGCACGGTGGCGCCGAGTCCGGTGAGTTCGGCGGCGAGTTCGCGGGCGCCGGGGGCGTCCTGGCCGCGGCGGCTGGTGAGCACCAGGTCGGTGACGCCGTGTCCGGTGACCAGGTGGCGGGCGACGGCGGAGCCGATCAGGCCGGTGCCGCCGGTGACCAGGACGGTGCCGTCGAGGGCCGGGCGCGCGTTGGTGAGGACGACCTTGCCGGTGTGGCGGGCCTGGCTCATGTGGCGGAAGGCCTGCGGCACCTGGCGGGTGTCCCACGCGGTGACCGGCAGCGGGGCGAGCTCGCCGCGGGCGAAGAGGCCGGCCAGGTGCGTGAGCATCTCGCCGAGGCGGTCGGCGCCGGCCTCGCCGAGGTCGAAGGCGCGGTAGCGCACGCCGCCGTGGGCGGCGGCGATCTCGTCGGCGTCGCGGATGTCGGTCTTGCCCATCTCGACGAACCGGCCGCCGCGCGGCAGCAGTCGCAGCGAGGCGTCGACGTACTCGCGGGCCAGGCTGTTGAGGACGACGTCGACGCCGCGCCCCTCGCTCCGCGCGAGGAAGCGGTCGGCGAAGTCGAGGCTGCGCGAGGAGGCGAGGCGGTCGGCCTCGACGCCGGTGGCGCGCACGGTGGGCCACTTGGGCTCGCTCGCCGTCGCGTACACCTCGGCGCCGAGGTGGCGGGCGAGCTGCACGGCGGCCATGCCGACGCCGCCGGCGGCGGCGTGCACGAGGAGCGACTCGCCCTCGCGCAGCTCGGCGAGGTCGACGAGCGCGTAGTAGGCGGTCAGGAACGCCGCGGGCACGGACGCCGCCTGGGCGAACGACCAGTGGGCGGGCATCGGGACGAGCATGCGGCTGTCGGCGATCGCGGCGGGTCCCGCGTACGAACCGGACAGCAGGCCCATGACGCGGTCGCCCACCTGGAACCCGGTGACGCCCGGGCCCACCTCGGTGACGACGCCCGCGCCCTCGCTGCCGAACAGCGCCTCGGTGTTCGGGACGACGCCCAACGCCACCAGTACGTCGCGGAAGTTGACGCCCGTGGCACGCACGGCGACCCGTACGCGGCCGTCCGCAAGCGGCTCGGCGGAGCGCGGGGCCTCGGCGAGGCGCAGCCCGTCCAGGGTGCCCGCCGTGTCCAGGTCCACGCCCCAGGCCTCGGCCGGGGGAAGCGCCAGGGTGCCCGCGTCGGCGGGGGCGACCCGGCCGAGACGGGGCACGGACACCGCGCCGGAGCGGATCGCGAGCGCGGACTCGGCCGCGGCGACCGCACCGGCGACGGCGGCGGGCAGGGCGGCCGCGGACGCCGGGTCGCCGTCCAGGTCGGCCAGCAGGAAGCGGTCGGGGTTCTCGGTGTGCGCGGTGCGCAGCAGGCCCCGCACGGCCGCGTGCGCGGGCTCGGGGCGCTCGCCCGGCGCGACGGCCGCGCCGCCGCGGGTCACCACGGCGAGCCGGGCCTCCGCGAGCTCGGGCAGGTCGAGCCACTCCTGTGCGGTGGCGAGGGTCGCGGCGAGGAGTGCGCGGACGGCGGCCGGGGTGTCCGTGTCGGCCGGCGCGGGGCAGGCCAGGAACACGGTCGTCGGCACCGGGCCGCCCGCGCGGACGCTCTCGGCGAGCGCGGCGAGGTCGTCGTGGCGCGGCAGGTCCAGGCCCGGCAGCGTGTCACCGAGGACGGCCGAAGGGCCGAAGGCATCGTTGTCTTCCGAACCGCCCGCGAACGGCGTCCAGTTGACCTCGTACAGCGAGTCCACCCGCTGACCTGCGACCGCGTCGGCGGTCAGCGGGCGCGAGGTGAGCGCGTCGATGGTGAGGACGGGCAGTCCGGTGTGGTCGGTCAGCCGCACCGCGAGGGTCTCGGCGCCCGTCGGCGTCAGCTGGACGCGCGCCGTGGTGGCCCCGGTGGCGTGCAGGCGGGCCCCGGCGAACGAGAACGGCATGAGGCGCTCGCCCTCGCCCTCCAGGAGGGTCACCAGGCGGGTCTGGAGCGCGGCGTCGACGAGCGCGGGGTGCACCCCGAAGCGCCCGGCGTCCCGCTCGGCGCCCTCCGGCAGCGCGACCTCGGCGAACAGCTCGTCGCCGCGCCGCCAGACCGCGCGGATGCCCTGGAAGACGGGTCCGTAGCCGTAGCCGGTGGCCGCGAGGCGGTCGTAGAGCCCGTCGATGTCCACGGACTCGGCACCGGCCGGCGGCCAGGCTGTGTCGGCGGTGCCGCGCTCCTCGGCGGGCGCGGCGGTCAGGAGGCCCTCGGCGTGGCAGATCCACTCGGCGCCGTCGTCCTCCTGCCCCGGGCGCACGGTCCGGGAGTGCAGCCGCACGGCGCGCCTGCCCTGCTCGTCGGGGGCGTCCACGGCGACCTGGAGGTCGGCCACGGCGTCGCCGCCCGGCACGGCCAGCGGGGCGTGCAGCACGAGTTCGTCCAACTGCTCGGCGCCGACGCCCTCGCCCGCGCGCAGCATGAGTTCCAGCACGGCGGCGCCCGGCACCAGCGCCCGGCCCATGACGGCGTGGTCGGCGAGCCAGGGGTGGGTGTGCAGCGATATGCGGCCGGTGGATATGTGTCCTTCGCCGTCCGCGAGGGCGATGCCGGCGGCCAGCAGCGGGTGGCCGAGCGCGGCGAGACCGGCCCCGGAGACCTCCGCGGTGCCCGCCGCGCCGTCCAGCCAGTAGTGGCGGTGCTGGAAGGCGTACGTGGGCAGCTCGACGCGGCGCGCGCCGGTCCCGGCGAACACCGCCTGCCAGTCGGGCTCCACGCCCCGCGCCCACAGGGCGGCGAGCGAGGTGAGGAAGCGGCGGCCGTCGCCCTGGTCACGGCGCAGCGTGCCGCCCGCGAAGACGTCCACACCCACCGACTCGCCGGTCTCCTCGACCGGGGAGGTCAGCACCGGATGCGGGCTGACCTCGACGAAGGTCGTGTGACCCGCGGCGATCAACTCCCGCACGGTGTCCAGGAAGCGGACGGGCTCGCGCAGGTTGCGGTACCAGTAGTCCGCGTCGGCCACCCCGTCCGCGAGCAGCTCGGCGGTCACGGTCGAGTACATCGGTACGTCACCGGAGCGCGGCGTCACCGGCGCGGCCAGCTCCAACAGCGCGTCCCTCAGCAGCTCGACCTGCGGGGTGTGCGAGCCGTAGTCCACCGGGATCCGGCGGGCGTTGACCCCATCGCGCTCGCACGCGGCCATCAGCTCGTCCAGCGCCGCCGCCTCACCGGCGACCACCGTCGACTGCGGACCATTGATCGTGGCCACACTGACCCGACCGGCCCACGGCTCGATGAGCCCCTCGGCCACCTCTCGCCCGACCGGGACGGACACCATCCCGCCCTGACCCGCCAGCTCACGCCCGATCAACTGGCTGCGCAGCGCCACAATGCGCGCCGCGTCCTCGATCGACAGCACACCGGCGACCACCGCGGCCGCCAGCTCACCCTGCGAATGACCCACCACGGCAGCCGGCTTGACCCCGTTGGCACGCCACAGCTCGCCGAGGGAGACCATCACGGCCCACAGCATGGGCTGGATGACGTCCACGCGGTCCAGCGACGGGGCGCTCGGCTCCTGCCGCAGGACGTCCGCGGGCACCCAGTCGATGTGGGGCGCGAGCGCGGCGGCGCACTGGACGAAGCGCTGCGCGAACACCGGCGAGGAGTCCAGGAGTTCGGTCGCCATGCCCGCCCACTGCGAACCCTGACCCGGGAACACGAACACGACACCATCGGCCTCATCGGCCCGCACACCCGAGACCACACCCTCGGCGGGCTCCCCCGCCGCCACGGCCTCCAACGCCGCCAGCAACTCCGCACGATCCGAACCCAGCACCACCGCACGGTGCTCAAGACCCGCCCGCGACGACACCAACGACCAGGCCAGATCGTTGGTTGACGAGGTGTCGGCAGTGGCGACGAAATCACGCAGCCGCTCCGCCTGCCCCTGCAGACCCGCGGCCGACCGGCCCGACAGCACCCACGGCACCACACCGGAACCGGCCACCACACCCGCAGGACCGGCCTCAGCCGCACTCACGGCCGGAGCGGACTCGGCCTCAGGAGCCTGCTCCACGATCACGTGCGCGTTCGTACCGCTCACGCCGAACGACGAGACACCGGCGCGGCGCACCCGGCCGGTCTCCGGCCACGGACGCTCCTCGGTCGCCAGCTCCACGGCGCCCGACGCCCAGTCGACGTGCGGCGTCGGCTCGTCGACGTGCAGCGTCTTCGGCACGGCGCCGTGCCGCATCGACTCGACCATCTTGATGACGCTGGCGACACCGGCGGCGGCCTGCGTGTGGCCGATGTTGGACTTGAGGGAGCCGAGCAGCAGGGGGCGGTCCTCGGGACGGTCCTGGCCGTACGTCGCAAGGAGCGCCTGCGCCTCGATCGGGTCGCCCAGGGCCGTGCCCGTGCCGTGCGCCTCCACCACGTCCACGTCGGACGACGCGAGGCCGGCGCTCGTCAGGGCCTGGCGGATGACGCGCTGCTGCGCGGGACCGTTGGGCGCGGTCAGACCGCTGGAGGCGCCGTCCTGGTTGACGGCGGTGCCACGGATCACGGCGAGGACCTGGTGGCCGTTGCGGCGCGCGTCCGAGAGGCGCTCGACCAGCAGCAGACCGACGCCCTCGGAGGCGCTCATGCCGTCGGCGGCGGCGGCGAACGCCTTGGAGCGGCCGTCGCGCGCAAGACCCTGCTGGCGGCTGAACTCCGTGAACAGGTCGGGCGTCGACATGATCGCGACACCGCCGGCGAGCGCCATCGTGCACTCGCCCTGCCGCAGCGCCTGCACCGCCAGGTGCAGCGCGACCAGCGAGGAGGAGCAGGCCGTGTCCACCGTCACGGCGGGGCCGGTCAGACCGAAGCTGTAGGCGATGCGGCCCGAGGCCACGCTGCCCGCGGTGCCGGTCATGGCGTGGCCCTCGACCTCTTCGGGGATCGCGGGCAGCCTGCTGCCGTAGTCGCGGAAGCTGGAGCCGATGAAGACACCGGTCCTGCTGCCCTCCAGGGCGTCCGCGGAGATGCCGGAGCGCTCGAAAAGCTCCCAGGAGGTCTCCAGGAGGAGTCGCTGCTGCGGGTCCATCGCGAGCGCCTCGCGCGGCGATATGCCGAAGAAGGAAGCGTCGAACTCCCCTGCCTCGTGCAGGAATCCGCCCTCGGCGACGTACGACGAGCCGGGACGCTCGCCCGTCACGTCGATGAGCGAGGCCGGGTCCCAGCCGCGGTCCTCCGGCAGCCCGGTGATGGCGTCGCCGCCCTCGGACAGCAGCCGCCACAGGTCCTCGGGCGAGGCCACGCCGCCGGGGAAGCGGCAGCTCATGCCGACGATCGCCACCGGCTCGCTGCCCGCCGACTCCGCGGCCTGCAGCCGCGACTGGGTCTCCTTCAGCTCGGCCGTGACCCGGGTCAGGTAGTAGCGGAGCTTCTTGGCGTCATCCATGCTTGCGTGCCCCCGAGGGTGAGACGGAAGTGTGCGTGCGCCCGCGGGAGGGCGCCGGTCAGAGCCGCGACGTGAGCAGGGGGTTCAGGAGATCCCGAACTCTTTGCCGATGTAGTCGAAGATCTCGTCGTTGCTTGCGGATTCGAGGTCCTCGGCGTCGACGGCGTCGTCGCCGTCGGGAGCCGTGCCGGTGGCGGCGCGCAGCAGTTGCCGCAGCCGTCCGGCCATCTCGGTTCTGTTGGGGTCGCCGTCGGGCAGTCGGGTCAACAGCGCTTCGATGCGGTCGAGTTCGGCCGTGCCGGGCGCCGTGCCATCCGCGGGGTCCGCGGCCGGCCCTTCGTCGTCGAAGAGTTCGGTGCCGAGGTGGCGCACGAGCTCCGTGACGGTCGGGTAGTCGAAGATGACGGTGGTGGGCAGGCGCAGTCCCGTCGCGACGTTGAGACGGTTGCGCAGTTCGACGGCGGTGACGGAGTCCAGACCGAGTTCGAGGAACCGGCGCCGGAGCTCCACCGTCTCCACCGAGTCGTGGCCGAGGACGGCCGCCACCTGGGCCCGGACGACCTCGCGGAGCTGCCGCTCGCGCTCGGCCGGCGCGAGCGCGGCGAGGCGCTCGGGCAGAGCGCCCGCGGCGGTGTCCTCCGTGGGCTCGTCCGCGGTGAGGACGGCACGGGCGTCGGGCAGTTCGTCGAGCAGCCGGCTGGGCCGCGTCGCGGTGTAGGCGTGCGCGAACCGCTCCCAGTCGATGTCGGCGATCACCAGGCTGGTGTCGCCGTTCGCCAGCGCCGCCTCCAGGGCGACGGTGGCGCGCTCGGGCCGCAGCAGGGGTACGCCGTGCCGGGTGCTGGTCTCCCCCACCGCGTCGAGTCCCGCCATGCCGCCCTGGGCCCAGGAGCCCCAGGCCACCGAGGTGGCGACGAGGCCCTGTGCGCGGCGGTGCTGGGCGAGGGCGTCGAGGTAGGCGTTGCCGGGGGCGTAGTTGCCCTGGCCCGCCATGCCGACGGTGCCGGCCAGCGACGAGAACAGCACGAAGGCGGAGAGGTCCAGGTCCCGGGTCAGCTCGTGGAGGCGCCACGCGCCGCCCGCCTTGACCCGCAGCACCCGGTCGAGCTGCTCGGGCGTCAGCGTGCTCAGCGCGCCGTCGTCCAGCACGGCCGCGGTGTGCACGACCATCGTGAGCGGGCAGTCGTCGGGCACGTCGGCCAGCAGCTCGCGCAGGGCGTCCGCGTCGGCCACGTCGCAGGCGGCGACGGTGACGCGGCTGCCCGCCGCGACCAGCTCGGCCGTCAGCTCGGCGGCGCCGGGGGCCGTGTCGCCCTGCCTGCTGACGAGCAGCAGGTGTTCGGCGCCCCGGGCGGCGAGGCGACGGGCGACCTGGCCGCCGAGCGCGCCGGTGCCGCCGGTGATCAGGACGGTGCCCCGGCCGGGGGTCCAGTCGTCGGCCGCCGCGTCGCCGAGGGGCGCGCGGACGAGCCGTCGGCCGTACGTACCCGTGGCGCGGACCGCGACCTGGTCCTCGTCGGCGTCGCCCGCGAGCACCGCGCACAGCCGTGCGAGGGCGCGGTCGTCCGGCTCCCGCGGCAGGTCCACCAGACCGCCCCAGCGGGCGGGCAGCTCCTGCGCGGCGACCCTGCCGAGGCCCCAGACCAGGGCCTGGGCGGGACTGGCGAGCGGGTCGCGGTCGCCGGTGGACACCGCTCCGCTCGTGACGCACCAGAGCGCGGCGTCCGCGTCGGCGGCCTCCAGCTCCTGGAGCAGCGCGAGGTTCGCGGCGTATCCGGCGGGGACGGCGGACGCGTCCGTGAGGGGCGTCTCGTCCAGGGCGAGCAGCGACAGGACACCGGCCGCGCCGGGGTGCGCCGCGAGGGCGTCCGCCCAGGGACGCGCGCCGTCGCCGGATCCGTCCGCCACGAGCGGTTCGGCCTCGGCGCCCTGGGCGCGCAGCACCGTGGCCACCGTCTCGTACAGCGGGCCGTCGAGCTGTTCCGGGGTGACGGCCAGCAGCCAGGTGCCGGTCAGGGTGCTCCTGGCGCCGCCGGGGAGCGACTTCCAGTGCGCCCGGTAGCGCCACGAGTCCAGGGCGCTCGCCTCGGCGTGCCGCTTGTGCCAGGCGGACAGCGCGGGCAGGACGGTGGTGAGTCCGGTCGGCGTCTCGTCCAGGCGCAGGGTCCTGGCCAGTCCTTCCAGGTCCTCGCGCTCGACGACGTCCCAGAAGGCGGAGTGCGGGTCCGCGGCCGTCGCGGGGCGGACCTGCGCGGTGTCGAACCAGTAGTGCCGGGTCTGGAAGGCGTACGTGGGAAGGTCCACGCGGCGGGCGCCGCTGGCGGCGAACACCGCCCGCCAGTCGGGGGCGATGCCCCGGACCCACAGCTCGGCCAGGGAGGCCAGGAGGCGCTGCGGGCCGCCCTCGTCGCGGCGCAGGGTGCCGACCACGGTGACGTCGGTGGCCGCGGCCTCTCCGGCGTCCGCGATGGCGTACGTCAGGACGGGGTGGGGGCTCGACTCGACGAAGGTGGTGTGCCCGGTCTCCATCAGGGCCCGGACGGTGTCGAGGAAGCGGACGGGCTCGCGCAGGTTGCGGTACCAGTACTCGGCGTCCGCGGCGCCGTCCGCGAGGAGTTCGCCCGTGACGGTCGAGTACATGGGTACGTCGCCCGCACGCGGCGTCACCGGCGCGGCCAGCTCCAACAGCGCGTCCTTCAGCAGCTCGACCTGGGGGGTGTGCGAGCCGTAGTCCACCGGGATCCGGCGGGCCCGCACACCGTCGCGCTCGCACACGGCCATCAGTTCGTCGAGGGCCGCCGCCTCACCGGCGACCACTGTCGACTGCGGACCGTTGATCGTGGCGACGCTGATCCGGCCGGCCCACGGTTCGATGAGCTGCTCGGCCGCCTCCTGTCCGATCGGTACGGAGACCATCCCGCCCTGACCGGCCAGTTCACGCCCGATCAGCTGGCTGCGCAGCGCCACGATGCGCGCCGCGTCCTCGATCGACAGCACACCGGCGACCACGGCGGCCGCCAGCTCGCCCTGCGAATGACCGACCACGGCAGCCGGCTTGATCCCGTTGGCACGCCAGACCGAGGCCAGCGAGACCATCACGGCCCACAGCATGGGCTGGATCACGTCGACGCGGTCCAGGGACGGCGCGCCGTCCCGCTCCCGCAGGACGTCCTCAGGAGTCCAGTCGATGTGGGGCGCCAGCGCGGCGGCGCACTCGCCGAACCGCTCCGCGAACACCGCGGAGGAGTCGAGGAGTTCGGTCGCCATGCCCGCCCACTGCGAACCCTGGCCGGGGAAGACGAACACCACGTCCGAGGCGCCTTCGGAGGCCACGCCCGACACCACACCGGCCGCGGGCTCGCCCTCCTCCAGAGCCTTCAGGGCGGTGAGGAGTTCCTCGTGGTCGGCGCCCAGCAGCACCGCGCGGTGCTCCAGACCCGCCCGCGAGGACGCCAGCGACCAGCCCACGTCCGCGATCGACAGGTCGGCGGACGCGGCCACGTACGCGCGCAGCCGCGCGGCCTGGCCCCGCAGCCCGTCGGCCGACCGGCCCGAGACGACCCACGGCACCACACCACCACCACCGGCCGGTCCGGCCGGGCCCTCACCGGTCACGGAGCGGACCGGAGCCTGCTCCTCCACCGGGGCCTGCTCCACGATCACGTGCGCGTTCGTGCCGCTCACGCCGAACGACGAGACACCGGCGCGGCGCGCCCGGCCCGTCTCCGGCCACGGACGCTCCTCGGTCACCAGCTCCACCGCGCCCGACGTCCAGTCCACGTGCGGGCTCGGCCCGTCGACGTGCAGCGTCTTGGGCACCGCGCCGTGGCGCATCGACTCGACCATCTTGATGACACTGGCGACGCCCGCGACCGCGGAGGTGTGGCCGATGTTCGACTTCAGCGAGCCGAGCAGCAGCGGCCGGTCGGCGGGGCGGTCCTGGCCGTAGGTGGCCAGCAGCGCCTGCGCCTCGATCGGGTCGCCGAGCGTCGTGCCCGTGCCGTGCGCGTCCACCACGTCCACGTCGGACGCGGTGAGCCCGGCGTTGGCGAGGGCCTGCCGGATGACCCGCTGCTGGGAGGGGCCGTTGGGCGCGGTCAGGCCGTTGGACGCGCCGTCCTGGTTGACGGCCGAACCGCGGATCACGGCGAGGACCTCGTGGCCGTTGCGCCGGGCCTGGGACAGCGGCTCCAGGAGGAGGACGCCGACGCCCTCGCCCCAGGACGTGCCGTCCGCCGCCGCAGCGAAGGGCTTGCAGCGGCCGTCGGGGGCGAGCCCGCGGTTCTGGCTGAACTCGGTGAAGACGCCCGGCGTCGACATGACGGTGACACCGGCGGCGAACGCCATCGTGCACTCGCCCTGCCGCAGTGCCTGCACCGCCAGGTGCAGCGCCACCAGCGAGGACGAGCACGCCGTGTCCACCGTCACCGCCGGGCCGGTCAGCCCGAAGCTGTACGAGATGCGGCCGGAGGCCACACTGCCCGCCGCGCCGGTGAACAGGTATCCGCCGGAGTCCTGGGCGTTGGCGGCGTCGGTGCCGTAGCCGTGCGGGACGATGCCGACGAACACGCCGGTCCTGCTGCCGCGCAGCGACGCCGGGTCGAGGCCCGCGCGCTCCATGGCCTCCCAGGAGGTCTCCAGGAGGAGGCGCTGCTGCGGGTCCATGGCGACGGCCTCGCGCGGCGAGATGCCGAAGAAGGACGCGTCGAACTGGCCCGCGTCGTGCAGGAATCCGCCCTGGTCGACGTAGCTGGTGCCCGCCCGCGTGGAGTCCGGGTCGTAGAGCGCGTCGAGGTCCCAGCCGCGGTTGTCCGGGAGGCCGCTGATGGCGTCCTGCCCGTCGTGCAGCATCCGCCACAGGTCCTCGGGCGAGCGCACGTCGCCGGGGAAGCGGCAGCTGGTGGCGACGATCGCGATGGGGTCGTCGCCGGACGCCGTGCGGGCGATCCGGGCGGCGACGGCCGCGGCGGCCTCGTCGGCCGGGGCCTGCGGGGCGTCCCCGCCGAGGACGCGGTCGCGCAGGTGCTCGGCGAGCAGCTGCGGGGTCGGGTAGTCGAACACGGCGGTCGGCGCGAGGGTCTGCCCGGTCGCGATGGTCAGCCGGTTGCGCAGGTCCACGGCGGTCAGCGAGTCGAAGCCCGCCTCGCGGAACGCCCGGTTGACCTCGACCTCCTGCGCCGAGGACCAGCCGAGAACGGCCGCGGCCTGGCCGCACACCTCGTCCAGGACGACACGCAGCCGCTGGGTGTCGGTGGGGGCGTCGAAGACCTTCTGCCGGAAGCCGTCGACCGGTTCGGTGACCGGCGCGGAGGGCAGCTCCACGAGCACCGGGGCGCCGGCGGCCGAGGGCGCGAGCCAGTAGCGCTCGCGCTGGAAGGCGTACGTGGGCAGTTCGACGGGCTCGTCGGCGGCGGGGGCGAACAGCGCGGTCCAGTCGGGGCGGACGCCGCGGATCCACAGCTGCCCGAGGTTGGTGAGGAACTGGCCGACGCCGCCCTGCTCGCGGCGGAGCGTGCCGGCGCAGAGGATGTCGCGCTCGGCGGCGTGCCCGACGGACTGCAGCGGGGCGGTCAGCACCGGGTGGGCGCTGATCTCCAGGAAGACCCGCTTGCCCGCGTCGAGCATGTTCTCGACGGTGTCCTGGAAGCGGACCGGGCGGCGCAGGTTGTCGTACCAGTACTGGGCGTCCAGTTCCGCGCCGTCGATCGGCTCGGTGGTGACGGTCGAGTACATCGGGATGGTGCCGGTGCGCGGGCGGACCGGGGCGGCGCCTTCGAGCAGCGGCTCCTTGAGCGCCTCGACCACGGGGGTGTGGGAGGCGAAGGTCGCGGGGACGACCCGCGGGCGCAGCTCGGCCCGCTCGGCCTCCTCGCGCACCTCGGCGAGGACCTCGGGGAGACCGCCGACCACGGTGGAGCCGGGGCTGTTGGCGGCGGCGATCCAGATGCCCTCGCGTCCCGCGAGCATCTCCTCGACCCGGTCGACGGGCGCGGAGAGCGTGAGCAGCCCGCCGCTGCAGTCCAGTTCGGCCGCGGCGAGCCTGCTGCGCAGCACCACGAGCCGGGCGCCGTCGGCGAGCGAGAGCGCACCGGAGAAGCAGGCCGCGGCCAGCTCTCCCTGGGAGTGGCCGACGACGGCCGTGGGCAGCACGCCGACGGAGCGCCAGACCTCGGCGAGCGAGATCATGACGGCCCACAGCACGGGCTGGAGGACGTCCACGCTCTCCAGGACCGTGGCGTCGCGCACGATGTCGAGCAGATTCCAGTCGACCTCGGCGGAGAGCACCTCGGCGCAGCGGCGCATGGAGTCGGCGAACACCGGTGAGGCGGCCATCAGTTCGGCGGTCATGCCCGCCCACTGGTGCCCCTGCCCGGGGAAGACGAAGACGAGGTCGCCGGGGGCGTCGGGCGCCCTGCCGGTGAGGACGTGCGGGGCGGACTCCCCCGTGGCCAGGGCGTCGAGTCCGGCCAGGAAGGTCTCCCGGTCGTCGGCGACGACGACGGCGCGGTGCTCCAGCGCCGACCGGGTGGTGGCCAGGGCGCGGCCCAGCTCCTCGTCCGTCACGGCGCTGTCGGCGGCGAACTCCCGCAGCCGCGCGGCCTGGGCGCGCAGTCCCGCCGCCGTGCGGCCGGAGACGACCCAGGGCAGCGCGCCGCCCGCACGGGGCCGTGCGGCGGGCGCGGGTGCCGCCTCGGCGGGGGCCGGGGTGTGCGCGGGTGCCTGTTCGAGGATCACGTGGGCGTTGGTGCCGCTGATGCCGAAGGAGGAGACACCGGCCCGCCGGACCGTGTCGGTGCCGGGCCACGGGGTGCTCTCGGTGGCGAGCCGCACCGCGCCCGCGGTCCAGTCGACCTCCGGGGTCGGGCCGTCGACGTGCAGGGTGCGCGGGACCAGGCCGTGCCGGATGGCGAGCACGGACTTGATGACGCCCGCGACGCCCGCGGCGGCCTGGGTGTGGCCGATGTTGGACTTGAGGGAGCCGAGCAGCAGCGGCCGGTCATCGGGCCGGTCCTGGCCGTACGTGGCGAGCAGCGCCTCGGCCTCGATGGGGTCGCCGAGCGCGGTGCCGGTGCCGTGGGCCTCCAGCATGTCCACGTCGGCGGAGGTGAGACCGGCGCGCGTCCAGGCGTCGCGGATGACCTGCTGCTGCGAGAGGCCGTTGGGCGCGGTGAGGCCGTTGGAGGCGCCGTCCTGGTTGATCGCGGAGCCGCGGACGACCGCGAGGACGCGGTGGCCGTTGCGGCGGGCGTCCGCGAGCCGCTCGACGAGCAGCATGCCGGCGCCCTCGGAGAAGCCGGTGCCGTCGGCGGCCGCGGCGAAGGCCTTGCAGCGGCCGTCCTGCGCGAGCCCCTGCTGGCTGGTGAGTTCGGTGTAGATGCCGGGCGTCGACAGGACGGTGGCCCCGCCGGCGAGCGCCATCGAGCACTCGCCGCGCCGCAGGGACTCCACGGCCAGGTGCAGCGCCACCAGCGAGGACGAGCACGCGGTGTCGATGGTGAGCGCGGGTCCGGTCAGGCCGAGGACGTAGGCGATGCGGCCCGAGGCGACGCTGGTGGTCTTGCCGGTGAGCATCAGGCCGTCGAGGGTCTCGGGCGCCTCGTGCAGCCGGGGGCCGTACTCCTGGTCCATCGTGCCGACGAAGACGCCGGTCCTGGTCCCGCGCAGCTCGTCCGGGTCGATGCCCGCACGCTCCAGGAGCTCCCAGGAGGTCTCCAGGAGGAGGCGCTGCTGGGGGTCCATGGCGAGCGCCTCGCGCGGCGAGATGCCGAAGAAGCGCGGGTCGAAGTCGGTGACGCGGTCGATGAACCCGCCGGTTCCGGTGGTGACCCGGCCCTGGCCGTCGGGGCTCAGGAGCCGCTCCAGGTCCCAGCCTCGGTCGTCGGGGAAGGGCGTGATGGCGTCCTGGCCGGAGGTGACGAGCCGCCACAGGTCCTCGGGCGAGGCCACGCCGCCGGGCAGGCGGCAGCTCATGGAGACGATGGCGATGAGGTCGTCGTCGTCCGCCGCGCCGTCGTGTCCCGCTGCGCGCACGGCGACGGCCGCGGTGGGGCCGTCGCCGCCGCGTATGGACTCCAGGTGTCCCGTCAGCCGGGCCGGGGACGGGTGCGAGAAGAGGGTGGCCATGGTGAGCCGCCCGCCCAGCACGGTGTTGAGCCGTCCGCGCAGGTCGCCCAGCATGATCGAGTCGAAGCCGAGGTCCTTGAACGAGCGCCGGGCGTCGATCTCCTCCGGCGCGCCGTGCCCCAGCACGGCGGCCGTCTGGGCGCGTACGGCGTGCCCGACGTCCCGCGTGCCGTCGGCGCCGTCGTCGTGCGCGGCGGCCGGCTCGTCGGCCGCCGGGGCCGCCACGGCGTCGGGGGCCGTGACCTCGCCGTCCAGCCAGTGGCGGCGGCGCTGGAAGGCGTACGTGGGCAGCTCGACGCGGCGCGCGCCGGTCCCGGCGAACACCTCGGTCCAGTCGGGGGTGCCGCCGTGTGTCCAGAGCGCGGCGAGCGAGGTGAGGAAGCGGCGGCCGTCGCCCTGGTCACGGCGCAGCGTGCCGCCCGCGAAGACGTCCACACCGACCGACTCGCCGGTCTCCTCGACCGGCGAGGTCAGCACCGGATGCGGGCTGACCTCGACGAAGGTCGTGTGACCCGCGGCGATCAACTCCCGCACGGTGTCCAGGAAACGCACCGGCTGCCGCAGATTCCGGAACCAGTACTCCGCGTCGGCCGTACCGTCCGCCAGCAGCTCGGCGGTCACGGTCGAATACATCGGTACGTCACCGGAGCGCGGCGTCACCGGAGCGGCCAGCTCAAGGAGGGCGTCCTTCAGCAGCTCGACCTGCGGGGTGTGCGAGCCATAGTCCACCGGGATCCGGCGGGCGTTGACCCCGTCGCGTTCACACGCGGCCATCAGTTCATCGAGCGCCCCCGCCTCACCCGCGACCACCGTCGACTGCGGGCCATTGATCGTGGCCACACTGATCCGACCGGCCCACGGCTCGATGAGCCCCTCGGCCACCTCTCGCCCGACCGGGACGGACACCATCCCGCCCTGACCCGCCAGCTCACGCCCGATCAACTGGCTGCGCAGCGCCACGATCCGCGCCGCGTCGTCCAGGGAGAGCACACCCGCGACCGCGGCGGCCGCGATCTCGCCCTGGGAGTGCCCCACCACGGCCGAGGGCCGCACGCCGTGCGCACGCCACACCTCGGCCAGCGAGACCATCACGGCCCACAGCATCGGCTGGACCACGTCCACGCGGTCCAGGGACGGCGCGCCGTCCCGCTGCCGCAGGACATCCTCGGGGGACCAGTCGATGTGGGGCGCCAGCGCGGCGGCGCACTGGACGAAGCGCTGCGCGAACACCGGCGAGGAGTCCAGGAGTCCGGTCGCCATGCCCGCCCACTGCGAACCCTGACCCGGGAACACGAACACGACACCATCGGCCTCGTCGCCTCGCACACCGGAAACCACACCCTCGGCAGGCTCACCCGCCGCCACGGCCTCCAACGCCGCCAGCAACTCCGCACGATCCGAACCCAGCACCACCGCACGGTGCTCAAGACTCGCCCGCGACGACACCAGCGACCAGGCCAGATCGGCGATCGACGAGGTCTCGGCGGCCGTCGTCACGAACTCCCGCAGCCGCTCCGCCTGCCCCTGCAGACCCGCGGCCGACCGGCCCGACAGCACCCACGGCACCACACCGGAACCAGCCACCACACCCGCAGGACCGGCCCCGGCCGCACTCACCGCCGGAACGGAATCGACCTCAGGAGCCTGCTCCACGATCACATGCGCGTTCGTACCGCCCAAACCGAACGACGACACGCCCGCCACCAGCGAAGTCTCCGGCCGCGGCCAGGGCGAGCGCTCGGTGTTGACCTGGAGGTGCCAGTCGTCGAGCGGGATGGCGGGGTTGGGCGTCTCGAAGTTGAGGCTCGGCGGGAGCGCTCCCGCTTCGAGCGAGAGCAGCACCTTGATCAGGCCGACGATGCCCGCGGCACCCTCCAGGTGGCCGACATTCGTCTTGACCGAGCCGACCCGCAGCGGTGCGTCCGCCGGGCGGGTGGCGCCGAGGACCGCGGCGAGCGCCGCCGCCTCGATGGGGTCGCCGACGGCGGTGCCGGTGCCGTGGAGTTCGACGTACTGGACGTCCTCGGGGCGTACGTCCGCGGCTTCGTGGGCGCGGCGGAGCACGTCCTCCTGGGCCTGCCGGCTGGGGGTGGTGAGGCTGTCGCCGCCGCCGTCGTTGTTGACGGCGCTGCCGCGCAGGACGCCGTGGATGTGGTCGCCGTCCTCCAGCGCCCGGGCCAGCGGCTTGAGCAGGACGAAACCGCCGCCCTCGCCGCGGACGTAGCCGTTGGCGCGGGAGTCGAAGGTGTAGCAGCGGCCGTCGGGCGAGAGTCCGCCGAAGCGCGAGACGGTCAGGGTGCCGTCGAAGGTGAGGTTCAGGTTCACGCCGCCGGCGAGGGCGACCTCGCACTCCCCGGCGCGCAGGCTCTGGCAGGCCATGTGCACGGCGACGAGGGAGGAGGACTGGCCCGAATCGACGGTCAGGCTGGGGCCGTTGACCCCGAGGAGGTAGGAGAGCCGGTTCGCGATCATGCTGCGCTGGAGACCGGCGAGGGTGTGGTGCGAGACGGCTGCGGAGCTGCGCTGCCGGGTGAGGGTGGCGTAGTCGTCACTCATCGCGCCGACGAAGACACCGGCGCGCCGTCCCGTCAGACGGTCGGGGGTGATGCCGCCGTTCTCCAGGAGTTCCCAGCCGAGTTCGAGCGCGAGGCGCTGCTGGGGGTCCATGGCCGCGGCTTCGCGCGGCGAGATGCCGAAGAAGTCGGCGTCGAACTGATCGATGCGGTCGAGGAATCCGGCGCGCTCGGACGTTAACTGCGCGTCGTCGGCGGGGCGTTGAGGCCAACGCCCGTCCGGAACCGGACCCACCGCGTCCACTCCGTCGAGGAGGAGCTCTCGTAACTGGGCGACGGAACCGGCCTGCGGCAGTCGGCAGGAGAGCCCCACCACCGCGATCTGGTTGCCATCACCGTGCTGCGCCGACCGAGCAGCCCTGGACAAGATTGAACCCCCGCTGGATCTTTTGGATTCGTCGAAGTCGCCCCGCATATCCATCGGCCGATGACGCCGACAGGCAATTTCTACCCGGAAGTAACTCCCGGAGAAACTGTGCGTTTTTTTCAATTCGCCGAGAAAACAGATCAGTTCAAATGCGTACATCAACTCTGCCACACCGCTAACGAGAGTGACAATGTGACGGGGGTCACAAGGCGTTCCCGCTGGTCCAGGACGTCAAGGACGTGCCAAAGAAGTGCCGTTGACATGCCAAAGAAGTGTCGAGTGGATGCATGGAAGCCCCCCTGAGCAGCACGAGATGATGACCGTGTCACGGTCCACGGATTCAAGTTGACAGCCGCCACCGAGAGACGTAGGACTAGCCGAGGACCAGAAACCCCCGGACTATCCGCATCCCCACCGGGGAATAGGGGTACTGACGGCCTCTCAACTGCGTATCCACGCCGGTCGACCCCATTGCGACGCCTCCCCCACCACTCGCCACGCGAACCCGCGCCAGGGAACAAGGAGCGACTGATGACGCACGCCCCACCGGGCAGCGCCAACGTCTTAACCAGGCCGGGAATCCGCTCGGCTACCGGAATCGCCCGTTCCATGCGTGATGTGGACCACGCCGTCACAAGCCTGCGGGATTTCCACACATCGTTCGCCGCATACCGCGACACAGAGCGGTCGAGGATTCGTCACATCCCGTTTACAGAACTGCAGGGTTGGCGATTCGCGGAGTCAAGCGGAAACCTGGTCCACGACAGTGGCCGATTCTTTTCGGTACAGGGCCTGCGCGTGCACGACGCCCCAGGCGGGGTGCCCTCGTGGGAACAACCGGTCATCCATCAGCCTGAAGTCGGCGTACTGGGCATTCTGGTCAAGGAATTCGACGGTATACCGCACTGCCTGATGCAGGCGAAGATGGAGCCCGGAAACCACAACGGCGTCCAGCTCTCACCCACCGTTCAGGCGACCCGGAGCAACTACACCCGGGTGCACGGCGGCCGTGCGGTGCCCTATCTCGACTACTTCCGGAATGCCGCGCGGCACCACGTGCTCGCCGATGTGCTCCAGTCGGAACAGGGCTCTTGGTTCTACCGGAAACGCAATCGGAACATCGTCGTCGAGACCACGGAGGACGTGGAGCTCCTCGACGGCTTCTACTGGCTGTCCGTCGGACAGCTGCACGCGCTGCTCGCGGTCGACGACCTCGTGAACATGGACGCGCGCACAGTCATGTCCTGCCTCCCGTTGACGGACCCCGCGTCACCCGGCTTCGGGTCCCCTGGCGGTGATCCACGATCACCCTATCCGGTCGAGGACGACACCGTCCGCTCTTCTCTGGCACGGTCGTTGGATCCTGGCCACGGCGCGCTGCACCCCCTCGGCGCCGTGCGCAACTGGATCAGCGGCGTACGGGCCGAGTTCGACGGCCGCGCGGAGCTGGTGGACCTCGGCGCCATCGGCGGCTGGCACCGCTCGGCGGAGCGGCTCTCCCATGAATCCGGCCTGTTCTTCGACGTGATGGCCGTGGACGTACGCACCGGCAGCCGCGAGATCGGCGGCTGGACCCAGCCGATGATCGAGGCGCGCGGCCGGGGCGTCGTGGCCTTCCTGGTGCAGCGGATCGACGGGGTGCTGCACGCCCTGACCCGGGTCAAGCACGAGGCCGGCTTCATGGACGCGGTCGAGCTCGCGCCCACCGTGCAGTGCACCCCCGAGAACTACACCGTGCTGCCGCCCGAGGCCGCACCCCCCTTCCTCGACGAGGTGCTGCACGCCCCCGCCGACGCCATCCGCTTCGACAGCGTGCTCTCCGAGGAGGGCGGCCGGTTCTTCCACACCCGTAGCCGCTATCTGATCGTCGAGGTCCCCGCCGGGCGCGAGCTGCGGGCACCCGAGGACTTCCGCTGGCTGACGGCCCATCAACTGTCCGGGCTCGTACAGCACAGCAACTACCTGAACATCCAGGCCAGGAGCCTGCTCGCCTGCCTGCACAGCCTGTTGCGCCAGACCAGAGGGGAATGAACGTGAGTACCTCCACGACGCCGGAGCCGCTGCGGGTCGGTGTGCTCGGCGCGTCCTCGATCGCCGCGCGGCGCACCCTGCCCGCGCTGCGCGAGGTGCCGGACACCGTCGTCGCCGCGATCGCCAGCCGGGACCGGGAGAAGGCGGAGCGGTTCGCCGCCGACTTCGACTGCTTAGCCGTGCACGGCTACGACAGACTCCTGGAGCGCGACGACATCGACGCGGTCTATGTGTCGGTCCCCAACGCGCTGCACGCCACCTGGGTGCGCGCCGCGCTCGACGCGGGCAAGCACGTCCTGTCCGAGAAGCCGCTGACCACGGCCGCTTCGGACACCGCTGCCCTGGCCTCCCGGGCACATGAGCGTGGCCTGGTGCTCCGCGAGAACGTCGCGTTCGTCCACCACGGCATGCACCGGCGGGTGGCCGAGCTGGTGGCCGAGGGCCGCCTCGGCCGGCTGCGCCACATCGACGCGGCGTTCTGCTTCCCGCCGCTGCCCCCGCAGGACGTGCGCTACGTCCCCGAACTCGGCGGCGGTGTCCTCCTGGACGCGGGCATCTACCCGGTGCGTCTCGCGCAGTACTACCTCGGCGACGACCTCACCGTCGTCGGCGCCGTGCTCCACGACGACCCGGCGTCCGGCGTCGACGTGGCCGGCAGCGCCGTGCTCGCGGCGGCCGGTGGCGAGATCGCCACCCTCAGCTTCGGCTTCGTGCACACCTACGGCTCGCGCTACACCCTGTGGGGCAGCGAGGCCCGGCTGTCCGTGGACCGCGCCTTCACCCCGGCGGCGACCGCGGCGCCCGTGCTGCGCATCGAGGAGCAGAACCACACCGAGGAGATCACGCTGCCCGCCGAGCACCAGTTCGCCGGCTCGGTCGCCGCGTTCGCCGCCGCGGTGCGCAAGAGCGCCGCGACGGGCGCCGACCCGGACCACGAGGGCTGGGCCGCCACCACCGTGCGCACCGCCGAACTCCTCGACACCATCCAGAAGTCGGCGGTCCGCGTCACCGCCCCCGAGGCCCCCTGATGGAGATCGTCGGCAGGGGCTTCATCGCCCGGAACCTCGCCGCCGTCGGCGACCGCCACCCGCACGCCACCGTCATCGCCGCCGGGGTCTCCAGCACCAGCACCAGCACGCTCGACGAGGAGTTCGACCGCGAGGCGGCCCTGGTCGACGAGATCACCCGGCGGTGCCGTGCCGAGGGCCGCCTCGTGGTGTTCCTGTCCACCTCGTCCCACGCGCTCTACGGCACCGGGGACACCCCCATGGCCGAGGACGCCGCGCTGTCCCCGGTCTCGGCGTACGGCCGCCAGAAGCTGCGCCTGGAGGGCATCGTCGCCGAGTGCGGCGCGCCCTGGCTCACGCTGCGGGTGAGCCACGCGATGGGCCGCTGGCAGCGCGCGCACCAGCTGCTGCCCGCGTTCGTCCAGCAGGTGCGCGACGGCACCGTGCGGCTGTACCAGGGCGCCCACCGCGACATGGTGGACGTCGCCGATCTGGTCCGGGCCATCGACGGTCTGCTCGACGAGGGCGTCGAGAAGGAGATCGTGAACGTCGCCTCGGGCACGCCCCGGCCCGTCGAGGCGGTCGTCGACGGCATCGAGAAGCGCCTGGGCCTGTTCGCGCGCCGCGAGATCGTCGACGTACCCGTCGCGATGACCCCGGTGTCGATCGAGAAGCTGTGCGGACTGCTGCCCGGCATGCGGTCGGTGACCGAGGCCGACTATCTCGACCGGCTGCTCGACCGCTACGTCCCCTACTACTGAAGTCACCCGCTCCCGACGCCCGTTCACGTCCCGCACCACGGGAGCACGGCTGCCACCGAGGCACGGCGCACGGGCGGCTTCCCTCTCCACCGCCCCTTTCGTACGGAGGATGCATGAAGGTCTCGCTCGTTGTCACAGGTTCACGGGGGGACGTCCAGCCGTTCATCGCGCTGGGCAGGACCCTGACGGCCCGCGGACATTCCGTGATCCTCGCCACCCATGCGGACTTCGAGAAGCTGGTCCGCGAGGCCGGTCTCGACTTCGGCGAACTCCCGGGCAGCCCGCGGGACTTCCTCGCGCACCCGGCCCTCGCCGAGGCACTCCAGCAGGGCGCCTCGCTGTTCCGCGCGGCCCGCAAGGTGCCGCGCCAGACGCCCGAGCACATCCGCCTCCTGGCCTCCCGCATCGCGGAGGTGTGCGAGGGGGCCGACCTGGTGGTCAACAGCGTGCTGAGCCGGATCCTGTTCGAGGACGACGGCAAGGCGCCCTGGGCGTCGCTGACCTGGTGGCCGCTGCCGCCCACCAAGGAGTGGCCGGCCATGATGGCGCCGCAGAGCAGGTCGGGCCCGCTCTACAACCGTGTGACGCACAAGATGGCGGGCCTGCTCGACTGGGTCTCCATCCGCGGCTACCGCAAGGACGCGGGCATGCCTGCGCTGCCGTTCGGCGCGCCCTACGGCGAGCTGGGCCGCGACGTCCCGCTGCTGTGCCCGGTGACCCGGGAGATGTTCACGGAGCCCGACGACTGGCCCGCGCTGTCGAAGTTCACCGGCTACTGGTTCTGGGACCGCGAGTGGAGCCCCTCCGACGCGCTCGTCGACTTCATGGAGGCAGGGGAGCCCCCGGTGACGCTGTCGTTCGGCAGCATCTGGCCGGTGCACCAGCCGGACAAGACGCTGCGCAAGGTGCTCGGCGTGGTCCGCTCGTACGGAAAGCGTCTGGTGCTTGTGGGCGGCGGTCCCGACGAGGTGCCGGACGACGTGTTCCGCGTCGAGGACGTGCACTACCCCTGGCTGTTCCCCCGCTCGTCGGTCGTCATCCACCACGGCGGCTGCAACACCACGGGCGAGGCGCTGCGTTCGGGCACGCCGCAGGTCGTCGTGCCGACCTTCGCGGACAGCCCGTTCTGGGCCGCGCAGGTGCACCGGCTCGGCGTCTCCCCCAAGCCCATCCCGTTCTCGAAGTTCACCGCCGAGCTGCTCGACGAGGCCCTCGGCAAGGCCCTCGGCGACGAGGCCATGGCGAAGCGCGCGGCTACCATCGGTGAGGCCGTGCGCGCCGAGCAGGGCACGGAGACCGCCGTCGACATCCTGGAGGACTGGGTGAAGCGGTGGCGCGGACCGGGCGGGGCGAACGCCGGTGCCTGACAGCGCGCCCGAAGCCGTGCATGAACCCGTGCGTGACGAGGGAGTCGGCACACACCCCAGATCCGGGACCGAGGAGCAGCCACAGCCATGACACAGACGACGGAACCCAGCACCCCTTCCATACGCCGCTTCCACCCCTCCGACGCGGGCGTACGCCTGGTCTGCTTCCCGCACGCGGGCGGCGCCGCCAGCTACTTCTTCCCGGTCTCCCGGCAGTTGTCGGGGGTGGCCGACGTGCTGGCCGTGCAGTACCCGGGGCGTCAGGAGCGGCGCAAGGAGCCGCTCCTTGCGAGCGTGGAGGAACTGGCCGACGCGCTGGCGGAGGAGCTCCTGCAGTGGGCCGACCGGCCGCTGGCGTTCTTCGGCCACAGCATGGGGTCGCTGGTCGGCTTCGAGGTGGCGCGCCGCCTGGAGCAGAAGGACATCCGCCTGGTGTCGTTCTTCGCCTCGGGCCGCGCGGCGCCCTCCCTCGCACGCGACGAGGGCGTGCACCGGCGCGACGACGCGGGCCTGATCGCCAAGGTCAAGGAGCTGGGCGGCACGTCGGGGAGCCTGCTGGACGACCCGGACGTGGTGGAGATGCTGCTGCCGGCGATCCGCAACGACTACCGGGCCGTGGAGACGTACGAGCTCACTCCCGGTGAGCCGCTGAACTGCCCGCTGGTGGTGCTCACCGGCGACGCCGACCCGATGGTCACCGTCGAGGAGGCGAAGGGCTGGCGCGACTTCTCCACCGGCGACTTCGAGCTCCACTCGTACCCCGGCGGGCACTTCTACCTCGACGTGCACGCCGCCGATGTGCTCGGGAAGATCAGCGCGCGGCTGAGCGCCTGAGCGGCCCCGCCCGGCACCACCGCGTCCCCCTTCAGCCCCCGTCGTGTTCCACGGCGGGGGCTGAACCGATCGCGAGGACGACCGCGAGCGTCGTCCCCGCGTCCTGCCAGTGGTCCACCGCCGCGGAGAACACCTCCTGCGCGGTCTCCCACTCCTGCGGCGCCGTGCGCGCGTACTCCTGCCAGCCGGAGGCGACGAGCAGCCGGCCGGGCGCGGGCGGCGCCCACGACAGATCGGTGAGGCAGTCAGCGAGGGCGTCCCAGTTGCGCCCGAACCAGTCGGGCAGCTCCAGGCCGCGGGCGCAGCGCTCCATCAGTCCGGCCTTGTCGCGCACCCCGGCCAGCGGGAGCGTCCAGATGGTCCACCCCGCGCCGCGCGCCGCGTCGAGCACGGGC
Source organism: Streptomyces sp. NPDC052114 (assembly GCF_040680155.1). Taxonomy (NCBI): domain Bacteria; kingdom Bacillati; phylum Actinomycetota; class Actinomycetes; order Kitasatosporales; family Streptomycetaceae; genus Streptomyces; species Streptomyces sp. NPDC052114. The sequence continues at coordinate 218,911 of NZ_JBFAWC010000012.1, read as the reverse complement.
CTGAGCGCATCGAGGGTCGTGTCAGTACCGCCGGCCATTACCTGAGCACCGCCTTGAAGGACGCGTAGTGGTCATCGGTGTAGTAGAACTCGCCGCCGTTCCCGGTGACGATCCGCCGGGCCCCGCGGTCGCGCTCGCCCGGCGTGCGGACGGTGTACTCGTGGTAGTAGCCGCGTTTGCGCTGCGGCAGCTCCCGCTCGAAGTTGCTGAAGACGCTGCCGTCCTTCCCGTACGGGAAGGGGCCGCCCTCGTCGATGCGGCGCAGCGTCGTGCGGGCCTCGGCAGGGAGCCGGTCGGCCCGCACGGTCGCCATGCCGTGGGCCCAGGCGGGCACGGAGGCCGCGGACGAGGCCCTCCCGCTGCCGGTATCGCCGCCCCCGGAGGAACAGCCCGAGACCAGGAACGCGACACAGACCAGCAGCACCCCGAGGGCACGGGGAATGAAACGGGACAACATGCGACAGATGCTGCCACAGCGGGCCCCGCACGGCAGGGCCCGTGGGGGCGCGGGGCACCGCACTCCGGGCCGCTCGGGGCCCGTGGGCGGAGTCCGCACCCCTCGCGGTGCCTAGCTGCCGTCCGGGTCCGTGCGGTTCAGCGCGGGCCGCGGGGGCGGCCCCGCCACCAGGAGCTGGTCCGCGGCGGCGGTGTCCGTCACCAGGCTGGTGACCAGACCGGACCGCAGCACCGCGTCGATCGCGGCGGCCTTGCGCTGCCCGCCCGCGATGGCGACCACCTCGGGGATCCGCCGCAGCCGGTCCGCCTCGACGGTGATGCACCGCTCCCCCAGATCCCGCCCGACCCGGCGCCCCTCGGCGTCGAAGAGGTGCGCGGACATCTCGGCGGCCACGCCGAGGGAGGCGTAGTGCGCCCGCTCCTCGTCGCTGAGCATGTCGTGGACCGTGGAGATGCCCGGCTCCCAGGAGCCGATGGAGACGCAGGCGACCGTGACCTTGTCGAAGTACTCGAAGGCGCGGGCGATGCCGGTCTGGTGGCGCAGCGCCGCCGCCGTGGCAGGGTCGGGCAGCAGCATCGGCGCGTAGATGGGGTGGGCCTCGCCGCCGGAGACCTGGGCGGCGCGGCGGACGGCCTCGACGGAGCCGCGCTCGGCGGTCCCGGCGTCGTACACGCCCGTCAGCTGCACGACCGTGCACGGCGGCAGCTGTTCCAGCGCGGCCGCCATGTGGATGGTCGAACGGCCCCAGGCGAGACCGAGCACATCGCCCTCGGTGACGAGCTCGCCGAGCAGGCCGGCCGCGACCTCGCCCAAATTCTCGGGGTCGGGCGACTCGTCGATCTCGTCGCTGGGCGCCGGTGACTCCACCACGACCGCGTGCCGCAGGCCGTAGCGGGCCCGCAGCGCGTCCGAGCGCTCGGCGTCCAGCTCTGCCGGGACCCTGATCTCGATGCGCACGAGATCTCGCTCGAGGGCGGTCTCCAGGACCCGGGCCACCTTGAAGCGGCTGACGCCGAACTCCTCGGCGATCTGGATCTTGGACTTTCCCTCGAGGTAGAAGCGGCGGGCCATGGCCGCCGCCTGCACCAGCTCCGCGGGTCCCATCCGCATGGCTGACCGACCCGCCGACATGGCCGACACGGCGCTCTCCTCACTGCTGTTCACAAACTGGGTACGCCGTTCATCCTCGCAGATCCGGCCTAGTTGATCAGCCCTGAGGGACTGCGTTCACGTTCCTGTGGCTCAGTGGTCGCATGCCCATGCGCTTGACGACGTCTTTGCCTCGGCTTGGGCGCGCAATGAACGTACCGCCTGGGCGGGGTCCTCGGCGCCGTAGACCGCCGAGCCCGCGACGAAGACATCGGCGCCCGCCTCGGCACAGCGCTCGATCGTGGCGGCCGAGACACCGCCGTCGACCTGCAGCCACATCTCCAGGCCGTGCTTGCCGATCAGCTCACGCGTGCGGCGGATCTTGGGCAGCATGATGTCCAGGAACGCCTGCCCGCCGAAGCCCGGCTCGACCGTCATGATCAGCAGCATGTCGAGCTCGGGGAGCAGGTCCTCGTACGGCTCGATGGGCGTCGCGGGCTTCAGCGCCATGGAGGCGCGGGCCCCCTTCGCGCGGATCTCGCGCGCGAGCCGGACGGGCGCGGCGGCGGCCTCCGCGTGGAAGGTGACGGATCCGGCGCCCGCTTCGACGTACTGCGGGGCCCAGCGATCGGGGTCCTCGATCATCAGGTGGCAGTCGAGAGGCGTGTCCGTCGCGCGGGCCAGCGACTCTACGATCGGCACGCCGAGCGTGAGGTTCGGGACGAAGTGGTTGTCCATCACATCGACATGGAGCCAGTCGGCGCCTTCGACGGCCTTTGCCTCCTCGGCAAGGCGGGCGAAGTCCGCGGACAGGATGCTGGGGTTGATCTGCACGGCCATGCCCCAAGCCTGCCATGCCCGGCGCGCGTTGCTGACCCCAGTCCACGGCATGGGCACAGCGGGTCCCGCGCCCGCACGCCCCGTGCCATGCTGGACGGTCCACCGGCACCGCGCGCGGCAGGCGGGGGGACGCCATGGCGGACACACGACGGCAGGAGCGGCACGGGGTCGCGTGGCTGGTGTGCGGACGGCGCACCAAGTGGCTGGTGGTGCTGTTCTGGCTCGCGGTGCTCGTCGTCGCGGCGCCCCTGGCCCAGAAGCTCACCGACGCCCAGGAGAACGACGCCGAGTCCTGGCTGCCCGGCTCCGCCGAGTCCACCCAAGTCCTCGACATCTCGGCCGAGTTCAGGCCCGAGGCGATCCCCGCGGTGATCGTGTACGCCCGCGAAGGCGGCCTCACCGCGGCGGACCGCGCCCAGATCGCCGGGGACGTCCGCCAGGCCAGGGAGCTGCGCGCGCACGGCATCCGCGGCACGGAGACCCGCGGCCCGGTGTTCGACAGGAAGGTGCGGCCCGAGGCGGCCCAGGTCTTCGTCCCGATCACCATGGACGCGGAAGGGTGGGAGCGCATCGCGCCCGCCGTCGACACCATCCGGGAGCGGGTGGGCCACGGCGGCGACGGCCTGAGCGTGCACATCACCGGGCCCGGCGGCACGGCCGCGGACTCCGCCGAGGCGTTCGAGGGCATCGACTCGACGCTGCTGTTCGCCGCGGCGGGCATCGTGGTCGTGATCCTGCTGTTCACCTACCGCAGCCCCACCCTGCTGCTCGCCCCGCTGATCGCGGTGATCACCGCGCTGTTCACGGCGCAGGCCCTCATCTATCTGCTCGCCACGCACGCGGACCTCACGGTCAACGGCCAGAGCGCGGGCATCCTCACGGTGCTCGTCTTCGGCGCGGGGACCGACTACGCGCTGCTCCTGGTCGCTCGCTATCGCGAAGAACTGCGCCGTCACGAGGACCGCCACGAGGCGATGGCGCTCGCCCTGCACCGGGCGGGCCCCGCGGTCCTCGCCTCCGGCGCGACGGTCATCCTGAGCATGCTGGTGCTGCTGGTCGCCGAGATGAACTCCACCAGCGGACTCGGCCCGGTCGCCGCGATCGGGGTGGCGGTCGGGCTCCTCGCGATGCTGTCGCTCTTCCCCGCCCTCCTGGTGATCTTCGGCCGGTGGTTCTTCTGGCCGCTGATCCCGCACGTGGGCTCCCCCGAACCGACCGAGCGCGGCCTGTGGGCCCGCACGGGCCGGCGCATGGCCCGCCGTCCGCGGCTGATCTGGGGCGTCACGGCGGCGACGCTCGCCCTGTTCTCGCTCGGCCTGTTCCAGCTGCGGGCGGCGGGGCTCAGCAACGCCGACGCGTTCATCGACGAGCCGGACTCGATCACCGGTCAGGAGGTGCTCGCCGAGCACTTCCCGGCGGGCTCGGGCGACCCGCTGGTGATCGTGACGAACACGGCGCGGGAGGACCGGGTCGCCCGGGTCGTGCGCTCCACCTCCGGCGTGGTGCCCACCAGCGTGGGCCGTCCGCCGGGCACCGCGGCGGAGTACGAGGGCACGTCGCTCCTGGAGGCGACGCCCGGCGACCCGTCCGACAGCGAGGCCGCCAAGCGGACCGTGGACCGGGTGCGCGACGCCGTGCACGCCGTCCCCGGCGCGGACGCGAAGGTCGGCGGCGGCACGGCGGCCCTGCTCGACATGGACCGCGCCACGGCCCACGACAACAAGCTGGTCATCCCGCTGGTCCTGGCGGTGGTCCTGCTGATCCTGGGCGTCCTGCTGCGCGCGGTGGTCGCCCCGCTGCTGCTGATCGCGACGGTGGTCCTGTCCTTCGCGGCGGCCCTCGGCGTGAGCGCCCTCGCCTTCCGGCACCTCTTCGACTACGCGGGCGAGACGACCGACTTCCCGCTCTTCGTCTTCGTGTTCCTCGTGGCGCTCGGCATCGACTACAACATCTTCCTGTCGACCCGCGTCCGCGAGGAGGCGATCCGCCAGGGCACCCGGGCGGGCGTCCTGACGGGCCTCGCCGCGACCGGCGCGGTGATCACCTCGGCGGGCCTGGTCCTCGCGGGCACGTTCGCCGCGCTCGGCACGCTCCCGCTGGTGGCGTTCTCCGAGATCGGCTTCGCGGTGGCCCTCGGCGTCCTGCTCGACACCTTCGTCGTACGGTCCGTCCTGGTCACGTCGCTGTTCCTGGACGTGGGGCCGAAGGTGTGGTGGCCCCATCCGCTGGCGCGCCGCCCGGAACCGCCGAGGACCCCGGAGCGGACCGCCGCCACCGAGGCCCCCAAGGCCCGACTTCCGGACCCCTAGGCCCACTTCACACCGGGCAGGACGGTCAGGCCGTCCGCCGGATCAGCGCCAGATACATCGCGTCCGTACCGTGCAGATGCGGCCACAGCTGTACGTCGGGCCCGTCCCCCAGTCCCGGTACCCCCTCCAACAGCGGCCGCGCGTCGATGAGTTCGGCGCCGCCGGTCTGCTTGAGCACGTCGTCCACGACGGCCCGCGTCTCGGCCAGGTGCGGCGAGCAGGTGGCGTATCCGACGACGCCGCCGACCCGCACCGACTCCAGCGCCGTCCGCAGCAGCGCGCGCTGGAGCGGGGCGAAGCCGTCCAGGTCCTGCGGGCGGCGGCGCCAGCGGGCCTCGGGACGGCGGCGCAGCGCGCCGAGCCCGGTGCAGGGGACGTCCATCAGGACCCGGTCGAAGGTGCCGGGCCGCCACGGCGGCCGGGTGCCGTCGGCCGCGATGACCTGGTAGGGGCCGGGGTTCCCGGCGAGCGCCTGCCCGACGAGTCCGGCGCGGTGCGGCTGCTTCTCCGAGGCGAGCAGGACGGCACCGCGCTGGGCGGCGAGCCCGGCGAGCATGGCCGCCTTGCCGCCCGGACCGGCGCAGCCGTCGAGCCACTTCTCGTCGGGGCCGTCGAGCGGCGCGTTCGCCAGCGCGAGCGCGACCAGCTGGCTGCCCTCGTCCTGGACGCCCGCGCGCCCCTCGCGCACGGCCTCGATGGAGCCGGGCTCGCCGCCCTCGCTGAGCCGCACGGCATACGGCGACCAGCGGCCCGGCAGCGCGGACTCCTCGCCGACGGAGTCGAGGAGTTCATCGGCGGTGGAGCGGCCGGGCCGCGCCACGAGCGTCACCTCGGGCCGTTCGTTGTCGGCCTCCAGGAGGTCCTCGATCCCGGCCCGGCCGCCGCCGAGCGAGTCCCACAGCGCCGAGACGACCCAGCGGGGGTGGGAGTGGACGACCGCGAGGTGGTCCTCGGGGTCCTCGTCGTAGGGCGGGGCGACGCGCTCCACCCAGCCGTCGAGGTCGTCCTGGGAGACCTTGCGCAGCACGGCGTTGACGAACTTGGCCCGGCCGTCGCCGAGCACCACGCGGGCCAGCTCCACCGAGGCGGAGACCGCGGCGTGCGTCGGGATGCGCGTGCCGAGCAGCTGGTGCACGCCCATGTTGAGGACGTCGAGGACCGGCGGGTCGACCTCGCGCAGCGGCCGGTCGATGCAGGCGGCCACGATCGCGTCGTACGTGCCCTGGCGGCGCAGCGTGCCGTAGACCAGCTCGGTGGCGAGCGCCGCGTCCCGCGCGTCGAAGTCGCCCTTCTCACGGGCCTTGCGCAGCAGCGGGGGCAGGACGAGGTTCGCGTACGCGTCGCGCTCGTCCACCGCCCGCAGCGCCTCGAAGGCGAGGAACCGGACGGGGTCCTTCTGGGGACGGCGGTAGGGCTTGCCGGACTTCCCCGGCCTGCCGGGCTTGCCGGAGGAGGTGCGGGGACGCCGGTTCGGCTGGTCGTTCAAAGGTGCTCCGCTGCTGAAATGGGCCGAAAACTGAATCGAGGGGGACGAACGGACCCGCTTCTCAGCGTACGTCGCCGCCGCCCACGCGCTCGCCGGGGGCGATCCGCACCCCGCGCGCCCAGTCCGCGCCGCGCATCGGCTTCTTGCCCTGCGGCTGGACCCAGAGCAGCTCGACGGCGTGCGATCCGGAGCCGACGTACACGTTGTTCTTGGCGGCGGACAGCTCGCCGGGGGCGAGGTCGGTGCGGTCCTGCACGAGCGCGGCCTGGATGATCTTCAGACGTTCGCCGCGGAAGAGGGTCCAGGCGCCGGGGGCCGGGGTGCAGCCGCGTACGACGCGGTCCACGCGGAGCGCGGGCGCCGCCCAGTCCACCTCGGCGTCCTCGACGGTGATCTTCGGGGCGAGGGTGATGCCGTCGTTCGGCTGCGGCACCGCCGTCAGGCTGCCGTCCTCGATGCCGTCCATGGTCGCCACGAGCAGCCCCGCGCCCGCGAAGGCGAGCCGGGTGAGCAGGTCGCCGCTGGTGTCGGTGGCCCGCACGGCCTCCGTCACCGTGCCGTACACCGGACCGGAGTCGAGGCCCTGCTCGATCAGGAAGGTCGAGGCGCCGGTGATCTCGTCGCCCGCCATCACCGCGTGCTGCACCGGCGCCGCGCCGCGCCAGGCGGGCAGCAGCGAGAAGTGCAGGTTGACCCAGCCGCGGGCCGGCACGTCGAGGGCGATCTTGGGCAGCAGCGCACCGTAGGCGACGACGGGGCAGCAGTCGGGGCCGATCTCCCGGAGCCGGGCCAGGAAGTCCTCGTCGCGGGGCTTCGCCGGCTTGAGCACCTCGATGCCCGCCTCCTCCGCGCGCTCCGCGACCGGGCTCGCGACGAGCCTGCGGCCCCGGCCCGCGGGCGCGTCCGGCCGGGTCACGACGGCGGCCACCTCGTGGCGGTCGGAGGCGATCAGGGCGTCCAGGGCGGGGACGGCGACCTCGGGAGTGCCTGCGAAGACGAGCTTCACTGGTGGGTACCTCGGATCTCTGGTCTGGGGTGGAGCGACGGCAGCGCACCAGTCTATGGGCCGCCCGAAGAGCCCGCCCGGGACGGTCCCGCCGGGGCCCGGGGTTGACGCTCCCGGGGGCGTACGAAGCGCCGTGCGCCCTGTGCATATGCACATACGCCCCTGCACCGTGACCCCACACGAACTAGCGCGTTGGTCAAGAAAGAGTTGACCACAACGGGCCGCGGATGCGGCCCGATCCTTTTCAACGCCGGTTCGAGAGGCTTGTTCATGGCCGACCACGCAACCCACGACGCCCAGGCACGGGCCAGCCTGCACCTCCTGGTTCGGGACATCGAGCGGGTCCGCCGGCAGGTGGACGCGCTGCGCACCCTCACCGCGCAGCTCGGCAACGTCTACCGCCCGCGCCGCTCCAGCCCGTCCGCGGGCTTCGTCGTGTACGGGCGGGCCCCCGCCCCGACCGTACGCCTCGCGCAGGAACTGCGGGACAGCGTCGAGACACTGGTCACCGCCGCGGTGGACTTCGACCGTTCGCTCGGGTTCTCGTGGGACGCGGTGGGCTCGGCCCTCGGCGTCACCAAGCAGGCGGTCCACCGCCGTTACGGCGCTCGGCGGGCCACCACACAGGCGGCGGCCGAGGCGGAGCGCGCCACGGAGACGCCGACGCAGACGGTGACCTCCACGGCCACCCGCCCGGTGCCGGTCGGCGCTCCCCTGCCGTCCGTCCCCGCCGCCCGCACGATGCCGACCCAGCCCACGGCAGGCAGCCCCACCCTCCGCGAGGACCCCCGCCCCAACGCCTTCCCGGGCCCCCGCAACGGCTGACGCTCCCTTACGGAAACGGCCCCCTCACCGATCGGTGAGGGGGCCGTTTCCCATGTGACCGTCACCCGATGTCCAACGGGTCGACCCGAATCCGCACGGCGTCACCGGCACCGTCCCGGGCCGCCCCGCGGGCCCCCCGGGCCATCCGCGCGGCCTGCGCGGTCTTCAGGGCGGACGCCAACGCCGCCCCGCTCCCGGGCGGCACCCGGATCAGCACCCGCTCCACGCCCTCCGCGGCCCCGGGCCCGACCTCCCGCACGGGAACCGGCCCCAGCACCACCGCGTCCCGGGGCAACTCGGCCCCGGCGAGGAACCCGGAAAGCGCCTCCGGCGTGCCGGACACCGCCGCCATCCGGGACACCGGCGGAAACCCCAGCTCGGCCCGCTCCGCGAGCTCCCGCACCGCGTGCCCCACGGGATCCCACCGCACCAGCGCCTGCACGGGCCGCAGCGTCGGCTCGGCGACGACCACGACCCGCCCCCCGGCCCCCTGCGGCCGCACCAGGGCCGAGGCGCTGACCCACCGCCGCAGCGCGTCCTCCCCGGCCCGCAGATCGGGCCGCCCGAGCATGGCCCACCCGTCGAGCAGCAGCGCCGCCGCGTAACCGCCCTCGGCGACGGGCTCGGCCCCGGGCGTACTCACCACGAGGGCCGGCGCCCCCGGCACCGTGTCGAGCACCTGCTCACGCCCCGACGTCCGCACCGGCACCGCGGGAAACGCCCGCCCCAGCTCCTCGGCGGTCCGCCGCGCCCCCACGATCTGGGCCCGCAGCCGGAATCCGCCGCAGGAGGAGCAGTGCCACTGGTCCTCCGCGCGCCCGCACCACCCGCACGCGAGCGCCCCGGTGCCCTCCCGCGCCTCAAGCGGCCCGGCGCACTGCCGGCACCGCGCGGGCTCGCGGCAGCGCTGACAGGCGAGGCGCGGGACGTATCCGCGCCGCGGCACCTGCACGAGGACCGGGCCGTCGCGGAGCGCGGTGCGCGCCACGTCCCAGGCGAGGCTCGGCAGCCGCGCGGCGCGCGCGGCCTCGTCCCTGGCCAGGTCGAGGTCGCCGACGGTCCGTACGAGGGGAGCGGCCCTGCGCACCTCCTCGCGGGGCGCGGCCAGCGCGGCGGCCCACCCGCTGCGCACGAGCTGGGCGGCCTCGACGGTGCAGCTCCAACTCCCGGCCAGGAAACCGCACTTGTCACGGGAGGCCCGCAACTCCAGCACTTCCCTGACGTGCGGGAAGGGCGCGTGGTCGTCACTGTGGTGGGCGTCGCCGTCGTCCCAGACGACGACGAGACCGAGGTCGCGCACGGGGGCGAACATCGCGGCGCGCGTGCCCACCACCGCCCGCACGGCCCCGCGCCGCACCGCGAGCCACTCCTGATAGCGGCGCTGCTGCCCAGCGTCGGAGGTCAGCAGGGCGTGCTGCCCGGGGCCCAGCAGATCGCGCAGCGCCTGGTCGACCCGCGCCGCGAGCCGCACCGTCGGCACGACGACCAGCGCCCCCCGCCCGGACGCCAGCGTCGCCCGCACGGCCCGGCCGATCTCGTCGGCCCACTCCGGCCCCGGCAACGCCGTCCACACGGCACGCGGCGCACCGCCCGAGGCCAGCGAGGCGAGGAACTCGGGCCCGCGCTCGTACCGCCCCCAGGACGCGGGGTCGGGCGGCGCGGGCGGCTCGGGCGGCGGTGGGAACTCCCGGGCCTCGGCCTTCGCGTGCCGGGGCGGAATCGCCAGTTGCAGCACATCGGCGAGGCTTCCCGCGTACCGGTCGGCGACGGCCCGGGTCAGCCCCAGCAGCTCGGGGGTGAGCACCGGCTCGGGCGACAGCACCTGGGCGAGCGCGGCGAGGGGCCCCTGGTAATCGGCCTCGGCGACCCGCTCGACGATGAACCCGTCCCGCAGCCCGCCGCCCTCGCGTCGCCCCTCGCGCACGTTGTGGGCCCCGGCCCCGAACCGCACCCGCACCCGCACCCCGGGCTGCGCGACCTCGTCCAGCTCCTCCGGCACGGCGTACTCGAAGTACCGGTCGAGATGCAGCACCCCTTTGTCCACCAGCACCCGGGCCACAGGCAACTCCTTGGCCAACGCGGCCCCCCGCCACGTCCGCGGCTTGGCCCGCGGCACTTTGGCCTTGCGCACCGATTCCCGGATCAGCGCAAGCTGCTCCGGCTCCTCGGCCCCCTCCGCCTCGAACCCTTCGTTCTCCCTGCTCACAGCAGCATTCCTACCAGACGGGTCGGACACCGCCCCGGGCACGGAGACGACGAGACCCGGCACCCCACCAGGGGGTACCGGGCCTCGTCGGAGCCTGAACGGCCGCGGTTACAGACCGGCGGCCTTCCGCAGCGCCTCCACGCGGTCCGTCTTCTCCCACGTGAAGTCGGCAAGCGCCCGGCCGAAGTGGCCGTACGCGGCGGTCTGCGAGTAGATCGGGCGGAGCAGGTCGAGGTCGCGGATGATCGCGGCCGGGCGGAGGTCGAAGACCTCGCTGATGGCCGTCTCGATCTTGTCCGTGTCGATCGTGGCCGTGCCGAAGGTCTCGACGAAGAGGCCGACCGGCTCGGCCTTGCCGATCGCGTACGCGACCTGGACCTCGCAGCGGGCGGCGAGGCCGGCCGCGACGACGTTCTTGGCGACCCAGCGCATCGCGTACGCCGCGGAGCGGTCCACCTTCGACGGGTCCTTGCCCGAGAAGGCGCCACCGCCGTGGCGGGCCATGCCGCCGTACGTGTCGATGATGATCTTGCGGCCGGTGAGGCCGGCGTCACCCATCGGGCCGCCGATCTCGAAGCGGCCGGTGGGGTTGACCAGCAGGCGGTACCCCTCGGTCTCCAGCTTGATGCCGTCCTCGAGGAGGGCCTTCAGCTCGGGCTCGACCACGAACTCGCGGATGTCGGGCGCGAGGAGCGAGTCCAGGTCGATGTCGCTCGCGTGCTGCGAGGAGACGACGACCGTGTCGAGGCGGACGGCCTTGTCGCCGTCGTACTCGATGGTGACCTGGGTCTTGCCGTCGGGGCGCAGGTAGGGGATGGTCCCGTTCTTGCGGACCTCGGACAGGCGGCGCGACAGACGGTGCGCGAGGTGGATCGGGAGCGGCATCAGCTCCGGGGTCTCGTCGCAGGCGTAGCCGAACATCAGGCCCTGGTCGCCCGCGCCCTGCTTGTCGAGCTCGTCCTCGTCGCCCTCGACGCGCTTCTCGTACGCCGTGTCGACGCCCTGCGCGATGTCGGGGGACTGCGAGCCGATGGACACCGAGACGCCACAGGAGGCGCCATCGAAGCCCTTCTTCGAGGAGTCGTAACCGATCTCGAGGATCTTCTCGCGCACGAGCTGCGCGATCGGCGCGTACGCCTTCGTCGTGACCTCACCGGCGACGTGGACGAGGCCGGTGGTGATCAGCGTCTCCACGGCGACCCGGGACGTCGGGTCCTCACGCAGAAGCGCATCGAGAATGGTGTCGCTGATCTGGTCAGCGATCTTGTCGGGGTGACCCTCGGTCACAGACTCCGAGGTAAAGAGGCGCCGGGACACATCGCTCCCTGTGGTTGCAGCGGCTGCTGGCTGATCATTGGTGGACTGCCGGGGGCTGCGCCCGGCGTCGTCCGAGACCAGTTTATCGGTCACTCTTGCCCGCCGGACCACATGTCTCGCCACTTGGGAGCCCTGTGACCTGCGGCACTGCATTGTGCGGTACGACGATCAGTCTCCACCAGAGGGCCTCATGTCCGTTTTCCCCGGATTTGAGACACCCGCTGGGGCGAAAATGACATTGAGCCCCGGCCATCGAGACCCCGTCAAGGGATGCGTAGAAAAGCAGCCAATTTCGGCCAAGAGCCGAAACGGGCAGTCCGCGGACGGCCGGGGCGCACATCCGTCGCGCCACTTGTCCGGATGGTGAGACAGGGCGCGCGATGGTAAGGGCCGGAGCGCGGCCCCAGAAGGCCGCGCTCGGGACAGGCGCTCAGGACAGGCGCTCGGCGACCAGGTCCCAGACCGTGTCCGCGAGGGCCTCCTTGGGCCCGTACGGCACCGGCGTCTCGCTGCCGTCGGCACCCAGCACGACCGCCTCGTTCTCCTCGGAGCCGAAGGTCTTGCGCTCCCCGACCTCGTTGACGACCAGCAGGTCGCAGCCCTTGCGCGCGAGCTTGGCGCGGCCGTTGGCGAGGACGTCGTCCGTCTCGGCGGCGAAGCCGACGACCACCTGGCCGGGGCGCGCCCGCTCCCCCGCGACCTCGGCGAGGATGTCGGGGTTGCGGACCAGGGCGATCGGCGCCGGCTCCTCGCCGTCCTTCTTCTTGATCTTCCCGGCCGCGTACGCCGCGGGGCGGAAGTCCGCCACGGCGGCCGCCATCACGACGGCGTCGGCGTCGGCCGCGGCCTTCAGGACGGCCTCACGCAGCTGCACGGCGGTGCCGACCGGCACGACGTCCACGCCCGCGGGGTCCGGCAGCGCCGCGTTCGCCGCCACGAGCGTGACGCGGGCGCCGCGCGCGGCCGCGCTGCGGGCCAGCGCGTAGCCCTGCTTGCCCGAGGAGCGGTTGCCCAGGAAACGGACGGGGTCGAGGGGCTCGCGGGTGCCGCCGGCGCTCACGACGACATGGCGCCCCGCGAGGTCCCGCGCCAGGTCGCCGCGGGCCAGCACGCGCCGCGCGACCTCGAAGAGTTCGACGGGGTCGGGGAAGCGGCCCTTGCCGGTGTCGACGCCGGTGAGGCGGCCGACGGCGGGTTCGACGACCAGGGCGCCGCGGCGGCGCAGCGTGGCGACGTTCTCCTGGGTGGCCGGGTGCTCCCACATCTCCGTGTGCATGGCCGGGGCGAACATCACCGGACAGCGGGCCGTCAGGAGCGTGTTGGTGAGCAGGTCGTCGGCCAGGCCGTGGGCCGCCTTGGCGAGCATGTCGGCGGTGGCGGGGGCGACGATCACGAGGTCGGCGTGCTGCCCGATCCGGACGTGCGGCACCTCGTGGACGTCGGACCAGACCTCGGTGGAGACGGGGTTGCCGGAGAGCGCGGACCAGGTCGCGGCGCCGACGAAGTGCAGCGCCGACTCGGTGGGCACGACGCGTACGTCATGGCCCGACTCGGTCAGCCTCCGCAGCAGCTCGCACGCCTTGTAGGCGGCGATGCCCCCGCTGACCCCCAGGACTACCTTCGGCTTCTCGGCCACTGCCTCTGTCTCCCCGCACTCGGATACGTACTGCTGACGTACTACTCCATGACACACCACAGGCCCGGCAGCCGTGCTGCCGGGCCTGTGGTGAAAGGCGCGAAGCGCTTACTGGGCGGGGCCCTCGATGGCCTCGGACGTCAGCAGACCCGCGTTGATCTCGCGGAGCGCGATCGACAGCGGCTTCTCGTGGACGTGCGTGTCCACCAGGGGGCCGACGTACTCCAGCAGGCCCTCACCGAGCTGCGAGTAGTACGCGTTGATCTGACGGGCGCGCTTGGCGGCGTAGATCACCAGGCTGTACTTCGAGTCGGTTGCTTCGAGCAGCTCATCAATCGGCGGGTTGATGATGCCCTCGGGCGCGGTGATGGAAGAGGACACTCTCTGCCTTCCGATGGGGTCAAGACCAGAGGGTCGAGACAGGGGTAAAGATCAAAGAACCTTCATCAAGGCTAGCAGCTCACGCGCCACGTCCTCGACGGAGGTATTGACCAGGGTCGTGTCGAACTCGGCCTCCGCGGCGAGCTCCACCTTGGCGGCGGCGAGCCTGCGCTCGATCACCTCGGGCGCCTCGGTGCCCCGGCCGGTGAGCCGGCGGACCAGCTCCTCCCAGCTCGGCGGAGCCAGGAAGACCAGCTGCGCCTCGGGCATCGACTCGCGCACCAGGCGCGCGCCCTGCAGATCGATCTCCAGGAGGACCGGCTCACCGGCCTCCAGGCGCTCCAGCACCGCGCGGCGGGGTGTGCCGTAGCGGTTGCCCGCGAACTCGGCCCACTCCAGGAGCTCGCCGTTGGCGATCAGCTTGTCCATCTCCTCGTCGGAGACGAAGAAGTACTGGACACCGTGCTTCTCACCGGGGCGCGGCTTGCGTGTGGTGGCCGAGACCGAGAGCCAGACCTCGGGGTGTTCCTTGCGCATATGGGCGACGACCGTGCTCTTGCCGACCCCGGAGGGGCCGGAGAGCACGGTCAGCCGCGGACGTTCACTCATGCAGCGATTATCCAGGTTCTCAGGAGTGCCTGAGAACATCAGCCGGCGGCACTGCCACCGAACTCGCGCTCAAGCGACGCGATCTGATTGGAGCCGAGACCGCGCACCCGGCGGCTCTCGGAGATACCGAGACGCTCCATGATCTGCTTGGCGCGGACCTTGCCCACGCCCGGCAGGGACTCGAGGAGGGCGGAGACCTTCATCTTGCCGATGACGTCGTTCTCCTGGCCCTGCTTGATGACCTCGTGAAGGGAGGCGCCGGAGTGCTTGAGTCGATTCTTCACCTCGGCCCGCTCCCGGCGAGCCGCGGCGGCCTTTTCGAGCGCGGCTGCGCGCTGTTCAGGGGTAAGGGGCGGAAGAGCCACGCCTACGTCACCTCGGATGTCGAACTGTCGGATACGGACCGGTGAGGAACCTAGTCGCCCCACACCTGGTGAGCAACGTGCAACGCGCTTGCCCGTTGGCTCTCGTCGGAGACTAGCGGCCATGGCCGCTGGAGTCAGCGAGAACAGACGAAAAGTCCTGGTCAGCCTCTGTCGAGACGTACATATCGGGCATTTCGCACCGGATTTGGCGTGGTGACCCATCATGAGAACGTGTGCGCGAGGCCCGTCGCGTCACTCAGGCCGCTTCGACGGCCGTCCTGATCTCGTCCGCGAAGCGCTCCGCGGCGTCGCGCAGGCCCCCGACGTCGGGTCCGGCGCGCAGCACGCCCCGGCTGACGCTCGGCACCACATTGCGGACCGCCGCGCCGAAGACGCCCGGCAGATCCGCCGGGGTCGCTCCCTGCGCGCCGATCCCCGGAGCGAGCAGCGGACCGTTGACCGCGAGGTCGTACGAGGACAGGTCGCCCAGCGTCGCGCCGACGACCGCGCCGAAGGACCCCAGGGGCGCCGCCCCGGCGTTCTCCGCGGCCAGGTGGGCCAGGACCGTGGCACCCACCGTGCGCCCGTCCTCGCGCACCGCGTGCTGCACCTCGGCGCCCTCGGGATTGGAGGTCAGCGCGAGCACGAAGAGCCCGGCGCCGTTCTCGCGCGCGAGGTCGACGGCCGGCTTCAGGGAGCCGTACCCGAGGTAGGGCGAGACCGTGAGCGCGTCGCTGAACAGCGGCGAGTCCTTGTGCAGGAACGTCTCGGCGTACGCGGCCATGGTCGAGCCGATGTCACCGCGCTTGGCGTCCATGACGACCAGGGCACCGGCCACGCGCAGCTCCTCGACCGCCTTCTCCAGGACCGCGACGCCGCGCGAGCCGAAGCGCTCGAAGAAGGCGCTCTGCGGCTTGAACACGGCGACCGTGCCGGCCAGCGCCTCGACGACGGTGCGCGTGAACCGCTCCAGGCCCGCGATGTCGTCGTTCAGGCCCCAGGCGGACAGCAGCGAGGCGTGCGGGTCGATGCCGACGCACAGGGGGCCGCGCTCGTCCATCGCGTGGCGCAGGCGCGCGCCGAAGGGCTCCAGGGGGCTCATGCGGACTTCCTCACGTCGGCGCCGACCGCGTCGGCGAGAGTGGCGTACGGGCTGGTGCGCAGGCGCGCGGCGAGGCCCTTGTGGATCGCGCGGCCCCAGAAGGGCCCCTCGTAGATGAAGGCGCTGTAGCCCTGGACCAGGGTGGCGCCCGCGAGGATGCGCTGCCAGGCGTCCTCGGCGTTCTCGACGCCGCCGACGCCCACGAGCGTGATCCGGTCGCCCACGCGCGCGTAGAGGCGCCTCAGGACCTCCAGGGAGCGCTCCTTCAGGGGCGCGCCGGACAGCCCGCCGGTCTCTCCGTAGAGGGAGGGGTCGGACGTCAGGCCGAGTCCCTCGCGCGCGATGGTGGTGTTCGTGGCGATGATGCCGTCCAGGCCGAGCTCGACGGCGAGGTCGGCGACCGCGTCGACGTCCTCGTCCGCGAGGTCGGGCGCGATCTTGACGAGCAGCGGGACGCGGCGGCCCTCGACGCTGCGGTCGGCGGCCTCGCGCACGGCGCTCAGCAGGGGCCGCAGCGACTCGGTGGCCTGGAGGTTGCGCAGGCCCGGGGTGTTCGGCGAGGAGACGTTGACCACGAGGTAGTCGGCGTGGCGCGCCAGGCGCTCGGTCGACTTCACGTAGTCGGCGGCGGCCTCCTCCTCGGGCACGACCTTCGTCTTGCCGATGTTCACGCCGACGATCGTCCTGAAGACGGGCGTACGCGCGGCCAGGCGCTCGGCGACGGCCGCCGAGCCCTCGTTGTTGAAGCCCATGCGGTTGATCAGCGCGCGGTCGGGGACCAGGCGGAACAGCCGCTTCTTGGGGTTGCCGGGCTGCGCCTCGCCGGTGACCGTGCCGATCTCGATGTGGTCGAAGCCGAGCATCGACATGCCGTCGATCGCGACGGCGTTCTTGTCGAAGCCCGCGGCGAGCCCGAAGGGCCCGTGCATCCGCAGCCCGAAGGCCTCGGTGCGCAGTTCCTTGTGGCGCGGCGCGAGGACGGCCGCGACGAACGTGCGCAGCACGGGGACGCGGGCCGCGAGGCGGATCCAGCGGAAGGCCAGGTAGTGGGCCTTCTCGGGGTCCATGCGCCGGAAGACGAGGCGGAAGAAGAGCTTGTACATGAGAGGTGTCCTCGGGGTGCTCAGCCGCCCGGCGGGGGTGCCCGCCGGGCGACAGGTGTGCTCACCAGAAGGGGGACACCGTGTGCTCGGTGTCCCCCTTGTGGGCTGCTAGTCGCGGGCCTCGGTCAGGCGTTCCGCGTGTTCCTGGAGCGAACGGACGCCGACGTCCCCCCGGCCCAGCGCGTCGATGCCCTGGACCGCCGCGGCGAGCGCCTGGACGGTCGTCAGGCACGGCACGGAGCGCGCCACGGCCGCCGTACGGATCTCGTAGCCGTCGAGGCGGCCGCCGGTGCCGTAGGGGGTGTTGACGATGAGGTCGACGCCGCCGTCGTGGATGAGCTGGACGATGGTCTTCTCGCCGTTCGGGCCCTCGCCCTCGGACTGCTTGCGCACCACGGTGGCGTTGATGCCGTTGCGCTTGAGCACCTCGGCCGTGCCGGACGTGGCGAACAACTCGAAGCCGTGCGCGACCAGTTCGCGCGCCGGGAAGATCATCGAGCGCTTGTCGCGGTTGGCGACGGAGATGAAGGCGCGGCCCTTGGTCGGCAGCGGACCGTACGCGCCCGCCTGCGACTTGGCGTACGCCGTCCCGAACACCGAGTCGATGCCCATGACTTCACCGGTGGAGCGCATCTCCGGGCCGAGCACGGTGTCGACGCCGCGGCCGTGGATGTCGCGGAAGCGCGACCACGGCATGACGGCCTCCTTGACCGAGATCGGGGCGTCCATCGGCAGCGTGCCGCCGTCGCCGGTCGCCGGGAGCATGCCCTCGGCGCGCAGCTCGGCGATGGTCGCGCCGAGCGAGATGCGCGCGGCGGCCTTGGCCAGCGGCACCGCGGTCGCCTTCGAGGTGAAGGGGACGGTGCGCGAGGCGCGCGGGTTGGCCTCCAGGACGTAGAGGATGTCCCCGGCCATCGCGAACTGGATGTTGATCAGGCCGCGGACGCCGACGCCCTTGGCGATGCCCTCCGTGGAGGCGCGCAGGCGCTTTATGTCGAAGCCGCCGAGGGTGATCGGGGGCAGGGCGCACGCCGAGTCGCCGGAGTGGATGCCGGCCTCCTCGATGTGCTCCATGACGCCGCCGAGGTAGAGCTCCTCGCCGTCGTAGAGGGCGTCGACGTCGATCTCGATGGCGTCGTCGAGGAAGCGGTCGACGAGGACCGGCCGCGAGGGGCTGATCTCGGTCGACTCCTCGATGTACGCGGCGAGCCGGGTCTCGTCGTACACGATCTCCATGCCGCGGCCGCCGAGCACGTACGACGGGCGCACGAGCACGGGGTAGCCGATCTCGTCGGCGATGGCCTTCGCCTCGGTGAACGTCGTCGCGGTGCCGTGCTTCGGCGCCGGAAGCCCGGCCTCCGCGAGCACGCGGCCGAACGCGCCGCGATCCTCGGCGGCGTGGATGGCCTCGGGCGAGGTGCCCACGATCGGCACGCCGTTGTCCTTGAGCGCCTGCGAGAGACCCAGCGGGGTCTGGCCGCCGAGCTGCACGACGACGCCCGCGACGGGGCCCGCCAGCGTCTCCGCGTGGACGATCTCCAGGACGTCCTCGAGGGTCAGCGGCTCGAAGTAGAGGCGGTCGGAGGTGTCGTAGTCCGTGGAGACCGTCTCCGGGTTGCAGTTGACCATCACGGTCTCGTAGCCCGCGTCGCTCAGCGCGAAGGAGGCGTGGACGCAGGAGTAGTCGAACTCGATGCCCTGGCCGATGCGGTTCGGGCCGGAGCCCAGGATGATCACCGCGGGCTTCTCGCGGCGCGCGACCTCGCTCTCCTCGTCGTACGCGGAGTAGAAGTACGGCGTCTTCGCGGCGAACTCGGCGGCGCAGGTGTCGACCGTCTTGTAGACCGGGCGGACGCCGAGGGCGTGCCGGACCTCGCGGACGACGTCCTCGCGCAGGCCGCGGATCTCGGCGATCTGGACGTCGGAGAAGCCGTGGCGCTTGGCGTCGGCGAGCAGGTCGGCGTCCAGGCGCTCGGCGGCGGCCAGCTCGTCCGCGACCTCCTTGATCAGGAAGAGCTGGTCGACGAACCACGGGTCGATCTTCGTGGCGTCGAAGACCTCGGCCGCGGTGGCGCCGGCGCGGATGGCCTGCATGACGGTGTTGACGCGGCCGTCGGTCGGGCGGACGGCGGCCTCCAGGAGCTCGGCCTTGTCGCCGGGCTCGCCCACGAACGTGAACTGCGAGCCCTTCTTCTCCAGCGAGCGCAGCGCCTTCTGGAGCGCCTCGGTGAAGTTGCGGCCGATCGCCATGGCCTCGCCGACCGACTTCATGGTGGTCGTCAGGGTCGAGTCCGCCGACGGGAACTTCTCGAAGGCGAAGCGCGGGGCCTTGACGACGACGTAGTCGAGGGTCGGCTCGAAGGACGCCGGGGTCTGCTCGGTGATGTCGTTGGGGATCTCGTCGAGCGTGTAGCCGACGGCCAGCTTCGCGGCGATCTTCGCGATCGGGAAGCCCGTGGCCTTGGAGGCGAGCGCGGAGGACCGCGAGACGCGCGGGTTCATCTCGATGACGATGACCCGGCCGTCCTCGGGGTTCACCGCGAACTGGATGTTGCAGCCGCCGGTGTCGACGCCGACCTCGCGGATGATCGCGATGCCGACGTCCCGCAGGATCTGGTACTCGCGGTCGGTCAGCGTCATCGAGGGCGCGACGGTGATCGAGTCGCCGGTGTGCACGCCCATCGGGTCGAAGTTCTCGATGGAGCAGACGACCACGACGTTGTCGTTCTTGTCGCGCATCAGCTCCAGCTCGTACTCCTTCCAGCCGAGGATGGACTCCTCAAGGAGCACCTCGGTGGTCGGCGAGAGCGTGAGACCCTGGCCCGCGATGCGGCGCAGCTCCTCCTCGTCGTGCGCGAAGCCGGAGCCGGCGCCGCCCATGGTGAAGGAGGGGCGGACGACGACGGGGTAGCCGCCGAGCTCCTCGACGCCCTTGAGGACGTCGTCCATGGAGTGGCAGATGTAGGAGCGGGCGGACTCGCCGTGGCCGATCTTCTTGCGGACCTCCTCGACGACGCCCTTGAAGAGGTCGCGGTCCTCGCCCTTGTTGATCGCCTCGACGTTGGCGCCGATGAGCTCGACGCCGTACTTCTCCAGGACGCCCTGCTCGTGCATGGAGATCGCCGTGTTGAGGGCCGTCTGGCCGCCCAGCGTGGGCAGGAGCGCGTCGGGGCGCTCCTTGGCGATGATCTTCTCGACGAACTCCGGGGTGATCGGCTCGACGTACGTGGCGTCGGCGATCTCCGGGTCGGTCATGATCGTCGCCGGGTTGGAGTTGACGAGGATGACGCGCAGACCCTCGGACTTGAGGATGCGGCACGCCTGGGTGCCGGAGTAGTCGAACTCGGCTGCCTGACCGATGACGATCGGGCCGGACCCGATGACCAGGACGGACTGGATATCGGTGCGCTTAGGCACGCTGGCCCTCCATCAGGGTTACGAAGCGGTCGAAGAGGTAGGCGGCGTCGTGCGGGCCCGCGGCGGCCTCCGGGTGGTACTGCACGGAGAAGGCCGGCTGGTCGAGCAGCTGGAGGCCCTCGACGACGTCGTCGTTGAGGCAGACGTGCGAGACCTCGGCGCGGCCGAAGGGCGTCTCGCTGACCTTGTCGAGGGGCGCGTCCACCGCGAAGCCGTGGTTGTGCGCGGTGACCTCGACCTTGCCGGTGGTGCGGTCCTGCACCGGCTGGTTGATGCCGCGGTGGCCGTACTTCAGCTTGTACGTGCCGAAGCCCAGGGCGCGGCCGAGGATCTGGTTGCCGAAGCAGATACCGAAGAGCGGGGTCCTGCGGGCGAGGACGGCGGTCATGAGCGCGACCGGGCCCTCGGCGGTGGCCGGGTCGCCCGGGCCGTTGGAGAAGAACACGCCGTCGGGGGCGACCGCGTACACGTCCTCCTCGGTGGCGGTGGCGGGCAGCACGTGCACCTCGATGCCGCGTTCGGCCATGCGGTGCGGGGTCATGCCCTTGATGCCGAGGTCGATCGCGGCGACGGTGAACTTCTTCTCGCCGATCGCCGGGACGACGTAGGCCTCCTTGGTGGCGACCTCCTCGTACAGGCTCGCGCCCTTCATCTGGGGCTGTGCCTGGACGCGGGCGACCAGCTCGGCGTCCTTGGCGAGGGCGTCGCCGGAGAAGATGCCGGAGCGCATGGAGCCGCGCTCGCGCAGGTGGCGGGTGAGGGCGCGGGTGTCGATGCCGGAGATGCCGACGATGCCCTGCTCGACGAGCTCGTCGTCGAGCGAGCGCTTTGCGCGCCAGTTCGAGGGGATGCGGGCGGGGTCGCGGACCACGTACCCGGAGACCCAGATGCGGCTCGACTCGTCGTCCTCGTCGTTCCAGCCCGTGTTGCCGATCTGCGGGGCGGTGGCGACCACGATCTGGCGGTCGTACGAGGGGTCGGTGAGGGTCTCCTGGTAGCCGGTCATGCCGGTGGAGAACACCGCTTCGCCGAAGGTCTCCCCCACGGCCCCGTAGGCGCGGCCGCGGAAGATGCGGCCGTCCTCCAGGACGAGTACGGCGGGAGCCTTGCTGGCTCCCCTGGTGGAGGTCGTCATCGTGCGGTGCCTTCCGTCGTGCTGGTGGTGTTGATCATGTTGTTGACTGCCTCGACCCACTCCGCCTGCTCGGCCGCGTGGTCCGAGCGGAATCCGGAGTCGATCAGCTTCTCGCCGTGCTCCCAGGTGACGATCAGCAGACCGCCCTCCGCGAGGACCTTGCCGGCGATGCCCTTGTCGAGGCGGGCCTCGCGCAGCCGGTCGGCCGGGACGAAGAAGTCGGTGGCCCCGGGGCGTACGACGTCCAGGCCCGCGTCGGTGAGCGTCAGCTCGACACGGCTGCGGGTGCCGAGGCCGTGCGCCACGATGCGGTCGAGCCACTGCCCGGCCGTCGTGGAGCCGTGGTAGCGGCCGCTCAGCTCAAGTTTCGCCGGGCCCGGGTCATCCGGCGCGGCGGGGAGCGGCGGCAGGTCGCCCTGGAGCGTGCCGCGCCACTTCCAGCCCTCGCGCATCAGCCAGTAGACGAGCGCGATGAAGAGGAGCAGTCCGACGACCCAGCCGATCCGTGCGGCCCAGTCGGTCACGTCCGCCGATTCCTTCTCGGCGGCCAGTTGAAGAAGAGATGTCACGCGAGCTTCCCGTCGACGAGCGTGGCCCGACCCCGGAGCCACGTGTGCGTGACGCGGCCCGGCAGCTCACGGCCCTCGTAGGGAGTGTTGCGGCTGCGCGAGGCGAAGCCCGCGGGGTCCACTGCTCCACGGTAATCGGCATCGACGAGAACCAGGTTGGCGGGCTCACCTGCCGAGACGGGACGTCCATGTCCGGTGGCCCCGCCGATGGCCGCGGGCTTGAACGACATCCGGTCGGCGACGGCCTCCCAGGTCAGCAGGCCCGTCTCGACCATCGTCCGCTGGACGACCGAGAGCGCGGTCTCCAGGCCGACCATGCCCATGGCGGCCGCGGCCCACTCGCAGTCCTTGTCCTCGTGCGGGTGCGGGGCGTGGTCGGTGGCGACGATGTCGATCGTGCCGTCGGCGAGGGCCTCGCGCAGCGCCATGACGTCGCGCTCGGTGCGCAGCGGCGGGTTGACCTTGTAGACCGGGTTGTACGTACGCACCATCTCGTCGGTGAGGAGCAGGTGGTGCGGGGTGACCTCGGCGGTGACGTCGATGCCGCGGGACTTGGCCCAGCGCACGATCTCCACGGACCCGGCGGTCGACAGGTGGCAGATGTGCACCCGCGAGCCGACGTGCTCGGCGAGGAGCACGTCTCGCGCGATGATCGACTCCTCGGCGACGGCGGGCCAGCCGCCGAGGCCGAGCTCCGCCGAGACGACGCCCTCGTTCATCTGGGCGCCCTCGGTGAGCCGCGGCTCCTGCGCGTGCTGCGCGACGACGCCGCCGAAGGCCTTCACGTACTCCAGGGCGCGGCGCATGATCACGGCGTCGTCGACGCACTTGCCGTCGTCGGAGAAGACGGTGACCCCGGCGGCGGACTCGTGCATGGCGCCCAGCTCGGCGAGCTTCTTGCCCTCCAGGCCCACGGTGACGGCGCCGATGGGCTGCACGTCGCAGTAGCCGGACTCCTTGCCGAGGCGGTAGACCTGCTCGACGACGCCGGCGGTGTCGGCGACGGGGAAGGTGTTGGCCATGGCGAACACGGCGGTGTAACCGCCGGAGGCGGCGGCGCGCGTGCCGGTCAGGACGGTCTCGGAGTCCTCGCGGCCCGGCTCGCGCAGGTGGGTGTGCAGGTCGACCAGGCCCGGCAGGAGGACCTTGCCCTCGGCCTCGACGACCTCTGCGCCCTCGGCGGAGAGCCCGGCGCCCACGGCCTCGATGGTCTCGCCGTCGATCAGGACGTCCTGCGCCTCGCCGCCGAGCACCTTCGCACCACGGATCAGGATCTTGCTCATCGTCTTACTTCTCCTCGGTACGGGGGTGGGTCGTGGCGGGCTCGTTGCCGCCCAGCAGCAGATAGAGGACGGCCATGCGGATGGAGACGCCGTTGGCGACCTGCTCGACGACCGTGCAGCGGTCGGAGTCGGCGACCTCGGCGGTGATCTCCATGCCGCGGACCATCGGGCCGGGGTGCATCACGATGGCGTGCTCGGGCATCTTCGCCATGCGCTCGCCGTCCAGGCCGTAGCGCCGCGAGTACTCGCGCTCGGTGGGGAAGAACGCGGCGTTCATGCGCTCGCGCTGCACCCGCAGCATCATCACGGCGTCGGACTTCGGCAGCACCCGGTCCAGGTCGTACGAGACCTCGCAGGGCCAGCTCTCGACGCCGACCGGTACCAGGGTGGGCGGGGCGACGAGGGTGACCTCGGCGCCGAGGGTGTGCAGCAGGTCCACGTTGGAGCGGGCCACGCGGCTGTGCAGGACGTCGCCGACCAGGGTGATGTGCTTGCCCGCCAGGTCCTGGCCGAGGCCCTCGTCGGGGCCGACGAGGCGGCGCCGCATGGTGAAGGCGTCGAGCAGGGCCTGGGTGGGGTGCTGGTGGGTGCCGTCGCCGGCGTTGATCACGGCGGCGTCGATCCAGCCGGAGGTCGCCAGGCGGTAGGGCGCGCCGGAGGCACCGTGGCGGATGACGACGGCGTCGACGCCCATCGCCTCCAGGGTCTGGGCGGTGTCCTTGAGGGACTCGCCCTTGGAGACCGAGGACCCCTTGGCCGCGAAGTTGATGACGTCGGCGGAGAGGCGCTTCTCGGCGGCCTCGAAGGAGATCCGGGTGCGGGTCGAGTCCTCGAAGAAGAGGTTGACCACGGTGCGCCCGCGCAGCGCGGGCAGCTTCTTGATCGGCCGGTCGGCGACCCGCGCCATCTCCTCGGCCGTGTCGAGGATCAGGACGGCGTCGTCGCGGGAGAGGTCGGCGGCCGAGATGAGGTGTCGCATCATCTGGGTGTACTCCGGTGTGATGGAGGTCTTGCGGGCACGCGGGCGCGCAGGGGTGTGCCCCGGGCCCGTGAGGAGGAAGCCGGTCCTATGCGGAGTCGGGCTTGGCGCCGAGCAGCACGGCGTCGCGGCCGTCCTCCTCGGCGAGCTGCACCTTGACCGTCTCCCGCAGCGACGTGGGGAGGTTCTTGCCGACGTAGTCGGCGCGGATGGGCAGTTCGCGGTGGCCGCGGTCGACGAGCACGGCGAGCTGGACCGCGCGCGGCCTGCCGATGTCGTTCAGCGCGTCGAGGGCGGCACGGATGGTGCGGCCGGAGAAGAGCACGTCGTCGACGAGGACGACCAGGCGGCCGTCGATGCCGTCACCGGGAATCTCGGTGCGGGCCAGCGCACGCGGCGGGTGCATGCGCAGGTCGTCGCGGTACATGGTGATGTCGAGGGAGCCGACCGGGATCTTGCGACCGGTGATCTCTTCGAGCTTCTCGGCGAGCCGGCGGCCGAGGAAGACGCCGCGGGTGGGAATGCCGAGCAGGACCACGTCGTCGGCGCCCTTGGCGCGCTCGACGATCTCGTGGGCGATGCGGGTCAACACCCGCGCGATGTCCGGGCCTTCGAGTACGGGCCGCGCGACACCGGGGTCATTCGTGTCCATGAGAAACGGACCTCCTTCTCCGCCTCACGGGACGGACTTTAAAGGACGTCGAAATTGCGCCATCCACACTACCAGCACTGATGACGGAGCACGTCATCACCCTCCACCGAAGGGGCGGTACGGACCATTCGGCTTGACGGAGGCAAGTAACGCTGCGTAACCTCACAGTGAGTTACCAGCCACGCGGCGGAGCCGCATGATTGTCGCAGCGTCCGGGGAGCTATATGTCCAGCGAATACGCCAAGCAGCTCGGGGCCAAGCTCCGCGCGATCCGTACCCAGCAGGGCCTTTCCCTCCACGGCGTCGAGGAGAAGTCCCAGGGACGCTGGAAGGCGGTCGTCGTGGGGTCGTACGAGCGCGGCGACCGTGCCGTGACCGTGCAGCGCCTCGCCGAGCTGGCGGACTTCTACGGCGTCCCGGTGCAGGAGCTCCTTCCTGGCACGGCCCCCGGCGGCGCCGCCGAGCCGCCGCCGAAGCTCGTCCTCGACCTGGAGCGGCTGGCCCACGTGCCGGCCGAGAAGGCGGGCCCTCTTCAGCGCTATGCCGCCACGATCCAGTCGCAGCGCGGTGACTACAACGGCAAGGTGCTCTCGATCCGCCAGGACGACCTGCGCACCCTCGCCGTCATCTACGACCAGTCCCCCTCGGTGCTCACCGAGCAGCTGATCAGCTGGGGCGTCCTGGACGCGGACGCGCGCCGCGCCGTCGCCCACGAAGAGGTCTGAGCACCCCCGCAAGACGTCAGCAGAAACGTGCCGCCGGGGTGGCCGCAGCCGAAAGGCCGCGGCCACCCCGGCGGCTTTCTGCTATTTCCCGCCCATTTCTCTCGGCGCGCTCTCCCCGAAAGACGGGGACTTCCCGAGGTCTTCCTCGGACCTTCCCAGGACCTTCCCCCGGCCTTCCCCAGGTCTTGCCCAGAGCTTCCCCGAGCCTTCCCCAAGCCTTCCCCGGGCCTTCCCCAGAGCTTCCCCTCGCCTCCGGGACCGTCGGGAATCCATGGCCAATGCCGAGAAAACCCGGAGGGCCCGCAGCGATGCGCTGCGGGCCCTCCGGGTGTCGTACGGGAAGGCCTACGCCTCGTCCCGGCGCAGGGACGGCTTCAGGTCCTTGAAGCGCCCGAGCAGGCCGTTGACGAACGACGGCGACTCGTCCGTGGAGAACTCCTTGGCGAGCTGGACCGCCTCGTCGAGCACCACGGCGTCCGGCGTACCGTCCACCCAGACGAGCTCATAGGCACCCAGCCGCAGGATGTTCCGGTCGACCACCGGCATGCGGTCCAGGGTCCACCCGACGGCGTACTGCGAGATGAGCTCGTCGATGCGGCGCTCGTGCTGGGCATAGCCCTCGACGAGCTCCATCGTGTACTCGCTCACCGGCGGCTGCCGGGTGTCGGACCGCGAGTGGCGCACCCAGTCCGCGAGGACCGTCAGGACGTCGGTGCCGCGCTGGTCGGCCTCGAAGAGGATCTGGAAGGCACGCTTGCGGGCCGTGTTACGAGCAGCCACGGTTAGCTGTTCACCCGGCCGAGGTAGCCGCTGTCACGGGTGTCGACCTTGATCTTCTCGCCCGTGGTGATGAAGAGCGGGACCTGGATCTGGTGGCCGGTCTCCAGCGTGGCGGGCTTGGTGCCACCGGTGGAGCGGTCGCCCTGGACGCCCGGCTCGGTCTCCTGGATGACGAGCTCGACGGCGGCGGGCAGCTCGACGTAGAGGACCGAGCCCTCGTGCTGCGCGACGGAGGCGGTGAAGCCCTCGATCAGGAAGTTGGCGGCGTCGCCGACGGCCTTCTTGTCGACGTGGAGCTGGTCATACGTCTCCATGTCCATGAAGACGAAGTACTCGCCGTCCATGTAGGAGAACTGCATGTCGCGCTTGTCGATCGTGGCCGTTTCGACCTTGACGCCGGCGTTGAACGTCTTGTCGACGACCTTGCCGGAGAGCACGTTCTTGAGCTTGGTGCGCACGAAGGCCGGGCCCTTGCCGGGCTTGACGTGCTGGAACTCGACGACGGACCAGAGCTGGCCGCCTTCGAGCTTGAGCACCAGGCCGTTCTTGAGGTCGTTCGTGGAAGCCACGGTTGCGGAATCTCCTGGACTGACGTGGACGACGCGGGGGCAGGCGCCGCGGCGGATGCCGCTACAGCGCGAGCAGCTCCTTGGTCGTAATGGTGAGTAGCTCGGGTCCGCCGTCCGCCTCGGGGCGCACGACGAGCGTGTCATCGATCCGGACGCCGCCCCTGCCCGGGAGGTGAACCCCCGGTTCGACGGTGACCGGCACGCAAGCGTCCAGTTTACCCATGGCCGCGGGCGCCAACTGCGGGTCCTCGTCGATTTCGAGGCCGACGCCGTGTCCGGTCAGCGGAGGGAGCCCATCCGCATAGCCCGCGGAGTCGAGTACGTGGCGTGCCGCGTGATCCACGTCGCGGCAGGCCGCACCGGGTACGAGGGCCTCGCGGCCGGCCCGCTGGGCGGCGAAGACGAGGTCGTACAGCTCGATCTGCCAGTCCGCGGGGGTCGTACCGATGACGAACGTACGCCCGATCTCGCAGCGGTAGCCGCGGTAGCTCGCGCCCAGACAGACGGAGAGGAAGTCGCCCTCCTCCACCCGGCGGTCCGAGGGACGGTGCCCGCCCTTGCCGGAGTTGGGCCCGGTGCCGACCGAGGTGGCGAAGGCTGGGCCGTCCGCCCCGTGGTCGACGAGGCGTCGCTCCAGTTCGAGGGCGAGATGCCGCTCGGTGCGCCCCACGAGGATCGATTCGAGCAGCTCGCCCAGGGCCTGGTCGACGATCTCGGCGCCGATCCGCAGGCAGGAGATCTCCTCCTCGTCCTTGACGAACCGCAGCTGCTCGACGGCCGTGCCGAGGTCCGTCAGCCGCAGCCCGGGCGCGACCGAACCGAGCGCCCGGTGCCGGGCCACGGTCAGATGGTGCTCCTCGACGGCCAGCGCGTCGGCGCCCTGCGCGGCCGCGAGGCCCGCGCCCGCCACGGCCGGGTCGGCGCCGGGCACGGGCAGCAGCTGCACCCTCAGCGCCTCGTCGGGCCGCCCGTCCCCCGGCTGCTCACCGGGCGGGCGCCCGCACAGCAGGACGTCCTCGTCCCCGCCGACCAGGAGCACGGCGCCGTGGGGCGCCGCACCCGCGAGATAGCGGACGTTGGCGGGCCGGGAGACCAGCGCCGCCGCTCCCCCACCACCGGCACACCGCTCCCTCACCCGCTCCCTGCGGACCGCGTACACCTCTGACATGCCACGAGCCTAAGAGCCCCGCCCCCACCCGGCCCGATCAGCGCGTCCGACCGGGCGTCACGCACGTCAGTGCTACCGCGTCAGGTGTCGCAGCCGACCCCGTCACCGTCGCGGTCGAGGTGCCTCCCGTACCCCGGGTCGCCACGGTGCACCGGAGCGGCGCCGGCGGCACGGGCCTCGGAACAGTTCTCGTAGTACACGGATCCGCCACCACCGGAGCCGTCCGATCCGCTGTCGCCCGAACCCTCGTCCGCCGGGGGCGCCGTGGCCGTGACGGTCGACTTGACGGTCTTCGTCACCCGCACCGTGACCGTGGCAGCCGGTTCGGGTTCGGCGGTCCGTGTCGCGGTGGCGGTCGCTGTCGCCGTGACGGTCGCCGTGGCCTTCGCTTCGTCGGCCGGGCCACCGCCCCCTGCGGCTCCCAGCCCGACGCCCAGGAACAGGGCGCAGGCCATGACGGGAAGCACGTACCTCTTGCGGGCCCACTTCGGGGCAGGGCGGGTGACAGCTGGTGGTGTGCCGTACGGATTGCTCATGTCATGCCCCTGGAGCTCATGTCGGTGGCATGACCGTAGTGCCGGACTCAGAACTCGTGAAGCCCCTCGGGGCACTTGTGGTCCCCGGCGCGTGAACGGCGCGGCCCGCTCCCGTCCCACCCATGGGGAACCGCTACCACTTCGGCGGGCTCGCGATCGCTCGGGCGAGGACGTCGTCCAGGATCTGGGCCGTGGCGGGGACGTCCAGCTGGGAGTTGTCGATGATGGGCAGGCCCGAGCCGTACCAGCCCGCCATCCGGCCGTGGATGCGGGCGACTTCTTCGTCCGTGAGGCGCCGGTTGCCGCTGCGCTCGGCGTTGCGCTCCAGGACGATCTCCAGGCCCGGGAGGAGGACGACCGGCAGCAGGCCGGGGCCCACGTGGCGCTTCCAGCCGCCGAGGCCGACGACGGGACGGTCGGGGAAGACCGCGTCGTCGAGGATGCAGGAGATGCCGTTGGCCAGGAAGTTCCGCGCGGCGAAGCCGCAGGTGCGGCGGGCCAGGCGATACTGCGCCTCGGAGTGGTCGTTCCACCCCGACTGCGGGTCGGCGAAGCCCGAGCGCACCCACTCGCGCACGTCGTCGAGGCTGATGTGGGCCGTCGGCACCCGGCGGTGCTCGGCCCAGTACTTGGCGACGCTGGTCTTGCCCGCGCCCGCGGGACCGATCAGGAGCACGGCGAGCGTCGTGGCGCCGGTGTCGGCCTGTGCCGTGCCCTGCGGCGGGCTCGGCATCGCGACGGGGCCGCCCGGCGGCAACTGGACGTGGCCCGTGGTGTCCGGGTTCGGCGGCACGGGGCCGCGGCCGAGCTGAAGGGTGGCGGGCGTCTGCCCGGGGGCGGGCGGCGCCTGGCCCGGAGCCTGCGGCGCGGAGCCCACGAAGCCCGGCGCGGGAGGCGGCGGCGCGCCCTGCGGTACGGCGCCCGGTCCCGGGGCGCTCGGGTGGTGTGCGGCCTGCGGCCAGCCGGTGGCCGGTCCGTGCCCCGGCTGGTGGGGCGGCGGCAGCGGAGATCCCACTGCGTGCTGCATCCGGTGCCACTCCGTCTCGTACGACTGACGCTGGTCGGGCGGCGCCCGAGCCGCCCGTTACCGAACGGTACCGTCCCCGGCCGCCGTTGTGTGAACGGCCGGGGAGGCCACAAGGTGCCCGTGGCCGGAACGCCCGGCCACGCGCGCGTGGTTACTGGCCCACTTCTCCGTAGGCGGCGAGCAGCACCGCCGGGTCGGGACCCTCCAGGACGGTCGGCTTGCCGAGGCCGTCCAGGACGATGAAGCGCAGCAGGTCACCGCGGGACTTCTTGTCGACCTTCATGGTCTCCAGAAGCTTGGGCCACTGGTCGTAGCGGTAGTGCAGCGGCAGCCCGACCGACTCCAGGACCGTGCGGTGCCGGTCGGCCGTCGCGTCGTCGAGCCGTCCCGCGAGACGGCCGAGTTCGGCCGCGAAGTGCATGCCGACGGAGACCGCCGCGCCGTGCCGCCACTTGTAGCGCTCGTTCTTCTCGATGGCGTGCGCGAGGGTGTGGCCGTAGTTCAGGATCTCCCGCAGGCCCGCCTCCTTGAGGTCGCCCGAGACGACCTCCGCCTTGACCCTGATGGAGCGCTCGATGAGCTCGGCGGTGTGCGGACCGGCGGGCGTACGGGCCGCCTCCGGGTCCTGCTCGACGAGCTCCAGGATCACCGGGTCGGCGATGAAGCCGGCCTTGATGATCTCCGCGAGCCCGGACACGTAGTCGTTCACGGGGAGCGAGTCCAGCGCCGCCAGGTCGCACAGCACACCCGTCGGCGGGTGGAAGGACCCCACGAGGTTCTTGCCCTCGGCGGTGTTGATGCCGGTCTTGCCGCCGACCGCCGCGTCCACCATGCCGAGCACGGTGGTCGGCACGGCCACCCACCGCACGCCGCGCAGCCAGGTCGCCGCCACGAACCCGGCGAGGTCGGTGGTGGCACCGCCGCCGACGCCGACGATGACGTCGCTGCGCGTGAAGCCGGACTGCCCGAGGGCCTTCCAGCAGTACGCCGCGACCTCGGCCGTCTTGGCCTCCTCGGCGTTCGGCACCTGGATGGCGACGGCCTCGTACCCCTGGTCGGCGAGGTCCTGGCGCAGCGCCTCGCCGGTCTCGGCGAGCGCCTCGGGGTGGATCACGGCGACCCGCTTGACCTGCTCGCCGATGAGGCCGGGCAGCTCGCCGAGGAGCTGCCGACCGACCAGGACCTCGTACGGATCCGAGCCGGCCGTGCCGCCGACGTGGATGCGGGTGGGGGTCTGCTCCGTCGTCATGCTTCCTTCAACTCCAGTGCGTCGAGGACCGCCTGGGCGACCTCTTCGGGGGTACGGCCGTCGGTGGCGACGACCGAGCGGGCGACTTCCGCGTACAACGGACGGCGGGCGTCCATCAGCTCGCGCCACTGCTTGCGCGGGTTGACCGCGAGCAGCGGGCGCGCCTGGGCGAGCCCGGTGCGCTTGACGGCCTCCTCCACCTCCATCGAGAGGTAGACGACGGGGTGCGCCGACAGCAGCGCGCGCGTCGACTCGTCCATGACCGCGCCCCCGCCGAGCGCGAGGACACCGTCGTGCCCGGCGAGCGCGGTGCGCACGGCCTGCCGCTCCAGGTCGCGGAAGTACGGCTCGCCCTCGTCGAGGAAGATGTCCGAGATCTCCCGGCCCTGCGCGGCGACGATGTCGGCGTCGGTGTCCCGGAACCCGGTGCCGAGGCGCGCGGCCAGCAGCTCACCGACCGTCGACTTGCCGACACCCATCGGACCGACGAGAACGACCTGCGGGCCGGTCACCGGATCTGCAGGTTGTCGAGGTACGACCGCACGTTGCGCCGGGTCTCCGGCACGCTGTCGCCGCCGAACTTCTCGGCGACGGCGTCGGCCAGGACGAGCGCGACCATCGCCTCGGCGACGATGCCGGCGGCCGGAACCGCGCACACGTCGGAGCGCTGGTGGTGGGCCTTGGCGGCCTCGCCGGTGGCGACGTCGATGGTGGCGAGCGCGCGCGGCACGGTCGCGATGGGCTTCATCGCGGCGCGCACGCGCAGCAGCTCGCCCGTGGTCAGACCGCCCTCGGTCCCGCCGGAGCGACCGGAGGTGCGCTTGATGCCGTCGTCGGTGGTGACGATCTCGTCGTGCGCCTGGGAGCCCGGCACCCGCGCCAGCTCGAAGCCGTCGCCGACCTCGACGCCCTTGATGGCCTGGATGCCCATGAGCGCGGCGGCGAGGCGCGCGTCGAGCCGGCGGTCCCAATGCACGTGCGAGCCGAGGCCGACCGGGACGTCGTAGGCGAGCACCTCGACGACGCCGCCGAGCGTGTCGCCGTCCTTGTGGGCCTGGTCGATCTCCGCGACCATCGCCTTCGACGCGTCGGCGTCCAGGCAGCGCACGGGGTCGGCGTCGAGCTTCTCGACGTCGGCGGGGGTCGGGTAGACGCCGTAGGGGGCCTTGGCCGCGGCCAGCTCGGTGACGTGGCTGACGATCTCGATCCCGGCCGTCTCCTTGAGGTAGGAGCGGGCGACCGCGCCGAGCGCGACGCGGGCGGCGGTCTCGCGCGCGGAGGCGCGCTCCAGGATCGGCCGGGCCTCGTCGAAGCCGTACTTCTGCATGCCGGCGAGGTCGGCGTGGCCGGGGCGGGGCCGGGTCAGCGGCGCGTTGCGCGCCAGCTCGGCGAGCTCGGCGGGGTCGACCGGGTCGGCCGCCATGACCTGTTCCCACTTGGGCCACTCGGTGTTGCCGACCATGATCGCCACCGGCGAACCCATGGTCAGGCCGTGCCGGACACCGCCCAGGAACGTGACCTCGTCACGCTCGAACTTCATCCGTGCGCCGCGCCCATAACCGAGCCGCCGCCGGGCCAGGTGGTCCGCCACCATGTCCGTCGTGATCGGCACGCCGGCGGGAAGCCCCTCCAACGTCGCCACAAGTGCGGGTCCGTGCGACTCCCCCGCGGTCAGCCAACGCAACCTGCTCAACGGTGCTCCTCATGCTCGCGCCTCGAACTGCTGTCTTCGACGGCGCGGCCGGGTGCGCGGCCCTGGCCCGCCACCCCCGATCCTCCCACGACCCGGGGGCCGCTCCGGCCTGCGGTCCATCTGCCGGACGGCCGCGCGCACCTGTCGGTGCGGCGCGGCCGGGGAGCTAGCGTGCGGCGAGCGCGTGTTCCCCCGCCTTGCGCATGGCGTCGAGCGGCGCGGGAGCGCGGCCGGTCATCTGCTCGACCTGCAGCACGGCCTGGTGCACGAGCAGGTCGAGACCGCTGACGACCGCCCCGCCGTACGCCGACCAGCGGGCCGCGAGGGCGGTGGGCCACGGGTCGTACAGCACGTCGAAGAGGGTGGCGGGGCGCTCGGGCACGGCGGACGACAGGGCATCCGTGGTGCCCGCGGGCGTCGTGGCGATCACCAGGGGCGCGCTCAGCGCCTCCTTGGCGTCGTCCCAGGCCTCGGTCCTGACCTCGACGTCGAGGCGCTCGCCCCACTGCCGCATTTCCGCGGCGCGGGCGTCGCTGCGGACGTACGCGACGACCTCGCCCGTGCAGATCCGCGCGAGCGCGGCCAGCGCGGAGGACGCGGTGGCGCCCGCGCCGAGGATGGCCGCGGACTCGACCTGTTCGATGCCGCGCTCGCGCAGCGCGGCGACCATGCCGGGAATGTCGGTGTTGTCGCCCCGGCGCCGGCCGTCCTCGCCGAACACCACCGTGTTCACGGCCTCGACGGAGGCGGCCGTCTCGCTGACCTCGTCGAGCAGCGGAATGATCGCCCGCTTCAACGGCATGGTCAGCGAGAGCCCGGCCCAATCGGAACCGAGCCCCTCGACGAATCCGGGCAGCGCCGCCTCGTCGATCTCGAAACGGTCGTACGTCCAGTCGCTCAGGCCCAATTCCGCGTAGGCGGCGCGGTGCAGGACCGGGGAGAGGGAGTGGGCGATGGGAGAGCCGAGGACGGCGGCCCGGCGGCCATTTCCATGCTCATTCGCCATTGTTCTGCCGCTCATTCAGTTTGTCGACCAGCTTGTTGTGGTCGGCCAGCGTCTTGGTGAACTCCGTCTTCTTTCCGTCGACGGAGACGAAGTAGATCCAGCCGCCGCCGTCCGGCTCCAGCGTGGCCTTCAGCGCGTCGTCGCCCGGGTTTCCGATCGGGCCGGGCGGCAGACCCTTGTGGTAATAGGTGTTGTACGGATCGGGGTCATTCCTGATCTCCGAGATCGGGATCTTGATCTTGCTCTGACCCTTGAGGTAGTTGTACGCCGAGTCGAACTCGAGTTTCTGGTTGGTCGCCGTGTTCGTCGCCTTGAGGCGGTTGTAGACGACGGCCGCCATCTTCTTGAAGTCGTCGTGCGTCATGCCCTCGGCCTGCACGAGGCTGGCCACGGTGAGGACCTGCAACGGGTCCTTCAGATTCAGCTCGTCGGCCTTCGACTTCAGGCCGAACTCGTCGTACTTCTCGTTCGCCTGGGCGATCATCCTCTTGAGGACGTCCTCCGGCTTCTGCCCCTTGGCAACCGGATAGCTGGACGGGTAGAGGAATCCTTCCAGCGGGTCCTTGATGTCCTTGTTCGTGTTCGCCCAGGAGGGAAGTCCGAGCGACTTCCATTCCTTCTTGGCGACCTTCGCCGTGGTGCCCTTGTCCAATTCCAGGCGCGTGTCGATCTGCTCGTAGACCCACGCGTTCCGCCTGCCCTCGGGAATGATGAGGTTGCTGCGGCTCTTGGGGTTGAGCATCAATGCGACGGCACTCTTGGCGGACATCTCCTTCTTCAGGACATAGACGCCCGCCTGAATGGTCTTGCCCTGCGGGTTCTGGCCCTGCGCGGAGACGAAGGCGTCGACGCTCTTGACGACTCCGGCGTCCTTGAGTTTCTGGCCGATCGCGTAGCCGCTGGAATCCTTGGGAATCTCGACCGTCGCCTGGCCCGTGCCCTCGCCCGCGTAGTCCGGGGCGGTGCCGAAACGGTCCTGGTAGAACTGGTAGCCGAAATAGCCGACGCCGCCGAGGCCGCCCGCGAAGACCAGCGTGACGACCAGACAGGCGCAGCCGCTGCGGCGTTTCTTGGGTTTCTTCCCGCCACGCCCGCCGCGCCGGTCCCCGCGGCCGCCCCGGCGGCCCGGCTCGTCGTCATCGTCGTACGCGTCGTCGTCCGCGCCGCCCGCGAAGAAGGCGTGCTCGCCCTGGTCGGGGCCCGGGTCCCAGTCGGGTTCCGCGGCGGGCTCGGGCTCGGGGGAACGGCGGCGGCCCGGCGGCTCCGGCGGCGCGTAGGCATCGGGGGTCGCGTAGTAGTCGGCGGCCTCGGCGCCATAACCGTTCTGCTGGCCGCCGTACGGGTCCATCGGGTCGCCGCCATAGGGAACCTGACCCTGGCCACCGGTGTCCCAGCTCGCGTTGTAGGAGTCGGGGCCGCCGTTGTAGCCCTGCCCCGGACCCCCGTCGTAGCCCTGCCCGGATCCGCCGTCGTAGCCCTGATCAGGGCCGTTCCCGTATCCCTGGCCCGGGCCGCCGTTGTAGGCCTGGGCGGGATCAGCGTGGTACTGATGTTGGCCGGTGTCGTACTGGTGCTGACCCGTGTCGTACTGCTGGCCGTAGCCCTGCTGCTGCCCGGTGCTCCAGTCGCCGCCGTACTGCGCCTGGTGCGGAGGCTGGTGCTGGTTCTGATGCTGGTGCGGCTGCTGAGGGTGGTACTGCCCCTGGCCGCCGTAGGTGGACGGACCGCCCGCGGGCGACTGTCCTCCCCATCCGCTGTCCCCGTACAACGGGTCCTCCGGATGCCACGGTTCGGAGCCTGGGCCCCGGCCATACTCAGTCATCGATCCCCTACATGCCGCGAGGCGGGGCCGCCGTCCGAGCAGTCGGGCAACCGTTCCGCCTCTTGATGCTGTGCGGCAGCTGTTCGAACACCGCCGCATCGCGCGGAACGTTACCGTATCGCGATCAGATGACCACTTCGACGCCCTCGCCGGGAGCTTTACCTGACGCCCGTTCGGACTCCAGGGCCTGCTGGAGGATGATCACCGCGGCGGCCTGATCGATGACAGACCTGCCCTTTTTGGACTTCACGCCGGAGGCGCGCAGGCCCTGACTGGCCGTCACTGTGGTCATCCTCTCGTCCACCAGCCTCACCGAAATGGGGGCGACCATGCGGGCGAGCACCTGGGTGAAGGCACGGATCTTGGCGGCCGCCGGGCCCTCGCCCCCGTTGAGGGAGCGAGGGAGTCCGACGACGATCTCGATCGGCTCGTACTCGTCGGCGAGCTGCTTCAACCGGCGCTGGGCGGCCGGGACGTCGCGCCCCGGCACCGTCTCGACCGGCGTGGCGAGGATCCCGTCGGGGTCGCACGAGGCGACCCCGATCCGGGCGTCACCGACGTCGATGGCCAGACGCCGGCCCCTGCGCATGCCCTGGGCAGGCTCGGACATCAGGCCGTCTCGGTGACGAGGCGCTCGACCGCGGCGATGGCGTCGCCGATGGCGGCCGGGTTCTGGCCGCCGCCCTGGGCGACGTCCGGCTTGCCGCCGCCACCGCCGCCGAGGGTCTTGGCCGCGGCGCGCACCAGGTCACCGGCCTTGAGGCCGCGCTCGCGCGCGGCTTCGTTGGTGGCGATGACGGTGAGCGGGCGGCCGTTGGCCGTGGTGAACAGCGCGACGACGGCCGGGCGGTCGCCCTGGATGCGGCCGCGCACGTCGAGGACCAGCTTGCGCAGGTCGTCGGCGGTCGTGCCGTCCGGCACCTGACCGGTGACCAGGGCGACACCGCGGACGTCCTTGGCGCCCTCGACGAGACCCGCGGCGGCCTGGAGGACCTTCTCCGCGCGGAACTTCTCGATCTCCTTCTCGGCGTCCTTGAGCTTGGCGAGCATGCCGGAGATCTTCTCGGGCAGCTCCTCGGGACGGCCCTTGACCAGCTCCTGGAGCTGGGCGACGACCGTGTGCTCCTTGGCGAGGAAGTTGTACGCGTCGACGCCGACCAGGGCCTCGATGCGGCGCACGCCGGAGCCGATGGAGGACTCGCCGAGCAGCTTCACCAGGCCGAGCTGGGCGGTGTTGTGCACGTGCGTGCCGCCGCACAGCTCCTTGGAGAAGTCGCCGATGGTCACGACGCGCACCCGCTCGCCGTACTTCTCGCCGAACTCGGCGATGGCGCCGGACTTCTTGGCCTCGTCGATCGACATGACCTCGGCCTGGACGTCCAGCTCGCGCGAGAGCACGTCGTTGATGCGCTGCTCGACGTCGGTCATGACCGAGCCGGGGACGGCGTTCGGCGAACCGAAGTCGAAGCGGAAGCGGCCGGGCTGGTTCTCGGAACCGGCCTGGGCGGCCGTCGGGCCGAGCGCGTCGCGCAGCGCCTGGTGCGTGAGGTGCGTGGCGGAGTGGGCGCGGGCGATGGCCCGGCGGCGGTGCGAGTCGATCGAGGCCCAGACGGGGGCACCGACGGTGACCTCGCCGACCTGGACGACACCCTTGTGCACGTGCACGCCGGGCACCGGCTTCTGCACGTCGCGGACCTCGATGACGGCGCCGCTGTCCAGGCGGATGCGGCCGGTGTCACCGATCTGCCCGCCGCCCTCGGCGTAGAAGGGGGTGCGGTCGAGGACGACCTCGACCTCGTCGCCCTCGGTGGCGGCGGGCGAGGAGACGCCGTTGACCAGCAGGCCGACGATCACGCCCTCGTTCTCGGTGAGGGAGTAGCCGGTGAAGTCGGTGGCGCCCGAGGCGTCGGCGATCTCACGGTAGGCGTGGAGGTCGGCGTGGCCGGTCTTCTTGGCCTTGGCGTCGGCCTTCGCGCGGTCCCGCTGCTCCTTCATCAGGCGGCGGAAGCCGTCCTCGTCCACGGAGAGGCCCTGCTCGGCGGCCATCTCCAGGGTGAGGTCGATCGGGAAGCCCCAGGTGTCGTGGAGCAGGAACGCCTTGTCGCCGGAGAGGACCTTGCCGCCGGCGGCCTTGGTCTCGGTGACGGCGGTGTCGAGGATGTTCGTGCCGCCCTTGAGCGCCTTGAGGAAGGCGGCCTCCTCGGCGAGCGCGACGGTCTCGATGCGCTTGCTCTCGGCGATGAGCTCCGGGTACTGCAGGCCCATCGTGTCGATCACGACGCCGATGAGGTCCTTGACGACCGGGCCCGTGGCACCGAGCAGGCGCATGTTGCGGATGGCGCGGCGCATGATGCGGCGCAGGACGTAACCACGGCCCTCGTTGCCGGGGGTGACGCCGTCGCCGATGAGCATCGTCGACGTACGGATGTGGTCGGCGACCACGCGCAGGGAGACGTCCGAGCCGTGCTCGGCGCCGTAGCGCACCCCGGTCAGCTCGGTGGCCTTGTCCATGACGACGCGCAGGGTGTCGGTCTCGTACATGTTCTGCACGCCCTGCAGGATCATGGCGAGACGCTCGAGACCCAGACCCGTGTCGATGTTCTTCGACGGCAGGTCGCCGAGGATCGGGAAGTCCTCCTTGCCGTCGCCGGCGCCGCGCTCGTACTGCATGAAGACCAGGTTCCAGATCTCCACGTAGCGCTCGTCGTTGACGGCCGGGCCGCCCTCCTCGCCGAACTCCGGGCCGCGGTCGTAGTTGATCTCCGAGCACGGGCCGCAGGGGCCGGGGACGCCCATGGACCAGAAGTTGTCCTTCTTGCCCAGGCGCTGGATGCGCTCCTTGGGCACGCCGACGACCTCGTGCCAGATCCGCTCGGCCTCGTCGTCGTCGAGGTAGACGGTGATCCAGAGCTTCTCCGGGTCGAGGCCGAAGCCGCCGTCGGCCACGGAGCCGGTGAGCAGCTCCCAGGCCAGCTTGATGGCGCCTTCCTTGAAGTAGTCGCCGAAGGAGAAGTTGCCGCACATCTGGAAGAACGTGCCGTGGCGCGTGGTCTTGCCGACCTCTTCGATGTCGGGCGTGCGCACGCACTTCTGCACGCTGGTGACGCGCGGGGCGGGCGGCTTGACCTCACCCAGGAAGTAGGGCTTGAAGGGCACCATGCCCGCGGGGACGAGGAGCAGAGTCGGGTCGTCCGCGATGAGCGACGCCGAAGGGACGACGGTGTGCCCGCGCTCCTCGAAGAAGCTCAGCCAGCGGCGGCGGATTTCAGCCGACTCCATCAGTGGTCCTCATTCCGGTTGTACGAGTACGTCGTGTTCTCGATGTACTTCGTCTTCTTGTCGATCGTGCTGCTGTGGTGGTTCTCGATGACGGCGAAGCGGCGCTGCGCGGGAAGTTCGGCGTCGGGGTGGTCGTTCAGCCCCAGGGCCTCACCCAGTTCGGCCTCGCGCTCGGCCATGCCGTCGCGGATGTCGAGCGCGAAGTCCTTGAGGCGGTGCCCCGTCTCGATCGCCTTGTTCGCGGCCTGCGCGGCAAGACTCTCGGGGGTCAGCTGCTTGAGCTTGCGGTTGACCTTGGTGGTGGCCCACACACCGGCGGCTGCGCCCGCGGTGAACCAGAACGTACGGCGGAACATCGCTGCGTCAGTCCTTCTTCCGCTTACCCCGCCGCGCGGCCGGCACGGCGCGGCCCACGATCACCGTACGCCGGGACGGCTTGGCGGGCATTTCCTTCGCCTCGGGACCGGCCTTGCGGCTGATGGCCCGGCGCACGCCGTAGCCGAACGCGGCCACCTTCACGAGCGGGCCGCCGAAGGTGGAGGCGACCGTCGTGGACAGCGCCGACGCGTTCGACGTGACCTCCTGGACGTCGGAGGCGATGGCGTCGACGCGGTCGATCTGCGTCTGCGCGGAGCGCACCGCGGTCGAGGCGTCCGCCAGGAGGGGGACCGCCTGCTCGGTCACATCCGCGACGAGCTTGGTGGTCGCCCTGAGCGTCTGGGCCAGCCTCGCCAGTGCCACCGCGAGGAAGGAGACCAGGATCGCCCAGAAGACGGCCACCAGGATCCCGGCAACCTCTCCACCGGACACTTGGCACCGCTCCCTGAGACATCGTCGAGACATCGTCTCTGAACATCGAAAAGTCGTCCCCCGACCCTATCGCGCCGGGGCCGCCGGTCCGTACCGCATTCCCCCTCGCCGCAACAGGAGTTGCCCCGAGTGATTGTACGTACCGCATACGGATGAGTACGCTCCGTACCCCATGCGACCCCCTCAGCCCGGCAACCTCCCGCTGGAACTCAACGCATTCGTCGGACGCGCCGACGAACTGGCCGCGCTGGGCTCGGCGTTGGCGGACGGCCGGCTCGTCACGGTGACCGGGGCGGGCGGGGTCGGGAAGTCGCGTCTTGCCGTACGGGCGGCGGCCGGCGCCGCGCCGCGCGACGGCGTCCGGCTGGTGGATCTCACGCCGCTGCGCGACCCGGACCTGCTGGAGCACGCCTTCGCCGAGGCCCTGGAGCTGACGGACCACACGAGCAGGCCGCCGCGCCAGGTACTGCTCGGGCACCTCGCCGAGCGGGAACTGCTGCTGGTCGTCGACGGGTTCGAGCACCTCGTCGACGCCTGCGCCCGCCTGGTGCGCGAGCTGCTCGTCCACTCCCCCGGCCTGCGGGTCCTCGCCGTGGGGCGCAGGCCGCTGGAGACCGAGGGCGAGCGGCTCTTCCCGCTCGCGCCGATGCCCGCGCCGGACGCGGCGGCGCTGTTCACCGACCGGGCGGCGGCGGGACTGCCCGGCTTCGCCCTGGACGACGGCAACCGCGAGGACGTCCTGGAGCTGTGCCGGCGCCTGGACGGCATCCCGCTCGCCGTGGAACTGGCCGCGGGACGGCTGCGGGCGCTCTCCCCCGCGCAGCTCCTGGCCCGGCTCGACGACCGGTTCCGGCTGCTCACCGGCTCCCGGCGCGACGGGCCGCCCCGCCATCGGACGCTGCGGACGGCCATCGGCTGGAGCCATGAGCTGTGCGCCCCTCGGGAGCGGCTCCTGTGGTCGCGGCTCTCGGTGTTCGCCGGGCAGTTCGACCTGGAGGCGGTCGAGTACATCTGCACCGGGGACGGGCTGCACGCCGACGACGTGCTCGACGTCCTCGACGAACTGCTCGCGCAGTCCGTCGTGATCCGCGAGGAGAACCTCTCGGGGGTCCGCTACCGCATGCTCGACACGGTCAGGGCGTACGGCGCCGACTGGCTGGAGGCTGCGGGCGAGGGCGCGCGGATGCGGCGCAGGCACCGCGACTGGTACATGGGCCTCGCCACCTGGTGCGAGCTGGACTGGTTCTCGCCGCGCCAGCCGGAGGTCGCGGCCCTGGTCGATGCCGAACTGCCCAATCTGCGCGCCGCCCTGGAGTTCTGTCTGACCGAGCGGGACGAGGCGCACCTCGGCCAGTACCTCGCCGGGACGCTGTGGTTCTACTGGGTCGGCTGCGGGCGGCTCGCGGAGGGCAGGCACTGGCTGGACCGGGCCCTCGACCTGGACGGCGGCCACGAGGACTCGCGGCTCAAGGCGCTGTGGGTGCTCGGGTACGTGGCGGTGCTCCAGGGCGACACGGTCACCGCGCTCGGCGCGCTGCACGAGTGCCGTGACGAGGCGGAGCGCACGGGCAGCACGCTCGCGGCCGCGTACGCGGAGCACCGCATCGGCTGTCTGGCGCTGGTGACGGACGACGTCCCGCGAGCAGAAACGCTGCTGCGCTCGGCGCTGGAGCGCTACCGGGAGATCGGCGAGCTCAACAGCAACGTCCTGATGGGACAGGTCGAGCTGGCCATGGCGCTGGCCTTCCGCGGGGAGCTGGCCGACGCGGTGGAGCTGTGCGAGGACGTCCGCCGGGTCTGCGAGGACCACGGCGAGCGCTGGGCCCTCGCGTACGCCCTGTACGTCCTGGGCTTCGCGGCCTGGACCCGCGGCGAGGCGGGCACGGCCAGGGAGCTGCTCTGTGAGTCGCTCGACCTCGACCACCGCTTCCACGACCTGCTCGGCACGGTCCTGTCGATCGAGCTGCTCGCCCTGTTCACGGCGGCGGAGGGCGATGCGGCGGAGGCGGCGGTGCTGCAGGGTGCCGCGTCGGGCATCTGGCCCTCGGTGGGGCTGCCGCTGTTCGGCTCGGGGAACTTCGGCGGACCGCACGCGCTGTGCGAGGAGCAGGCCCGCGAGGCGCTGGGCGACGAGCGGTACGAGGAGTGCGTGCGGGAGGGGGCGCGGCTCGGTCTGGAGGCGGCGGTGTCGCGTGCGCTGCGCACCGAGCCCGTGAACGAGCGAACCCGCCGCCCGCCCCGCCAGGAAGGGCGGGGAGGCGACGGGCTGAAGCAGGGTGAGCTACGTCCGGGTCAGCGGGCGTAGTACTCGACGACGAGCTGCTCGTCGCAGATCACGGGGATCTCCTTGCGGTTCGGGTCGCGGTCCAGGCGGAAGGCCAGGGCCTTCAGGTTCACCTGGAGGTAGCGCGGGGTCTCGCCGTCGGGGGCGAAGCCACCCTCGCGCGCGACCTGGAACAGCGGCTTCTCGCGGCTGCGCTCACGGACCATGACGACGTCGTCCGGCTTGACGCGGAAGGACGGCTTGTCGACCTTCTGGCCGTTGACCTCGATGTGGCCGTGCACGACCATCTGGCGGGCCTGGTAGATCGTACGGGCGATGCCCGAACGCAGAACCAGGGCGTCGAGACGACGCTCCAGCTCGATGACCAGGGCCTCACCGGTCTTGCCCTGCGTCTTGGCGGCACGCTCGTAGGCGCGGACGAGCTGGCGCTCGGACACGTCGTACTGCGCGCGCAGACGCTGCTTCTCGAGCAGACGGACCTTGTAGTCCGAGTTCTGCTTGCGCCCACGGCCGTGCTCGCCCGGCGGGTAGGGACGGGCCTCGAAGTACTTGACGGCCTTCGGGGTCAGCGCGATGCCGAGGGCACGCGACTTCTTGACCTTGGGGCGGGACTGGTTCGGCATGAACCAACCTCTCTGTTCTCAGTGAATTCGGCTTCACCAGTGGTTAGGGGAGGTCGCATCCGCAGCCGGGGAAACCTCGTGGTCCGTGGGCTCGAAAGCCCTGGGCCGCGAGGCAGCCGCTCCCTGGTCTGGGCACTATGTGCAGCACGCGAGTGGCCCACCGACCGATTCCCGGGGCTCCGGGGTGGTGGTGGGCTGCCCGCGACACCTTCGACGGTGCGCGACGCTCCTGGATCCCCTCGTCTTGCGACGGGGGTTCCGGCTGGATGTCCCGCTCTGGTGGTGCCGGTACGAGACCGGACGCGGGACGCAGCACTTCGGGCAAGTGTACCGGGTGCGGCGAGGTGCCTCAGCCTCGGGCCCTGTCCCGGTCTCCTCAGCGGCAGGTGGCGAGGAGGTCCTGGAGGGCCAGCTTCTCGGGGGCGGTGACCGTCAGGCCGTACTTGGCCTTGATGCCGGTCCAGCGCCGCGCGTACTCGCACCAGTATTCCTTGCGCGGCGGCTTCCACTGGTCGGGGGTCCGGCTGCTCTTCTCGTAATTGGTCGCCTTGTCGGCGGCGAGCAGGACGTCCAGGTCGTTGGCGTAGGTCAGGCGCCGCTCGGGGGTCCAGGCCCAGGCACCGGCCCGCCAGGCGGCGCCGAGGGCGACGACGTGGTCGGTCTGGATCTGGGAGGCGCGGCGGTAGGAGTAGGGCAGTTCCTTGCCGGTGTACGGGTCGAGCAGGGTGCCGGAGAGCACGACGCAGGGGTTGCGGTCGCCTTCGCGCAGGTTCCTCAGGTCGCGGCGCAGCACGTCGTCGCGGGTGTCGCAGCCGTTGCGCCCGCCGGGGGCGTCGACGGCGTCGGACCAGCCCTCGCCGAATGCGGAGCGCTGGTACGTCTGCCAGTTCTTGCCCCAGGCGACGGTGAGGCGGGCGAGCTGGTCGCGGGCCTGCG
Organism: Streptomyces sp. NPDC052114; assembly: GCF_040680155.1. NCBI lineage: Bacteria > Bacillati > Actinomycetota > Actinomycetes > Kitasatosporales > Streptomycetaceae > Streptomyces > Streptomyces sp. NPDC052114. Next base: position 175,638 of record NZ_JBFAWC010000012.1, on the reverse strand, counting down.
CCGGGGTGGGCGGGAAGCCGGTACCGGCGAGGGGCGCCTTCGAGGACGGCGCGGGTGTCGTCCGGGTCGGCTCGGGCTTCGGGGGCGGCGGGGTCCTGCCGGACGGTGCCGCCGGAGCCGTCGCGTACCGGGAGTCCGCGCGGTCCAGCTGCGGCGGTGTGCACGCCGTGGCCACGGCGGCAAGGACAAGCACCGCCCCGACGACCGGCCCGGCTGCTCTGCCCATGGCGCCGAGCGTAGGCGGGCGCGGGGGAACCCGCCCGTCGGCTAGCTCTCGGGCTGCTCGCCCTTGAGCCGGGCGCGGACCCGCTCGACCACGTCCGCGTACCGCGCCTCGGCGCCGTACCTCGTGGGCTGGTAGTAGCGCTTGCCCTCGATGGCGTCCGGTGCGTACTGCTGGGTGGCGATGCCGCCCGGGACGTCGTGGGGGTACACATACCCCTGGGCGTGGCCGAGCTTGGCCGCGCCCTTGTAGTGGCCGTCGCGCAGGTGGGGCGGGACGGGGCCCGCGAGGCCCGCCCGGACGTCGGCCTGGGCCTGCTGGATGGCGATCGTCGCCGCGTTCGACTTCGGGGCCAGGGCGAGGGCGATCGTGGCGTGGCTGAGGGTGAGCGCCGCCTCCGGGAAGCCGATCATGGCGACGGCCTGGGCGGCGGCGACCGCGGTGGGCAGCGCCGTCGGGTCGGCGAGGCCGATGTCCTCGCTCGCGGAGATCATCAGGCGGCGGGCGATGAAGCGGGGGTCCTCGCCGGCCTCGATCATGCGGGCCAGATAGTGCAGGGCCGCGTCCACGTCCGAACCGCGGATGGACTTGATCAGGGCGCTCGCGACGTCGTAGTGCTGGTCGCCGTCCCTGTCGTACTTCACGGCGGCCCGGTCGACCGACTCCTCCAGGGTCTGGAGGGTGATCTCCTTCTCGCTCTTGGCGAGGGCCGATCCCGCGCCCGCTTCCAAGGCCGTCAGGGCGCGCCGTGCGTCCCCGCCCGCGATGCGCAGCAGATGCTCCTCGGCCTCCGCCGGCAGCTCGACGGCTCCGCCGAGGCCCCGCTCGTCGGTGAGCGCCCGGCGCAGCAGGCCGCGCAGGTCGTCGTCCGTGAGCGGTTCGAGGGTGAGCAGCAGGGAGCGCGAGAGCAGCGGGGAGATGATCGAGAAGTACGGATTCTCTGTGGTCGCCGCGATCAGGGTGACCCAGCGGTTCTCGACCGCCGGGAGCAGGGAGTCCTGCTGGGCCTTGCTGAAGCGGTGGATCTCGTCGAGGAAGAGGACGGTCTCCTTGCCGTGACCGCCCATGGCCCTGCGGGCGCCGTCGATGACCGCGCGCACTTCCTTGACGCCCGCGGTGATCGCGGAGAGCTCGACGAAGCGCTTGTTCGTGGCCTTCGAGACGACGTACGCGAGGGTCGTCTTGCCGATGCCGGGCGGGCCCCACAGGAACACCGAGGACGGTCCCGCCGGGCCGCCGCCGCCCTCGCCGACCAGGCGGCGCAGGGGCGAGCCCGGCTTCAGCAGATGCTGCTGGCCGACGACTTCGTCGAGGGTGCGCGGGCGCATCCGGACGGCCAGGGGGCTGCTGGACGGGTCCTTCTCCTGGCGGTCTTCGGCTGCGGCGGTGAACAGGTCGGGCTCCACGTCCAGAACCCTATGTCACCCCACTGACAATCCCGCCGGGAGGCGGACCGGCACCCTCGGACCCCGTCGGAGGGTCCCGGCCCTCAGGCCCAGAGGTCCGCGCCCCACCGCGTGAGGATCAGCATCGCGATGACGCCGATGTGCATGACCGGAAGGGCCCAGGTGAAGTCCTCGAGGAAGCTCTTGGCCCAGTTCGGCGCGGGCAGGAAGCCCTTGCGGATGTTGAAGGACGTGACGTACCAGAACATCAGGAGCGTGGCGACCCAGGCCAGGCAGCACCACAGGCAGAGCGCGTTGATGTGGTAGAGCGACTGGATCATCAGCCACGTGCAGAATCCGACGCCGAAGAGCGTGCCCGCGTTGAAGGTGAGCCAGTACCAGCGCGGGAAGCGGGCGCCGGCGAGCAGGCTCATGCCGACGCAGATCACGATGCCGTAGGTGACCAGGCCCAGCATCGGGTTGGGGAACCCGAACGCCTCGGCCTGCTCGCTCTTCATGATGCTGCCGCAGGCGACGATGGGGTTGATGCTGCACCCCGGCTGGAAGTTCGGGTCCTTCAGGAGCTCGAACTTGTCGAGGGTGATCACCCAGGCGGCGAGCAGACCGGCCGCACCCGTGATCACCAGGAGCAGGGCGAGCGCGCGACTGCCGCCGACGGCGCGGGGCGCGTCCTCCCGCTCGTGCTCGTCCAAGGCGTCGTCCTTCGCTGACATCGTTTTGCTCATCACGCCGTTCCGTCGCTTGTGGTGGCCAGCGGGCACGCACATTGTGCCGCACGCGCCTGTGTGCCCACCGTTCGATGGACATAAGCGGATCCGCACGGTGGTCCCGACGCGCCCGCTCCGGCGCGAGGTTCGACGGCGTGACAGCACACGGATCCGAACTCGCGGTCGAGGGGCTGCGCGAGCGAGGGGCTCGCTTTCCCCGCCCCGCCACCCGGGGCTCCGCTCCTCAAACACCGGAGGGGCTGGATTCACCAGCCCCTCCGGTGTTCGCTCGCGACGCGTCAGCCCAGCTTCGCCGTCAGCTCCGCCACGATCTCGTCCACGGAGACGGCCGCCTGCTCGCCGGACTCCATGTCCTTGAGCTGGACGACGCCCTCGGCGAGATCGCGCTCGCCGGCGACGACGGTGAAGCGGGCGCCGGAGCGGTTGGCGTTCTTCATCGCGCCCTTCAGGCCCTTCCCGCCGTACGAGAAGTCCGCCGCGATCCCGGCCTTGCGCAGCTCCGTCACCTTGGCGAACAGGACGCGACGGGCCTCCTCGCCGAGCGGGACGGCGAAGACGCTGGTGGCCGCGGGCAGCGCGAGCTCGACGCCCTCCGCCTCCAGCGCGAGGACCGTGCGGTCCACGCCGAGCGCCCAGCCGACCGAGGGCAGCGAGGGGCCGCCGATCATCTCGGACAGGCCGTCGTAGCGGCCGCCGCCGCCCACCGCGGACTGCGAGCCGAGGCCGTCGTGCACGAACTCGAAGGTGGTGCGGGTGTAGTAGTCGAGCCCGCGGACCAGCTTCTCGTCGTCCTCGAAGGCGACGCCCGCCGCCGTGACCAGCTCGCGGACCTGCTCGTGGTACGCCTTGCAGGCGTCGCAGAGGTAGTCGCGCAGCGAGGGGGCGCCCACCAGCTGCTTCTGGACGTCCGCGCGCTTGTCGTCGAGGACCCGCAGCGGGTTGATGTCGATGCGTCGACGCGTCTCCTCGTCCAGGTCGAGCCCGCGCAGGAAGTCCTGCAGCGCGGCGCGGTAGACGGGGCGGCACTCCTTGTCGCCGAGGGAGTTGAGCAGGATGCGGAAGTTCCGCAGGCCGAGGGCGCGGTACGCCTGGTCGGCCAGGATGATCAGCTCGGCGTCGAGCGCCGGGTCCTCGGCACCGATCGCCTCGGCACCGACCTGGGAGAAGTGCCTGTACCGGCCCTTCTGCGGGCGCTCGTAGCGGTAGTAGGAGCCCGAGTACCAGAGCTTGACGGGCAGGTTGCCGGCCTTGTGGAGGTTGCCCTCAAGCGCCGCACGCAGCACGGACGCGGTGCCCTCGGGACGCAGCGCGAGCTCGTCGCCGCCCTTGGTCGTGAAGGCGTACATCTCCTTGGTCACGATGTCGGTGGACTCACCGACACCGCGCGCGAACAGCTCGACGTTCTCGAAACCGGGCGTCTCGATGTAGCCGTACCCGGAGTTGCGCAGCGGCGCGGCGATCGCCTCGCGCACCGCCAGGTACTTCGCGGAGTCGGGCGGAAGCAGGTCGTAGGTGCCCTTGGGGGCCTTGAAGGTGCTCACGGAATTTCTCTCGTCACATTCCTCGTCGCGGGGCGGACGTCTCGTCCGCGCCCAGGCCGGCGGCCACCTGCCGCAGATACGGGTTGGTGGCGCGCTCCTGGCCGATGGATGTCTGGGGGCCGTGGCCGGACAGCACCACGGTCGAGTCGTCGAGCGGCAGGCACACACGGGCCAGCGACTGGAGGATCTCGGCGTGGCTGCCGCCGGGCAGGTCGGTGCGTCCGATGGAGCCGGCGAAGAGCAGATCGCCCGAGAAGAAGACCGAGGGGATCTCCTGGGTCTCGGGCATCCGGAAGGTCACCGACCCCTTCGTATGGCCCGGCGCGTGCGCGACGGAGAAGTCGAGGCCCGCCAGCTTCAGGTCGGTGCCGTCGGACAGCTCGCGCATGTCGTCGGGCTCCCCCACCGTGAGCTCCCCCATGAGCGGCATGCCGATGGAGCGGCCGAGCGCCTTCTCGGGGTCGCTCATCATGTACCGGTCGGAGGGGTGGATCCATGCGGGCACGTCGTGGGCTCCGCACACCGGGACGACCGAGGCGACATGGTCGATGTGTCCGTGGGTGAGGATGACCGCGACGGGCTTGAGCCGATGCTTCTTGAGTGCGTCCTCGACTCCCTGGGCGGCCTGGTGGCCCGGGTCGATGATCACGCACTCCTCGCCGGCGGCGGGGGCGACCAGGTAGCAGTTGGTCCCCCAGGCCCCGGCGGGGAACCCGGCAATGAGCACGATCGTCCTTCGTTCGTCGTCCGGTGGCGGTCGTCGCAGTCCCCTGCGGGAGATTGCGGCAGATCAGAGCCTACCGGCGCTGCCGAATCCACAGGTAACCCATATACGGTACGGGGCACTACGGAGCGTATGACGGGACAGCCGAGACATACGCGGGAGAAGGGGAGAAGAGCCGGTGGTCAGCCAGGAACAGCGGCGCAAGCAGCTCGCCCGGGAGAAGATCGCGCGCCAGCAGCAGCGGCGCGAGGCCGCGCGGCGCCGCGCGCGGATGCGCAACGCGGTGCTCGCGGGCGCACTCGCGGTGGTCGTGGCGGGCGGCGCGGTGTCGTACGCGGCGGGGGCCTTCGACGGGGACGACACCAAGGACGACGCGAGCGCGCGGCCCAGCAGCACTCCGCCGAAGGACCCGTGCGAGAAGGCGGCGCCCGGCAAGGTGAAGCCGCTGAGCTTCAAGAAGGAACCGGCGCTGAGCATCGACAAGTCCGCCGACTACACGATGAACCTGAAGACGACGTGCGGCGACATCGGTCTCGACCTGGACGCGGCGAAGGCCCCGCACACGGTCAACTCCTTCGACTTCCTGGTGAACAAGGGCTACCTGGACCACACCACGTGCCACCGGCTGACCACCGGCGGCATCTACGTCCTGCAGTGCGGTGACCCCAAGGGCACCGGCGAGGGCAGCCCCGGCTACTCGATCCCGGACGAGAACCTGAAGGACAAGCGCCTGAAGGGGAACGTGTACCCGGCGGGCACGGTGGCGATGGCGAACCAGTACAACGCCCAGAAGAAGACGGGCCGTGACACCGGCGGCAGCCAGTTCTTCCTCGTCTACCAGGACAGTCAGCTGCCTCCCGACTACACACCGTTCGGGACCATTTCCGAATCCGGCATGAAGGTACTCAAGAAGATCGCCGCCGCCGGGGAGAACAGCGGGCAGGGCGACGGCGCCCCGAACGCGACGGTCGTCATCGACAAGGCGACCGTCACGAAATCCTGACCGCCGGCGGGCAAACTTCGGTCGCGCGGGATGCGGACAGCCGCCCCGCCGGTCGCCTATGTTGGCGGTGACGAAACTGTGGACGATGCCGGGGGCCCCGAGGCCCTGCGCAGGCATCATGTGGAGGAGGCGCTGTGAGCAGCGACCCGTGGGGCCGCGTCGACGAGACGGGGACCGTGTACGTGCGTACGGCCGACGGCGGCGAGCGAGTGGTCGGTTCGTGGCAGGCAGGATCTCCCGCTGAGGCCCTCGCTTACTTCGAGCGCAAGTACGACGGTCTGGTCGTCGAGATCGGACTTCTCGAGCGCCGGGTGAAGACGACCGACCTGTCGGCCAAGGACGCCACGACGGCCATCGACCACCTGCGCCAGCAGGTGGACGAGGCGCACGCCGTCGGCGATCTGGACGCCCTGGGCAAGCGGCTCGACAAGCTCGTGGAGAGCGTCGAGGCGCGCCGCGAGGAGCGCAAGGTCCAGAAGGCCAAGCAGTCCGACGAGGCGCGGCACGCCAAGGAGGCCCTGGTCACCGAGGCCGAGGAGCTGGCCCAGAGCGAGCAGTGGCGGGCGGCCGGCGAGCGGCTGCGGGCCCTGGTGGACACCTGGAAGGGCCTGCCGCGGCTCGACCGCAAGTCGGACGACGAGCTGTGGCACCGCTTCTCGCACGCCCGCTCGGCGTTCTCCAAGCGCCGCAAGGCGCACTTCGCCTCGCTGGACGCCCAGCGCGAGGAGGCCCGCAAGGCCAAGGAGAAGCTGGTCTCGGAGGCCGAGGCGCTGTCCAACTCGACGGACTGGGGCCCGACGGCCGCGCGGTACCGCGAGCTGATGGCCGACTGGAAGGCCGCGGGCCGCGCCCAGCGCGAGCACGAGGACGACCTGTGGAACCGCTTCCGCGGCGCCCAGGACGTCTTCTTCGCGGCGCGCAGCGCGGTGTTCGCGGAGCGCGACGCGGAGCAGGGCGAGAACCTCAAGCTCAAGGAGGAGCTGGCGGCCGAGGCCGAGAAGCTCGTCCCGGTGACGGACCTGAAGGCCGCCCGTGCCGCGTTCCGTGGCATCAACGAGCGCTGGGAGGCCATCGGTCACGTCCCGCGGGACGCCCGTCCGAAGGTCGAGGGCCGGATGCACGCCGTGGAGCGGGCGCTTCAGGAGTCCGAGGAGGCGGAGTGGCGCCGGACGAACCCGGAGGCGCGCGCGCGTGCCGAGGGTCTCACCGGTCAGCTGCAGGCGGCCGTGGACAAGCTCCAGGGCCAGATCGAGACCGCCCGTGCCGCGGGCAACACCTCCAAGGCCGACAAGCTCCAGAAGGAGCTGGACGGCCGCCAGGCGCTGCTCGACCAGGCGCTGAAGGGGCTGCACGAGTTCGGCGGCTGAGCCCCTCTCCCGCCTGACGGCCCGGACCGCATCCGTGCGGTCCGGGCCGCCGTGCGTTCGGCGGCCCGCTACCGGGCGGCGGCGCGGTCGTGCTCGGCGATGTCCAGGGCGTGCTTGAGGACCTCGCACGCCTCGATGTGGTTGCCGGACTCCTGGAGCAGTTCGGCGAGGCGGCGGCAGACGAGCACGGCCTCGGGCCCGTACAGGTCGTGGACGCGCTGGAAGGCGGACTCCAGGATCTCGATGGCCTCCTTGTTCTGCCCGGTCTCGGCGAGCAGTTCGGAGAGCTCCAGCTGTACGGCGAGGAGTTCACCGGATCCCTCGACGCTCTGTTCCTCCAGGGCCAGGCGCAGCACCGGCAGCGCGTCCTTGACGGTGCCCTCGGCGCGCAGCAGCCGGGCGAGGTTGAGGCCGGTGGCGACCATCGCGGCGCGCACGTCGGCGTGCAGGACGGGTCCGGCCGGGGTGCTCGGCGCGGAGCGGGCGCGGTTGCGGGCCAGGGGCAGCCGGCCGACGCCGTTCTCCTGGGAACGCTGCGGCAGGGGGCGGTTCTTGGCGCGCAGCCGCTCGTCCAGGGCGCGGTACAGCGTCTCCAGGTCGATGAGTTCGGGGGCGTCGGGCACGCCCTCGCGCAGGATGCCGAGGAGTTCCCCGGTGAAGGCGGTGTAGCGCTCGCCGTCGGGGGCGAGGGCCACCCGGTCGCGCGGCGAGGCCGTCAGGACGTACGCGCCGTCGACGGCGGCCTGGGCGGCCAGCACGTCGTCGCCGCCGAGGGCCCGTGCGGCCCGGCCGCTGAAGCAGCAGTCCAGGATGACGATCTTGCGGCGGGCCCGGGAGGCCCGCAGGCCCGCGCGCAGGTGCTGGTAGGCGACGGCGGTGTAGCCCATGTTCTCCCGGGACTCCCCGAGGGCCAGGTACAGGTCGGCGGAGTCGGCGTCGCGCATGCCGTGCCCGGCGTAGTACACGAGCAGGGTGTCCGTGGCCTCGTCGGCGGCCCGGTGGACGGGGTCGAGCATGGCGGAGGGGCTCGACGGGTCCGCGACGACGGCGCAGTGCTGCACGGGCAGGCCCCAGACGGTCGCGTCGCACAGCTCGCCGGCCAGGTCCACCAGGTTCGTCTCGACGGCGGAGAGCTGGGGCAGGTGGCGGTAGGAGGCCGTGCCGATGAGCACGGCCCGCGACAGCGTCGGATCAGGCAGCGCCGCCATCGCGGTCCCCGTCCCCGGCCGTGACGGCCGTCCGCCGGTCCAGGAGGTCCACGACGCGGCGCAGCGTCTCGGCGTCGCGGGCGCCTTCCGGGGTCACCTCCACGCGCAGCTCACCCTTGCTGAGGACGAGGGCCGGCGCGCGCCTGCGGGCGAGCTGCCACTGGAGCAGGGAGACGGCGAGCGACGCGGTGGACAGGCCGGTGCCGAGGGCGAGTTGGAGGATGTCGAAGCCGCTCGTGCCCATGTGTCCGGCGGCCGGCGCTGCCGCGGCGGCGATCTCGCCGCGCACGGCGCCGTCGAGTGTCTCGTCCCGGTGCAGCCAGTGCAGCAGGGACCGCAGGGCGTCCTCGGTGTCCGCGTCCCCGTCCGCCGCCGTCAGCTCCACAAAGACGTCAGTCACTTCGCGCTCCTTTGCGCCGGTCGACGTAGGTGTTCACCCGGGCGAGCAGCTCCAGGGCCTCGCGTCCGGCGTCCAGCCGGGCCAGGCATACAGCTTGCCAGTACTGGCTCGTCAGCGTGGTCGGATGTTCGGGGCCGAGACGGGCGACACACACCGGCACGACGGCGGCCAGCATCCGTGCGGCGGCCTCGAGTTCACCGCGCTGGACGAGGTTGACCGCCTCGCGCTGCCGGGACAGGGCGGTCTCCCGGGACATGCTGCCGATCACCATGCGCCGGGTGTTGTCGCTGAGGGTCGGGGGCCCGCCGCCGCGGGCGAGGGCGGAGCCGGGGTCCTGCGAGGTGTCGAGCAGCGCCGGCCGCGGGGAGTCGCCGCCGCGCGGGAGCGGCACCGAGACCTCGTCCCACGCGTACTCGGGCCCCTTCCGCAGCCGTACGCCACGGGCCGTCCGTACGGCCTGGTCGCGCAGGAGCGTGGCGAGCCGCTCGGCCACGACGTCCTGGCCGCCGCCGCACAGCGACCCGAGCGCCTCCACGGCCTCGGACGCGCCGCGCGGCCGCCGGGCCGGGTCCTGTGCGCACAACCGGTCGACCAGGGCGATCAGTTCGGGCGGAGCGCCGGGCGTACGACCGGCGAGGGGCGGGATGCCGGGGCCGAGCGCCCGCTCGACGACGGCCCCGACGTCGACGGCGGGGCCGAGCGGGCTCTCCCCCGTGAGCATGAAGTACATGCAGGCCCCGAGCCCGTACAGGTCGGCCGCCGCGTCCGCGAGGCCGCCCTTCATGGCCTCGGGCGCCATGAACTGCGGGGAGCCGAGCACCACTCCGGTGGCCGTGATGGCCCGTTCGCCGGCGAGGCGGGCGAGGCCGAAGTCGTGGAGGACGATCCGGCCGTCGCGGGTGAGGCTGACGTTCGAGGGCTTGATGTCCCGGTGCATCACCCCGGCCTTGTGCGCGGCGGAGAGCGCCTCGGCCATGCCGAGGGCGATCCAGCAGACGGCCCGCACCGGCAACTGGCCGGTGGCCCCCACGAGGTGGGCGAGGTTGCGGCCGTCGAGGATCTGCATCGCCAGATAGGCGACGCCCCGGTGCAGCCCGCTGTCGTACAGCGTGACCACCCCGGGGTGTTCGATCCGCGCCATCGCGCGGGCCTCGCGCCGGAACCGGTCGACCTCCTCGCCGCCGGGTTCCATGCCGCCGACGGCGGTCAGGAGCTTCACCGCGACCCGGCGGCCCAGCTGGGTGTCCTCGGCCTCGTGGACCTCGCCCATGCCGCCACGGCCCAGCAGCCCCACCAAGCGGTAGCGTCCGTCGACCAGTTCGCCCCGCGCCATGCCGTCCCCCCGTGAACTCGCCCTGGGGTCAGGCTAGTTCACGGGCGGCGCGCCGAGGTCACGCGATACACGTCATAGACGCCCTCGACGCCCCGGACGGCCTTCAGCACGTGTCCCAGGTGCTTGGGGTCACCCATCTCGAAGGTGAAGCGGGAGGTGGCGACGCGGTCGCGGGAGGTCTGCACGGCCGCCGACAGGATGTTCACGTGCTGGTCCGAGAGGATGCGCGTGACGTCCGACAGGAGACGGGAGCGGTCCAGCGCCTCGACCTGGATGGCGACCAGGAAGACGGAGGACTGGGTGGGGGCCCACTCGACCTCCAGGATCCGCTCGGGCTCGCGCGAGAGCGAGTCCACGTTCACGCAGTCGTTGCGGTGAACCGATACTCCGCTGCCGCGCGTGACGAAGCCGATGATGGGGTCGCCGGGGACGGGCGTGCAGCAGCGGGCCAGCTTGACCCACACGTCCTCGACGCCCTTGACCACGACGCCCGGGTCGGCCTTGGCACGGCGCTTGCTGCGGCCGCGGGCGGGCGGGGCGCTCTCGGCGATGTCCTCGTTGGCGGCCTCCTCGCCGCCGAGCGCCTGGACGAGCTTCTGCACGACGGACTGCGCGGTGACGTGGCCCTCGCCGATCGCCGCGTAGAGCGAGGAGATGTCGGGGTAGCGCATCTCGTGCGCGAGGGTGACCAGGGAGTCGCCGGTGAGGATGCGCTGGATCGGCAGGTTCTGCTTGCGCATGGCGCGCGCGATGGCGTCCTTGCCCTGCTCGATGGCCTCGTCGCGGCGCTCCTTGGAGAACCAGGCACGGATCTTGTTGCGCGCCCGCGGCGACTTGACGAAGCCGAGCCAGTCGCGGGACGGTCCCGCGCCTGCGGCCTTCGAGGTGAAGACCTCGACCAGGTCGCCGTTGTCCAGGGTCGATTCGAGCGGTACGAGCCGGCCGTTGACCCGCGCCCCTATGGTGCGGTGGCCGACCTCGGTGTGCACCGCGTACGAGAAGTCGACGGGGGTGGCGCCCGCGGGGAGCGCTATGACGTCGCCCTTCGGCGTGAACACGAAGACCTCGTTGCGCGACAGGTCGAAGCGCAGCGATTCGAGGAACTCGCTGGGGTCCTCGGTCTCCTTCTGCCAGTCGAGCAGCTGGCGCAGCCACGCCATGTCGTTGAGGTGGTCGTCCTTGCCGCCGCCCTTCTTGGGCACGTCGGTGCGGACCTTGGAGGCGCCGGCGACGGCCTCCTGCTTGTACTTCCAGTGCGCGGCGATGCCGTACTCGGCGCGGCGGTGCATGTCGAACGTGCGGATCTGCAGCTCGACGGGCTTGCCGTTGGGGCCGATCACCGTCGTGTGCAGCGACTGGTACATGTTGAACTTGGGCATCGCGATGTAGTCCTTGAACCGGCCGGGGACCGGATTCCATCGCGCGTGCACCGTGCCGAGCGCCGCGTAGCAGTCGCGGACCGTGTCGACGAGGACGCGGATGCCCACCAGGTCGTAGATCTCCGCGAAGTCACGGCCGCGGACGATCATCTTCTGGTAGACGCTGTAGTAGTGCTTCGGGCGGCCGGTGACGGTGGCCTTGATGCGGGCGGCGCGCAGGTCGGCCTGGACCTCGTCGGTCACTATGGCGAGGTACTCGTCGCGCTTGGGGGCGCGCTCGGCGACCAGACGCACGATCTCGTCGTACATCTTGGGGTAGAGGATCGCGAAGGCGAGGTCCTCCAGCTCCCACTTGATGGTGTTCATGCCCAGGCGGTGCGCCAGCGGAGCGTAGATCTCCAGCGTCTCGCGGGCCTTCTTCTCCTGCTTCTCGCGCTTGAGGTAGCGCATCGTGCGCATGTTGTGCAGGCGGTCGGCGAGCTTGATGACCAGGACGCGGGGGTCCTTGGCCATGGCGACGACCATCTTGCGGACGGTCTCGGCCTGCGCGGCCTCGCCGAACTTCACCTTGTCCAGCTTGGTGACGCCGTCGACGAGCAGGGCGACCTGGTCGCCGAAGTCGCGCTTGAGGGTGTCCAGGCCGTACTCGGTGTCCTCGACCGTGTCGTGGAGCAGGCCGGCCATCAGGGTGGCCGGATCCATGCCCAGCTCGGCGAGGATGGTCGTCACGGCGAGCGGGTGCGTGATGTACGGGTCGCCGCTCTTGCGCTTCTGGCCGCGGTGCCAGCGCTCGGCGACCTGGTAGGCGCGCTCGATCTGGCGGAGCGTGGCCGTCTCGATCTTGGGGTCGTTGCTCCGCACTATGCGAAGGAGCGGCTCCAGGACCGGGTTGTACGGGTTGGAGCGCTGCACGCCGAGCCGGGCGAGACGGGCCCGTACGCGGTTGGAGGAGCCGGACCGCGCGGGCTGGCCCGTGGCGGGCCGGATCGCGGGGGCCGTCGGATGGTGGTCGGCGGGCGGCACCGGGCGGGGCCGCTCGGCCGGTTTGTCGCCCCGGGAGACCTCTCCCTGGGCGCGCTGCGCGGACGTGCCGGCCTGCGGGCCCTCTGCCTTCTTCGCGGGCGCGGCGGAGCCCGCCGAGGGCTCCTTGCCCTGCTGGGCGGCCTTGGCGGCGGTGAGTGGCTGGGACTCGTCTGGCAAGAGCGCTCCCTGTGCGCGATCGGGGTCCCCCGGTCAGGCCCCGAAGAGCCCATGGTATCGATCCTGGGCCCATCGCTCGCCTTCGGCCGGTGAGACGCCTCTGTACTGGAGAAACGCGAGGGGCGTGCGCCCGATTCCCGCCGGCTCCGCCTCGCGCGCCCCGACGGCCTCCCCACGCCGCTCGCGCCCCTGCCGGCGCACCCGTCGGAGAGCGTCCAGAGCGGGAACCGGCCGAAACGACGAGGGGCGTCCCGGTGGTCACCGGGACGCCCCTCGCGCCGTCCTGCGCGCCGCTTCGAGCGGCGCACGGGCCTCAGACGGTGATCAGCGCCTCCAGGGGCGCCCCGTCGAGGGCCCGCTCCAGCTTGCTGCGGCCGTCGAGGAAGCCGAGCTCCATGAGGACCGCGACACCGGCCACCTGGGCACCCGAGCGCCGGATCAGCTCCAGCGAGGCCGCCGCGGTGCCGCCGGTGGCGAGGACGTCGTCGATGACCATGACGCGGTCGCCCGCGGCCAGGTCCTCGGCGTGCACCTCGATCTCGGCGCTGCCGTACTCCAGGTCGTAGGCCTGGCGCAGCGTCGCTCCGGGGAGCTTGCCCGCCTTGCGTACGGGGATGAAGCCGAGCCCGGCGTGGAGCGCGACGGGGGCGCCGAGGATGAATCCGCGGGCCTCCAGACCGACGACCTTCGTGGCGCCGTGGCGCACACTGAGGTCGGCCAGCGTCTCCGTGAGCGCCTTGAAGGCGACCGGGTCCGCGAGCAGCGGGGTGATGTCCTTGAACATCACGCCCGGCTTCGGGTAGTCCGGGACGTCGCGGATGCGGCTGAGCAGCAGGTCCGTGACGCCGGCGAGCTCGGTCATCGGCGCTTCCCCGAGGGACGGCCCTTGCCGCGGTTGCGCGACGCGGGCTGCGAGCGGGGGCCGACGACGGCCGGAGCGGCGTCACCGGTCACGGTGTCCTCCGGCTCGTCGTCCGCCGCGGTCCGGGGCCCCTCCGCCGACTCGCCCTTCGCCGCGGCCGCCGCGCGCTTGGCGAGCACCCGCTTCTTGAGGGCCTTCATCTGCGGCTCGCGCTCCTTGAAGTCGGCGACGAGCGGCGTGGCGATGAAGATCGAGGAGTACGCACCGGCCGCGAGGCCGACGAACAGCGACAGCGAGATGTCGTTGAGCATGCCCGCGCCCAGGACACCGCCGCCGATGAACAGCAGGCCCGCCACCGGGAGCAGCGCGACGACCGTGGTGTTGATGGAGCGCACCAGGGTGCCGTTGATGCTGCGGTTGGCGAGCTCGCTGTAGGTGTACGCGGTCTGCTTGGTGATGTCCTTCGACTGCTCCTTCAAGCTGTCGAAGACCACCACGGTGTCGTAGAGCGAGTAACCGAGGATGGTCAGCAGACCGATCACCGTGCCGGGCGTGACCTCGAAGCCGACGAGCGCGTACACACCCACGGTGATGGTGATGTCGTGGATGAGCGCGATCAGTGCCGCGAGCGCCATGCGCCATTCGAAGGCGATGGCCAGATAGATCACCACGAGGACCATGAAGATCGCCAGGCCCTGCCAGGCCTTGTTGGCGATCTGCTCGCCCCAGCTGGGACCGACCAGGTCGGCGTCGATGTCCGCGGCCTTGACGTCCAGGTCCTTGGCCAGGTCCTTCTTGATCTGGTCGGACTTGTTGATGTCGACGCCCGCGATCTGGATGCGGAGCTTGTCGTCACCGAGCTTCTGGACGATCGCGTCGTGGCCGGACGCCTTCTCCGCGGCCTCCTCGGCCTTCGAGACCGAGGCGCTGGTCTTCGGCGTGTTGAAGACGGCGCCGCCCTCGAACTCGATGCCCATGTTCAGGCCGCGCACCGCCAGGCCGACGATGGCCGTGATGGTGATCAGGATCGAGATGCCGTACCAGATCTTGCGCTTGCCGACGAAGTCGTAGCCGACCTCACCGCGGTAGAGCCTGGCGCCGAGATTGCCGAGCTTCGACATCTCACGCCTCCTTCGGGTCGACAGGGCCGGCGGTGGGAGCGGTGACGCGGCGGGACCTGCGCAACGGAGGCTTGGCGCCCAGTCGCTTCGGGTCGAGACCGGACCACTTGTGGCCGTTCGCGAAGAACTTCTTGCGGGCCAGGATCGTCATCAGCGGCTTGGTGAAGAAGAACACCACGACGACGTCGAGGAGCGTGGTCAGGCCGAGCGTGAACGCGAAGCCCTGCACCTTGCCGACCGTGACCACGAAGAGCACGGCGGCGGCCAGGAACGACACGAAGTCGGAGACCAGGATGGTGCGCCGGGCACGGGGCCAGCCCCGCTCGACGGCGGGCCGCAGCGTGCGTCCCTCGCGGACCTCGTCCCGTACGCGTTCGAAGAACACGATGAACGAGTCCGCCGTGATGCCGATGGCGACGATCGCACCGCACACCGCAGGGAGGTTCAGCGCGAACTTGATGGTCGGGCCGAGCAGCGTCATGATCGCGTACGTCAGCGCCGCGGAGACCAGGAGGCTCGCGATGGCGATGAGCGACAGGCCGCGGTAGTAGACCACCAGGTAGATGACGACCAGCGCGAGGCCGATGGCGCCCGCGATGAGGCCCGCCTTCAGCTGCTCGCCACCGAGGGCCGGGCTGACCGTGGTGACGCTCTGCTCGTGGAAGGTCAGCGGCAGGGCGCCATAGGACAGGATGTTCGCCAGGTCCTTGGCCGACTCCTGCGTGAAGCTGCCGGAGATCTCGGCGTTCTTGCTCAGGGTCGTGTTGACGCTGGGGGCCGAGGCCACCTCACCGTCGAGGACGATCGCGAACTGGTTCTGCGGAGGCTGCTGCTGCGAGAGCTTGCTCGTGATCTTCGAGAACTTGCTCGAGCCGTCCTTCGTGAACTCCATGTTGACGACCCAGGCGGCGGTCTGCTGCTGGATCACGGCCTGGGCGTCGTCGACGTCCTTGCCGTTGATCTCGGCCGGGCCGAGGATGAACTTGTCCCACGACTTGCCGTCGGGGCTCTTGCCACAGGCGATGGTGGGCTCGGACGCCTTGATGCCCTTGCCGGCCTTGGCGCGCGCCTGCTTGTCCGTGCAGTCGAGCTTGGCGAACTGCTCCTGCAGCTTGGCGGTGGCCGGGTCGGCGGACGGGGTGGCCGAGGGGTCGTCCTTCTTCTTGTCGTCCTTGGCCTTGTCCGACGCGGACGGCGTGGGGTCGGCCTTCAGCGCGTCGGAGGCGGCACGGCCCTGGGAGGTCGGAGTGGCGGTAGGGGAGGTCGCCTTGTCCGTGGCCTTGTCGCCGGCCTTGTCCTTGTCGTCCTTGTCCTTGTCCTTGCCGGACGAGCTGGCGGACGGCTCGGGCATGGGGGCGCCGCTGGTCTGCGTGATCACCGGACGGAAGTAGAGCTGAGCGGTCGTGCCGACCTGGTCCCGCGCCTGCTTCTCGTTCGTCCCCTTGGGGATGTTCACGATGATGTTGCGGTCGCCCTGGGTCTGGACCTCGGCCTCGGAGACACCCAGACCGTTGACGCGGTTGTTGATGATGTCAACCGCGGTGTTCATGTTGGTCGGGTTGATCGCGTTCTTCTGGCCCGGTTCGTTCTTCGCCTCGAGCGTGATGCTCGTGCCGCCGGCGAGGTCGATGCCCAAGCGGGGCGTGGTGTGCCCGGAGAGGAACATTCCCCCGGTCAGCGCCACGAGGGCGATGAGGATGAAGGCCAGTGCGCGCCCCGGCTTCGCCTGGGCGCCCTGCCTTCGGCCCTTCTTCGGTGCTGCCACCTTCTCGTTCTCCCTGTCCAACCGCCCGGCGTCCGGTCCGTCCCCGTTGCGGTGCGGGTGGACCCGGGCGGGCGGCCATGAAGTGGTGTCGAGATTCGGCGCGAAATGCACGTGATCCGGCGCCCGTGGTGCGCGAGCGGCGCGCTCCACGGGCCCCGGGCGTGACTACTTCGCGTCGGACTCGCCGTCGGTCTTCTTCGGCTCCGCGTCGTCGGCCCCGGCCGTGTCCTTCTTGCCGAGGTCGATGGGCGAGTCGTCGGAAGCGGCGGCGGGCTCGTCGGTCTCGGTCAGGGAGGAGGCGTCGTCCGGAACGACGGGGGTGTCTTCCTTCAGGTCGTCCTCGGTGCCGTGCACGATGCGGTTGTACTCGTCGTCGCTGAGGACGGCGCCGATCGCGTTCTTCGCGTAAACCGCGTGGACACCGGGGGCCACCTCAAGAAGGACCGCGTCGTCGTGGACCTCCTTGACGGTGGCGTACATGCCCCCGATCGTGCGGATGCCGGTGCCGGGCGTCATCTCGTTGCGCATCTGCGCGGCGGCCTGCTGCTTCTTCTTGGCAGACCGGGTCATCAGGAACATGGCCCCGATGAGCACGATGAACGGGAGGAGGGTCACGATATTCACGGGACGGAGTTTCCTTCGCACGACCGCGCAGGTAAGCGGCCTGGTGGATGGGGGTGGGCACGCCGCCCGCAAAGGCGGCATCGGCGGAGTCTAAGCGAGTCCGCGCCTAACGAACAACGCTCAGCATGGCACCGCAGTTCCTGACGGTGCGACTCTCCGCGCCGTTCCCGACCTGTTCGACCGCCCTCTCGTCGACATCACGCCGTCCCCGCGCCACCGATGGGCCCGCGTCACGCCCCGAACAGGTCCTGTTGTCCCTTTCCGCCCCCGGCTTGCGGGGGCACGAGCCCCAGGTGCGCCCAGGCCGCCGGGGTGGCGACGCGGCCGCGCGGGGTGCGGGCGAGCAGCCCCTCGCGTACGAGGAAGGGCTCGGCGACCTCCTCGACCGTCTCGCGCTCCTCCCCCACGGCGACCGCGAGGGTGGACAGGCCGACGGGACCGCCGCCGAAGAGCTTGAGCAGGGCCTCCAGGACGGCCCGGTCGAGGCGGTCGAGGCCGCGCTCGTCCACCTCGTAGACCGCGAGGGCCGCGCCCGCGATGTCACGGGTGATCGCGCCGTCGGCCTTGACCTGGGCGTAGTCCCGGACGCGGCGGAGCAGGCGGTTGGCGATGCGGGGCGTGCCGCGCGAGCGGCCGGCGATCTCGGCGGCGCCCTGCGGGTCGATGCCCACGTCGAGCAGCGCCGCGGAGCGGTGGACGACCCGCTCCAGCTCCGCGGGCTCGTAGAACTCCATGTGCGCGGTGAAGCCGAAGCGGTCGCGCAGCGGCGGGGGCAGCAGTCCCGCGCGCGTGGTGGCGCCGACCAGGGTGAAGGGCGGCAGTTCGAGGGGGATGGCGGTGGCGCCGGGGCCCTTGCCGACGATGACGTCGACGCGGAAGTCCTCCATCGCCATGTAGAGCATCTCCTCGGCGGGCCGCGACATCCGGTGGATCTCGTCGAGGAAGAGGACCTCGCCCTCCTGGAGGGAGGAGAGGATCGCGGCGAGGTCGCCCGCGTGCTGGATGGCCGGGCCGCTGGTGATGCGGATCGGGGCGCCCATCTCGGCGGCGATGATCATCGAGAGGGTGGTCTTGCCGAGGCCGGGGGCGCCGGAGAGCAGGACGTGGTCGGCGGTGGCCCCTCGCGCGCGTGCCGCCTTCAGGACGAGGTCGAGCTGCTCGCGGACCTTCTCCTGGCCGATGAACTCGTCCAGGTCCTTGGGGCGCAGGGCGGCCTCGACCGCCTGGTCCTCGCCGTCGGCGGACGCACCGACGAGCCGCTCGGCCGCGCCGGGTGCGGCGGTCGCGTCGTCGGTGGTGTCGTCCCAGTTCATGAGGTGTGCCTCGCGGTGATCGGTGCGGGGGTGGGCAGCGGAGGTGGCGGGGAGGGTCAGCGGGTGCGGTTCAGGGTCTGGAGCGCGGCCTTGAGGAGCTGGCCCACCTGCGGCGTGCCCTCGGCGGCCTCGGCCTGCGGGGTGACGGCGGCGACGGCCTCGTCGGCCTCGCGCGTGGCGTACCCGAGGCCGATGAGCGCGGCGTGCAGCTGGTCGCGCCAGCCGGCGGTGACGGCGGTGCCGATGGCGGGGCCTCCGGTGCCGAGGGGCTCGCCGAGGCGGTCCTTGTACTCCAGGAGGAGCTTCTGGGCGCCCTTCTTGCCGATGCCGGGCACGGCGGTGAGCGCCTTCTCGTCGCCGGTGGAGACCGCGCGGCGCAGGGCGTCGGGGCTGTGCACGGCGAGCATGGCCTGGGCCAGGCGCGGGCCGACGCCGCTCGCGGTCTGCAGCAGCTCGAAGGTCTGGCGCTCGTCGTCGTCCGCGAAGCCGTACAGGGTCAGGGAGTCCTCCCGTACGACCAGGGAGGTGGCGAGCTTGGCCTGCTGGCCGACGCGGAGCGTGGAGAGGGTGTTGGGCGTGCACTGGACGGCCATGCCGACACCGCCCACCTCGACCACCGCGAGATCGGGGGCGAGGGCGGCGACGGGGCCGCTGACGAAGGCGATCATGGGGTACGGCCTTTCTGGGCTGTCGGTGCTGTCTGGGCTGCCTGGGCTCTGTGGGCTGCCGGGCGGGCCGCGGTCTTCGCGGCGTGCCGCGCCACGGCCTGCTGGAGGCGGTTCTGGGCGACGGCCTGCTGGAGGCGGTTCTGCGCGGGGGCGCGCCAGATGTGGCAGATGGCGAGGGCCAGGGCGTCCGCCGCGTCGGCGGGCTTGGGCGGCGCGTCGAGCCGCAGGATGCGGGTGACCATCGCGCCGACCTGGGCCTTGTCGGCGCGGCCCGCGCCGGTGACGGCGGCCTTGACCTCGCTGGGCGTGTGCAGGGCGACGGGGATGCCCCGGCGCGAGGCGCAGAGCATGGCGACGGCGCTGGCCTGGGCGGTGCCCATCACCGTGCGCACGTTGTGCTGGCTGAACACGCGCTCGACCGCGAGGACTTCGGGGTCGTGCTCGTCGAGCCACTGCTCGATGCCCTGCTCGATGGCGACCAGACGGTGGCCGAGCTCCGCGTCGGGCGGGGTGCGCACGACGCCGACGCCGTGCATCGTCAACGGCCGCCCCGCGACACCCTCGACGACACCGACACCGCACCGGGTGAGTCCCGGGTCGACCCCCAACACGCGCACGTGGCCCCTCCAATCGCCTGTCTGTGCAGGCTATCGGGTCCCTCTGACAACGCGACGGGCCGACGGGGGTGTGTCCCGTCGGCCCGTGCGTGCCCCGAGGGGCGCGGGTCTGCTCGGCCCGGCCGTGCGCCTACGCGTCGACCTTGGCCATGACCTCGTCGGAGACGTCGAAGTTGGCGAAGACGTTCTGCACGTCGTCGCTGTCCTCCAGCGCGTCGATCAGCTTGAAGATCTTGCGGGCGCCCTCTTCGTCCAGCTCGACCTGCATGGTCGGGACGAAGTTGGCCTCGGCCGAGTCGTAGTCGATGCCGGCCTCCTGGAGCGCGGAGCGGACCGCGACCAGGTCGGTGGCCTCGCTGAGCACCTCGAAGGTCTCGCCGAGGTCGTTGACCTCTTCGGCACCGGCGTCCAGGACCGCGCCGAGGACGTCGTCCTCGCCCAGCTCGCCCTTGGGGACGATCACGACGCCCTTGCGGTTGAACAGGTACGACACGGAGCCCGGGTCGGCCATCGAGCCGCCGTTGCGCGTCATGGCGACGCGGACGTCGGAGGCGGCACGGTTGCGGTTGTCGGTGAGGCACTCGATGAGCACCGCGACACCGTTCGGTCCGTAGCCCTCGTACATGATCGTCTCGTAGTCGGCGCCGCCCGCCTCGAGACCGGCACCGCGCTTGACCGCCGAGTCGATGTTCTTGTTCGGGACCGAGCTCTTCTTCGCCTTCTGGATGGCGTCGAAGAGCGTCGGGTTGCCGGACACGTCGGCGCCGCCCGTGCGGGCCGCGACCTCGATGTTCTTGATCATCTTCGCGAAGAGCTTGCCGCGCTTGGCGTCGATCACGGCCTTCTTGTGCTTCGTCGTAGCCCATTTAGAGTGGCCGGACATCTGCCTGTCTCCTTCGCGTTACCCAACAACCAGTACGAACTCTCCCAGACCTTAAGGCCCCGGGGGGATCCCACGAGATCCTACAAGGATCCCGCGCGCCCGTTCCCCCGCACCATGTCCACGAACAGCGCGTGGATGCGGTGGTCGCCCGTCAGTTCCGGGTGGAACGACGTGGCGAGCGCGTTGCCCTGGCGTACGGCGACGATGTGGCCCTCGTGCTCGGCGAGCACGTCGACCTCGGCGCCGATCGACTCCACCCAGGGTGCCCGGATGAAGACGCCCTCCACGGGGTCGCCCGCCACGCCCTTGACGCCGACGGCCGCCTCGAAGGACTCGTTCTGTCGCCCGAAGGCGTTGCGCCGCACGATCATGTCGATGCCGCCCACCGTCTCCTGGCCCGAGCGCGGGTCGAGGATCTTGTCGGCGAGCATGATCATGCCCGCGCAGGTGCCGTAGACCGGCAGACCCTCGCGCACGCGGGTGCGCAGGGGCTCCAGGAGGCCGAAGAGGGCGGCCAGCTTGGAGATGGTGGTGGACTCGCCGCCGGGGATGACCAGGCCGTCCACCTCGGCGAGTTCCTCGGGGCGCCGCACCGGCCTGGCCACGGCGTCCGCCGCGGCCAGGGCGATGAGGTGCTCCCGTACGTCCCCCTGGAGGGCGAGGACGCCCACGACGGGAGTGGTCATCACCAGCCCCGGTTCGCGTAGCGCTCGGTCTCGGGCAGGGTGTCGCAGTTGATGCCGACCATGGCCTCGCCGAGGTTGCGGGAGGCGTCCGCGATGATCTTCGGGTCGTCGTAGAAGGTGGTGGCCTTCACGATGGCGGCGGCGCGCTTGGCCGGGTCGCCGGACTTGAAGATGCCGGAGCCGACGAAGACGCCCTCGGCGCCGAGCTGGCGCATGAGCGCGGCGTCGGCGGGGGTGGCGACGCCGCCCGCGGAGAAGAGGACCACCGGCAGCTTGCCGAGCTCGGCGGTCTCCTTGACCAGCTCGTAGGGGGCGCGCAGCTCCTTGGCGGCGGCGTACAGCTCGTTGTTGTCGAAGCCGCGCAGCTTGGCGATCTCGTTCTTGATCTGGCGCAGGTGGCGGACGGCCTCGACGACGTTGCCGGTGCCGGCCTCGCCCTTGGAACGGATCATGGCCGCGCCCTCGGCGATGCGGCGCAGGGCCTCGCCCAGGTTGGTGGCGCCACAGACGAAGGGGGTCGTGAAGGCGAACTTGTCGCTGTGGTTGACCTCGTCGGCCGGGGTGAGGACCTCGGACTCGTCGATGTAGTCGACGCCGAGCGACTGCAGGACCTGGGCCTCGACGAAGTGACCGATGCGGGACTTGGCCATGACCGGGATCGAGACGGCCCCGATGATCTCCTCGATCATGTTCGGGTCGGACATCCGGGCCACGCCGCCGTCCTTGCGGATGTCGGCGGGCACGCGCTCCAGCGCCATGACGGCGACGGCGCCGGCGTCCTCGGCTATCTTCGCCTGCTCGGCGTTGACGACGTCCATGATCACGCCGCCCTTGAGCTGCTCGGCCATGCCGCGCTTCACGCGCGCGGTGCCGGTCTCGGGCGTCGGGTTGCTGCTGGAGGGGGTGCTGGACACGGAGGTGACCTCACTCGGTGAAAGACGTTGTCGGCAACTCCGAGGAAACTCCCGGCGACCAGGCCACAGCAAGGGCCAATGGACGACCGGTGGCTCATTTTTCCGGGGCGTCCCAGGTCAGCGCGGTGCCGGCTGCCGACGGGGCGGGCCGACGACGGGGCTCCGGGCAGGTGGAGGGCCGTATTCCAGGCGGATCGAGGGCCGCATTGCGGGCGGCCGAACACCGGACGGTCCCTCCGCGCGGCAGGCCGCCCGCCGTCCGCCGAACAGCCCCCCGCACGGCCCGTAGGCCGGACACCCCCGCCCGGCCCCTCCCCCGACCCCTAGGCCGTAGCCCGGTCCGCCAGCGCCACCGGCGGTTCGTCGTCCATCTCGAAGGCCATCGGGAAGGGCGCGTGTCCGGCGAGCCGGAACCAGCGGACCTTGCGGTGGCGGCGCAGCGCGCGGGCGGCGCGCACGGCGTCGTTGTGGAAGCGCCGGGCCATCGGCACCCGGCGCACGGCCGCGGCCAGCTCGCTCGCCGCCTCGTCGCCGCCCGGGGCCTCCCGGACCGCCTCGACCTGCTGGGCCTCGCCGAAGATGGCCCGCAGTGCCTGGCTGAGCTCGCTCTCGGCGACCTCGCGCTGTTCCTCCTCCGCCTGCCGGGCCGCGTGCGCCGCTTCGTAGAGCACGATCGAGGCGGCGGGGTCGAGCACTCCTGAGGTGGCCAGCTCCTGGGCGACCGAGGCGCGGCGCAGCAACTGCGCGTCGAGGGCGGCGCGGGCGGCGTCGATGCGGGCGTGGAGCCGGTCGAGGCGTCCGGCGGTCCAGCTCAGGTAGAGGCCGATCGCGAAGAGGGCCACCGCGATCCAGATCAAAGTGGAGGTCACGGGCCCACAGGCTAGTCCCCTCGCGGGGCCCCGATCACCGCCGGGCGCCGGGAGCGGTCAGGGCGTCAGTCCCTGGCGAGCCCGAACCGCGCCCGCAGCCCGCTCCGTTCGTCGGCCGCGACCGAGGCCGCGCCGTCCGTGACCGTCTCGTACACCGCGAGGATGTCCGCGCCGACCGTCGCCCAGTCGAAGCGCCGCACGTGCAGGCTGCCGCGCTCGCGCAGGCCCTCGCGGCGCTCGGGGTCGGCCAGCAGGCGCACCGCCGCCTTGGCGAGCGACTCGGCGTCCTCGTTGCCGAACAGGTCGCCCGCCGCCCCCTGGTCGAGCACTTGGGCGAAGGCGTCCAGATCGCTGGCGAGCACGGGCGCGCCCGCGGACATCGCCTCGACGAGGATGATGCCGAAGCTCTCGCCGCCGGTGTTCGGCGCGACGTACAGATCGACGCTGCGCAGCAGCCGTGCCTTGTCCTCGTCGCTGACCATGCCGAGGAACTCCACGCGGGAGCGCAGTGCGGCGGGGAGCGAGGCGACCGCCTCCTCCTCGTCGCCGCGGCCCGCGACCAGCAGCCGGGCGTTGGGCCGCTCGGCGAAGATCCGCGGCAGCGCCTTCATGAGCACCGGGAGGCCCTTGCGGGGCTCGTCGATGCGCCCGATGAAGCCGATC
Source organism: Streptomyces sp. NPDC052114 (assembly GCF_040680155.1). Taxonomy (NCBI): domain Bacteria; kingdom Bacillati; phylum Actinomycetota; class Actinomycetes; order Kitasatosporales; family Streptomycetaceae; genus Streptomyces; species Streptomyces sp. NPDC052114. Next base: position 152,141 of record NZ_JBFAWC010000012.1, on the reverse strand, counting down.
GTCTCGCCCTGCCACTCGGGCCGGGGCTCGGCCTTGGCGAAGAAGTCGACGTCGACGCCGTTCGGGATGACGACCGCGTCGCCGCCGAGGTGCTCGACGAGGGTGCGGCGCGCGTACTCGCTGACGGCGATGCGCGCGCTGATCTTCTCCAGGGCGGGCTGGAGGATCGGATACGCGGCGATCATCGCCCGGGAGCGCGGGTTGGACGTGTGGAACGTCGCCACGATCGGGCCCTGCGCGGCCCAGCAGCTGAGCAGGCCCAGCGAGGGCGAGGCCGGTTCGTGGATGTGGATGACGTCGAAGGTGCCGTCGTGCAGCCAGCGGCGCACCCGCGCGGCCGAGAGGAACCCGAAGTTGAGCCGGGCCACGGAGCCGTTGTACGGCACGGGAACGGCGCGTCCCGCCGACACGACGTACGGCGGCAGGGGGGTCTCGTCGTCGGCCGGGGCGAGGACGGAGACCTCGTGCCCCAGGCGGATGAGGTGCTCCGCCAGATCGCGGATGTGGAACTGGACGCCGCCCGGCACGTCCCACGAGTACGGGCAGACGATGCCGATCCTCACGACTGCCCCTCGGCGGCCGGACGGCCCTCGGGAGCGGCGGGCTCGGCGGGCGGGTCCTCGGAGCGGGGCTCCAGGTCGGCGAGCCACAGACGCTGCAGCATGTGCCAGTCCTCCGGGTGGTCGGCGATACCGGTGGCGAAGGCGTCGGCCAGCGCCTGCGTCATGACAGACGTCTTCTCCGCCCTGGTACCTGTCTCGGGGACGTCGACAGGCGGGTGGACGCGGCCCTTCATGACGGGAGAGTCGTCGTACCAGAGGGTCACGGGGAGCAGCAACGCGCCGGTCTGCTGGGCGAGGATCGCGGGCCCCGCGGGCATCCGCGCGGTGTCCCCGAAGAACTTGACCTCGACCCCGGAGGCGGACAGGTCGCGGTCCGCGACGAGACAGACGAGGCCGCCCGCGCGCAGGCGCCGCGCCAGCGTGCCGAAGGCGGAACCGCCGGTGTGCGGCAGGACCTCCATGCCGAGGCTCTCGCGGTAGGCGACGAAGCGGTCGTACAGCGATTCGGGCTTGAGGCGCTCGGCCACCGTGGTGAACGGGGTCTCCAGCTTGGTGGTGACCCAGGCGCCCGCGAGGTCCCAGTTGCCCAGGTGCGGCAGGGCGAGGATCACGCCCTTTCCGGCGGCGAGCCCGTCGGTGAGGTGGTGGACGTCCTTGACGTCGAAGCCGTCCCTGACCCGTTCCCTGCTCCAGGACGGCAGCCGGAAGGACTCCATCCAGTAGCGCAGGTAGGAGCGCATGCCCGCCCGGGAGAGCTCGGCGAGCCGCTGCGGGCTCGCGTCGGGCACCACGCGCGCGAGGTTGGACTCCAGGCGCAGCACGCCCTTGCCGCGCTTCTTCCAGGCGGTGTCGGCGATGGTCCTGCCGAGCCGCTCGGCGACCGGCTCGGGGAGCTTCTTGACGGTGCTCCAGCCGAGCCCGTACAGCGCGTCGGTGAGTCGGTCCTTCACTTCGCCGTCTCGCTCTCCGGCGCCCCGGCGGCCGCGGCGTCCGCCTCCGCGGACTCGCGGCGCACCGTCACGACCCGCTGGACGAGGGTGACCAGGCTGCCGACCGCGACGATCCACAGGGCGACGGGCAGCAGGATGTCGATGCCCGGTACGCCGAACGCGTGGAGCCCGGCGAGTCCGGCGGCGACCAGCGAGATCACCAGCCGCTCGGCGCGCTCCACCAGGCCGTTGACCGCGACGGGCAGGCCGATCGCCTCGCCGCGCGCCTTGGTGTACGAGACCACCTGGCCGCTGGCCAGGCAGAAGATGGAGACGGCGCACAGGATGTTGTCGTCGCCGGAGCCGGCGTACCAGAGGGCGAAACCGCCGAAGATCGCGCCGTCCGCCACCCGGTCGAGCGTGGAGTCCAGGAAGGCGCCCCAGCGGCTGGAGCGGCCCAGCTGACGGGCCATGTTGCCGTCGACGAGGTCCGAGAAGACGAACAGCGTGATGACGATCGTGCCCCAGAAGAACTCGCCCCGGGGAAAGAAGACCAGCGCTCCCGCCACCACACCGGCCGTGCCGATGAAGGTGACCGCGTCGGGGCTGACCCCGCGGCGGATGAGAAACGCGGCGAACGGTGTGAGGACACGCGTGAAGAATGCACGCGCGTACTTGTTCAGCATGGCCTTCCCGAGGGGTCGGTGCGCCGCGCGGCCCCGTTGGCCACCGGCTGGCCCATCGTAGTCACGCCCTTGACGCACCGGCTCGCGCCCTCACGTTCGCGTACGACGTATGGACGCAGAGTGACCCGAGTGGAAAGCTCGGAACCACCACGGGCGCCGCCGGAGCCGCCCCGCACCCGGCCCCGCGTGTCCGCGAGCAGCCAGCATCCCCGAGGGGGCTGAGCCTCCTCACCGTGCACGTAACCGGGAGGCCAAGGCATGGGCGACAAGGCGAACGCACACCCCGGAGCCGCCGGCAGGGCGACATCGGCCGACCACCCCGCGTCCGTACGGAATGTGGTGCTGGTCGGCCACAGCGGATCGGGCAAGACGACCCTGGTGGAGGCCCTCGCGCTGACCGCGGGAGCGGTGAACCGCGCCGGCCGGGTGGAGGACGGCACGGCCGTCTCCGACTACGACGACATCGAGCACCGGCAGCAGCGCTCGGTGCAGCTGTCCCTGGTCCCCGTCGAATGGGGCGGCTTCAAGATCAATCTACTCGACACCCCCGGCTATGCCGATTTCGTCGGGGAGCTCAGGGCCGGTCTGCGCGCCGCGGACGCGGCCCTTTTCGTCGTCTCGGCGGCGGACGGCGTGGACGGCGCGACCCGCATGGTGTGGGAGGAGTGCGCGGCGGTCGGCATGCCGCGCGCCATCGTGGTCACGCACCTGGAGTCGGCCCGCGCCGACTTCACCGAGATGACCCGCACCTGCGCGCAGGCGTTCGGCGCCGACGACCCCGACGCCGTGCTCCCGCTCTACCTGCCGCTCCACGGCGAACAGGGGCCCGACGGACACGCCCCGGTGACCGGCCTGATCGGGCTGCTCTCGCAGCGGATATTCGACTACGCCTCCGGTGAGCGCAAGGAGTCCGAGCCGGGCCCCGACCAGCTGCCGCTGATCGAGCGGGCGCGCAACCAGCTGATCGAGGGGATCATCGCCGAGAGCGAGGACGAGTCCCTCATGGACCGCTATCTCGGCGGCGAGGACATCGACTTCAAGACGCTCGTGGAGGACCTGGAGCGCGCCGTGGCGCGCGGCATCTTCCATCCCGTGCTCGCCGCCGCGCCCGCCGCGGAGGGGGCCCGCCAGGGCATCGGCACGGTCGAGCTCCTGGAGCTGATCACGGGCGGTTTCCCGACTCCGCTGGAGCACCCCGCCCCCGCCGTGACCACGCCGGGCGGCGCCGCGCGGCCCGCGCTGTCCTGCGACCCGGAGGGCCCGCTGGCCGCCGAGGTGGTCAAGACGGCGTCCGACCCGTACGTGGGCCGGATCTCGCTGGTACGGGTCTTCTCCGGCACCCTGCGCCCCGACGAGACCGTCCACGTCTCCGGGCACGGTCTGGCCGACCGGGGCCACGAGGACCACGACGTCGACGAGCGCGTCGGCGCGCTCTCGTCCCCCTTCGGCAAGCAGCAGCGCACGCTCACCCGGTGCGTCGCGGGCGATCTGGCGTGCGTGGCCAAGCTGAGCCGCGCCGAGACCGGCGACACCCTCTCCGGCAAGGACGACCCGCTCCTGATGGCGCCCTGGGACATGCCCGACCCACTGCTGCCCCTGGCCATCCAGGCGCACAGCAAGGCCGACGAGGACAAGCTCTCGCAGGGGCTCTCGCGGCTGGTCGCCGAGGACCCGACGATGCGGCTGGAACAGAACCAGGACACCCATCAGGTGGTCCTGTGGTGCCTGGGCGAGGCGCACGCCGACGTCGCGCTGGAGCGGCTGCGCAGCCGGTACGGCGTGCAGGTCGACGTGGTGGCGCACAAGGTCTCCCTGCGGGAGACGTTCGCGGGCAGGGCCGCGGGCCGGGGCCGCCATGTGAAGCAGTCGGGCGGGCACGGCCAGTACGCGATCTGCGAGATCGAGGTCGAGCCGCTGCCCGGCGGCAGCGGCATCGAGTTCGTCGACAAGGTCGTGGGCGGCGCGGTGCCGCGGCAGTTCATCCCGTCCGTGGAGAAGGGCGTGCGCGCGCAGGCGACGAAGGGGGTCGCCGCCGGGTACGCGCTCATCGACGTACGCGTCACGCTCCTGGACGGCAAGGCGCACTCGGTGGACTCCTCCGACGCCGCGTTCCAGACGGCGGGCGCGCTCGCGCTGCGCGAGGCGGCGGCCGGGGCGAGGATCCATCTGCTCGAACCGGTCGCCGAGGTACAGGTGTTGGTCGGTGACGACCATGTCGGGGCGGTCCTCAGCGATCTGTCCGGCCGGCGCGGCCGGGTGGTCGGCACCGAGCAGGCACCCGGCGGACGCACGCTCGTGCGGGCCGAGGTCCCCGAGATAGAGATCGGCCGGTACGCGGTGGATCTGCGGTCCCTCTCGCAGGGCACCGCGCGTTTCAGCCGTTCCTACGCGCGCCACGAGCCGATGCCGCCGCAACTCTCCGAGAAGATCCGTGAACAGGCGCAGGACACGGCCTAGTTGGACCGTCCGGTGCGGGCCGCCCGCCCGCCGCGCGGCGGGCGGGCGGCATTCCGAGGTCCCCTGCCGGATGGCGGTGCGCCCGGATACGCTGATGACCTGATCAACGGATGTGCCGTCCGGCAACAGGTGTGCCGGGCAGGGAAGTCGGGAAGAGCCGCAGCAGCGAAGGCGTCGCGGCGATGGGGGCGGCAGTGGCGGACGATGTATTCGACTTCAGGCCCGGGGCCCAGGTTCCGCTCTCGGGTGCCGCGGGACAGACCGCGGCGACGCACGCCCTGGCCTCGGCCGCGTATCGCGACGGCGATGTCGACGGCCTCCTCAAGGCCAACAACGAATGGCACAAGTCCGAGGTGAAGGACGGCCTCTGGTCGCTGTTCAAGCCGAACCTCGGCGAGGCGTTCGCGCGGACCGTGCAGGTGCGGATGCTCGGCGGCGGGCGCAGCCCGCTCATCCAGTCCTTCGGCATCGAGCCGCAGGCGGTCGTCGAGCACTGTCTGGCGGCGAACCGCATCCGCAAGGAGCGCGACAGCTGGCTGACCGCCGTGATGGTGCTGTGCGGTCTGCTCTTCCTGCCGGGGCTGATCGTGTGGCTGGCCGTCTTCACCATCAGGCGCCAGGTCGCCAAGAGCGACAACAAGCGCGCGGGCGCGCTGGCCACGGCCGTGCTGGTCGCCGTGGGCGTGCTGGCCGTGCTGTTCCTGATCAAGCTGCCGTTCGGCGGTTTCTGGGCCTGGTACCTGCGCGCGGCGATCGTCCTGCCCGTGGTCGGCTGGTACTGGGCCAAGCAGATCGCCGAGCGCACCGCGAGGGACATGCGCGAGCGCTGGTCCGGCCTGCTCGCGGGCGGCGGCATCGGCGCGAAGATCCCCGAGGCGGTGCCCGGCAGTCCGGGCGAGACGGCCGCCGAGCGGCTGCGCCAGGGCCTGGCCCGGCTCTCCGCGGAGCAGCAGAGCAACTCCGTCTTCTACGCGGGCCCCAAGGGCATATTGGGCATGGGCACCCGCTGGGGCAGCTGGCAGCTGGCCGAGGAGCTGATCCCCGCCGAGGCGGGCAAGGAGATCAACCCCTTCCGCAGCTGGGACGTCATCCGGGCGGTGCACGACCAGCTCCGCATGCTGGAGCGCGGCCCCCTGCACACCGGCGGCTTCCCCACCCCGGACATAAAGCACTGGATCGTCTCCCCCATCGGGGAGAACGCGAAGGCGGTGTCCCGCCCCTCCGGCACGGACGTCGAGGCCTTCCAGATCCGCGGCCACGAGATACAGCGCATCTGCAACGAGCAGCAGTTCGGCAGCGGCAACCGCCACTACCTGGGCGTGCAGTTCACGCTCTGGGACGGCCAGTTGGTCATCACGATGCTGATCACGGTGACTGTGCTGCACGAGACGCTGCGCATCGAGGTCACCGGCCACGCCCTGGGCCCCGTGCACTCGCTGTTCACCAGCAAGCCGTCGCCGAAGACGAAGACGGTCGCCAAGCCGATCAAGTTCTGGGAGACCACCTCGCGCAATCTCCCGCTGGTCGACGCCGACGAGGTCGTGCGCCTCGCGGTCCGCGCCCCCTTCACCTGGTACCCGCCGCTGCTGGACTACCTCGGCGGCAAGCTGGTCCTGCCCGAGCCCTTCGGCCTGCGGCACGCGTGGGCGGACAAGCCGTGGCGGCACCGCTTCATGGCCGACGACGCGCTGCGCGCCGCCACTCCGGTGCTGCGCGTGGTGCACTCGGCGGCGATCAAGGTCCTGGAGGAAAACGGCGTGAACACGGACAAGTTCGGTGCCCGCTCCAGCTTCCTCAGCGGAGCCATCCAGGACCCGATGCCGAAGAAGGCGGATGTCTACGACGCGTGAGGCCCCCGGGACCGCGCGGTCCCGGGGTCGTGCGCCGGTCCGCGCGGCTCGCCCGGCGGGCCGGGCCGGGCGGACCGCTCCGCTAGGCGGTCGGCGCGGGCCAGGCGTCCGCGAGCATCTTGCGGGTGTCGGCGAGCAGCTGCGGCAGCACCTTCGTGTGCCCCACCACCGGCATGAAGTTGGTGTCGCCGCCCCAGCGCGGGACGATGTGCTGGTGCAGGTGCGCGGCGATGCCGGCGCCCGCCACGGTCCCCTGGTTCATGCCGATGTTGAAGCCGTGCGCCCCGGACGCGGCGCGCAGCGCCGTCATCGCCTGCTTGGTCAGCGCGGCCAGCTCGACGGTCTCCGCGTCGGTCAGGTCGGTGTAGTCCGCGACGTGACGGTAGGGCACGACCATCAAGTGCCCGCCGTTGTACGGGTAGAGGTTCAGCACCGCGTACACCTGCTCGCCGCGCGCGATCACGAGCCCGTCCTCGTCGGACTTGGCCGGGATGGAGCAGAAGGGGCAGCCGTCGTCGGCCCCCGGTCCCGTGGGCTTGTTCTCGCCCTGGATGTACGCCATCCGGTGGGGCGTCCACAGGCGCTGGAACGCGTCCTGCGTCCCCACTCCGATCTGCTGCTCCGGCTCACTCGTCATGAGGCGAAGCATATGACTTCGCCCGTTCGGAGCGTGTCGGCGGGGCGGATCCCCGGGGGTCCGCGGTGAAGCTTGGCCGATGATCGACGACAGCCGGCAGGCACGCTGGGAGAGCCGCGCGGAAGTTCCGCTGGCGGCGGCATCGCTGCTGTTCCTGGCGGCGTACGCGGTGCGGGTCCTCGCCACCGGGCTTCCCCCGGCCTGGCGTGCGGCGTGCGTGGTGGTGACGCTCGGGGCGTGGGCGGTGTTCGCCGTGGACTACGGGGTGCGGTGGCGGCTGAGCGGGCAGCGGTTCCGCTTCGTCCGTACGCACTGGCTGGATACGGTCGTTCTCGTGCTGCCGCTGCTGCGGCCGCTGCGGATCGTGCACGCCTACGAGGCGGTCCAGCGGCGGCGCGCCCGTCCGCGGCTCGCCCTGTACGCGCGCGTGATGGCGTACGCGGGCCTGGCCGCGCTGCTCATCGGCTTCGCCGGGGCCCTGGCCGTGTACGACCAGGAGCGCGGGGCACCCGGCGCGACGATCGACACCTTCGGGGACTCGGTGTGGTGGACCTGCGCCACCCTGGCCACGGTCGGCTACGGGGACGTCACCCCGGTGACCCCGCTCGGGCGGCTCGTCGCCGTCGGCCTGATGGGCTGCGGTCTCGCACTGCTCGGCGCGATCACCGGGTCGTTCTCCTCGTGGCTCCTCCAGGTCTTCGCGCGCGAGGGGGGCGAGGACGGCACGAGGCCCCCGGGGAACACCCCGGGGGCCTCGTCACGCCACGACGACGGCGCCGGGCCGGAGTGACCGGCCGGGCATCCGGTCAGACCTGCGCACGCTCCTCGACGACCTTGGCGATCTTCGCGATGGCCTCGTCGACGGGGATGCCGTTCTCCTGCGAGCCGTCGCGGTAGCGGAAGGACACCGAACCGGCGTTCATGTCCTCGTCGCCCGCGATGACCATGAAGGGCACCTTGGCCTTCTGCTGGTTGCGGATCTTCTTCTGCATGCGGTCCGAGGACGAGTCGACCTCGACGCGCAGCCCCTGGGCGCGGGCCTTCTCGGCGAACTCCTCCAGGTACGGCACGTGCGCGTCGCCGATCGGGATGCCGACGGCCTGCACCGGGGCCAGCCACGCCGGGAACGCGCCCGCGTAGTGCTCCAGGAGCACACCGAAGAACCGCTCGATCGAGCCGAACAGGGCGCGGTGCAGCATGACGGGCTGCTGGCGCGAGCCGTCCGCGGCCGTGTACTCCAGGCCGAACCGCTTGGGCTGGTTGAAGTCGACCTGGAGGGTCGACATCTGCCAGGACCGGCCGATCGCGTCCTTCACCTGGACGGAGATCTTCGGGCCGTAGTACGCGGCGCCGCCCGGGTCGGGCACGAGCGGCAGGTTCTGCTTCTCGGCGGCAAGGCGCAGGGCCTCGGTGGCCTCCGCCCAGTCCTCGTCCGAGCCGATGAACTTGTCGGAGTCGTCGCGGGTGGACAGCTCCAGCTCGAACTCGGTCAGGCCGTAGTCGCGCAGCAGGTCGAGCACGAAGGTGAGGAGGTTGTCGAGCTCCTCGGCCATCTGCTCCTTGGTGCAGTAGATGTGCGAGTCGTCCTGCGTGAAGCCCCGCGAGCGGGTCAGGCCGTGCACGACGCCCGACTTCTCGTACCGGTACACGGTGCCGAACTCGAAGAGGCGCAGCGGCAGCTCGCGGTAGGAACGCCCGCGCGACTTGAAGATCAGGTTGTGCATCGGGCAGTTCATCGCCTTGAGGCGGTAGTTCTGCTCGTCGAACTGGATGGGCGGGAACATGCCGTCGGCGTAGTGCGGCAGGTGGCCCGAGGTCTCGAAGAGGTGTTCCTTCGAGAGGTGCGGGGTGTTCACGAACTCGTAGCCGGAGGTCTCGTGGCGGCGCCGCGAGTAGTCCTCCATGACCTTGCGGATCACCCCGCCCTTGGGGTGGAAGACCGCGAGGCCCGGGCCCAGCTCCTCCGGGAAGGAGAACAGGTCGAGCTCGGCGCCCAGCTTGCGGTGGTCGCGCTTCTCGGCCTCGGCGAGGAAGTCGAGGTAGCCCTTCAGCTCGTCCTTCGAGGGCCAGGCGGTGCCGTAGATGCGCTGCAGCTGGGGGTTCTTCTCGCTGCCGCGCCAGTAGGCGGCGGCCGAGCGCATCAGCTTGAACGCGGGGATGACGCGGGTGGTGGGCAGGTGGGGACCGCGGCAGAGGTCCTTCCAGCACAGCTCGCCGGTCTTGGCGTCGAGGTTGTCGTAGATGGTCAGCTCGCCGCCGCCCACCTCGGCGTCGGCGCCGTCGGCGGCCTGCGCCGCGTTGCCCTTGAGGCCGATGAGCTCCAGCTTGTAGGGCTCGTCGGCGAGCTCGACGCGGGCGTCGTCGTCGGTGGTGACGCGGCGCGAGAACTTCTGCCCCCTCTTCTGGATCTCCTGCATCTTCTTCTCGATGCGCTTGAGGTCCTCGGGGGTGAACGGCTCCTTGACGTCGAAGTCGTAGTAGAAGCCGTCCTTGATGGGCGGGCCGATGCCCAGCTTGGCCTCGGGGAAGAGCTCCTGCACGGCCTGCGCCATGACGTGCGCGGTCGAGTGGCGCAGGATGTTCAGGCCGTCCTCGGAGGAGACCTCGACGGGCTCGATCTCGTCGCCCTCGGCCACGGTGTACGCGAGGTCCTTCAGCTCGCCGGCCACGCGGGCGGCGACGACGGTGCGCTCACCGGGGAAGAGCTCGGCGGCCGTAGTGCCCGTCGTCACCACGCGCTCTTCCCGCTCGGAATCGCGTTGGATGATCACACGGACGTCTGACACCGGTCTCTCCTTGCTGAAGGGGGCTGCGGCGCTTTCCTTTCACGCACGCACTAGGGATCGTACCGAGCCCTGGGGGCCCGCCGCGAAACGGTTGTCCCCCGGCCCCCGGAAGGCCACCCTCCGGACCGGCGCCCCCACCGCCCGCGCTCAGTCCGTGCTGCACGCCTCCTCGAAGAAGTCGAGGTTCTCCTGGAGCGACTTCATGAGCCGGTCCCGCTCGGCCTCGTCCACCTGCACCGACACCACCCCGCCCGCCCCGGTGAGTCTACGGAACCCGCCCCGGCTCTCCAGGCGTCCGTGCACCCGGATCGGCAGCCCGACCAGATGGGCGTGGCCCGCGATGCGGTACGACTCCTCGTCCAGCGTCATCCGCACGTGCGGGACGTCCGCGCCCGCGAGCACCCGGATCCGCACCGTGCCGTCCCCGCGCGGCGAGGCCCGCCGCATCCGCACCACGGCCCCGGTGATCCGCACCGGCACCGACGGCTCGTCGCGCAGGTAGCGGACGCCCGCCTCGCGCAGCGCGGGCAGGTCGCCGGGCGAGAACTCCACGGGCTCGGCGGCGGCCGCGCACCCCTCGGGCACCCCGGCGCCGGGCGCCCACTCGACCGCGACGCGGGCCCCCTCCGTGCCGCGCACCAGCGCCACGATCGCCTCGGTCAGCTCGTGGCTCACCCCCGCCTCGACGGCGCCGTCGAAGGCGTCCATGCCGCCGGTGGCCCGCTGGTAGTCGACGGCCTCCCGGGCCGCGTACAGCGCCTGGTGCAGCCGGACCGCGAGCGACCGGCCGGTCGGGACGGGCACGAAGGCGGTCAGTGCGCGCCCGCCGGGCGCGGTCCCGACCAGGACGTTCTCCAGGGACGCGGCGGCGGGACCACGGTGGCGCGCGCCGTAGTACCCGGCACGGCCGCGCGCGGCGAGCGCCCCGGCGAGCAGCATCTGCCGTGCGGCGGAGCGCAGTTGCTCCTCCACCGGCCAAGGCGCGGAGCCCGCGGGACCGACCGGCACATCGCGCCACCAGCGGATCTCGTCGCTGGGCACGGCGAGCCCGACGAGCACGTCGCGGGCGGCGGGCGAGGCGCTGCGGGACAGGGCCACGAGGGCCTCGCCGATCAGGTCCTCGCAGTCGGGGAAGGCGCGGCTCTCGGGGACGAGGAGGCTGGTGCCCGCGCCACCGGGGCCCGGTGGCGTCCACCGGGCGTAGCGGCCGGGGGCTCCCCCGCGGCGCTGCCAGCCGTGCCGGGCGAGCAGCGCGGCGAGCACGGCGGGGTCGACGAGGTCGGGTTCGGGCGGCTGCGGCCACCCGGCGGGGGCGGGGTGCGGGCGGCCGGCGGGTACGGGTCCGTCGATGTCGAAGGGGCGGTGCATCAGGGTCTCCCTCCCGTCCCGACGCGCGTCATGATCTCGCAGAGCGCACGGTCGTCGAAGATCCGCGAGGTCGGGACGCGCACGGTGGTGCGCCGGCTGCCGGTCACCGGGTGCCCGGCGAGGTTGGTCCAGTAGCAGCAGTGCCGCAGGTCGAGCCGGTCGTGTCCGGCGCGCAGCCAGTCGTCCTGGGAGCGGGGCACGAGCATCACGACCAGGATCTTGTGGACCGAGACCGGGGTGCGGGCGAGCTTCACCAGGTGGGCGTTGTCGAGGGTGAAGGAGAACGTCGGCCCGCGGGGGTTCGGCGGTATCTGGTACGTGCACTTGAGCTGGACCTTGATGGTGACCTCGTCGTCGACCGTGTGCCCGGGGGCGCTGTGGCTGACGTGCCAGTCGATGCCGTTGTCCGGGAAGGGCTGCGAGAGCGAGCACCCCGCGGCCGCGGCGACGGCGTGCAGATAACCCACCTGAAGCGTCTCCATACAGGCGGTGGTGGCGAGTGTGCCGCGCGGCGGTGCGATCCGCTCGGGCAGCAGCCCACCCTGTTCGGGCTGCGCGAGCGCCATGTCCAACGTGCCTTCCGAACCCGGTAGTTCCCCGCTGGGGCCGTCGATGTCAAGGCCCCGTACCTCTGTTGTCTCCGGGCCGCGTACAGCGCAAACGGCCCGGGTATCACCAGCGTGGGCAGGGGACCGAACGTCATCTGCCGGAACTGAACGAGGAGTTGCGTCCTATGACGTGCTGGTACGAGGGCCCCTTGGCCGCATTCGACACGGAGACCACGGGCGTCGACGTCGAGACCGACCGGATTGTCTCGGCCGCCGTCGTCGTCCAGCAGGGCGCGGGCACCCGGCCGCGCATCACCCGGTGGCTGGTGAATCCGGGCATCCCGGTGCCCGAGGCGGCCACCGCGGTGCACGGACTGACGGAGGAGCATCTGCAGCGCAACGGCCGGTGGCCGGCGCCGGTGATGGAGGAGATAGCGCGCGATCTGGCCGAGCAGGGCGCGGCGGGCCGGCCGATCGTGGTGATGAACGCGCCGTTCGATCTGACCATCCTGGACCGGGAGTTGCGCAGGCACCGTGCCTCGTCGCTGGGCCGGTACATGGAGGGCTCGCCGCTGTGCGTGATCGATCCGCGGGTCCTGGACAAGCACCTGGACCGCTACCGCAAGGGCCGGCGCACACTGACCGATCTGTGCGCGCACTACGAGGTGGAGCTGTCGGACGCCCATGACGCGGCGGCGGACGCGCAGGCCGCCCTCGACGTCGTCCGTGCGGTGGGGCGCCGTTTCGCCTCGCGTCTGGAGCGTCTTTCGCCGGCCGAGCTGCACACGCTGCAGGCCGTCTGGCACGCGGCGCAGGCACGCGGGCTGCAGGCGTGGTTCGCGCGCAGCGGTTCGCCCGAGGAGGTCGACCCGGCGTGGCCGCTGCGGCCCGAACTCCCGGCGGCCGCCTGAGCGTCGACGGCGCGCGCACCGGGTGCAGGGTGGCGCGAGCCGCAGCGGGCCGCAGCGGGCCGGACCGCGGCAGGGCGGGCCGGACCGGGTCGGAGCGGGCAAGAAAAAACCGGTCCGTCTGCTGACGGACCGGCATTCTCCGGGTGGGCGATACTGGGTTCGAACCAGTGACCTCTTCGGTGTGAACGAAGCGCTCTCCCACTGAGCTAATCGCCCGGGAACGCACTGAACAATACAGGTCCCGGCGCCCTTCCTTCAAACCGCTTCCAGGTGAGCGGTCAGGCCCCGCCGCCCCGCCCTCATCATCAGGGCGTGGTTGAGCCGGAAGACCGGCCGCCCGGGGACCGCGAGCCGCCGCATCAGGGGTCTGCGCACCTCGACCTCCTGGTCGTAGCGGGCCCTCGTCCCGACGGGTCCCGGCGCGAGGGTCCAGCGCGCCCAGCCGTCCAGGTCCCCGGTCATGGCGACCTCCAGGACCCCCGCCGCGGGGTCGCGGCGCCGCTCCCGCGCCGTGACGACCAGCTCGTACGGCAGGAAGGACCGGAAGCGCGCGACGCCGCTTCGGTCGTCGACCGGCGTCACCTCGCGCACCTGCGGCCACCACAGCGGATAGTCCTCGACCCGCTCCAGGACGGCGTAGACGTCGGCGGGCGCGCCGGGCAGGTCCCAGACGCTGCGGAAGCGGTAGCGGCACCAGTCCATGGCCCGAGTCTGCCGGGCCCCGCGGGCCGCGGCGCCGCTTCTGAGTACGTGCCCGGATCTGAGTACGTCCTGAGTACGCGCGCCGATGCCGGGCGACGTGGCGCGGAGCACACTCTCGGGACATGACGAACCTTCCGCCACCGGCCGAGGAGCTGCGGCTCCTCGACTGGGAGCTGCGCCAACTGGAGGCGCGCAGGACGCAGTTGCTGCAACGCCGGGCCTGGCTGCTCGGTGTCCTGCGCGCGGCGGGCCCGGCCGGGCCGCCCCCTCGTCCGGCCGGGCCGCCCGCCGCCGGGAACACTCCCCCGAGCGCGCAGAACGTGCTGCTCTCACTGGGAGGCGTGCTCCTGACCATCGCGGCGATCGCCTTCACGGTGGTGAGCTGGGGGCACTTGGGCATCGGCGGCCGCAGTGCCGTCCTCGGCGCGGTGACGCTGGCGGCGCTCGGCGCTCCCGCGTTCCTGCTGCGGCGTTCGCTGCGTTCGACGGCGGAGGCGGTGGCGGGCCTCGGCCTCGCGCTGACCGTCCTCGACACGTACGCGCTGCGCCACCTCGCCCTGTCCGGCACGGACGCGCTCGGGTACGCGGCGGCGGCTTCGGCGGCCCTCGCGACGCTGTGGGCGGGCTACGGCCTGCTGCTGCGGGAGCTGCGTCTGCCGCTGCCGACGGCCGTGGCGACGGCGCAACTCCCCCTGGTCCTCTGGGCGGGCGCCGCGCAGGCGGGCGATCACGTCATGACGGCCGCGCTGCTGGTGACGGCGGCCTTCGACACCGCGCTCGCGCTGTGGGCGGGCGTCCGGTCCGTGCGGGTCGTCGCCGGGGCCGGTGCCGGTGCCCTCGGTCTGTGGGGCGCGGCGAGCGCCGGCTGGCTGTCGGCGCAGGCCACGGACCCGGCCGGTGCGGCGCGCGCGGGCGCGCTGCTGCTGTGCGCCGCCCTGATCGCGCTGGGCGCCGCGTGGTGGTCGAAGAACGCCGAGGTCTCCACCGGTGCGGCGGGCGCCGCGGGCCTGCTCGTGGTGGCCGCGTCCGGCGGGATGCTGCGGACCGCGCTGCCCGCCGTGTGGACGGTGCCGGCGCATCTGGCGTGCGGGATCGCGCTGTTGGCGGTCATACGGACGGGGCTGCCCCGGTGCGTGCGGCGCGGGGTCGCCGGGGCGTCGGCCGCGGTGCAGGGCCTCGCGGTGCTGTGGGCACTGCCCGTCGCCGCCCTCGCCCTGTGCGGACCGCTCGGCTGGGCCACTCGCGCCTGGTCGGGCACGCCCTCGGACGCCGGGGACGCCCTGCTGCTCGACCTGCCCCTGGCTCATCCGCTCCTGGCTCCCCTGGTCCTCGCGGCCGTCGCCGCCGTGCTGCTCGTGGCGCGCGACCGGCTGGGCGCCGCGGGTCAGGACCTGGCCCGCCACGGCGCCCCGGTGCTCGCCTGGTCGGCGGCCCTCGCCCTGCCGTCCGCGCTCCAACTCCCCTACGCCGTCGCGCTCGCGGCCCCCATCCTGCTGACCGCGGCCCTGCTCGCCCGCGCGGCACGCGCCGCGTCCGCCGCCCAGGTGCTCACGGCGTCGGTCCTGGCGTCGGCGACCTCGGTGAGCGTCGCGTTCCTGTCCCTGGCCACCGCGACGGCCACCCTCACCACGCTCGGCGCGCTGACGGCCCTCTTCCTGGTGTCCTGCGCGTACACGGCACGGCGCACCGGGCCCGCACGAGCCGCCGCCGTCCTGGCGGCCTGCGCGTCCGTCGCCCACGCCACCGCGCTGATCTGTGCCGCGGGCGCCGCGTGGGGCCTGCGCCCGGAGCACATCGGTCTGCTCGTGCTCACGGTCCCGAGCCTCGCCGCACTGGCCGCCGCCCGGCTGGGCCGGCACCCCCTGACGCCGCCCGTCGAGATCACGGCGGCCGCGTCCGGAGTCCTCGCCGTCGCCCTCACGGCGGGCCACGCGCCCACGCTCGCGCTCGCCCTGGCCCTCGCCGGGCTCATCGCGTCGGGCACCGCCCTGCGCGCGGACCGCCGTTCCGTCGGCTACGCGGCCGCCGTGCTGTTCGTCCTGGCGAGCTGGGTCCGCCTGGCGTCCTGGGAGGTCACGGTCCCGGAGGCGTACACCCTGCCGGTCACCGTCCCCGCGCTCCTCATCGGTCTGCTGCGGCGCCGCCGCGACGCCGAGGTCTCGTCCTGGACGGCCTACGGCCCGGGGCTCGCGGCCACGCTGCTGCCGAGCCTCGCGGCCGCCTGGAGCGACGCGCACTGGCAGCGCCCCCTGCTGCTCGGCACCGCGGCCCTCGCCCTGACCCTCGCGGGCGCCCACCTCCGGCTGAGCGCCCCACTCGTCCTGGGCGGCACGGTCCTGACCCTGGACGCGCTGCACGAACTGGCCCCCTACATCGTGCAGGTCGCCGACGCGCTGCCCCGCTGGGTGCCGCCCGCGCTCGCGGGCCTGCTGCTCCTGGCCGTCGGCGCCACGTACGAACAACGCCTGCGCGACGCACGCAAGTTCCGGAATGCGTTCAGCCGAATGCACTGATTGACGCGGACCGCCGAAACATGTGGAACCGTCAATTCCTTTGAAAGGAACGGAAATACGAGAACGGCCCGGAGGCTCTAAAGCCTCCGGGCCGCAATCCGGGGTGGGCGATACTGGGTTCGAACCAGTGACCTCTTCGGTGTGAACGAAGCGCTCTCCCACTGAGCTAATCGCCCGGGCGCAGAGAGAACATTACCCCATGTCAGAGGGTGCTCCCGACCGCCCCGGAGTCACCCGCGGGTCACTCCTTGATCTTCCACGGCATCGTGATGCCGAACTTCCACACGTAGATGGCGACCAGCACCGCGACGATCACGAGGCCGATGGTCGTCAGAATGATGTTCCTGCGCCGCACCTTGGGGTCGAGCGCCCGCTGCGCGGCCTCGGTGACCTTGCGTTTCGTCCAGCGCAGCACCAGCTGGGCCCAGACGAACTCGGTCGCCCAGATCGCCATTCCCCCGAAGATCACCAGCCAGCCGGGCCCCGGCAGGGGCAGCATGATGATGCCCGCGACGACGACCGCGAGACCCACGACGAAGACGCCCACCTGCCAGCTGAGGTGCAGCATCTTCCGCGACTGGACGAACTCCGGCGCCCGAGAGCCGAGCGGCGGCTCGGCGGCGGCTCCGGCGGTCGGTTCCGCGACCCCCGCCGGCTCGTTACTCCCCGTATTCATGCGGCCAAACCCTACCGGACGGAAACCCGTCACCGGAATGGGCGCATGCACGGATGAGACAACCCGCCATACGAGCTACCTAAAGACACGCAAAACCCTCAGAGGGGTTTACAACGGCACCGTAGGTGGCATGTCGATTTCGCCGACGTGCGAATCCCCGAGCGCACACTGAGCGAAAGGCCCTGGCGCTTATGAACACCACGGTCAGCTGCGAGCTGCACCTGCGCCTCGTTGTGTCGAGCGAGTCCTCACTGCCTGTACCCGCAGGACTGCGGTATGACACGGCCGATCCCTATGCCGTGCACGCCACCTTCCACACCGGAGCCGAGGAGACCGTCGAGTGGGTCTTCGCCCGCGACCTCCTCGCCGAGGGCCTCCACCGGCCCACCGGCACCGGCGACGTCCGAGTCTGGCCGTCCCGCAGCCACGGTCAGGGCGTCGTCTGCATCGCCCTGAGCTCCCCGGAGGGCGAGGCCCTGCTCGAGGCCCCGGCGCGGGCCCTGGAATCCTTCCTGAAGCGGACGGACGCAGCCGTGCCACCCGGCACGGAACACCGTCACTTCGATCTCGACACGGAGCTCTCACACATCTTGGCCGAGAGCTGACGGCCACGAGGCGCGTCGAGAGCCACTCACGCCGTCCGACTCGGGGCGACGGCACAGGCAGTGACGACACAGCGACACAAGGCGAACAGAGCAGACACCGGCGCCGTCGCCGCGGGCTTCCCGCGGCGACGGCGCCGGTGCGTCGTGAGGGGAAGCCGCTAGCATCGGCCAGCATCGGCGGGCACCGACCCGACCCCCAGGCCAGGGAGCTAATCGTGCTGATCACCCACGACACCCGGTGTTCCCTCGACGCCGTGGTCGATCTGGTGAACACCGCGCCGGAGGAGGACGGCACCGACGGGCTCGCGGATCTGGCGGCACTCGCCGATTTCGTACGAAGCCACGAAGTCAGTGACGTCGGAGAGCTCACCGAGGGCGATCTCGCCGATGTGCGCCGGGTCCGCGGACGCTTCGGGGAGGTCTTCGCGCACCCCGAGCCGCAGACCGCCTCCGTGATCATCAACGAACTCGTCGCGGCGGCGGGCACCACGCCCCGGCTCACCGACCACGACGGCTACGACTGGCACATCCACTACTTCGCGCCGGGGGCGTCCATCGCGGACCACCTGGCGGCCGACTGCGGGATGGCGCTGGCCTTCTTCGTGGTCGCCGGGGAGCAGGACCGGCTGCGGCGCTGCGAGGCACCGGACTGCCGGCGCGCCTTCGTCGACCTCTCGCGCAACCGCTCACGGCGCTACTGCGACAGCCGCACCTGCGGCAACCGCCTGCACGTCGCCGCCTACCGCGCCCGCCGCAAGGAAGCCGCGGGCTAGCGCGGCCCCGCGACGGCGCGCCTGCGCACCGGAGCACTAGAGCAGCAGCAGGTCGTGCAGCGAGGCCAGCAGGATCAGCGTGCCGATCACCGTCAGGAAGATCATCAGGGGCGGCTGGGAGAGAGCGAAGAGACAGCCCTGCCTCTCCGTGTCGTCGAAGGCGGCGGGTCGCTCCTCTTCCTCGGCGGCGGCGGGGGGCCGCACGTCGGCAGGTCGTCGCTCATGGGCCGGTGCCGTCTGCCGTCCCTCGTCCGGCGGGGCGGCATCGCCCGGTGTGGTGGTGTCAAGCATCTCGCGGTGATGATGACGCAGGTACGAGACCTCCGTTGACCAACACGCCCGGATCGGACGGGAGTTCGCCGGATTCCGTGAACGGCAAAAGTCCAGCGTCCGGCACGTTCCGTCCATGGCTCGGGGGCCGCGCCCCTCGCGAGACTCTGCGGCACCGCCCGCACTCGAACGAGGGAGCCCTCATGTCGGTGGCACGCAGACGGCTGTTGACGACCGCGCTCGGCACGGCGGCGCTGGCGACGGTGTCGCCCGGCGCCGCGTCGGCCGCCACCGGGCGGGCGCGCGCGTGGCGCCGGGTCCCGCACCGCGGCATCCGGCCGGACGATCCGGACGGCCGCGCCCCGCTGCCCAATCCGCGCCGCGGCTTCCGCTACGAGATGTCGTACAACGCCGTCGACCTGACGAGCCCTTGGCCGAACGAACAGGACCACTCCCCCGACGCGGCGCGCACCCTCGACCTCCTGGAGCGCGAGTACGGCGGCGGCGCGAATCTCACCCAGCTCTACTTCTACCTCTGGGACTTCGCCACCTCGACGATCCCGCAGCGCGCGCTCGACAACATCGAGAGCGTCTTCCGCGGCCTGCGGAGCAAGGGGTACGCGGCGGTCCTGCGCTTCGTGTACGACGACGGGGTGCGGGAGAACCGTCGCTACACGGTCCAGGACATCCAGCGCCACATCGGCCAGTTGGCGCCGATCGTGGCACGCAACAGCGATGTCGTGGCGGTCTGGCAGGCCGGGTTCCTCGGCACCTGGGGCGAGTGGCACGGCAGCCACTACGCGCACGAGACGTACCCCGACGCCGTCACCGCCATCATGACGACGCTCGTCGAGGCACTGCCGCCGGGGCTGCACACCCAGGTCCGGTACGCGGAGAAGCGGGACATGATCACCAACAGGGCGATCCTGGACCGCGTCGGGTTCCACAACGACTACGTGACGCTGGGCGAGGGGCTGTGGGACTACTACGTGCCCGGCAACCCCGGCTGGCCGGCCTACCTCGACGTGTCGCCGACGCGGATGATGGACGGCGAGATGCCCTGGGACAAGGGGCAGAGCTCCGACCCGTACGCGTGGAGCACCGTCATCCCCGGGATCGCCGCCGCGCGCCGGCTCCAGACGCTCCGCTTCGACAGCCTCTCGCTCGTGCACAACGCCACCGTCACCGTCCCCGGCTGGAAGGCGGCGCGGCTCACCGAGCGGCAGGCCACGGAGGCACGCCTTCCGGTGTCCGACGGGTACTTCAGGGACCGCGCGGGGCGTTCGGTGGAACGTACCCAGTTCGAGTACCTGCGCGATCACCTCGGCTACCGGGTGGAGGTGCGGGAGGTGCGCTACGACCCGGCAGCGGCGCGGCGGGGCGGGCGGCTCCCCGTGGAGGTCGACGTGGTCAACCGCGGCTTCGCGGCGCCCAAGCATCCGCGGCCCGTGCGCCTGGTGCTGCTGGACGCGGCCGGGCGGACGGTGGCCGCGGCCGACACGGGGGCGGACTGGCGCGACTGGCGGCCCCAGGGGCGCGCGGAGACCGGCGACGACCATGCGGCACCCGCGGTCTCGACCGTGCGCGCCGCACTGGACCTGCCGGCGGGCGCGCGCGGCCCGCACCGCATCGGGCTCGCGCTGCCCGATCCGGCCTTCCCCGGCCGGGGGCGCGCCGTGCGGTGCGCGAACGCCTCGGTGCCCTGGGTGGACGGCGTGAACGTCCTGGCCGAGGTGGGGCCGGGCCGCTGACCCGGCCGGGGGCGGGCGCGGAGCGTCAGATGCCGTGCTTCTTCAGGATGGCCTCGATGTCGCTGAAGTCCTCCGCGGGCGCGGCCTTCGGCTGCGCCGCGGGCCGGGCGGCGGCCGGCCGGGAGCCCTGCCCGAGGGAGGGCGCCGACGCCGTGGGGGCCACCGCCTCGCGCTGGGCGGCCTTCGCGGCCCTGCGCTCCTTGCGGGTGCCGCCCGTGCGGCGCTCCACCGCGCGGGTGCCCAGGAACATGAGCCAGGCCGCGCCGAGCAGGCCGAAGCCGACCCACGCCTTGAGGCTGAAGGCGGTGTCGGCCGCCCAGCCCACGACTCCCGTCAGCACCAGGCCCACCGGCACCAGGGAGTACGCGGCGAGGCGGGCCGCGGCGAGGAAGCGCTTGCGATAGGCCGTGATCGCGGCGATGCCCAGCCCGGCCGCGGATACGGCGGAACAGACGGTCTCGGCAATCATCCGGTCCTCCAGGCATGCAGCGTACGTAGGAAAAAGACACTGTCGTCCCTTCCATCCTGCACCGGGTGGGTGCCGTGGAGCCACGCCCGGTGCGGACCTCGGGCACATTTCCGGGTCATCTCGGGGTCCGCCTCCTCCCCAGGTCCCGGTTGGGAGGCGTGTCCACCGGCTGGAACACTGTGCCCATGAACGATTCCCCCGCCGATCGCCCCGCCCGCCCCGTCGTCCTCGACGTCTGGTGCGAGCTGCAGTGCCCCGACTGCCACACCGCCCTGGACGACGTGCGCGCCCTGCGCGCCCGCTACGGCGACCGCGTCGAACTGCGCCTGCGGCACTTCCCCCTCGAGAAGCACAAGCACTCCTTCGCCGCCGCCCAGGCCGCCGAGGAGGCCTTCGCGCAGGGCGAGGGGTGGCCCTACGTCGAGGCGGTGCTCGGCAAGGTCGAGGAGCTGTCCGCCCGGGGCGAGGCCGTCCTGGTGGACACGGCCCGCGAACTGGGCCTGGACGCCGAGGAGTTCGACACCGCCCTCATCGACGGACGGCACATCCTGATCGTCGACGCCGACCAGGCCGAGGGCAAGGCGCTCGGCGTCACCGGCACGCCCACGTACGTCGTCGGCGGCGAGCGTCTGGACGGCGGCAAGAGCCAGGAGGGCCTGCGCGAGCGCGTCGAGGAGATCACCGACCGGCTGCTCGCGGCCGACGCCTCCTGACCCGGCCGGAGGCTCCCTGGCCGCTAGAGCAGCGGCTTGTAGAGGTAGTACGCGTCGGGTTCGTAGCCGAGGGACTCGTACAGGCGATGGGCCGGGACGTTGCCCGCGAAGACGTTGAGGCCGATGCGGTGGCGGCCTGCCGCCCGGGTGAGTTCCTCGGCGAGGCCCATCAGGGAGCGGCCGTGGCCGTGCCCGCGGTGCTCCTCGCTCACCTCGACCCGGTAGACGAAGCCGCTCTCGCCTTGCAGGGCGACCCACAGGGTGCCCACCCGCGTGCCCCCGGACGTGAGGACGCTCAGCCAGGTGTCGGGCGTCGCGAGGCCCTGCGGCAGCAAGCGCGCGTGATCCGACTCGGACTTCGCGCGCGCCTCGGCCTCGGGGACACCGCGCTCGACCCAGTCGAGCGTGTAGGCCTCGACCTTCTCCGCCAGCCAGGACACGTACTCGTCCTCGGTCATCGGCCGCCACGCGACGCCGTCGGGCAGCGCGGGCACCTCGTCGGACAGCGGCTTGGCCATCGTGCGGTTGCGCTCGACGTAGCCGAGGGCCGTGGCGAGCCGCAGGGCCGCCGTCGCGTCGGCCGGGACGGTCGCCTCGATGCGCGCGCAGCCCCAGCCGCGCGCCACCTCCTCGGCGGCCAGCGCGGCCACGGTCCCCCGGCCGCGCCCCCGGTCCGGCTCCGCGATGCGCAGGTCCGTCACCCGGCAGACCTCGGGCCCGAAGACGTCGTGGGTGGCGAGGGCTATGGAGCCCACGGGCCTGCTGTTCACACAGACGTCGTACGTGCGCGACTTCGCGCCGTCGGCGCCTTGCTGGAGCGGCCCGGTCGGCCGCAGGGTCGTGGTCATCACAGGTGTTCTACCCGCGCTGACCCCGGCCCGTCACCAGGGTTTCGCGGGACTTACGGATCCAGGTCGCCGGCGGCACGCTCGGCGAAGAGCCGCATCGCCTTGGCGGTCACCGGACCGGGGGCGGCGGGCAGTTGGCGCCCGTCCACGCGGTGCACGGCCTGGACGTCGCGCAGCGTCGACGTCAGGAAGACCTCGTCGGCGCGGTCCAGGACGTCCATCGGCAGGTCGCTCTCGCGGGCGCCCGTCCACTGGACGGTCAGCTCGCGCGTGATGCCGGTGAGACAGCCGGAGGCGACCGGCGGGGTGTGGATCTCGCCGTCCAGGACGACGAAGACATTGGAGCCCGTGCCCTCGCAGAGCTGTCCGACCGTGTTCGCGAACAGGGCCTCCGAAGCGCCCTGTTCGTGGGCGCGGGCCAGGGCCACGACGTTCTCCGCGTACGAGGTGGTCTTCAGGCCGGTCAGCGCGCCGCGTTCGTTGCGGGTCCACGGCACGGTGATCACCGCGGTGGAATCCGGGCGCGGGGCGGCCTCGCCGAGGGCGACGACGAGCGTGGTGCCCTGGTCGCCGCGGTCCGAGCCGAGCGGCGAGAGCCCTCCGGTGTAGGTGATCCGCAGTCGGCCCAGCGGCAGCGGATTGGCGGCGAGGACGGCGGCGCAGGCGCGGCGCACCTCGTCGAGGTCCGGCTCGGGCAGCCCGAGGCCCCGCGCCGACCGGGCCAGCCGGGCCAGGTGGCGGGTCAGGGCGAAGGGCGCGCCCTCGACCGTCTTCACCGTCTCGAAGATGCCGTCGCCGACCGTCAGACCGTGGTCGAGGACCGAGACCCGGGCGTCGTCGAGGTCCTGCAGCCCGCCATTGAGCCAGATCTTCACGTTGGGGTTCCTCCACTCGCTTCGTACGTCCCCGACGCTACCGCCAGCAGTCGCGCGGCCTTCAGCTCGGTCTCCCGCCACTCCCCCTCGGGGTCCGAGCCCCAGGTGATGCCCGCTCCGGTGCCGAAGCGGAGCACGCCGGCGGCACGGTCGATCCAGAAGGTGCGGATGCCGACGGCGAGCTCGCCGGTGCCCCGGTCGGCGTCGACCCAGCCGATGCCGCCGCAGTAGGGGCCGCGCGGCGCCGGCTCCAGCTCGTCGATGATCCGCAGCGCGCTGGACTTGGGGGCGCCGGTGACGGAGCCGGGCGGGAAGGTCGCGCCGAACAGCTCGGACCAGCCCGCGCCGGGGCGCAGCTCCCCGCCCACGGTGGAGACGAGGTGGACGAGCCCGGGGTGCTTCTCGACGACGCACAGGTCGGGGACGGTCACCGAGCCGGTGGCGCAGACCTGCCCGAGGTCGTTGCGGACGAGGTCCACGATCATGACGTTCTCGGCGTAGTCCTTCTCCAGGAGGTCCGCCTCGGTCCGGCCGGTGCCCTTGATGGGGCCGGACTCCACGGTGCGTCCCGCGCGGCGCAGATAGAGCTCGGGGGACGCGGTGGCTATCTCCACGCCGTGCCCGGGCAGACGGATCGTTCCGGCGTAGGGAGCGGGGTTCCCGCGCGCGAGGAGCGAGGTGAGGGCGTCCACGTCGGCGTCGGCGGGCACGGGCGCGGAGAGCACGCGGCAGAGGTTCGCCTGATAGACCTCGCCGGCCGCGATGTATTCACGTACGCGTCGCACGCCGTCCGTGTACGCGGCGCGGTCCAGGGACGACGTCCAGTCACCGGCGGCGGGGCCGTGCCACCCGCCCGGGACGGGGGCGGGCACGGCCTCCTCGCGCACGTCGTCGAAGCGGGCGCAGACCAGACCCCCCTCGAAGTCCGCGGACACCGCCCAGAAGCCGGTGGAGTCCAGGGCCGCGGGATCGCTGGTCACGTCCCGCAGACCGGAGGCCACGCGAGAGCCGAAGCGCGCCAGGGGAGGGAGCGCGGAAGAGGACGTCAGAGGGGGGCTGTGCACGGCTGTGAGTCTATGACCGGCGTCCCGGCGGCGCCCCTGACCAGTGACAGCGCAGCACGCTGCGCAAACGCGTTTTTGTACTGGCCCAGGAATCCGCTAGAGTTCAACACGTCGCCGGGACGCGGAAGCGAAACGGAAAGACAAGCGGACGTAGCTCAGTTGGTAGAGCGCAACCTTGCCAAGGTTGAGGTCGCCAGTTCGAACCTGGTCGTCCGCTCGCAGGAAAGTGGGGGATCTTCCCGAACCCCTACACTCCTGGTGGAGTGGCCGAGAGGCGAGGCAACGGCCTGCAAAGCCGTCTACACGGGTTCAAATCCCGTCTCCACCTCCAAGGACGATTAGCTCAGCGGGAGAGCGCTTCCCTGACACGGAAGAGGTCACTGGTTCAATCCCAGTATCGTCCACTGGATCTTCGGATCCTGGTCCTCGGACCGAACCCCGCGCGATTAGCTCAGCGGGAGAGCGCTTCCCTGACACGGAAGAGGTCACTGGTTCAATCCCAGTATCGCGCACGCAGTACACGCAGGTTGACCTGCGCGATTAGCTCAGCGGGAGAGCGCTTCCCTGACACGGAAGAGGTCACTGGTTCAATCCCAGTATCGCGCACCACCCACGAAGCCCCCGGGCCGTTTCGACGGACCGGGGGCTTCGTCGTCCCCTCGGGACCGGAGTCCCTCGGGGCGCGATGGTTCAGGACGAGAAGAGCATGTGCCCGAAGCTCTTGTGACGGTGGTGGCCGTAGTGACCACCGTGGCCGCCATGGCCTCCGTGACCGCCGGGCGGGACGCCCCACGCGGGAGCCTGGGCCGGGGGGTATCCCTGGGGAGCCGCCGGCGGAGCGGGCGGCGGCGGAGCCTGCTGGGCGCCCCACTGGGCCTCCAGACGGGTCAGCGACTCCAGCTCGCCGTAGTCCAGGAATATCCCGCGGCAGCCGTTGCACTGCTCGATCTGGACGCCGTTGCGGTTGTACGTGTGCATCGGTGCGTGACACTTGGGGCACTGCATGGACGGCTCAACTCCTCGCCGGTGGTGACTGCTTCGCCGGATCTCTGCCCGGCTTCGGTGCGTCGCACCCTACTTCGTCGACCTGGGGGCCAACTCGGGCGGTGGTGCGGGCACTCCGGTCATCCGGTCGCAGGCATCGATCAGCGCCTGCTCGATCTCGTCCAGGGGTCGACCGGCCGCGACCGCCTTGGTGACCGCGAGGGCGGCGGTCTGCACGGTGAGGGCGCGGGCGGGGACGTCCAGGGCGGGCCAGGGATCGGCGCCGTCCGCCGGGAGGGCCGGGCCCCCGGCCGCCCGGTAGGCGTCCAGGAAGCGGGTCCACTCCCCGGGGGCGAGCAGACCGCAGGCGTACCAGGCGGCGGGGCGGGCCAGGTCCCAGGCGGCGGGGCCCGTGCCGAGGTCGTCGACGTCGATGAGGAGCCAGTTCCCCTCGGGGGCCCGCACGAGCTGGCCGAGGTGCAGGTCGCCGTGGCACAGGCGGCGGGGGCCCGGCGCGGGGGCCTCGGCACGCGCCCAGGGCGGCAGGTCCGCCCAGGCCCGCAGGACCGGGGGCGCGGCGGGGTGCGGTCCGGCCGCGCGCAGCCGCTCGACGGCGCGGGCCGCCTTGCGGGGGCCGCGCATGGGCGGGAGCGCGGGGGTCAGGGCGGCCGGGGGCACGGCGTGCAGCCGGGCGAGGAGGCAGGCCGCGGCCTCCCAGGGGGCGGCGTCCGGGTCGTCGCGGTCCACGGGGGTGCCGTGGCGCCAGCGGGTGACGAGGCGGCCGTGGAGGTCCGCGGGGGCGGGGCGCAGGGGCGCCAGGAGGACGGCGGGGAGTCCCGCGGCGACGTCGAGGCGTGCCGCGAGCTCGTCGGGGTCGGTGTCGGGAGCGTGCGCCTTGACGACGACGCCGCCGTGCCGGACGACGGTGGCGTCCGCCCGCTCCGCGAGCACCACGTCACCGCCCGCGCACGCGCAGGTCGCGCCGGGCGACGGGTGGGCGGCGGCGCGGGCCTCTGCGGTCAGGGCGGGGAGGAGAGCGGGGGGCACGGGGTGAGCGTACGCACTGTCGTGGGGGCACGGATCCGCGTACGGACACGGCAATGCCCGCGCAGCTCCCCAGCTG
The DNA here is from genome assembly GCF_040680155.1 of Streptomyces sp. NPDC052114. NCBI lineage: Bacteria > Bacillati > Actinomycetota > Actinomycetes > Kitasatosporales > Streptomycetaceae > Streptomyces > Streptomyces sp. NPDC052114. The sequence goes on along the minus strand of NZ_JBFAWC010000012.1, from coordinate 126,040 downwards.
CGCGGGCATCTGTGCCGTCCGCCGCACCCCCGTCCCCACGGGGTTTCATGGCCGGATGTCCCCGCCCGGACCGCTCTTCCGGGCCTGGGGCGCCGCTCAGCGCCCCAGCATCACGCCCACGGACGACGCTTGTGTGACCACTGCGTCCCAGCCGCCGAAGACGACCACGAGCAGGGCTGCCAGGGGAAGGACCATGGCCGTCGCCACCAAGGGATGGCGCGTGCCGGACGGGCGGACGCCGAGCGCGGAGAACCTGCGCCCCTGCGTACGGAACATGGTCCGCGGTGCCGTGTCCGCCATGGTTCCTCTCCTGACGATTCGATGTGCTGTTGATCTGGCAGCGGCGGGTGTCTGACCTCGGGGGACGAGTGCTGCACCCGCCGCTTGACCTCAAATCTAGGCGCGCGGAGGGTGCCGGGCGTCATGCCCTCGTACCGATTGCCTGGCCTCCCGGAGGATGACCACTCGGCGCCGGTGTACTCCCGTGGGTGGAGACGAGGTCCTAGGACTCGGGGTCTTCCCGGAGGGGACGCGCCGGGGCCTCGGAACTGTCCTCTCTGGGGACCGGCTGCTCGACCAGGGCCAGCACGCGGGTGGCCATGAACCGGGCCGTGCGCACCACGGAGCCGCTGCGGGTGACTTCGCTCACTTCCACCACTCCCCTGCGGACCGCCGTCTCCACCCGGCGGCCCGCCCGGCTCGCCACCACTTCGTACGTACGCGTCGTGTCACCGGCGTCCACGACTATCTCCACGCGATCACCCTTCACGGGATCAATCCCCCTTCAGCGATGGATGGTTGGGGATCGGGTGGGCGTCAACGGCCCCCCGTCCCCCGTGCCCTGACCACTCTTCAAGTTTCCCACCTGGCACTGACAATCGATCGGCCCGCGAGGGCGCGGCCTCTGCACGTGCCCGGCCGTGGAAACGTAAGCTGTGGCTCGTCAGACGGACCGGGTAGCGGGGATGGACATGGCGATGATGCGGCTCCGGCGCGAGGACCCGCGTGTCGTCGGCTCGTTCAGGTTGCACAGGCGCCTGGGCGCCGGCGGCATGGGGGTCGTCTATCTGGGGTCGGACCGGCGGGGGCAGCGCGTCGCCCTGAAGGTGATCCGGCCCGACCTCGCGGAAGACCAGGAGTTCCGCTCGCGGTTCGCCCGCGAGGTGTCGGCGGCCCGGCGCATCCGCGGCGGCTGCACGGCCCGGCTCGTGGCCGCCGATCTCGACGCGGACCGGCCGTGGTTCGCCACGCAGTACGTCCCCGGGCCCTCCCTGCACGACAAGGTCGCCGCCGAGGGACCGCTGTCCGCCGCGGAGGTGGCCGTGGTCGGCTCGGCGCTCGCCGAGGGGCTCGTGGCCGTGCACGAGGCCGGTGTCGTCCACCGCGACCTCAAGCCGTCCAACATCCTGCTGTCCCCGAAGGGGCCGCGGATCATCGACTTCGGCATCGCCTGGGCCACCGGCGCCTCCACCCTGACGCACGTCGGCACGGCCGTCGGCTCGCCCGGCTTCCTCGCGCCCGAGCAGGTGCGCGGCGCGGCGGTCACGCCCGCCACCGACGTCTTCGCGCTGGGTGCCACGCTCGCGTACGCGGGCATGGCGGACTCGCCCTTCGGGCACGGCAGCTCCGAGGTCATGCTCTACCGCGTGGTCCACGAGGAGGCCCAGCTGCACGGCGTGCCCGACGCGCTCGCGCCGCTGATCAGGGCCTGTCTCGCCAAGGACCCGGAGGAGCGGCCCAGCACGCTCCAGCTGTCGCTGCGCCTCAAGGAGATCGCCGCCCGCGAGGCGCAGGGGCTCGGTGACGTGCGCCCGCCCGCGCCGCGCCAGGACCACGACCGGCCGACGGGACGGCTCGCCGAGAGCTACGCCGACCAGCGCACCCAGCGGCGCCCGGGGCCCACGCCCACGCCGCGGCCCAGCGGCTCACGGCCGGGCGCGTCGCGGCCGAACGGTCCGCGGTCCGGCTCCCGGCCCGCGCCGTCCCGCAACTCCACGCGCTCCGGCAGCAGGCCCGCCCCGCGCAGCGGCACCGGGCGGCAGGGCCCCCGCACCACCGGTACGGGACGGCGCGGGCCCGCCAATCCACGGCTGCTGCGGCAGCGGCTCTTCGTGTTCGTGGTCGTGACGCTGCTGGTGGCCCTGGGGATCGCGGCAGCTCAGGGGTGCCAGGGGCCCGCGCGGGGCATGGACGGCGGCGGTGGACCGGACCCGAGGGACCGGGCGGCGTACCAGCCGCTGGACGGACAGGTGATGTCCGAGCACTTCGAGTCGACGATGGAGCGGAACGACTAGGCGCTCCCGCGGGTCGGGCGCGGTTTCCCGCGCCCGGCCGGGTCAGGACTGCGGGCGGCCCGTCGCCACGGCGTAGAACGCGACCGCCGCGGCCGCTCCCACGTTGAGCGAGTCCACGCCGTGGGCCATCGGGATGCGGACCCATTCGTCGGCGGCGACCAGCGCCTGGGTGGAGAGGCCGTCACCCTCCGCGCCGAGCATCAGCGCGACGCGGTCCATGCGGTGCGGGGCCGCCTCGTCGAGGGAGGTGGCCTTCTCGTCGGGGGTGAGGGCGAGCAGGTTGAAGCCCGACTCGCGCACCCCCTCAAGACCCTTGGGCCAGGACTCCAGACGGGCGTACGGAACGGAGAAGACCGCGCCCATCGAGACCTTCACCGAGCGGCGGTAGAGCGGGTCGGCGCAGTCCGGGGAGAGCAGCACCGCGTCCATGCCGAGCGCGGCCGCGGAGCGGAAGATCGCACCGATGTTCGTGTGGTCGTTGACCGCCTCCATGACGACCACACGGCGGGTGGTCGCGAGGAGTTCGTCGGCGGTCGGCAGCGGCTTGCGCTGCATGGAGGCGAGGGCGCCGCGGTGCACGTGGTAGCCGGTGACCCGCTCGGCGAGCTCCGGGCTCACCGCGTACACGGGAGCCGGGAGTTCGTCGATGACGTCGCGCATGACGTCGACCCACTTGGCCGAGAGCAGCATCGAGCGCATCTCGTAACCGGCGTCCTTGGCCCGTCTGATGACCTTCTCGCCCTCCGCGATGAACAGGCCCTCGGCCGGTTCGCGCTTGCGGCGCAGTTCGACGTCGGTCAGGCCCGTGTAGTCGCGCAGGCGGGGGTCGTCGGGGTCGTCGACGGTGATGAGATCAGCCACAGGGTGATACTGCCTTGTCCTGGGTGTGGTGCCAACGGCTGGGAACGGGTTCCGTTACCGCTGGTTACGTGCGGGTGGTCCGGGGCCGGTGCGGTCAGGCGTGGGCCGGGGGGCCGACCTTGACGACCTCGCCGATGACGATGACCGCCGGGGGCTTCACCTCGTGGGTGCGGACCGCTTCGGCGACCGTGCCGAGCGTCGCGTCCACGCGGCGCTGGGCGGCCGTCGTGCCCTCCTGGATCAGGGCGAGCGGGGTGTCGGCCGCCTTGCCGTGGGCGATCAGGGCCTCGGCGATCTTGCCGATCTTGTCGACGCCCATGAGGATCACGAGGGTGCCGCGCAGCTTGGCGAGCGACTGCCAGTCGACCAGGGAGCGCTCGTCGTCCGGGGCCACGTGGCCGCTGACCACCGTGAACTCGTGGGCGACGCCGCGATGGGTGACGGGGATCCCGGCGGCCGAGGGGACCGAGATCGAGCTGGAGATGCCCGGCACGACGGTGCAGGTGATGCCCGCCTCGGCGAGCGCCTGGAGCTCCTCCATGCCGCGGCCGTAGACGTAGGGGTCGCCGCCCTTGAGGCGCACGACGGCCTTGCCCTGCTTGGCGTGCTCGATCAGGGCGTTGTTGATCGCCTCCTGGGCCATGAAGCGGCCGTACGGGATCTTCGCCGCGTCGATGACCTCGACGTGCGGAGGCAGCTCGTCGAGGAGGTCGCGGGGGCCGAGGCGGTCGGCGATGACGACGTCCGCGGCGGCGAGCAGGCGGCGGCCGCGGACCGTGATGAGGTCCGGGTCGCCGGGACCGCCGCCGACCAGGGCGACACCGGCCGTACGGGTGCGCAGGTGGGGGGCGACCAGGCTGCCGTCGCGCAGGCCCTCGACGACCGCGTCGCGGATGGCGGCGGTGCGGCGGGGGTCGCGGTCGTGCAGGTCGGAGGAGAGGACGGCGACCGTGACGCCCTCGGAGCGGCCGGTGGCGGGGGTCCAGGCGGTGGCCGCCTCGGCGTCGTCGGAGCGGACGCACCAGACGCGGTGCTCCTCGGCCTCGGCCGACGCCCGCACGTTCGCCTCGTGGTCGCTGGTGGCGATCAGGGCGTACCAGGCGTGGTGCAGATCGCCGCTCTCGTAGCGGCGCCTGGTCCAGGTGATCTCACCCGCGTCGGCCATCGCCTCCACGGAAGGCGTCGCCGAGGGGGACACGAGGAGGATGTCCGCGCCCGCCTTGATGAGGGCGGGCAGGCGACGCTGGGCCACCTGGCCGCCGCCGAGGACGACGACGCGGCGGCCGGTGAGGCGGAGGCCTACGGGGTAGGCGGGGTTTTCGGCCATGGCCATGGCTGGGGGCTCCTCGTGCGGGGCGTTGCGGCTGCCGCTGCGACGGTGGGGCGGCGGGTGGGGTGACGTGCGGGTTCAGTATGGCTGGGGCGGGGTGGGGTTCTCTTCCCCAAGCCCGCCCCTTCCCGAAAACTGGGGCTTCGCCCCAGGCCCGCTTTCGTGTGCGGGCCGTGGGCGTTGGTGCCCACCCGTTCCGCCGCGCGGAACGCCTGCCCACAAACGGGGACGGCAGAGGGTGGGCACCGCCTGTGGAACGTCTGCCCAGGTCCGCGGGCAGGCGCTCCCCCCTACTTCTCGGTGACGCCTGCTGAGTCGAACGTGGCCACCTCGTGCATCGCGCGGGCCGCGCTCTGGACCACCGGGAGGGCCAGCAGGGCGCCGGTGCCCTCGCCGAGACGGAGGTCCAGGTCGACCAGGGGACGCAGGCCCAGCTTGTTCAGGGCCGCCACGTGGCCCGGCTCCGCGCTGCGGTGGCCCGCGATGCAGGCCGCGAGGACCTCGGGGGCGATGGCACGGGCGACCAGCGCGGCGGCGCCGGCGCTCACGCCGTCCAGGATCACCGGGGTGCGCAGGGAGGCGCCGCCGAGGAGGAGGCCCACCATCGCCGCGTGCTCCAGGCCGCCGATCGCCGCGAGGACGCCGATCGGGTCCGCCGGGTCGGGCTTGTGCAGGTCCAGGGCGCGGCGCACGACCTCGATCTTGCGGGTGTGCATCTCGTCGTTGATGCCCGTGCCGCGGCCGGTGACCTCGGCGGGGTCGGTGTCGGTGTAGACGGAGATCAGGGCCGCGGACGCGGTCGTGTTCGCGATGCCCATCTCGCCGGTGAGCAGCGCCTTGTTGCCCGCCGCCACCAGGTCGCGGGCCGTCTCGATGCCGACCTCGACGGCCGCCTTGACCTCTTCGCGGGTCAGGGCGGGGCCGGTCGTCATGTCGGCCGTGCCCGCGCGGACCTTGCGGGGCAGCAGGCCGGGGGTCGCGGGCAGCTCGCTCGCCACGCCGACGTCGATGACGCAGACCTCGGCGCCCACCTGGTTGGCGAAGGCGTTGCAGACCGCGCCGCCGCCGAGGAAGTTGGCGACCATCTGCGCGGTCACCTCCTGGGGCCAGGCGGTGACGCCCTGGGCGTGCACGCCGTGGTCGCCCGCGAAGATCGCGACGGCCGCGGGCTCCGGGATCGGCGGCGGGCACATCCGGGACAGGCCCGAGAGCTGGGCGGAGATGATCTCCAGCATGCCGAGCGCGCCCGGCGGCTTGGTCATGCGCTTCTGGCGTTCCCACGCCTCGCCGAGCGCCTTGGCGTCCAGCGGGCGGATGTTGGCCACGGTCTCGGCGAGCAGGTCGTGCGGGTCCTCTCCGGGCAGGGCGCGCCGGCCGTACGTCTCCTCGTGGACGACCCAGGACAGCGGGCGGCGCTTGGACCAGCCGGCCTGCATCAGCTCGGGCTCGTCCGGGAACTCGTCGACGTAGCCCACGCAGAGGTAGGCGACGACTTCGAGGTGCTCGGGCAGGCCGAGGGCGCGGACCATCTCGCGCTCGTCGAAGAAGCTGACCCAGCCGACGCCGAGGCCTTCGGCGCGGGCGGCGAGCCAGAGGTTCTCGACGGCGAGCGCCGAGGAGTAGGGGGCCATCTGCGGCTGGGTGTGCCGGCCGAGGGTGTGGCGGCCGCCGCGGGTGGGGTCGGCGGTGACGACGATGTTCACCGGGGTGTCGAGGATGGCCTCGATCTTCAGTTCCTTGAACTGCTTCGCACGGCCCTTGGGGAGGGACTTGGCGTACGCGTCGCGCTGGCGCATGGCCAGTTCGTGCATGGTCCGGCGGGTCTCGGCGGACTTGATGACGACGAAGTCCCACGGCTGGGAGTGGCCGACCGACGGGGCGGTGTGCGCGGCCTCCAGGACGCGGAGCAGCACCTCGTGCGGGATGGCGTCGTTGCGGAAGCCGTTGCGGATGTCGCGGCGCTCGCGCATGACGCGCAGCACGGCCTCGCGCTCGGCGTCGGCGTAGCCCGGGGCGGCGGTGCCGGGGGACGGCACGGGCTCGGGGTACGCGGATTCGTCGGCGTACTCGGCGTCCGTCGCCTCGGCCACCTCGGCCGCTTCGGCGTCGAGGAGCTCGGGGACCTCGGCGCCGTCCTGCGCCTCGGGGGCTCCGGTCGGCACGGGGGCCTCCGGTGCGGCGGCGAGGGCTTCGGGAGCCCCGGTCGTCTCGGGTGCTTCAGGCGCTTCGGCCATCTCGGGTGCTTCGGCCACTTCGGTCACTTCGTTCGCGTCGATCGGTTCGAACGAGATGACGTCGTCGGCCTCGTCCAACTCTTCGGCCGGGTCGGCCGTCTCGGGGGCGGCCGGGAACTCGGCCCGGTCGGCCACCGAGGACGCAGGCATCGCCTGCGGGGTCTGCGGGGTGTCGGGAGACACGGCGGGCCGGCCGGCCTCCGCGGGGTCGGCCGTCGCCTCGGCCGCCTCTGCCGCGCCGTCCTCCTGGACGGACGCGTCCGGCGCGGGGGCCTGCTCGGCGGCGTCGCGCGGGGCGGGCACGGCGGCGCCCTGCGGCGCGGCGTGCGGGTCCTCGGCGACGGCCACCGGGCCCTCGGCGGGCGCGGCCTCGGGCGTCACGGCCCCGGGCACCGCGGCCTCGGGTGCCTCCGGCTGCGGTACGGGCACGGGGGCGGCGCCTGCCGGATCGACGGGCTCGGCCTGCGCGTCGGCGGGCAGGGGCTCGGCGGTCGCGAGCTGCTCGGCGTCCGGAGCGACCGCTGCCTGGGCGTCCGGGGCGGCTGCCTCCTGGGCCTGGGCCTCGGCGGCCAGGACCTCCGGCGGGACGACCAGCGGGCGCGGGGGCGTCGGCGCCAGGTGGGGCGTGGTCGGAACGGTGCCCTCGACCGGCACGAACTGGCCGATGGGCTGGCCGCCTTGGCCGCCGTCGGGCTCGCCGGGGTACGACGCGTCCGCGGGGGCGGCGTCCTGCGGGGTCTGCGGTTCGGGCATGTGCGCGACACCGACGGGACCCTCGGGCGCGCCCTGGAAGGCGTCCGGGGCGAAGGCCGCCTGACCGGCATCGGCGTGCGGGACCTGCGCGCCGTCCCACGGCTGCGCGGGGGCGACGGCGAACGGGGACTGGCCCACGGCGGCGGGCACAGCCTGGGCGAACGCCGGCTGCTCCCCCGTCGCGAACTGCTGCTCCGCGGGAGCGAACTGCTGCTCCGCCGACGGGACCTGCCCGGCGCCGTACTGCTCGCCGTACTGCTCGCCGCCCTGCTGCGCGGCGTACTGGGCCTGGGCCTGGGCGGGCAGCTCGACGGGCTGCCCGGGGAAGGCGGCATCAGGAGTCTGCGGTGCGTCAGCGGCCTGAGGTACGTCGGTGAACTGCGGGGCCTGTGTGACGTCCGGGGCACCCGGAGCGTCCGGTGCGTCCGTGGCGGCAGGGCCGCCAGCGACGCCTGCGGCCCCCGCGTCTCCTGGGACGACCGTTTCTGCTGATGCGGGATAGGCCTCCTGGCCACCGTGCCCCTGAGGCATCGGGCCCTGAGGCATCGGTGCCTGGGGCGGCTGCGGCATCTGTCCCTGGGGTGCCTGCGGGGACCAGGGCGCGGCCCCCTGCGGGATCTCACCGAGCTGCGGCCCCGGCAGGCCCGCCTCGTCGCGCGGGATGTCGAGGTACTCGGGCCCGGTGGGCGGTCCCGCGTGCCGCGCCGGTGCGGGGTGCTGCTGCGGGGGCGTCGCCCCGGCGGGCCCCCGGTCGGCGAGCGAACGCACGGGGCTGGCCGCGCCGTCCGGCACGACGGGGCCCGAGGGACCGCGGTGCAGCGGGCGGCGGGGGGAAGACGGGTGGGACGGCGCCGGCGCGGGCGCGGCGCCGGGCATCCGGACGCCGGTCAGGTCGACCGAGCCGCTGTCCCGGCCGGAGGTCTCGTGCGGACCCGGCTGGTGGGCGGACTGGGTGGCCTGCGCGACAGGCGCGGCCTGCCCCTGACCGGCCGCGGGACCCTGGCCCTGGGCCGGAAACGGCCCATGGCCGGGCGCCTGGGCGTGCCCCGGCAGCTGGCCCGGGAGCCCCAGCGCCCCCTGCGTCTCGCTCCACGCCCCCTGGGCGCCCGGCATCAGCAGCAGGTCGTCCTCGTCGGCGGTGTTCTCGGAGGGGTCGGCCGGGTCCACGAAGGTGTACGCACCCGGTGCGGGAACGCCCGGCTGCTGCGCCCCCACGCCCTGCACGGGCCCGGTAGGTACACCGTTGCCTGCGCCCTCCGGCAGTCCCTCGCCCGGGACCTGGCCGGTGTCGGTCATGCGTAACCCCTCGCCCATCGGTTAGTGCTTCTTCGACCGCCCCTCAGCCTTCGGCCGGGGTGGCCCCATTGCCCGGAGCGGCGCACCAACCGCCCGTCATCCTCAACGAGCGTGGGCGCCACGCGGCACGAACCGCAGACCGGACAACAGGCATTGTCCCGGTCGGCCCGCCGCCGCGGCAGCTTGATCGGCCACGGCCCGCTGTGGACTGCGCCACGTTGCGCGTCCTCCGGTCCTGCCGTACCACACACACCCCTCAAAACGGGCGAGCTTTCCGGACATTGACCAACGAACTGCTGGGCACCCGGGTGCAGTACAACGATCGGCCAGCCTACCCCGCACCGTGCGCCCACAGGGTCACGGGGAGCGGTCCGGCAACCGCCCCGAGAGCAGGAACACAACCGTCCGCTTTTCCTCGCGCCAGGCACGTGTGTCGAGCTCCACGGACTGGAGCAGCGCGCACTCGACGGTGTAGCCGTGCTCGGTCAGGTCCCGGCCGATGAGTTCGGCCGCGTCGCGTGTCGCGGCGTGCGTCACGATGCGCTCGGGACGGCGGTCGGCGACCGCGGAGACCACGGCGGCTCCCCCGCCCCCGACGCGTACGACATCGGGCTCGGGAAGGTCTTCGAGGATGTGCGGGGCGACGCCGTGCACGGTCTGGGCCTGGACGCCGAAGCGGCGCACGGCGGCCGTGGTGCGGCCGAGGGCGTCGGCGTCGCGGTCGACGGCGATCACGGCGGCACCGAAGCGCGCGGCCTCCGCGGTGAAGGCGCCGCTGCCGCAGCCGATGTCCCAGACGAGGTCGCCCACGCGCGGCCCGAGGCGGGCGAGTTGGGCGGCCCGCAGCCGGTCGGTCTCCCCCTCGCCGAGCCAGATGTCCCCGCCGTACTCGGCGGCGGGCAGCGCCCAGCCGCGCGTCGCGGCGGCCGGTTCCCGGCCGGCGATCCAGCCGGTGTCGGCGGCGGGCGCGGTGCCGCCGATGACGATGACGACGTTCGGGTCGCGCCAGCTGTGGTCGGCGGCCTTGTCGGAGGTGACCACGGAGACCTGCTCGCGGTCGGTGCCGAGTTCCTCGCAGATGACGAAGGTGCGGTGGACGCCCTGGAGCAGGAGGCCCAGTTCGGCGGGGCCCGCGCCGGGCGAGGTGAGGACGGCGACCTTGGTGTGGGCGCGGCAGACGTTCACGGCGCGGCGCAGGGTGCGGCGGTGGGCGACCACGACCTCGGCGTCGTCCCAGGGCATGCCCGCGCGGGCGAAGGCCTGGGCGACGGAGGAGACGGCGGGCACCACTTCGACCTCCAGGCCGTACTCCGGGGCGCGCAGGGTACGTACGACGCCGAAGAAGCCGGGGTCGCCGTCGGCGAGGACGACGGCGGTGCCGCGGTGGGCGGCGATGCGGCGGGCGGCCAGGCTCACGCTGCCGAGGCGGATCCGCTCGGCGCGGGCGGGGAGCTCGTCCAGCGCCAGGTGGTGGGCGGCGCCCGCCACCAGCGTCGCGGCGCTGAGCGCGGAGCGCGCCGCTGCGGTCAGCGGCGTACCGTCCCAGCCGATCACCGTGACCCGGTCGGCCATCGTCGTCTGTCTCCTGGGTTCTCGCGGGTCGTCCGTGCGGGGCGGGAGCTGCGGAAGGGGGCAACCGCGCACGCGGCCAGGGGCGAGCGTACCTGCTGGGACCCGGGAGCGCCCGAGGGGCGCATGTGCCCGCGGGCGCCAGGGTCGAAGGGCTCGGTGCCCGTCGGAGAAGGCGGTCAGTTCCAGTCGGAGTAGGCCGAGAACCCGCTGTCGGCGAGGGTCTCGGAGACGCCTTCGAGGTCCTCGGGGAGCAGGCTCCACACGATCAGGTCGGTGCGCAGCTCAAGCCAGCCGCCGAAGGGGTCGCCGCCGTTCCTCGTCCGCGCTATCCAGGCGCCGCGCAGGACGCCCTCGCTGATGCAGCCGATCTTCTGGGCGACCTGCTGGGCGGCGGTGTTGTCGGCGGCGGTGCGCAGTTCGATGCGCTCGAACTGCTGGTCGTTGAAGAGCCATTGGGCGGTGGCGAGCGCGGCCTCGGAGGCGTAGCCCTCGCCGCGGGCCCAGGGCGCGACGACGTAGTTGAGTTCGGTGGCGCGCACCCGCCAGTCGGTGCCCCGGAGTTGGATGATGCCGACAAGGCGCTGGGTGAGGAACTCGGTGACGGCGAGGACGATGCCGCGGCCCTCGGAGCGCTCGGCGGGCGCGAGGCGGGTGATCCACGCGTGGGCGTCGGCCTCGGTGTAGGGCTGGGGCACGGAGGTCCAGGCCGTGACGAGCTCGTCGTTCATCATCTCCGCGTACGCGGGGACGTCCGCCTCTTCGAGGGGGCGCAGCACCAACCGCTCCGTGCTGATGGAGATGTCGGGAAACTCCGAGGACCCCGAGGAGGCTCTGTTCATGCGCCGCTCCATAACCTTCATAGACCTGAAGGACCTTGACCTTCGGGCCTTCTGAAGTGACCAGCATGCAACATGTCCGCCCGCACACGCACCACGGGGTCCGCTCCCGTGCCAGGAGCGGACCCCGTCGATGTCTTGTATGCGTCCCGCGCGCGGGAGGCCGTTCAGCCCGCCTCGACGGGCAGTACGGATCCGTCGTACTTGTCCTCGATGAACTTCTTCACCTCGGGCGAAGTCAGCAGTTTCGCCAGCTTCTTGATCCGCGGGTCGTCCTCGTCGCCCTTCTTGGCGGCGAGGACGTTGTTGTAGGGATTGCCCTTCGCGGACTCCAGGAGGATGGCGTCCTTCTTGGGGCTGAGCCCGGCGTCGAGCGCGAAGTTGTTGTTGATGACCGCCGCGTCGAGGTCGTCGAGCGAGCGCGGCAGCTGCGCCGGGTCGAGCGGCTTGATGGTGAGCTTCTTCGGGTTGGACGTGATGTCCTCGGGCGTGGCGGTGCCGCCGACGCCCTTCTTGAGCCCGATGACGCCCTTGGAGGCGAGCAGTTGGAGCGCCCGGCCCTCGTTGGTCGTGTCGTTCGGAACGGCCACGGTCGCGCCCTCGGGAAGCCGGGCGACGTCCTTGGTCTTCTTCGCGTACACGCCCATCGGGGGCAGGTACACCTCGGTGACCGGCACCAGGTCCGTCTTCTTGGACTCGTTGAAGTCCTTCAGGTACGGGGTGTGCTGGTACAGGTTGGCGTCGAGAGAGCCCTCCTGGAGCGCGGTGTTCGGAGTGACGTAGTCCGTGAACTCCGTGACCTGGAGGTCCAGGCCCGCCTTCTTCGCGAGGTTCTTCTGGACGTAGGCGAGGACTTCGCCGGCCGGGGTCGGGGTGGCCCCGACGACGAGCTTGTCGCCGGAGCCCGCCGAGCCGCCGTCGGAGCCCGCGCCGCACGCGGTGAGGCCGAGCGCGAGGGCCAGGGTCCCCGCGGCGGCGCCCAGAGCGGACGTACGCATGATCAGAACGCCGCGACGACGGCGCCGTCGTACTTGTCGTCGATGAACTTCTTGACCTCGGGCGAGGTGAGGAGCTTGGCGAGCTTCTTCACGCGCGGGTCGTTCTCGTCGCCCTTCTTCACGGCGAGGAAGTTGCCGTAGGGGTTGCCCTTGGCGGGCTCGGCGACGAGGGCGTCCTTGGCGGGGCTGAGCGCGGGCTTGGCCTCCAGGGCGTAGTTGCCGTTGATCACCGCGGCGTCGACGTCGGCCAGGCTGCGGGGCACCGTCGGGGCCTCGAGCTCCTTGAACGTGATGTTCTTGGGGTTCTTGGCGATGTCCTTCGGGGTGGCCTCGTAGCCGACGCCCTTCTTGAGCTCGATGACGCCGTTGTCCGCGAGGAGCTTGAGCGCGCGGGCCTCGTTGGTGGTGTCGTTCGGGATGGCGACCGTGGCGCCGTCCTTGAGGTCCGTGAGCTTCTTGATCTTCTTGGAGTAGATGCCCAGCGGCTCCAGGTGAACCGTGGCCCCGGGGACGGGCACGATGTCCGTGCCGTTCTTCTTGTTGAAGTCGTCGAGGTACGGCTTGTGCTGGAAGTAGTTCGCGAAGACCTCGCCCTGCTGAACGGCCGTGTTCGGCGTGACGTAGTCGGTGAACTCCTTGACCTCGAGGTCGAGGCCGGCCTTCTTGGCCAGGTTCTTCTGGACGTACTCCAGGATCTGGCCCTGGGGCGTCGGGGTGGCGGCGACGACGAGCTTGCCGTCCTTGTCGCCCGCGGAGTCCTTGTCGGAACCGCAGGCGGCGAGCCCGAGGGTGAGGGCGCCGGTGGCGAGGACAGCGGTGGTGATCTTGGCGGTGTTACGCACGAAAAGTGCCTTTCTCCATGGGTGGTGCAGCCCCGCTCAGGTGCGCGGGGAAGTCTGCGGGTGGGGCCCGGGGCGGGCCCCGGTCAGCCGGTCTTGGTGGTCGTCTCGGCGGCGACGGTGCCGGGCAGCACGCCGCGCAGCGGGCGGAACAGCAGCAGCGGGCCGGTGCCGCCGCCGCGCTTGTGCAGCCGGCGGGCCGCGTAGTCGCCCGCGAACTGGATGATCGAGATGACCACGGCGAGGATCGCCACGGTGATCCACATCAGCTGGGTCTCGAAGCGCTGGTAGCCGTAGCGCAGCGCGAGGTCGCCGAGGCCGCCGCCGCCGACCGTGCCCGCCATCGCGGAGTAGCCGATGAGGGCGACGATCGTGGTGGTGGCGCCGGAGATCAGCGAGGGCAGCGACTCCGGGACGAGGACCTTGCGCACGACGGTCCAGGTGGAGCCGCCCATCGACTGCACGGCCTCGACGAGCCCGTGGTCGACCTCGCGGATCGAGGTCTCCACCAGGCGCGCGAAGAAGGGGATGGCGCCGACCGCGAGCGGCACGAGGGCGGCCTCGCGGCCGATCGTGGTGCCGGTGACCCAGCGCGTGAAGCCCATCAGGGCGACCATCAGGATGATGAAGGGCATCGAGCGCGCGATGTTCACGACCTGCCCGATCACCTTGTTGAGGAAGGCGTTCTGCAGGAGCCCGCCGCGCTCGGTGAGCACGAGCAGGATGCCGAGCGGCAGACCGGCGGCGACGGCTATGAGCGTCGACCAGCCGACCATGTAGAGGGTGTCCCAACACGCCTGCTCCAGCAGGGGCTGCATCTCCGACCAGGTCACTTGGCACCTTCCTTCACCAGCAGCGTGGCGTCGTCCTCGGCCAGCAGCGTGGCGTCCTTCGGCGCGGCAGGGGCGTCCTGACCCGCGATGTCGACCTGCAGGCCCTGCTCGCGCAGGAAGCCGATCGGTACGACGTTCTCCTCGAAGCGGCCGGGCAGCTCGATGCGCATGCGGCCGACCTGCTTGCCCGCGACGGTGTCCATCGCGGCGCCGAGGATCGAGATGTCGATGTTGTACGTGCGCGACAGCTGGGAGATGACCGGCTGGGTGGCGGCCTCGCCGTGGAAGGTCACGTCGACGACGGTGCGGTCGGCACCGGTGGCCTCGCCGCTGACCGGGAAGAGCGCGGCGGCGAGCTCGGAGCCGGGGGTGGCGAGCAGCTCGCTGACGGTGCCGGACTCGACGATCTGTCCGCGCTCCATCAGGGCGGCGGAGTCGCAGACGCTCTTGACGACGTCCATCTCGTGCGTGATGAGGAGGACGGTCAGGCCGAGCTGCTGGTTGAGGTCGCGCAGGAGCCGGAGGATGGAGCGGGTGGTCTCCGGGTCGAGGGCGCTGGTCGCCTCGTCGGAGAGGAGCACCTTCGGGTCGCCGGCCAGGGCGCGGGCGATGCCGACGCGCTGCTTCTGGCCGCCGGAGAGCTGGCTCGGGTAGCTCCTGGCCTTGTCGGCGAGGCCGACCAGGTCGAGGAGTTCGAGGGCCTTGCGGGAGCGCTGCTGTCCGGAGAGCCCGAGGATCTCCAGGGGCAGTTCGATGTTGTCCTGCACGGTCCGCGAGGACAGCAGGTTGAAGTGCTGGAAGACCATGCCGATGCGGCTGCGCGCCTGCCGCAGCTCCTTGCCCGCGCGCGAGCCGCGGCCGGCGAGGGCGGTGAGGTCCTGTCCGTCGACGGTCACGGTGCCGGAGGTGGGGCGCTCGAGGAGGTTGACGCAGCGGATCAGGGAGGACTTGCCGGCGCCGGACTGGCCGATGACGCCGTACACCTCGCCCTCGCGGACGTGCAGGTCGACTCCGTCGAGGGCGGTTACTTCACGACCGCGTGAGCGGTAGACCTTGGTGAGGCCGGAAGTGGTGATCACAGGGGATTCCGTCACTGTCGAGTGCGCGGCGCGGGTGTCGCCGGGCACGGGGCATTCGTTCGGAACGCGGCACGGTTCTCGCGGTGGCGATAGGAACCGGAGGACGTGTGCGCGGGGCAGGCTCGCTCCCTGCGGCGATGTACTTTCCGTACGTCACGCGGGGGCGCGGCACAGCGGGCTTCGCTTCGGGGCGCGAGGCTCTTCGGTGGTGCGGGGGCCCTCAGAAGGCGCACATTCGACACATACAACGAGCACCGGGCGTCGTCATCGCCTCGGTCGCAAGGGTGCGGCTGCTCGTCGTGGTCATGGAGCAAGTAAAACACGCGTGAGGTGGCTGTCCACCATCACTGTCCGCTATGCGGACAGTGATGGGACGGCCTTGGACGGCCGTGGACGGCCGGGACCGCCGGCTCAGTCGGCGAGGGAGATCTCCACGCCACCCGCCGTGGCCTGCGCGGACACGGCGGAGAGGTCCTTGACGACGACGTCCGCGGTCAGCTCGTCGGCGGTGTGGGTTGTGGTCAACGCCACGGTCCTCATGCCCGCGGCCCGGCCGGCCGCCAGGCCCGCGGGCGCGTCCTCGAAGACCACGCAGCGCGCGGGCTCGGCGCCCAGCTTGGCGGCGGCGAGCAGGAAGGGCTCCGGGTCGGGCTTGCCGCGGGTGATGTCGTCGGCGGCGATCACCAGGCCGGGGCGGACCCCGACCTCGGCGAGCCGGGCCTCGGCCAGGACGCGCGTCGCCGAGGTGACCACGGCCCAGCGGTCCATGGGCAGCGACTCCAGGAGCGCGCGGGTGCCCGGCAGCAGCACGACGCCCCCGGCCACGTCGGAGACCTCCAGCTCCTCGATGCGGGCGACGGCCCCGGCGACCTTCTCCGCGGGCAGCAGGTCGGCGGCTATCTCGGCGGCGGGGCGGCCGTGCAGCTCGACACGGGCGAAGTCCTCGGCGGTGATCCCGTACTCCTGCGCCCACCGCGTCCAGCAGCGGTACACCGACTCCATGGACGAGATGAGGGTGCCGTCGTTGTCGAACAGGAGCGCGTCAGCCTGGATCTTCATGGTTCCCGAGCCTACGGGGCACCCCGGGGGCACGCGCATCGGGTCGAAGGGCCCGTAATAAAGTCACGGGCATGCTTGACGCCCTGACGATCGCGACCGCCGTGGCCGCGCTCGCCCTCGCCGCCTGGTGCGGTTTCGCCGCCTACCGCGACCAGCCGACCAAGGACTGGCACTTCATCGGCATGGGCGTGGTGACCTTCCTCGCCCTGGTCCAGCTGATCGTCGGCATCGTCCTGCTCGCGCGCGGCGAGGACCCGGAGCAGGGCACGACGATCTTCGTGGCCTATCTGCTCGGCTCCTTCGCGTGCGTGCCGGCGGCGGGCTTCATGTCCCTGGCGGAGCGGACGCGCTGGGGTTCTCTGACGGTCGCCGCGGGCGGTGTGGTCCTCGCCGTGCTCGAAGTGCGGCTCTACGACATCTGGGGAGGCTGAGGTGACGGTGACCGAGAAGAACGAGCCCCGGGGCACCCGGCAGAAGCTGATCACCGGCCCCGGCATCCTGCTGGTGTGGCTGTACGGCGTGATGGTGGTCGGCGCCGTGTCGCGCTCCGTCGTGCAGATCGCCCAGCACTTCGACAAGGCCCCGCTCGCGTACTCGCTGTCGGCGCTCGCGGGCCTCGTCTACGGCTTCATCACGTACTCGCTGGTGCGCGGCGGCGACACGGCCCGCAGGGCGGCGCTGGTGTGCTGCGCCGCCGAGCTCGTGGGCGTACTCGCCGTGGGCACCTGGACGCTGGTGGAACCGTCCGCCTTCCCCGACGCCACGGTGTGGTCGGACTTCGGGATGGGCTACCTCTTCATCCCGGTGATCCTGCCGGTGACGGCGGTCTTCTGGCTCCGGAAGGCGCGCGGGGCCAACTCCTAGGCGCGAGGCCACCTCCTAGGCGCGGGGCCGACTCCTAGGCGCTGGGCACGAACGACCGCGCGTCGACCTCCTTGGCGAGGGTGACCCTCGTGAGCCGGTCGTTCACCCGCTGGGAGCCCACGGGGGCGTACCCGTGCTTCCGGTAGAGCTGGAGGTTCTGCTCGCTGCGGTGGCCCGTGAAGAGCTGGAAGCACTTGGCCGTGCCCGCGGCGCCGAGGCGGCGCTCTATGGCGTCGAGGAGCCGGCCGCCCAGACCGTGCCGCTGCATCCGGGGGTGGACGATGAGCTTGCCGATCCGCGCCGTGCCGTCCGCGTCGACCGTGCCGCGCACGGAGGCCACCACCTCGTCGCCGAGGCGGGCCACCAGCACGACTCCCGTGTCCAGTTCGGCCCGCAGGGAGTCGAGGGACTGGGTCAGCGGCTCGATCGAGTAGTCGCCGTACAGTTCGGCCTCGCTCTGGTAGCAGAGGTACTGCAGTTTGAGGATCTGCTCGGCGGCGTCCGTGTCGTCGCCCGCCGCCTCCGAGATGGTCACGCTCATGCCCATGTGTGCATGCCTCCCGCTCACCTGTCCACCGGTTGTCTATCGCTCCTTTCCCCAGGGTTCAGGAGCCGCAACCTCCGCCGCCAGCATTCTGCGCAGGCATCCCAGGCAACGGGAACGTTCCGGCCCCAGGCTGCCCTGTGACATTCCCAACTCCCCTGCGATTTCCCGGTAGGTGAGGTCCTTCGGGGACAGCAGCGCGGCCATGATGCGGGGGCAGCGGCCGGGCAGCCTGCGCACGGCGGCGTGCAGGGTGCGGTGCCGGTCGGCGGTCAGGGCGCGCTGTTCGGGGCCGCCCTCGGTGTCGTCGGCGGGCTCGGTCGCGTACGCCACCTCCCGCCGCGTCGTGTGCCGGGTGCGGCGGGCCTCGGTCCGGACGGCGCCGCGCAGCCACCGCGCCGGGTCGGCGGGCGGGCCCTCGGCCTCCAGGCGCTCCAGG
The DNA here is from genome assembly GCF_040680155.1 of Streptomyces sp. NPDC052114. NCBI lineage: Bacteria > Bacillati > Actinomycetota > Actinomycetes > Kitasatosporales > Streptomycetaceae > Streptomyces > Streptomyces sp. NPDC052114. Next base: position 108,209 of record NZ_JBFAWC010000012.1, on the reverse strand, counting down.
AGGCGCAGCCAGACGGCCTGTTCGAGGTCGCCGGGGTCGGTACCGGAGCCGAGCGCCTCGGCCGACGCCTCGGCGGCGAGCAGCGGCCGGAGCGCGGGGATGAGGGTGGGGATGAGCTCGTAGGTCATGACCGCCGGGACGCGGCCGCTCCGGCGCGAGGTTGCCGGAGCGGCCGTCTCTCACCCCAACCGGGGCCACGACCTCACTTGTTGACGAAGTCGGCGGCCGCGAGCAGCGCGGTGTCGCAGTTGTCCGAGAAGATGCCGTCGATGCCCGTCTCGAAGTAGGCCTTGAAGGCGCCGAAGGCGTCGCCGTAGGCGTTCGGGTCGGTGCCCTTCCTGAAGTTGGCGGGCAGGAAGGTGTTCTCGTTGCGCATCGTGTACGGGTGCAGGATCAGGCCCGCCGCGTGCGCGTCCTTGACCAGGGTGGTCGGGGTGCCGAGGCTGCCGTCCGCCTTGCGCGGGATGACCAGGTCCAGGGTCGGGCCGATGCCCTGCGCGAAGCCGGCCATCCACCTCAGCCCCTCGGGCTTGATGAGGTCGGCGACGGTGCGCGGGTCGCCCGCCTCGACGAAGTCCCAGGGGCGGGAGTTCGCGGTGGACAGGAGCACCACGCGCGGCGCGGAGACCAGCTTGGCCAGGCGCTGGATGCTGCTGGGCTCGAAGGACTGCAGGAAGTTCGCCGCGTTCTTCTTGTGCCGGCCGTAGCGGCGCAGCAGCTTGGCGAGCGGCTCCTCCAGGCCGAGGCCCAGCTTGCGGAAGTACGTGGGGTGCTTGGTCTCGATGTGCAGCCAGACCGGCTTGCCGCGCCTGCGCCCCTCCTTCTCCGCCCAGCGCAGGACCTCTTCGAGGGTGGGGACGTCCCAACGGCCGTCGTAGAGGGTGTTGCGCTGGCGGGTGCCGGGGATGCGCTCCTTGGCGCGCAGGGTCTTCAGCTCGGCGAGCGTGAAGTCCTCGGTGAACCAGCCGGTGAGCGAGGTGCCGTCCACGGACTTGGTGGTCTTGCGGGACGCGAACTCGGGGTGCGCCGAGACGTCCGTCGTCGCGGTGATGTCGTTCTCGTGACGGCATACGAGATGGCCGTCCTTGGTGGGCACGACGTCCTGCTCGATGACGTGCGCGCCCATGTCGAGGGCGAGCTGGTACGAACCGAGCGTGTGCTCGGGCCGGTAGCCGCTGGTCCCCCGGTGCGCGACGACGGTGGGCACCGGCAGGTCCTTGTAGCCGCCGTGCCCGCCGTGCCCGCCCCCGTGCCGCTCGTCGGCTCTCGCCACGCCGGGCAGCCCCGCCACGGCCGTGCCCGCGCCGAGGACCGCCGCCCCCAGTACCGCCCGCCGCCCCGGGCTCGTCCCCGGCTGCTGCTGACCCGACTCCTGCGTCGCCATTGGCGCTCCTCCCGATGTCACGCTGCGCCTTGCACCTGACAAAGCGGGACCGATCGTAGGTGGCCGCGAGTGACGAGTGGGAGACCCCGGGCGGAACGGCGGGATGACGCGGCATGGCGAGTGGGCGCACCATGGAAGTGGCGGCCCGTCACGAGGGCCGTCACCCAGGGCGAAGCGCCCGCGTGACAAGGACCACTACTTCGGGCCACACCGTTCCCGCGGGGATACGGTCGTCACAGGGGCGGACGAGCAGGGCAACACCGTGCAAAGTCAGGTCAACTCTGCGTATCGAGTACGTGAACCCGATGTGCAATCGGCGGCGCCCCGCGAGTATCGTCCTCACCTGCACTTACTCGTCGTCGACCCCTTGACACCGGAGGGCCTGTTGTCCCGTCTAGCGCTCATCAAGGCAGTGCTCGGACCGATCTTGCGCCTGATGTTCCGCCCACGGGTAGAAGGCGCCGAGAACATCCCGGGGACCGGGCCCGTCATTCTGGCCGGAAACCACCTGACGTTCATCGACTCGATGATCCTGCCGCTGGTGACCAACCGTCCGGTGTTCTTCATCGGCAAGGACGAGTACGTCACGGGCAAGGGCCTCAAGGGCCGCCTGATGGCGTGGTTCTTCACGGGCGTCGGCATGATCCCGGTGGACCGCGACGGCGGGCGCGGCGGTGTCGCGGCGCTCATGACCGGGCGGCGCGTTCTCGACGACGGCAAGGTCTTCGGCATCTACCCCGAGGGCACGCGGTCGCCCGACGGACGTCTGTACCGGGGGCGTACGGGCATCGCCCGCCTGACCCTGATGACCGGCGCGCCCGTCGTCCCCTTCGCCATGATCGGCACGGACAAGCTTCAGCCCGGCGGCAAGGGCCTGCCCCGCCCCGGCAAGGTGACGGTCCGCTTCGGCGAGGCGATGGAGTTCTCGCGGTACGACGGGATGGACCGTGACCGCTATGTGCTGCGGGCGGTGACGGACTCCGTGATGACGGAGGTCATGCAGCTGTCCGGGCAGGAATACGTGGACATGTACGCCACCAAGGCGAAGGCGGCGTAGCCGCCCGGAACTGGATGACGGTGCGCCCGCACCGGCGCCGGGGTCTCTTCCCCGCGCCGGGGCGGGCGTTCGTCTTCCGATCTCTCTCGGGTGTCGTCGACTGCGGGCCGTACGGGCCCTGGAGTCCTGGCTCGGACACCAGCCGCACAGTAGGTGACATGCCGCTGCGCGACTCGGGTCCCTCCGGTCACATCATCCGGTGGCAGTGCCGACGACCAGGGCCTGCGGGTCGTGGTCGCCGGATACGTGCTGTCTGACGCGTCGCTGGATCGCGCCCTTTTCGTCCGCCGAGGGCGGATTCGCCTCCCGGTGCCGGGGCGGCCGTGGCCCGGCCTTCGCTACGACCGGCTTCGCTCCCGGTAGAGCACGAGGTGCTCGTGATGGAGCACTCCGTCCCGGATGTCGCCCGTGGCGGTGAAGCCGGTGTCGTCGACGTAGTCCAGGTGGCTGCCGGTCACCGTGTACCGGCCGGTGTACGCGCTGGCCCGCTCGCCGCGGGCTTCGTCGTAGCGGCCGTCCGGCAGCAGTTCCTGCCGGATGTGACCATCCGCAGTCACCCACATCCCGACCACGTCGACGTGGTCGTCCTCAACGCTCCCGGCCATGGCGGGCTCCTCTCCTCGAACGGTGCGGTTCTTCCCGCTCCACCGAGTCTGCGCAGGTCAGCGGCCATCAACCAGGACATGTGCTGCCTGGGTGCAGCACACCCAGGCACCGCACCGAGCCACCGCCTAGCCTGCACACATGGACGACAACCACCTGGGAGACTTCCTGCGCGCACGCCGCGCCGGACTGCGGCCGGAGGACGTCGGCATGACGAGCCACGGGGCCCGCAGAGTCGCCGGACTGCGTCGCGAGGAGGTCGCCGTCCTGGCCGGAGTGAACGCCGACTACTACGCCCGCCTGGAACAAGGCCGCGAGCGCACCCCCTCACCACAGGTGATCGACGCACTCGGCCGCGCGCTGCGCCTCGACGCGGACGCACGCGCGCACCTGTACCGGCTGGCCGGGGCCACGCCGAACGACCGGCCCTCCGCCCACGCCGCCGAACGAGTCAGCCCTTCGCTGCGACAGCTGATGGACGGCTACCCGAACACTCCGGCGTTCGTCATGAGCCGGACCCTGGACCTCCTCGCCGTCAACGCCCTGGCCGATGCCCTCTACGCCCCGTTCGAGCCGGCGGACAACTTGGCCCGCATGACCTTCCTCGACGCCGCGGGCCGCGGCTTCCACAGGGACTGGGACCGGGCGGCACAGGCCACCGTCGCCAACCTTCGCGAGGCGACCGGATTCGACCCGGACAGCCCACGGCTGCGTGAACTCGTCCGCACCTTCACTGAGCACAGCGCGGACTTCACCCGCCTCTGGAACGCCCACACCGTGCGCGGCAAGACCCAGGACGCCAAACGCTTCCTCCACCCGGACGTCGGCCCCCTCACCCTCACCTACCAGGCTTTCGACGTACGCGACGCCCCCGGCCAGCAGCTCGTCATCTATCACGCCGCACCAGGCAGCCCCAGTGCCCAGTCCCTCGATCTGCTCGGTTCCCTCCACGCCACCCGGCGCCGGCCCGCCCCCCGGCTGGACCCGCGCCGCTGACGGGGCGCGGGTCCCCGTAGTACTCAGTGCTCGATGTGCTCGATGCCGTCCTCCAGTTTCTGGCCCTTCAGGAGGAACCAGGCCGCCACCGCCGTGGCGAGGAGGACCGCCGCGCCCACGCCCGCAGCGAGGCGCAGGCCCTCCACGAAGGCCGTCTGGGCCGAGGAGAGCAGGGCATCCGCCTGCTGCGGGGGCAGGGCCGCGACCGATTCGACCGCGCCGCCCAGGGATTCGTGGGACGCCGACGCCACGTCGGCCGGGGTGCCCGGCGGGGCCGTGAAGTCGCGGTAGACGCCCGTGACGATGGAGCCGAGCAGGGCGATGCCGAGGGCCGCGCCCAGTTCGTACGCCGTCTCGGAGACCGCGGAGGCCGCGCCCGCCTGTTCCTTGGGCACGCTGGAGAGGATGACGTCGGCGGTCACGGTGAACGAGAAGCCCGCGCCGACGCCGACGACCAGGAGCGAGGCGCCGAGCAGCGGATAGCCGGTGCTCTGGTCCAGCGCCGTGAGCACGGCGAGCGAGAGGCCCACCGCCGCGAGGCCGCCGGCGACCACGATCCGTACCGAGAACCTGCGGGCCACCATGCCCGCGACCAGTCCGGCCGCCACCGCGCCCGCCGCGGCGGGCAGTTCGGCGAGGCCCGCCTCGAAGGGCCGCCTGCCCTGCACCAGTTGCAGGAACTGGGAGAGGAAGAAGACCAGGCCGGACAGGCCGAGGACGGTCAGCAGGTCGGCGAGGACCGCCCCGGAGAAGCCGCGGTTGCGGAACAGCCGCATGTCCAGGAGCGGCGCGGGGAGCGTCAGTTGGCGGCGTACGAACCAGGTGAGCGCTGCCACGCCCACGACGGCGGACGCCACGACGTCCCAGCGCAACCCGTGCGCGGCCGCCTCCTTGATGGAGTACACGACGGCGATCATGCCGATGAGCGACAGCACGACGCTGATCAGGTCCCACGGGCCCGGTGCCGGGTTCTTGGACTCGGGCAGGAGCTTGATGCCGACCAGTACGAGCACGGCCATCACGGGCAGGTTGATGAGGAAGACCGAGCCCCACCAGAAGTGTTCGAGCAGGAAGCCGCCGACGACGGGGCCGACGGCCGCGCCCGCGGACGCCATGGCGCCCCAGACGCCGACCGCGATGCTGCGCTCGCGCGGGTCGTGGAAGATGTTGCGGATCAGCGCCAGCGTCGACGGCATCAGCGTCGCACCGGCGACACCGAGCAGCGCGCGGGCCAGGATCATCATCTCCGGGCTCGTCGCGTACGCGTTGAGTATCGACACCGCGCCGAACGCGACGGCTCCGGTGAGCAGGAGCTTCTTGCGGCCGATGCGGTCGCCGAGGCTGCCCATGGAGACGAGCAGACCGGCGATGACGAAGGAGTAGACGTCGCCGATCCACAGCAGCTGCGTGCCGGACGGCTTGAGGTCCTCGCTGATGTACGGCGTCGCCAGGCCGAGCACGGTCGCGTCGACGGCGACCAGGAGCACGGCCAGGGCGAGCACGGCGAGCGCGAGCCAGCGGCCGGGGGCGCGCACGTCCGCGTCGGCGGTCCGCTGCTGGGTGCTGGTCATGATTCCACTCTCCGCTGTGCGCCGCCGATCAGCAGCTCGGCGATCATGTACGAGAAGTCCTTGGCCGCCACACGGCCGTCCAGCACGGCCCAGGCGGCGGAGCCGATGAGGCCGTAGAGCGCCTCGGTCAGCCAGACCGGCGTCAGGTCGATGCGGAACTCGCCGTTCTCCTGGCCGCGCCGGAAGAGCGCGGCCAGGCGGGCGTCGATGCGGGACCAGCCCTCGTGCTGTTCCTCGCCCTCGAAGAGCTGGTTCTCGGTGACGAGGAACGCGAGGAGGCCCGCGGCGGGCTCGATCTCCTTCAGCAGGCGCCGCAGCGCGTCACAGGCGCTGCCCTCGTCGAGCCGGGCCCGCTGGAGGGCGGCCTCGCACTCCTGGAGGCCGAGCTCTTCGAGGGCGCGCACGAGGGCGTCACGGCCGGCGAAGTGGCGGTGGAGGGTCGCCCTGCTGATGCCCGCGGCGCGGGCCACCTCGTCCATGGTGGATGTGGACTTGCGGGTGAGCAGGGCCGCGGCGCTGCGCAGGACCTGTTCGCGATCGACTGACATGAGACAACCATAAGCCTTTTGAGACGTTGGCGTCTCACGAGTTTTCCGTGCGGTCCGGGCTTCTCGTCTCGCGCCCGCTCCAGGACGGCTCCGCGCGCGGCGCAGGGGCGACCGCGCTCAGTGCCAGGGCAGCTCCGCACGCCGTCGCCAGTACGCCACCGGCTCCTCCACCAGGCCCGCGAGGCGCTCCCGCTGCCCGGCGTCCAGGTCGACGGCGGCGGCGTGCAGGTTGGAGACCAGCTGGACGGAGGTGGCCGCGCCGGACAGGACGACGCCCGTCCACGGCTCGCGCAGCACCGCGGCGAGCGCCACCGCGTCGCAGCCGAGCCCCGTCTCCCCGGCGATCTCGCGCAGCGCGGCGGGCGCGTCCGCGTCGGCGAGCCGGCCGTTGGCCATGCCCTCCTTGACGAGCACGGTCAGGCCCGCGTCGTGCGCCTCGGCGAGCGCGGGGCCCGCGGAGGTCTCCAGGATGTTGTACGTCGCCTGGACGGTGCGGAAGAGCGGCTCCCCGTCGACGGTCACGGCGAGGGCGGCGCGGATCGCGGCGGCCTGCTCGGGGCCGCTCACGGACAGGCCGACGGTGACGCCCCCGGCCGCGAGCTCGGCGAGGCGGGCGTGGAGTTCCTTGTCGGTGAGCGCCGGGCTCTCGGGCGTCACGGAGTGGATCTGGTAGAGGTCGAGGCGGTCGCCGAGCAGCTCGGCGGTCTCGGCGCGCTGGCGGGCGTACGCGGCGGCGCTGTGGTCCTTGACCTCGTGCGGGCCCTCGGCGTCGGTGCGCCAGGCGGCCGTGTACGTGTAGCCCCACTTGCTGCCGACGACGACGTCACGGATGTCGGGCCTGGCGTGCAGCCAGTCGGCGAGGAACTCCTCGGACCGGCCGTAGGAGCGGGCCACGTCGACGTAGCGGACCCCCGAAGCGTAGGCGGCGTCGAGGAGTTCGAAGGTGCGCTCGCGCAGGGCCTCGACGCTGCGGGAGGGCGGCAGGTCGGCCTCGCGGCCCAGCGTGATGTAGCCGGGCCTGCCGACGGCCGCGAGGCCCAGTCCTATGTGCGCGGTCGGGGTCGTGGCGGTGGCCAGCCGGGCGAAGGGCATCGCGGGCTCCTCGTCGTAGGGGGGTTCCCCGTCAACGTAACCCGCGATGCCCTGTTGTCACCCGCGCGGCTCGGTCACTCACGTGACCTGGTCAGGTGAGTGACCCGGTCACTTCCCCGCCGCCGCCCACTCCTCCTGGACCGCGAGGTCCGCCTTGACCTCGGTGAGCTGGACGGCGACGGCCGAGGGCGCGGTGCCGCCGCGGCCGTTGCGGGAGGCCAGGGCGCCCGGCACGTTCAGGACCGTGCGCACCTCGGGGGTGAGGTGCTCGGAGATCTTGGCGAACTGCTCGTCGGTGAGGCCGTCGAGCTCCTTGCCCTCGGCCTCGGCGACCTTGACGCACTCGCCCGCGACCTCGTGCGCGACCCGGAACGGCACGCCCTGCTTGACCAGCCACTCGGCGATGTCGGTGGCCAGCGAGAAGCCGGCCGGGGCCAGTTCCTCCATGCGCTCCCGGTGGACGGTGAGCGTCGCCATCATGCCGGTGAAGGCGGGCAGCAGGATCTCCAGCTGGTCGCAGGAGTCGAAGACCGGCTCCTTGTCCTCCTGGAGGTCGCGGTTGTACGCGAGCGGCAGGGCCTTGAGCGTGGCCATGAGGCCGGTCAGATTGCCGATCAGGCGGCCCGACTTGCCCCGCGCCAGCTCGGCGATGTCCGGGTTCTTCTTCTGCGGCATGATCGACGAGCCGGTCGAGAAGGCGTCGTGCAGGGTGACGAAGGAGAACTCCTTCGTGTTCCAGATGATGACCTCCTCGGCGATCCGGGAGAGGTTCACGCCGATCATCGCGGTGATGAAGCTGAACTCGGCGACGAAGTCACGGGCGGCCGTGCCGTCGATGGAGTTGGCCGCGGAGCCGTGCTCGAAGCCGAGGTCCTTCGCGACCGCCTCGGGGTCGAGGCCGAGGGAGGAGCCGGCGAGGGCGCCCGAACCGTACGGCGAGACGGCCGTGCGCGTGTCCCACTGCCGCAGCCGCTCCGCGTCCCGGGAGAGCGCCTGGACGTGCGCGAGGACGTGGTGCGCGAAGAGCACCGGCTGGGCGTGCTGAAGATGCGTGCGCCCCGGCATGGCGACGTCCGGGTGGGCCTCCGCCAGCCCCACGAGCGCGCCCTGGAGTTCGGCGAGCAGACCGCCGATGATCCGTGCGTGGTCGCGCAGGTACATCTTGAAGAGCGTCGCCACCTGGTCGTTGCGGGACCGGCCCGCCCGCAGCTTGCCGCCGAGGTCGGCGCCGAGCCTCTCCAGGAGGCCGCGCTCCAGCGCCGTGTGGACGTCCTCGTCGGCGATCGTGCCGACGAACGAGCCGTCGGCGACGTCGGCCTCCAACTGGTCGAGCCCGCCGGTCATGCGGGTCAGCTCGTCCTCGGTGAGCAGGCCCGCCTTGTGGAGCACGCGCGCGTGGGCGCGGGAACCGGCGATGTCGTACGGCGCCAGACGCCAGTCGAAGTGGACCGACGCGGACAGCTGGGCCAGGGCCTCGGCGGGCCCGTCGGCGAACCGTCCGCCCCAGAGCCGGACGTCACCGCCGTTGTTGCTGCTCACTGCACGTGCTCCTCAAGGCTGTTGCTGAAGGCTGCTGCTGTAGGGGTGGTTGCTGCGGAGGACGTCCCGGCGCGCCGGGCCGCGATCCTCGACGAGAGGCCGAAGATCTCGATGAAGCCCTGCGCCTTGGACTGGTCGAACGTATCGCCCGAGTCGTAGGTGGCGAGCTCGAAGTCGTAGAGCGACTGGTCGGACCTGCGGCCGGTGACCACCGCGCGGCCGCCGTGCAGGGTCATCCGGATGTCGCCGCTGACGTGCCGGCCGGCCTCCTGGATGAAGCCGTCCAGGGCCCGCTTGAGCGGGGAGAACCACAGGCCGTCGTAGACCAGCTCGCCCCAGCGCTGCTCGACCTGCCGCTTGTAGCGGGCCAGTTCGCGCTCGACGGTGACGTTCTCCAGCTCCTGGTGTGCGGCGATCAGGGCGATGGCGCCCGGAGCCTCGTACACCTCACGGGACTTGATGCCCACGAGCCGGTCCTCGACCATGTCGATCCGGCCGATGCCCTGGGCGCCCGCACGTGCGTTCAGCTGCTGGATCGCCTGCAGGACGGTGACGGGCCTGCCGTCGATCGCGACCGGGGCGCCCTCCCGGAAGGAGACGACGACCTCGTCGGCCTCGCGCGGCTCGGCGGGGTCCGAGGTGTACGCGTAGACGTCCTCGGTCGGCGCGTTCCAGATGTCCTCCAGGAAGCCCGTCTCGACGGCCCGCCCGAAGACGTTCTGGTCGATGGAGAACGGGGACTTCCTGGTGGTGGCGATCGGCAGCCGCTTCGCCTCGCAGAAGGCGATCGCCCTGTCCCGGGTCATCGCGTAGTCGCGGACCGGGGCGATGCAGGTCAGCTCGGGGGCGAGAGCGGCGATGCCGGCCTCGAACCGCACCTGGTCGTTGCCCTTGCCGGTGCAGCCGTGGGCGACCGTGTCGGCCCCGTGCTTCTTCGCGGCGGCCACCAGGTGCTTGACGATCACCGGCCGCGAGAGGGCGGAGACCAGCGGATAGCGTTCCATGTAGAGGGCGTTGGCCCGGATCGCCGGGAGGCAGTACTCCTCGGCGAACTCGTCCCTGGCGTCGGCGACCTCCGCCGCCACGGCACCGCAGGCGAGCGCGCGCTTGCGGATGACGTCCAGGTCCTCGCCGCCCTGGCCGACGTCCACGGCGACGGCGACGACCTCGGCACCCGTCTCCTCGGCGATCCAGCCGATGGCGACGGAGGTGTCCAGGCCGCCCGAGTAGGCGAGTACGACGCGCTCGGTCACGGGGGTCTCCTCTCGGTGCGTTCGCCGGTATGCATGAGTATGCAGTCCACCGTATGTTTCGTCAATCCGGTCACCCCGCAGGGCCACGCCGCGAGACGACATCCCAAGTCGTTAGACAGGCGAAGGATCTCTGGCGAATAATCCAGGGCCATGGGAAAGACTTATGAACGCATCGACGGCAGGCTCCGCACGTTCATCGAGGAACAGCCGATGTTCTTCACGGCGACCGCGCCCCTCTCCGGCGACGGCACGGTCAACCTCTCCCCCAAGGGCCTCAAGGGCTCCTTCGTGGTCCTCGACGAACGGACCATCGCCTACCTCGACTTCGCCGGCAGCAACGCCGAGACCGTCGCACACCTGCGGGAGAACGGCCGCATCACGCTGATGTGGTGCGCCTTCCAGGGCCCGCCCAACATCGTGCGGGTGCACGGCCGCGGCGAGCCCGTCTTCCGCGACGACCCGCGCTTCACGGACCTGCTCGGCCACTTCCCCGGCATCGACCCGACGCCGCACGGGCTGCGCGCCGTCATCGTCGTGACGGCCGACCGCATCCGCGACTCCTGCGGCTACGCGGTGCCCTTCATGACGTACGACGAGGACCGCGACCTGCACGCCAAGCGGTTCGCCCGCGAGGACGACGACTCCCTCAGCGCGTACTTCGCCAGGAAGGACCACATCGAGCAGAGCATCGACGGGCTTCCCGGACTCCCCCTGCCGCTGCCCCCGAGCGTCGCCTGAGCCCCGCACCCACGGGCCGCCGGGCGCTCTGCGTGTAGCGACCACATACCGAGACGGGGTTGCACGCGCGCGGGACCGGGGCGTTGCATCGCGCCGTGCGATCCGAACAGACGACCACCGACCCGGCCGACGGCACGGGCTCCGCCGACCGGGCGGCCCGCCGCGCCGTCACCGTCTTCCCCGTCCTCGTCCTGGCCGCGGGCGCCCTGGGCCTCGCCGTGCCGGACGCCTTCCACGGCTGGGGCACGAACGTCCCGTACCTGCTGGGCGTCGTGATGTTCTGCATGGGTCTGACCATGACCCCGCTCGACTTCCAGGGCGTGGTCAAGCGGCCCTGGGCCGTCGCGCTCGGGCTCGTCGCGCACTACGTGATCATGCCGGGGCTCGGCTGGCTGATCGCCCACGCGCTCGGCCTCTCGCCCCAGCTGGCGGCCGGCGTGATCCTGGTGGGCTGCGCGCCGAGCGGCACCGCGTCGAACGTCGTGACCTATCTGGCGCGCGGCGACGTGGCGCTCTCCGTCTCGGTCGCCACCGTCTCGACCGTCCTCGCGCCGCTGATCACGCCGCCGCTCACGCTGCTGCTCGCGGGCGAGTACCTGCCGGTGGACGCGGGCTCGATGGTGACGGACATCCTCAAGACCGTGCTGCTGCCGGTCCTCGCGGGTCTGGTCGTGCGGTTCCTCTTCGGGCGGTACGTCGACCGGGTGCTCGGGGCGCTGCCCTGGCTGTCGGCGCTGACCATCGCCGCCATCGTGGCGATCGTCGTCGCGGGCAGCGCCGCGGCCATCAAGTCGGCCGCGGCGCTGGTGTTCCTCGCGGTGTTCCTGCACAACGGGCTCGGGCTCGCGCTCGGTTACGGCGCGGGCAGGCTGGCCCGGCTCGGCCCGCCGGCCTCGCGGGCCATGGCCTTCGAGGTCGGCATGCAGAACTCGGGCCTCGCGGCCTCCCTGGCCACGGCCCACTTCAGCCCCCTGGCCGCGCTGCCCTCGGCGGTCTTCTCCGTGTGGCACAACGTGTCGGGGGCGCTGGTGGCGGCGTGGATGGCACGGCGCCCGCGCGACTGATCACCGGCTTCGCCGGGCCGTCCCTGCCGCCGGAGGCGCCGGGTTGCCTCAGTGGTCGTTCGAGGCCAGGCGCAGCAGATGGTCCGCCAGCGCCTGGCCCCCCGCCGGCTCCCTGCTGATCAGCATCAGCGTGTCGTCGCCGGCGATCGTGCCGAGGATGTCGTGCAGTTCCGCCTGGTCGATGGCGGAGGCCAGGAACTGGGCCGCGCCCGGCGGGGTGCGCAGGACGACGAGGTTCGCCGAGGCCTCCGCGGAGATCAGGAGCTCCGCGGACAGACGCCGCATCCGCTCCTCCTTGGCCGACTCCCCCAGCGGCGCGCGCGGGGTGCGGAACCCGCCCTCGCTCGGCACCGCGTAGATGAGGTCGCCCTCGGCGTTGCGGATCTTCACCGCGTTCAGCTCGTCCAGGTCGCGGGAGAGCGTCGCCTGGGTGACGGTCAGCCCGTCGTCGGCGAGCAGCTTCGCCAGCTGGCTCTGGGAGCGCACCGGCTGCCGGTTGAGGATGTCCACGATCCGGCGGTGGCGTGCGGTGCGGGTCTGCGGCACGGCGGGACCCGCGTGGTCGCCGTGCTCGTTGCCTTGCGCCTGGCTCATCGTCGTCTCATTCTCCGGATCGTCCGTCCCCGTCGGCCTCGACGGCCTTGTCCAGGATGCCGGGCAGCGCGTGGAGGAACGCGTCCACCTCGTCGTCGCGGACGTTCAACGGCGGCATCAGCCGTACGACATCGGGGGCGGGCGCGTTCACCAGGAAGCCGGCGTCCTGAGCCGCCTGCTGCGCCCGGGGCGCGAGCGGCTCGGTGAGCACGATACCCAGCAGCAGGCCCGAGCCCCTGACATGGTCGACGAGCGGGTGTCCGAGTGACTCGATTCCGTCGCGCAGCTTTTCGCCCGCCCGCTTGGTGTTCTCCAGGAGCCCCTCGGTCTCGATCGTCTCGATGACGGCGAGGCCCGCGGCGCACACGACGGGGTTCCCGCCGAACGTCGAGCCGTGGTGGCCGGGCTTGAAGAGCTCGGCGGCGGCACCGAACGCGACGGTCGCGCCGAGCGGCAGACCGCCGCCCAGACCCTTCGCGAGCGTGACGACGTCCGGCTCGACGCCCTCGTGCGCGAGGTGCTCGAACCAGGTGCCGGTGCGGCCGATTCCGGTCTGCACCTCGTCGAGGACGAGGAGCGTCCCGGTGGCCCTGGTGATCTCCCGGGCGGCCTTGAGGTAGCCCGCGGGCGGCACGACGACGCCCTTCTCGCCCTGGATCGGCTCGATGATCACCAGCGCGGTCTCGGTGGTCACGGCGGCGCGCAGCGCCTCGACGTCGCCGTACGGGACGTGCGTGACGTCGCCGGGCAGCGGCAGGAACGGCTCCCGCTTGCCGGGCTGTCCGGTGAGCGCGAGCGAGCCCATGGTCCGGCCGTGGAAACCGCCCTGGGTGGCGACCATGTGCGGCCGGCCGGTCAGCCGGCCGAGCTTCACGGCGCCCTCGTTGGCCTCCGCGCCGGAGTTGCAGAAGTACACGCGGCCCTCGCGGCCGAAGAGCCGCAGCAGCTTCTCGGCGAGCGCGACGGGCGGTTCGGCGACGAAGAGGTTCGAGACGTGGCCGAGCGTGCCGAGCTGCGCGCTCACGGCCTCGACGATCGCCGGGTGGGCGTGGCCGAGGGCGTTGACCGCGATGCCGCCGACGAAGTCGACGTACTCCTTGCCGTCGGCGTCCCACAGCTTGGTGCCCGCGCCGCGCACGAGGGGCAGCGCGGGCGTGCCGTAGTTGTCCATGAGCGCGCCCTGCCAGCGCGCGGTCAGCTCCTGGTTGCTCATGACTCCCCCTCTGTGTCGGTTCCGGTGCTGTCGTCGTCGGGCACGACCATCGTGCCGATGCCCTCGTCGGTGAAGATCTCCAGCAGGATCGAGTGCTGGACGCGTCCGTCGATCACGCGGGCGGTCTGTACGCCGTTGCGGACGGCGTGCAGGCAGCCCTCCATCTTGGGGACCATGCCGCTGGCCAGCTCGGGCAGGAGCTTCTCCAGCTCCTTCGCGGTGAGCCGGCTGATGACCTCGTCGGAGTTCGGCCAGTCCTCGTAGAGCCCCTCGACGTCGGTCAGGACCATCAGGGTCTCGGCACCAAGCGCCGCAGCGAGTGCCGAAGCCGCCGTATCAGCATTGACGTTGTAGACATGGCCCCCTTCTTCAGGGTCCTGGGAGCGGGCGATCGAGGAGACGACCGGGATGCGGCCGTCGGCGAGCAGCGCCTCGATGGCGCCGGTGTCGATCTCGGTGATCTCGCCGACCCGGCCGATGTCGACCAGTTCGCCCTCGATGCGGGGCTGGTGCTTGGTGGCGGTGATGGTGTGGGCGTCCTCGCCGGTGAGGCCGACGGCGAGCGGGCCGTGCTGGTTGAGCAGGCCGACGAGCTCGCGCTGCACCTGTCCGGCGAGCACCATGCGGACGACGTCCATGGCCTCCTCGGTGGTGACGCGCAGGCCCGCCTTGAACTCGCTGACGATGCCGTGCCGGTCGAGGGCCCTGCTGATCTGCGGTCCGCCGCCGTGCACCACGACGGGCCTGAGGCCCGCGTGGTGCAGGAAGACGACGTCCTGGGCGAAGGCGGCCTTCAGCTCCTCGTCGACCATGGCGTTGCCGCCGAACTTGATGACGACGGTCCTGCCGTGGTGCCGGGTCAGCCAGGGCAGCGCCTCGATGAGGATCTGGGCCTTGGGCAGCGCGGTGTGCTTGCGCGCGGTCGGATTGCTCATGAGCTGTACGCGCTGTTCTCGTGGACGTAGTCCGCGGTGAGGTCGTTGGTCCAGATCGTCGCGGTCTCGGTGCCGGCCGCCAGGTCGGCGGTGATGACGACCTCCCGGTAGCGCATGTCGACGAGCTCGCGGTCCTCGCCCACGGAGCCGTTCCTGCAGACCCAGACGCCGTTGATGGCGACGTTCAGCTCGTTCGGTTCGAAGGCGGCGGACGTCGTGCCGATCGCGGAGAGCACCCGGCCCCAGTTGGGGTCCTCGCCGTGCAGGGCGCACTTGAGGAGGTTGTTGCGGGCGATGGACCGGCCGACCTCGACGGCGTCGGCCTCGCTCGCGGCGTTGACCACCTCGACCTTGATGTCCTTGCTTGCGCCCTCGGCGTCGCCGATCAGCTGCCGTCCGAGGTCGTCGCAGACCTCGCGGACGGCCTCGGCGAACTCGGCGTACTCCGGGGTGACTTCGGAGGCGCCCGAGGCGAGCAGGAGCACCGTGTCGTTGGTGGACATGCAGCCGTCGGAGTCGACGCGGTCGAAGGTGAGCCGGGTCGCGTCGCGCAGCGCCTCGTCCAGGACGTCCGCCGCGAGGTCGGCGTCGGTCGTCAGGACCACGAGCATCGTGGCGAGGCCGGGAGCGAGCATGCCCGCGCCCTTGGCCATGCCGCCGACGGTCCAGCCGTCCTTGGTGACGACCGACGTCTTGTGCACGCTGTCGGTGGTCTTGATGGCGATGGCGGCCTTCTCGCCGCCGTGCGCGGAGAGTTCGCCCGCGGCCTTCTCGACGCCCGGCAGGAGCTTGTCCATCGGCAGGGTGACGCCGATGAGTCCGGTCGAGGCGACGGCGACCTCGCCCGCGTTCAGGGACAGCGCGTCGGCCGCCTTCTCGGCGGTGGCGTGCGTGTCCTGGAAGCCCTTGGGTCCCGTACAGGCGTTGGCGCCACCGGAGTTGAGGACGACCGCGGAGACGAGACCGCCCTTGAGGACCTGCTCCGACCACAGGACGGGGGCGGCCTTGACGCGGTTGGAGGTGAAGACGCCCGCGGCGGCCAGGCGCGGCCCGGTGTTGACCACGAGGGCCAGGTCCGGGTTGCCGTTCTCCTTGATTCCGGCGGCGATGCCCGCGGCCGTGAATCCCTTGGCTGCCGTCACACTCACGGCGCGACTCCGATCGTAGAGAGCCCGGTGGCCTCGTCGAGGCCGAGGGCGATGTTCATGCTCTGCAGGGCGCCGCCCGCGGTGCCCTTGGTCAGGTTGTCGATGGCGCTGATCACGATCACGCGCCCGGCGGTCGCGTCGTGCGCGACCTGGACGTGCACGGCGTTCGAGCCGTACACGGCGGCGGTGTTCGGCCACTGTCCCTCGGGGAGCAGGTGCACGAACGGTTCGTCGGCGAAGGCCTTCTCGTACGCCGCCCGTACGGCCTCGGCGGTGACGCCGGCCTTCGCCTGCGCGCTGCACGTGGCGAGGATGCCGCGCGGCATCGGGGCCAGGGTCGGCGTGAAGGAGACGGAGACGGGGGTGCCCGCGGCGGCGCTCAGGTTCTGGATCATCTCGGGCGTGTGCCGGTGCCCGCCGCCGACTCCGTACGGGGACATGCTGCCCATGACCTCGGAGCCCAGCAGGTGCGGCTTGGGTGCCTTGCCCGCGCCGGAGGTGCCGGACGCGGCGACGATCACCGCGTCGGCCGCCACGAGGTCCGCCGCGTACGCCGGGAAGAGCGCGAGCGAGACGGCCGTCGGATAGCAACCGGGCACCGCGATGCGCTTGGACCCCTCCAGCGCGGCGCGGGCGCCCGGCAGTTCGGGAAGGCCGTAGGGCCAGGTGCCCGCGTGGGGGCTGCCGTAGAACTTCTCCCAGTCCGCCGCGTCCTTCAGCCGGAAGTCGGCGCCCATGTCGACGACGAGGACGTCCGGGCCGAGCCGCTCGGCGACGGCGGCCGACTGCCCGTGGGGCAGGGCGAGGAACACGACGTCGTGACCGGCGAGCACCTCCGCGGCGGTCGGCTCCAGGACGCGGTCCGCGAGCGGAAGAAGATGCGGTTGCAGCGCACCCAGGCGCTGGCCCGCGTTCGCGTTGCCGGTCAGTGCGCCGATCTCCACCTCGGGGTGGACGAGCAGCAGGCGCAGCAGCTCGCCGCCCGCATACCCGCTCGCTCCAGCCACTGCTGCGCGTACCGCCATGGAACCCTCCTCTTGGATGGCATGACTATACAAAGATGCGCAGTTTTATGCAATGCCCGCACGTGACGCCTAAAAACCAACAGCACTTATATAAGCACTGTTACGATGCGCCGCATGACCGACACCCCCGCACCCGACCCGTCGCTGCGGAGCCTGTGGCGGCCCCTGCGGCTGCTCCAGGCGGCCATGGACGCCGACATCGCCCGCGCCTACGCCGAGCGGCGGATCGACGGGCTCAGGCCCAGTTACGTCATGGAGCTGCTCCGGCTCCACGCGCGCGGGCCCATGACCATCGCGGAGCTGGCCGAGTCGGTGCAGCGCACGCACTCGGCGCTCAGCCAGAAGGTCGCCGCGATGCGCAGGGACGGCTGGGTCGAGACCGTCGTGGGCGACGACGCGCGCACCCGGAAGGTGACGCTCACCGACAAGTCACGCGCTGTCGTCGGGCGGCTGGCGGCGGAGTGGCGGGCCACCGAGGCCGCGCTCGCCGACCTGGAGGCCGAGATCCCCTATCCGCTCTCCCGGGTCGTCACCGACATCGAGCGCGCCCTCGAACGCAGGGGCTTCCACGAGCGGATCGCCGAGAAGCTGGCCGAGGACCCCGCGTGGGACTGAGGCGGGCGCTGCTCGACGTGGCGCCGCTGCGGTCGTCACCGCCGTTCCGGCGGCTGTGGATCGGCCAGACCCTGTCCGGGCTCGGCGGCCAGATGACGCTCGTCGCCGTGATGTTCCAGATCTGGGGGATGACGGGGAGCACCCTGTGGACGGGCGCCGTCGGCCTGGCCCAGGCCGTGCCGCTCGTCGCCCTCGGGCTCTTCGCCGGATCGCTCGTCGACCGGGTCGACCGCCGGAGGTTCTACCTCCTCATGACCGGCGGGCAGGCCGTGTGCTCGCTGCTCCTCGCGCTCCAGGGCTTCCTCGGGCACGTACCCGCCGCCGGGGTGCTGGGGCTGGTCGCGCTCCAGTCCTGCTTCGTCGCGGGCGCCGGCCCCGCCTCCCGCACCTTCGTCCCGCATCTGCTGCCCCCGCACCAGCTGGCCGCCGGTCTCGCGCTGCGCCGGATCTCCTTCCAGGGCGCCATGCTGCTCGGGCCCGCGCTGGGCGGACTGACCGTGGGCGCCCTGGGCGTCGGCGCCTGTTACGCGGTCGACGCCGTGGCCTTCACCGCCGCGCTCTGGGGCGCGTTCGGGCTGCCGCCGATGGCGCCCGGGGACGAGCCCGCGCGGCCCGGACTGCGCGGGGTGCTGGACGGTCTTGCCTTCCTGGGCCGCACCCCGGTCATCCGCGGGGCGCTGGTCACCGACCTGGCGACCACCGTGCTGTCGATGCCGATCAGCCTGTTCCCCCTGGTCAACTCCGAGCGGTTCGGCGGCGATCCGCGCACGCTCGGCCTCTTCCTCACGGCCGTCGCCGTCGGCGGCGTGGCCGCGTCCCTCTTCTCCGGTACGTTCACCCGGCTCCCCCGCCCCGGCCTGGTGATGCTGGGCGCATCCGCCGCGTGGGGCGCGGCGCTGGCGCTGTTCGGCATGTCGACCGCGCCCTGGGCGGGGCTGGCCTTCCTCGTCGTGGCGGGCGCCGCCGACACGGTCGCGGTCGTCTCCCGCAGCACCGTCGTGCAGCAGCACACGCCCAAGGAACTCCTCGGCCGCGTCGGCGCGGTGGAGCAGATCGTCGGCCAGGCGGGACCCGACATCGGGAACCTGCGCGGCGGCCTGGTCGCGGACGCCACGTCGGGGGCGGTGGCGCTCGTCGGCGGCGGGCTGCTGTGCCTGGGGGCGGTGGCCGTGGTGGGGATGACGACCAAGGAGCTGCGGGGAGCGGGCGTGTCGGTGGCGCCGGGCGCGTCGGGCGCGGCTGTCGGTGGTCCGTAGGTGAGATGTCGGCGCGCGTTGGAAGGGTGGCGGCCGACCTCGTGACCGCGCCGTCCGTCACGAGCGGCTCGTCCGCCACGAGGGGCTCGTCCGCCACGAAGAAGGGGCCTGTGCCATGCCGTCCGCGTCGCCCATGCCGTCCATGTCCTCCACGTCGCCCATGCCGACCGTTCCCGCCACGCCGTCCACGTCGTCCGGCCCTGCCGGGGGCCTCGCCGCCCCGGCCGGGGACGCCGCTTCGCCCGCCGGGGGCACCACCGCCTCTCCCACCGGGGAAACCGGCTCCCCCGCCCGGGAGGCCGCGCCCGCCCGGGACACCGGCTCCCCCTCCGGCACCGCCTCTCCCACCCGGGGGAACACCGCCCCCGCCTGGGACGTCCTCCGCCCTCGGCGCGCCGAGGGCCGCGTCTTCCTGGTGACCGGGGGCAACGCGGGCATCGGGTACTTCGTCGCGGAGCAGCTGTCCGCGAGCGGCGCCACCGTCGTCCTGGGCTGCCGGGACCCGGCGAAGGCCGAGGCCGCCAGGGGATCGATCCGCTCCCGTGTGCCCGGCGCGCGGGTACGGTCCGTGCGGCTGGACCTCGCCGATCTCGCCTCGCTCGGCCCGGCCGTGGCATCGCTGCCGGTGGCACGGCTCGACGCGGTGGTCCACAACGCCGGTGTCGCGCTCGACGACCCGCCGCGCCGCGAGACCGGGGCAGGACACGAGCTGATGTTCGGCACGAACCATCTCGGCCACTTCGCGCTGACCGCCCATCTGATGCCCCTGCTGTCGGCCGCTCCCGCGGCCCGCGTCGTCACCGTCGGCAGCTTCGCGGCGAAGTCCGAGCGGCTCGACCTGGACGACCTCCAGTCCCGGCACGACTACCGGCCCCAGCGCACCTACGGCCGTTCCAAGCTGGCCCAGATGTACTTCGGCCTCGAACTGGACCGCCGTCTGCGGGCGCTGGGGAGCACCACGGAAAGCGTGGTGGTCCACCCCGGCGGCGCCCTGGACTCCCTCACCCCGTCCCGTCCGCCGGTCCATGTGCGCGCCGCCGGTGCGCGGCTGTACGCCTGGCCCGCCGCGCTCCTCCTCCAGGGCAAGCACGCCGGTGCGTGGCCCGCGGTCCGTGCCGTGCTCGACCCGGATGTGCGCGGCGGGCAGGTGTGGGGGCCGCACCGCTTCGGCCTGCGGGGCGCACCGCGCCACGAACCGGTGTGGAGCCACCTCGCCGACCCCGCCGCCGCGGCCCGGCTCTGGGACGCCTGCCGGGACCTGTGCGGGGTCGACCCCGTCGGCTCCGTGCTCCCTCGCGCGGGCCGGGCGGATGCGTCCGGGGGCTGATGTCCGCGGAGCCGGTGCGGTCGGGCTCCCCTGCCGACACGCGAACGCCCGGCCGCGGGGTGACCCCGGGCCGGGCGGTGGACGGAGACGGAGCTAGTCGCGCGGGTCCTGCCGGGACTCGCGCTTCTGCGCCTGCTCGGCCTGCTTCTCCTTGATCCGTACGGTCTCCTTGCGGACCTCGGCCTGGGTGGCGCGCTCCTGGCGCAGCCAGCCGGGCTGCTCCTGCTTGAGGGCCTCGATCTGCTCCGTGGTCAGCGGCTCGGTGACCCCGCCGCGCGCGAGGCCCGCGATGGAGACACCGAGCTTGGCCGCGACCACCGGGCGGGGGTGCGGGCCGGTGCGGCGCAGTTCCTGGAGCCACTCGGGCGGGTCGGCCTGCAGCGCGTTCAGCTCGCTGCGCGAGACGACACCCTCCTGGAACTCTGCGGGGGTGGCCTGGAGGTACACACCCAGCTTCTTCGCCGCGGTCGCGGGCTTCATGGTCTGGGCGTTTTGGTGCGACGTCATGCCGTCAAGGGTATCGAGCGTGTGCGCGACCTCCGACCACGACGGGTAGCCTGGCGAGGTGACAGGCTCGGAAACAACCCCTTCGTTCCGGCTCGCCTACGTCCCGGGGGTGACGCCCACCAAGTGGGTGCGGATCTGGAACGAGCGGCTGCCCGACGTCCCGCTGACCCTTCTGCAGGTCTCCGCCGCCGAGGCTCCCGACGTACTGCGGGCGGGTGGCGCCGACGCCGGTTTCGTACGCCTCCCGATCGACCGGACGGATCTGAGCGCGATCCCCCTCTACACGGAGACGACGGTCGTCGTGATCCCCAAGGACCACGTGGTGGCCGCCGTCGACGAGGTGTCCCCCGAGGACATCGCCGACGAGGTCGTCTTCCACCCGCTCGACGACACCCTGGAGTGGGAGGAGCGGCCGGGGCAGGCCGCGTACGAGCGTCCCGCGACCACGGCGGACGCCGTCGAGCTCGTCGCGGCGGGCGTGGGCCTGCTGGTCGTCCCCCAGTCCCTGGCGCGCCTGCACCACCGCAAGGACCTCACCTACCGCCCGCTGACGGACGCGCCCGAGTCGCGGGTCGCCCTGGCGTGGCCCGAGGCGGAGACGACGGATCTGGTGGAGGACTTCATCGGGATCGTCCGGGGCCGGACGGTCAACAGCTCGCGCGGCCGCGCGCAGGCGCCCGCGGCACAGGCCACGTCGAAGTCCCCCGCCAAGAAGTCCCCCGCCAAGGGCGCGGGGAAGTCCACGGGCAAGCCCGCCGGAGGGTCGGCCGGCAAGGGGCAGCGGGGTGGCGGTGCCCGCCCCAAGTCCGCCAAGTCGGCGAAGTCCGGCCAGCGCGGGAAGCCCCGCCGCCGCTCGTAGTCCCGCGCTCCCCGCCTCCGGGACGCCGCTCAGTCGCGCAGCCGTGCGTTGAGCCGGGCGGCCTGTCGTGTGAGGTGGTCGCGTTCGGGGATGTTCGGCGCCGACCGGGCGGCCTGGGCGTAGAGCCGTGCCGCGGTCGCCGGATCGCCGTCGCGCTCGTGGAGGTGGGCCGCGACGGCGGCGTGCCGCGGCAGGGAGGGGTCCAGCTCCGCGAGGGCGGCCAGGCCGGCCCGCGCGCCGTCGGCCTCGCCCACGGCGACGGCCCGGTTGAGGCGGGCCACCGGGCTGTCGGTGAGGCGCACCAGCTCGTCGTACCACTCGACGATCTGCACCCAGTCGGTCTCCTCCGCGGACCGGGCGTCGGCGTGGAGCGCGGCGATGGCCGCTTGCGCCTGGAACTCGCCCAGGCGGTCGCGGGCGAGGGCGGCCTGGAGGATCCCGATGCCCTCGGCGATCAGCGCGGTGTCCCAGCGGCCGCGGTCCTGCTCGGCCAGCGGCACGAGGCTGCCGTCGGGGCCGGTCCGTGCCGGGCGCCGTGCGTGGTGGAGCAGCATGAGCGCCAGCAGTCCTGCGACCTCCTCGTGGTGGGTCCTGGCCGCCAGCTGGCGGGCGAGCCGGATCGCCTCCGCGGAGAGGTCCGTGTCTCCGGAGTAGCCCTCGTTGAAGACGAGGTAGAGCACGCGCAGCACGGTGGCGACGTCGCCGGTCCTGTCGAAGCGGACGCCGGAGACGGTCCGCTTGGCCCTGCTGATCCGCTGGGCCATGGTGGCCTCCGGCACGAGGTAGGCCGCCGCGATCTGGCGCGTGGTCAGGCCGCCGACCGCGCGCAGCGTGAGCGCGACGGCCGAGGCCGGGGTCAGGGAGGGGTGGGCGCACAGGAAGTACAGCTGGAGCGTGTCGTCCACCGCCCCGCCCCGGCCGGGCGGGGGCTCGGCCTCGACCCGCTCCTCCCGCCGCCGGCGGGAGGAGTCGGCGCGGACGGCGTCGAGGAACTTGCGCCAGGCCACCGTGACCAGCCAGCCCTTGGGGTCCCTCGGGGCGTCGTCCGGCCGGGCGCGGACGGCCTCCACCAGGGCGTCCTGGACGGCGTCCTCGGCCGCCGCGAAGTCGGCTCCGCGGCGGACGAGGACGCCGATCACCTCGGGCACCAGCTCCCGGAGCAGGGACTCGTTCACTCGGTGGCCGTGGGACGCACGCCGTAGAACGGGCGCACCTCGAGCCACTCGTGGATCGGCCTGCCCCCCGCGCCCGGGGCCGCCGACAGCTCACCGGCCAGTTCGAGCGCGCGCTCGTAGGTCTCGACGTCGATCACCATCCAGCCGGCGATCAGGTCCTTGGTCTCCGCGAACGGGCCGTCGGTGACCGGCGGCCGCCCCTCGCCGTCGTAGCGGACGAACGTGCCCTCCGGGGAGAGCGCCTGGCTGTCCACGTACTCGCCGGTCTTCTCCAGCCGGGCGGCGAAGTCGTTCATGTACTTCAGGTGGGCCGTGACCTCCTCCGGCTCCCACTGGTCCATCGGCACGTCGTTGACCGATGCCGGCGCGCCCCGGTAGTGCTTCAGCAGCAGGTACTTGGCCATGGTGGTCTCCTTGGTGAGGTACGGCCCATTGTGGCCGCGTCCACAGCAGGGACGGAGCCGCACACGGGTTCTCGACATCCCTTCGCGAGATTTTTCCGGCGGATTCTTCCGGCGGTCTTCGGAGAAGACTCAGCGGGGCCTTCCGGGACACCCGGCCGTCTGCCGTGAGGGCGCGGCGGTCCGGGCAGCGCGAGGAGAAGCAGCGCCCACCGGGCGGTCAGGCCCGGCGCCGTACCGCGTACGTCAGCGCCGCCGTCACCTCCAGCGCCGCCGCCGCGAGGAGCGCGCCCGGCAGGGACCGTGCGGCGAGCGGGCCCGCGACGGCCGCGCCGGCCGCGAAGCCGGTGATCTTCAGGCTGGCGCCGGTGGTGAAGACCTGGCCGCGCAGGCGCTCCGGCGCCTCCCGGTGGCGTATCGCGAACAGGGCGGTGAGCTGGGGCCCCTCACCGGCTCCGGCGAGCAGCACTGCGGCGATCACCGGCACCGGACGGCACGTCGCCGCGAGGGCGAGGGCCGCGGCCATGACCAGCGCGCTGCCCCACATGACCGTGTCCGGCGTGAGCAGGTCCGGGCGCCGGGACAGCGCCGCGTTGGCCGCGAGCGCGGCGACGGCGAGCCCCGAGAGCAGGACCGCCCCCTCCCCCGCCCCGCCGAGGGCCCGCTCCCCGAGCAGGGGCGCACAGGCGGTCAGCATGCCCGCCCCCGCGCAGGAGATCACCGAGGCCGTGGTCGCGCGGGCGAGCGCGGGAGTACGGGCCATCATCCGCACCCCGGCACCGAGTTCGGCGAGAAGGGACGTCGACGCCTTGGTCCCCGGCGTTCCGCCACGCCCGCGTGCCGTCCCCGCCCCCGGGAGCCCCCAGGCCCCCGCCACCGCCAGGCAGATCAGCCCGGCCGCCGCCGCCACCGCGGCCGAAGGGGCGAACAGGGCCGCCACCGTGCCCGCCAGGGCGGGCCCGAGGAGGGCGGAGAGGTTGAAGGTCATCGCGTCGAGCGCGTTGGCCCGGGGCAGGGCGTCCGGTGGGACCACGCGCGGGAGTTGTGCGGTCCAGCCGCCCGAGAGGGCCGGCGCGAGCAGGCCCGTGGCGACCGCCAGCAGCACGGTGCCCGGCAGCGGTATCGCGCCCAGGCTCGCGAGGATCGCCGCCAGGCCCGCCGCGTACAGCACGAGCGCCGCCGCGAGGAGCCGTCCCGGCCGCGCGGCGCGGTCGAGCAGGGCGCCGAGCACCGGGCCGCCCACCGCCGCCGACGCCGTCACGCCCGCCAGGAGCGCCGACGCCGTCGCCGCCGAGCCGGTCGCCGCCAGCCCGGCGAGGAGCAGGGCCGGGCCCGCCATCTCGTCGCCCGCCCGCGCCGCCGCGGCGCCGCCGAGACAGGACCACATCGCGTAACGCTTTCGCATGAGCAGGACGTTACGTACGTAACTGAAAGTTTGACCAGGTGCGTTACATTCGACTCGTGCCCTCCCACCGCAACGACTGGTCGACCCGGCACTCCGTGCAGGCCGTCGCCCGGCGCACCGCCGTCCTCGTCAACGCCCTGGGCGACCCGGGGACCGAACCGGACACCGTCGTCCGCCTGCTGCGCGAGCACGGCGAGACCGGTGACCTCGACGTGTCCGGCCGCGATCTCGCGGAGATGCGCATCGCCGCCGCACGGCTGCGCGAGGTGTTCGCCGCCGCGCACGTGGACGCCGCGGCCACCGCCCTCAACGCCCTGCTGGCGCGCGGCGCGGGACCGCTCCGGCTCACCTCGCACGACGGCGCGAGCCCCTGGCATCCGCACCTGGACGGCAGCGACGACGCGCCCTGGGGCGAGTGGTTCCTCGCCTCGTCGTGCATGGCGCTGACCGTCCTGGTGTGGGACACCCAGCGCGCCCCCGGCGGCGTCTGCGCCTCGGCCGGCTGCTCGAACGTCTATCTCGCCCAGGGCAGCGGCGCCGCCCGCCGCTACTGCTCCCGGCGCTGCGCCACCCGCGAGCGGGTCGCCGCGCACCGCCGCGCGGCCAGGGCCTCGGGAGCGGGGTGAGAGCAACGGCGGTAAGGCGAAAGGACGTTCAGCCCTCCGGGTGACCGCCCGGCGCCCTCGGCACCACCAGACCCGACTCGTACGCGGCCACCACCGCCTGCGTCCGGTCCCGCAGCCCCAGCTTGCCGAGCACCCGGCTCACATGGGTCTTCACGGTCTCCTCGCCGACGTGCAGCCGGGCCGCGATCTCCGGGTTGGAGAGGCCCTCCGCCATCAGGCGGAGCACCTCCGTCTCGCGGGGCGTGAGGGCGTCGAGGCGTGGGCCGTGCCCGGTGGTCCTGCCCGGCCTGAGGCGGGCGAACTCGGCGATGAGGCGCCGCGTGACCGTCGGCGCGAGCAGGCCCTCGCCCGCCGCGACCACCCGGACCGCGTCGAAGAGGTGCTCCGCGGTGACGTCCTTGAGCAGGAAGCCCGCCGCCCCCGCGGCCAGCGCGTCGTACACGTGCTCGTCGAGGTCGAAGGTGGTGAGGATGAGGACGCGCGTGTCCGTGCCCGCCAGGCGGCCGGTCGCCTCGATGCCGTCCATCACCGGCATGCGGACGTCCATCAGGACCAGGTCGGGGCGCAGCTCGCGGCAGAGGCGGACCGCCTCCGCGCCGTCCGGCGCGGTGCCGACGACGGCGAAGTCGGGCTGGGTGGCGAGCAGTCCGGCGTAGCCGACGCGGACGACCTCGTGGTCGTCGGCGATGACGATCCGCAGGGGCGCGGCGGGGTCGCGGGGGTGGACGGTCATGCGGCCTGCTCTCGTGGCGGGACGGGGAAGGTCGCCTCGATCAGGAAGCCGCCGCCGCGCGCCGGGCCCGCCCGCAGCGCGCCGCCCGCCATGGCGGCGCGCTCGCGCATGCCGAGCAGGCCGTGGCCGCCGCCGTGCCGCGCCGAGGAGTGCGGGCCCGGCCCGTTGTCGCGCACACGCAGGCGCAACGCGGCAGGCCCGTAACGGAGTTCGACGTCGACGGCGGCGCCCGGCGCGTGCCGGCGGGAGTTGGTGAGGGCTTCCTGGACGATGCGGTACGCGGTGAGCTCGACGCCCGGGTCGAGGGGCCGGATCGGTCCCTCGACGATCAGGCGCAGCGCGCCGCCGGAGGCGTCCCTGGCGTCGTCGACGAGCTCGCCGAGCTGCTCGATGCCCGGCTGCGGACGGCGGTCGGGCACGGCCGCCGGGCCCGCGTCCTCGCGCAGCACGCCGAGCAGCCTGCGCATCTCGGTCAGGGCGGTGCGTGCGGTGTCGCCGATGGCCAGGAAGCGCTCGGCACCGGCCGCGGGCAGCTGCGGTGTGGTGAGCCGGGCGGTCTCGGCCTGGACGGCGATCATCGAGATGTGGTGGGCGACCACGTCGTGCAACTCCCGTGCGATCCTCGCCCGTTCGCCGCGCGCCGCGTGTGCGAGCAGCGTGTCGGCGATGGCCCGCTCGGTGGCGGTGTGGGCGAGCGCGGTGTCCCTGGCCCTGCGGGCGAGCCCGGTTCCGGCCGCCGCGGCGGTGGCCGCCGCGATCAGCGCGGCGAGGAAGCGGGCGCCGGTGCCGGTGCCCTCCGGCGCGCCGATCGCGTACGCCACGAAGGGCAGCGGCAGCAGCGCGGCGAGGATCTTCGTTCCCTGGCGGCCCACGCGGTAGAGGGCGTAGAGGAGGGCGCCGAGCCCGGCCGCGGTCAGGACGTGGAACGGCGTGAGCGACAGGAGCCCCGCGGCGCCCGCCACCAGCGCCGCCGCGCCCACGGCCCGGCTCCTCGCGATCGCCGCCCCCGCGCTCCGGCCCGCGGCCGCCGGGGCGGCGAGCACCGCGACCGGGGCCGTCGTCGCCAGGGCGAGGGACAGGGGCAGCGGAAGCGGGAGCCGGCCGTCCGCGCGCAGCAGCACCTCGCCCGCGGCGGCCAGCGCGAGGAGCGCGGCGGCCACGACCGGGGCCTCGGGACGCTCCCCGACCTGCCCGCGCCACAAGGAAGTTGTCGCCTTCACGGGTGTCATTGTCACTGGCGCGGGGCGCGGTGGAGTCCCTCACGTGAGGGATACGAAGACCGCTCCGGCGCGTGACGCCCCGCGCCCCGGACCTCCCTAGCCTCACTCCGTACGAGACGCACGGTGTGACGGGGAGGGAGCGGGCGCATGACAGCGACCGTCGGAGAACACGAAGGACACGAAGGACACGGGGAACACGGGGAGCACAGGGGACACGGCGGACTTCGGCAGGCGGGCATCGACGTGCGCGGGCTGCGCAAGCGGTTCGGTGCCGTCACCGCCGTGGACGGGCTCTCCTTCCGCGTGACGCCGGGTCAGGTGACCGGGTTCGTCGGGCCGAACGGCGCGGGCAAGTCCA
The DNA here is from genome assembly GCF_040680155.1 of Streptomyces sp. NPDC052114. Classification (NCBI taxonomy): domain Bacteria; kingdom Bacillati; phylum Actinomycetota; class Actinomycetes; order Kitasatosporales; family Streptomycetaceae; genus Streptomyces; species Streptomyces sp. NPDC052114. The sequence continues at coordinate 80,967 of NZ_JBFAWC010000012.1, read as the reverse complement.
CGACGCTGCGGATCATCCTCGGCCTGGACGCCGCCGACGAGGGGACGGCGCTGATCGGGGGGCGCCCCTATCAGGCGCTGCGCGCCCCGCTCCTGGAGGTCGGCGCGCTGCTCGACGCGGCCGCCCTGCACCCGGGCAGGAGCGGGCGCGGCCATCTGCTGTGGATGGCGCACTCGCACGGCATCGCGGCGCGGCGCGTGGACGAGGTGCTGGAGCTGGTGGGGATCGGCGGGGCGGCGCGACGGCGCGCGGGCGGCTACTCGCTGGGCATGCGGCAGCGGCTCGGCATCGCGGCGGCGCTGCTCGGCGATCCGCCGGTGCTGCTGTTCGACGAGCCGGTCAACGGCCTCGACCCGGAGGGCATCCAGTGGATCCGCGGGTTCCTGCGGACACTGGCCGCACAGGGGCGGACGGTCCTGGTCTCCAGCCATCTGATGGGCGAACTGGAGGACACCGCCGACCACTTGATCGTCATCGGCCGGGGCCGCGTCATCGCCGACACGAGTGTGCGGGAGCTGCTCGCCACCGCGTCCGGCGACCGCGTCGAGGTGCGCACCGGCGAGCGCACCCGCGCCATGACGGTCCTCACCGAGGCGGGCGCGGGTGTCGCGGCGACCGGCCGGGACACGCTCACCGTCTCCCGGCTGGCCGCGGAGCGCGTCGTGGCGCTGCTCGGCGGGGCGGGCGTGGCGTTCTCCGGCGTCGCCGCGCACCGGGCGACGCTGGAGGAGGCGTACATGGAACTCACCAGGGACGCCGTGCAGTTCGCGGCGGACACCGCGCCCGAGGGCGGCCACGGCCCCGAGGGAGGTGCGCGATGAGTACCCTCACACCCCTGCGCGACGGCGGCACCGCGCGCGGCGGCCGGGACGGCTTCGCCCGGCTCCTGCGCGCCGAGTGGACCAAGCTGCGCACGGTGCGCCGCTGGGGGTTCACGCTGGTCGGCGCGGTCCTGGTGACCGTGCTGGTCTCCCTGTTCTCCGCGGTCAGTTCGACCTCCGAGACCGCGCGGGGCGGCGGTCCCGCGGGGCCCACCGGGGCCGACGGGCAGCCCGTGCGGGACGACTTCTCCTTCGCGCACCGCACGCTGACCGGCGACGGCGGCGTCACGGCCCGGGTGACCGTGCCCGCCGCCGAGGGCCCCGGCGGGACGCCCGAGTGGGCCAAGGCCGGGGTGATGATCAAGGAGAGCGCCCGGCCCGGCGCCGACTACGCGGCCCTCATGCTCACCGCGCGCCACGGCGTGCGCCTCCAGAGCGGGTTCACCCGCGACGTGGCGGGCTCGGGCGCCTCGCCGGGCGACACCCGCTGGCTGCGGCTGACCCGCGCGGGCTCCCTCGTCACCGGGTACGAATCGACCGACGGCCACGACTGGCGGAAGGTCGGCACGGTCGACCTGGACGGCCCCGGCGACAAGGCCCGCTCGACGGACGCGGTGGCGGCCGGGTTCTTCGTCACCTCGCCCGACGTCCAGGCGCGGGAGCGGGAGTTCGGCAACGCGTCCATCGACCAGCGCCCCTCGCGGTCCACCGCGCGCTTCGACCGGGTGACGCTCGACGGCCGGGCGACGCCCGCGGCCTGGCGGCACAGCGAGATCGGCGGGGACGTCGGCCGCGCGGCCGGCGAGCTGCGGCGGACCGGCACCGCCTACACGCTCAGCGGATCGGGTGACATCGGCCCGGCCCCGCCGCCCAACGACCTGGCCGTGATGGCCATGGACGGCGCCCAGTTGGGCCTGGTCCTGATCGCCGCGCTCGGGGTGCTCTTCATCACCGCCGAGTACCGCAGGGGCATGATCCGTACGACCTTCGCCCTCAGCCCGCGGCGCGGCCGGGTCCTCGTCGCCAAGGCCGTGGTGATCGGCGCGGTCTCGTTCGCCGCCGGGCTCGTCGCGACGTTCACCGCGTACCTGGTCAGCGCGCCCGAGCTGCGCGGCGACAACACACCGCCGCTCTTCGGCGACATCGGTCTGGGCGACGGCCCGATGCTGCGCGCCGTCATCGGCACCGCCGCCGTGCTCGCCCTGATCGGGGTGCTCGCCCTGGGGCTCGGCGCGCTGCTGCGCAGCACGGCCGCCGCGATCTCCGTCGTGGTGGTGGTGTTCGTGCTGCCGCTGATCCTCCTGAGCACGCTGCCGCTCGACCTGGCCCATCTGGTCCAACGCCTCACTCCGGTGGCCGGGTTCGCGGTCCAGGGCACCCTGCCGCGCTACCACCAGGTGGCGACCGTCTGCCTGCCGGAGGAGGGCTGCTATCCGCAGGGACCCTGGACCGGTCTCGCGACCCTCGCCGCGTACGCCGTCGTGGTGCTCGGCGCGGCGGTGTGGCGGACACGGAGGCGGGACGCGTGAGGGCGCGGCGCGGCGCGGCACGCGTCCTGGGCGGCGGCCGGTGGCTCGGCGCGCTGCACTCCGAGTGGACCAAACTCCGTACGCTGCGCAGCACTTGGTGGCTGCTGCTCGCCGTGGTGGCGCTGACCGTCGCGGCGGGCGCGGTCACCACCGCGGCCCTCGGCCCCGGCGACTGCCCGGTGCCCGCCGACTGCCACGAGGACACCGTCAGGCTGAGCCTCACGGGGGTGTGGCTCGGGCAGGGTGCCGTCATCGTCCTCGCGGTCCTCGCGATGAGCGGCGAGTACGGCACGGGCACGATCCGTACGACGCTGACGGCGGAGCCGGGCCGGGTGCGGGTGCTGGCCGCCAAGGCCGTGGTGGTGGGCGCGCTGACGGTGGCGGCGGGGTGCGCGGGGGTGTTCGGGTCGCTCGTCGCCGGGCGGGAGCTGCTGTCCGCCGACGGGTTCGCGGTACCGGGTCTCCTGGCGGGGCCGACGCTGCGGGCGGCCCTCGGCTCGGTCCTCTATCTGGCGCTGGCCGCCCTGGTGGGCCTCGGCACGGCGGCCGCCCTGCGCGACACGGCGGCCGCGGCGACCTCGGCGCTCTTCCTCTTCTACGCCCTGCCGGTGCTGGCCGGGCTCCTCGCCGACCCCGACTGGCGCGAGCGCGCCGAGGAGCTGACGCCCTCGACGGCCGGCCTCGCGATCCAGTCGACCGTCGGCCTTGACCGGCTGCCGATCGGGCCGTGGGCGGGGATCGGGGTGCTCGGCGGGTACGCGGCGGGGGCGCTGCTGGCGGGCGCGCTGGTGCTGCGGTCGCGGGACGCGTGAGCGGGGAACCCGGGGCTCCGGCCTCGTACGGAGTACGGAGAAGGGCCTCCCGCCGAGTGGCGGGAGGCCCTTCCCACGGTGCCGGCGGTGCGTTTCACACCGGCGCCGGAACGGTCAGCCCAGGATCGACAGCGCCTGGTTGAGCGTCGCCGACGGACGCATGACCGCGGAGGCCTTCGCCACGTCCGGCTGGTAGTAGCCGCCGATCTCGGCCGGGGAGCCCTGCACCGCGATCAGCTCGTCGACGATGGTCTGCTCCTGCTCGGCCAGCGTCTTGGCCAGCGCCGAGAACGCCTCAGCGAGCTGCGCGTCGTCGGTCTGCTTGGCCAGCTCCTGCGCCCAGTACAGGGCGAGGTAGAAGTGGCTGCCGCGGTTGTCGATGCCGCCGAGGCGGCGCGACGGCGACTTGTTCTCGTTCAGGAACGTGCCGGTGGCGCGGTCGAGGGTGTCGGCGAGCACCTGGGCGCGCGCGTTGCCCGTCTTCGTGGCGAGGTGCTCGAAGCTGACCGCGAGGGCGAGGAACTCGCCCAGGCTGTCCCAGCGCAGGTAGTTCTCCTTGACCAGCTGCTGGACGTGCTTCGGGGCGGAGCCGCCGGCGCCCGTCTCGAAGAGGCCGCCGCCGTTCATCAGCGGGACGACCGACAGCATCTTGGCGCTGGTGCCCAGCTCCAGGATCGGGAAGAGGTCGGTCAGGTAGTCACGCAGGACGTTGCCCGTGACGGAGATCGTGTTGAGGCCCTCGCGGATGCGCTCCACGGACACCTTGGTGGCCTCGACCGGGGACAGGATCTTGATGTCCAGGCCCTCGGTGTCGAACTCCGGCAGGTACGCGTTGACCTTGGCGATCAGGTTGGCGTCGTGCGCGCGGGTCTCGTCCAGCCAGAAGACGGCCGGGTCGCCGGTGGCGCGGGCGCGGGTGACGGCGAGCTTCACCCAGTCCTTGATCGGGGCGTCCTTGGTCTGGCAGGCGCGGAAGATGTCGCCCTCGGAGACCGCCTGCTCGATGAGGGCGTTGCCCTCGGCGTCCACCAGGCGGACGGTGCCGGTGGTGGGGATCTCGAAGGTCTTGTCGTGGGAGCCGTACTCCTCGGCCTTCTGCGCCATGAGGCCGACGTTCGGGACCGAGCCCATGGTGGACGGGTCGTAGGCGCCGTTGGCGCGGCAGTCGTCGATGACGACCTGGTAGACGCCCGCGTAGGAGGAGTCCGGGATGACGGCGAGGGTGTCGGCCTCGGCGCCGGCCTTGTCCCACATGTGGCCCGAAGTACGGATCATGGCCGGCATGGAGGCGTCGACGATGACGTCCGAGGGGACGTGCAGGTTGGTGATGCCGCGGTCGGAGTCGACCATGGCGAGCTCCGGGCCCTCGGCGAGCTCGGCCTCGAAGGACGCCTTGATCTCGGCGCCGTTCGCCAGGGCCTCCAGGCCCTTGTAGATGCCGCCGAGGCCGTCGTTCGGGGTCAGGCCCGCGGCCGCGAGGTCGGCGCCGAAGGCCGCGAAGGTCTTCGGGAAGAAGGCGCGCACGACATGACCGAAGACGATCGGGTCGGAGACCTTCATCATCGTGGCCTTGAGGTGCACGGAGAACAGGACGCCGTCGGCCTTGGCGCGGGCGACCTGGGCGGTGAGGAACTCGCGCAGGGCGGCGACGCGCAGGACGGAGGCGTCGACGACCTCGCCCTCGACGACCGGTACGGACTCGCGCAGGACGGTGGTGGAGCCGTCGTCACCGACCAGCTCGATCCGGAGCGCGCCGGCCTTCTCGATCACGACGGACTTCTCCGTCGAGCGGAAGTCGTTCTCGCCCATCGTGGCGACGTTCGTCTTCGAGTCGCCGGTCCAGGCACCCATGCGGTGCGGGTGGGCCTTGGCGTAGTTCTTGACCGACGCGGGGGCGCGGCGGTCGGAGTTGCCCTCGCGCAGGACCGGGTTGACGGCGCTGCCCTTGACCTTGTCGTAGCGGGCGCGGATGTCGCGCTCCTCGTCGGTCTTCGGGTCGTCCGGGTAGTCGGGGAGCGCGTAGCCCTGTCCCTGCAGCTCGGCGACGGCGGCCTTCAGCTGCGGGATCGAGGCCGAGATGTTCGGCAGCTTGATGATGTTCGCCTCGGGCGTCTTGGCCAGCTCGCCGAGCTCGGCGAGGGCGTCGGAGATGCGCTGGCTCTCCTCAAGGCGCTCCGGGAAGCTCGCGATGATCCGGCCCGCGAGCGAGATGTCACGGGTCTCCACGCTGACCCCGGCCGTCGAGGCGTACGCCTGGACCACCGGCAAGAACGAATGGGTCGCCAGGGCCGGGGCCTCGTCAGTGTGGGTGTAGATGATGGTCGAGTCAGTCACCGGGTGCTCCGCTCCGCGTCTGCAACATTGCTCGACATCAAGATATCTCCTACCTCCCCCCGAAAGGACAGGGCCCTCGGGGTCCCGATCTCCGTAGACACTGTCTACGCGATGGGGTAGACAGTGTCTATGACTGAGGGAGCACGACAGAGGGACCGATCGGAACCGGAGGCCGGGCTGCGGGCCCGGCTGGTCGACGTGGGGGTCGAGCTGGTCGCCGCCGAGGGCGTGCAGGCGCTGACCCTGCGGGAGATCGCCCGCAGGGCGGGAGTCTCGCACGGGGCACCCCGGCGCTACTTCCCCACGCATGTGGCCCTGCTCTCGGCGATCGCGCGGCGGGGCTTCGCGGACCTGGGGGCGCGGGTGGCCGAGGCGGCGGGCGAGGGGAGCGCGCGGACGCGGCTGAAGGCGCTGAGCCGCGCCTACCTCGACTTCGCGGCGGAGCACCGCGGGATGTTCGAGCTGATGTTCCGCCACGACCTCCTGGAGAGCGACGGCCTCGGCCTGCGCGAGACGAGCCTGCCGCTCTTCGACGTCCTGGTCGGCCTGGTGGCCGAGGCCCGCCCGGCCTCCGACGCGGGAGCACGGACCGTCGCGGGCGCACTCTGGGCGAACCTGCACGGCATCGCACAACTATGGGGCTGGGGCAGCCTCCGCCTCGCCACGGGGGCCGAAGACGTGGAGGCCCTGCTGGAAGCGACGCTGACGGCACATCTGGGACGGGAGGACGGCGCGTGACTTCGGGTCGGGCGATACGGGGGGCTGGCCGCGGGCCTGAGACAGAGGGCTTGTCCGGGGGGCCGGAGGGTCGGGGCCCGGGAGATGGTCCGGAGGGTCGGGGCGTGACCGACGACCCGAAAGACCAAGACCCGGCCGACAGCCCGCAGAACCAGAGCACGGCCGACGCCCCGGCGCACCGGAACCCCGCAGGCGGCCCGAAGCCGTGGCGCGGGGTCGGTAACCCGCCGAAGCCGTCCGCGGACGACCGGACGCGGCCCCGCTCCCGGATCCACCGCCGGCTCACCCTCGCCTGCAGTGTCGTCGGGGCCATGGTCGTCGCGTTGGACGGGACCGTGCTGAGCGTCGTCCAGCCTGCTCTCCAGCGTGATCTGGACGCCTCGTTCACCGAGGTCCAGTGGACCAGCACCGGCTATCTGATCGCCGTGGCGAGCCTGCTCGTGTTCGCGGGGCGGCTCGGCGACCGGTACGGGCACCGGCGCCTCTTCGCCGTCGGGACACTCGGCTTCGCGGCCGCGTCGGCGGGCGTCGGCTGTGCCACCGACGTCGGCTGGGTGATCGCCCTGCGCGTCGCCCAGGGGATCTTCGGGGCGCTGCTCCAGCCCGCCACGCTCGGGATGCTGCGGGCCGCGTTCCCGCCGGACCGGCTCGGGATGCCGATCGCGCTGCGGACCAGCGCGATCGGCCTGTCGGCGGCGGCAGGCCCCGTACTCGGCGGAGCGCTCGCGACGCACCTGGGCTGGCGCTCGGTCTTCTTCCTGAGCGTCGTGCCCGCGCTCGCGATCGGCCTGCCGGCCCTGCTGGTCCGGGCACCCGCGCCGGCGAAGCCGGCCCCCTCGCCCGGCCTCGACCTGCCCGGCGCGGGGCTGCTCGCGGTGACGCTGGCCTGCCTCGTGCACACGCTCGTGGGCCTGCCCGGAGCGAGCGGGCCCACGGCCCCCGTGGCGGGGTTCGCCGCGACGGCGGCGGCGTGCGCGGCGTTCGTCCTGCGCGAGCGGCGCGCGGCGAGCCCCCTGGTGCCGCCCCGCCTGGTCCGCTCGGCCGCGGTCGGCCCCGCCCTCGCGGTCCTGCTCGCGGGCTCGGCGGCGATGTTCGGGACGCTGTTCGTGGCGACGTACTTCCTCCAGGACGTGCTCGCGCTCGACCCGCTGGGCAGCGCGCTGCGGGCGCTGCCGCTCGCCGCGGCGATGGTGGCGAGCGCACCGCTCGGGGCGGTGCTGCTGCGGCGGTGGGGCCCACGGCGGACGATCACCTCGGCGATGGTCCTGCTCACCGCGGGCGTCCTGGTCCTGTCCCGCCCGGGTCCGGCCTCGGCCCCCCTGATGTCGGGCGGTGGCTTCCTGCTCGTCGGCGCGGGGTTCGGCACGGTGATGGTCGCCGCGACGGCCGTCGTCGTACGGCACGCCCCGGTGGCCGACGCCGGGGTCGCGGGCGGCCTCCAGCAGACCGCGATGAACGTGGGCCCGACCCTGGGCATCGCCGCGGCGACCACGCTGATGACCGCCCTGGCAGCCCCCGGCGCCCGGCCGGACGGCGATCGACCCCGCTGGTCCGACGGGGAGTTCCTCTCCGCGATGGGTCCGACGCTCACCGCGCTCGCCGTGCTCGCCGCGCTGGGCACGGCCCTCGCGACCCGGCTGCCGCGCCGCACCCAGCCCCGGCCGGACGCCGGACCGGCCGGGGTCAGCGGGCAGCCAGCGCCGCGTCCACCATCCGCAGCGTCGCCCGCGCCTGCGCCTCCTGCGCCGGGCCGCCCAGCCGCAGGGTGAAGGCGGCGCTGGTGACGGCGGCGGCGCCGTCCGGCGTCACCCCGCACTCGGAGACGGAGCCGAGACTGGTCCCGCCGTGGAACCAGATCCCGTCGTCGCGCCCGGCCACCGGGCGCCAGGCGAGGCCCAGGCCGTAGCGGACGCCGTCCGCCGGGATCCAGTCGTCGGCGGGCACGGTCTCCCGCATCGCCGCCAGCTGCGCGGGCCGCAGCAGCCGGCCGCCGAGCAGCGCGCGCAGGAACACGCCGTGGTCGTGCGCCGTGCTGATGACGCAGCCGTCCGCTCCCCCGCCGAAGCCCAGCGTCGTGTCGGTGGGCCGGGCCTCCTCGGGGAAGTACGTGTACGCGGTGGCCGTGGGCCGGGGCACGTACGGCGACGTGCCGGGCGTGAAGGTGCCGCGCAGGCCGAGCGGCCCGATGATCCGCTCGTGGACCTCCTGGGCCCAGGAGTGCCCGGTGACGGCCTCGACGACCAGGCCCGCGACGACGTAGTTGGTGTTGGAGTACTCCCACCGCCGCTCCTGCGCGGGGTCGTCCGCGTCGGGCAGCCACCGCGGCGGCTCGCGCAGGGCCGCCGTCAGCTGTTCCTCGGGCGTCTGCGTACGGAAGCGGCCCCGCCGGTAGGTGTCCGGCGTGAAGTCCCCGGGGTCGGCGCCCAGGGAGAGGTAGTCGTTCAGGCCGCTGGTCTGGCGCAGCAGGTTGGCGACGGTGATCCGGCGGCCGTCGTTGCCGTGGCCGCGGACCGCGCCGGGCAGCCACCGCTCGACGGTGTCGGTGAGCCTCAGCCGCCCCTCGCCCACGAGCTGGAGGACGACGGTGGCGGTGAAGGTCTTGGTGTCGCTGCCGATGCGGTAGTACGCGTCCCAGGGCACCGGGTCCTTCGCCGCGAGGTCGGCGACGCCCGCTCGGGCCCGCATACGGCCGTGCGCGTCCTGGACCTCGGCGAGGACGCCGCTCACCCCGGTGGCGAGGACGGCGTCGACGTCCCGCTGGAGGGCGGGCGCCCGCCGGGCGGCGGTGTTGGCCCGGGAGGCGGTGCGGGCCCGGGACGCGGCGGAGGCGGGGGACGCGGCGTGGGCGGCTCCCGTCAGGACGGCCGCCGCGGCGGCGACGAGGCCCGCGCGCCTGCTCAGGTCGGTCATCACAGCTCCTTCGGCTTCGCGCAGGTGAGGTCGCCGGCGGGCAGCTTCCCATCGCGCAGATAGGTGTTGACGGCACGGTCGGCGCAGGGGACGGGCATGAGGCCGTCGTTGCCGCGCCCGTACACGCCATGCGAGCGGATGTCCGCGGTCAGCAGGCGCGAGCCGGTGAGCCGCTCGTGCAGGGCGAGGGCGCCCTCGTAGGGGACGTTGTTGTCGTGGCGGGCCTGGAGCATCAGGAGCGGCACGGAGTTGCCGATCCTCGTGCCGGGTTCGCGCGGCTCGCTCCCCCAGAACGCGCACGGCGCGATCATGCCGTTGACGTACGGCCCGAAGACCGGCTGGGCGGCCCGGCTGCGCTGCATGTTCCGCCAGTACGTCGCCGGGTCCTTCGGCCAGCCGCCCGCGGGCCAGCCGCCGTCGCCGCACATGAAGACCGCGCCGCCCACCATGCTGCTCTCCAGCTCGGGCGAGGCGAGGAGGTCGAGGAGTCCGGTGAGCGCGGGGCCCGGCTCGAACTCCTCACCCGCGGCGGCCTTCTTCAGATCCGATACGACTTCGGCAAGTTGCGGGTCGTTCTCCTCGTGCTGGACGAGCTGCTTGAGGATGATCCGCAGCAGCGGGGCGTCGAGGCGCTGCCCCTCGACGGGGATCGGGCGGCGCTCGGCGCGTGCGAGCAGCCGCTCCACGTCCGTCCGCACGCGACCGGTGAGCGCGGCCTCGGCGGGCGCGCCGGACCGCTGGAACAGCTCGTACTGCGTGGCCGCGGGGTCCGTGGAGGAGTCCAGGACGATCCGGTCGGCGCGGCGCGGGAACAGCTGGGTGTAGACGGCGCCCAGGTCGGCGCCGTACGAGATGCCGTAGTACGAGAGCCTGGGCTCGCCGAGCGCGGCCCGGACGGCGTCCATGTCGCGGGCGACGTTGCGGGTCGAGGCGTGCGGCAGGAGCGTGGCGTTGTCGCCGTGCTCCCGGCAGCGGCGCGCGGTGTCGCGGGCGGCGCGCACCGACTTCTCGAAGTCCGCGCGCGGGGTGGTGGTTTCGGCGGGCGGGGTCGGGCGCGGGGCCTTGCCGCAGGTGACCGGGGTGCTCTCGCCGAGGAAGCGGGGGTCGAAGCCGATGAGGTCGTAGCGGTCGGCCACGTCCTTCAGGGCGGGGCGCAGCGCGAGGGTGTTGGCCAGCCCGGTGCCGCCGGGGCCGCCGGGGTTGGAGAGCAGGATGCCGCGCCGCTCGCCCGGCGACTTCGCCTTGATGCGGGAGATCGCGATCTGGATCGTCCGGCCGCCGGGGTCGGCGTAGTCGAGCGGCACGGTCACCTTCGCGCACTGCGCGCCCGCCTCGTTCAGCTCCTTCTGGTCCGCGGAGCAGGGGCCCCAACTGACGTTCTGGCGAACGCTCTTGGGGGTGTCGGGCAGGCTCGCGGCGGCCACGGTGCCCGCGAGTAACCCGACGAGGCCCAGGCCCGCGGTGACTGCTGGGACGACGCGCATCGTGCTCCTAGGTTCGTGTGCCCGGTCCGGCTGTCCGGCCGGTGAAGTCGATCACCACGCTAGGAACGCGCGGGGCTGCGGACCATCCGGCCACCGGGCCCGGCTCCCCTGGGGACAACCCCCGTACGCGGGCTCCGGTTCGCCGGAGGAACACGCCTTGACCTGGAGTCCGCTCCAGCTCCTAGGGTCGGCGACGATCAACGGCCCCACTCCAGGAGGTACTCGCATGACCAGCCTTCCCACACGCCGGCTCGGCGCGCTGACCGTCTCGGCGCAGGGCCTCGGCTGCATGGGGATGAGCCACGGCTACGGCGCGTCGGACGACGCGCAGTCGGTCGCGACGATCCACCGCGCCCTCGACCTCGGCGTCACCCTGCTCGACACCGCCGACTTCTACGGCAGCGGCCACAACGAGGAGCTCATCGGCCGCGCGCTGGCGGGCTCCCGGCGCGAACAGGCCGTCCTCGCCACGAAGTTCGGCTTCGCCAACCGCCTCGGCGAGCCCATCAGCATCCGCGGCGACGCCGCCTACGTACGCGAGGCCTGCGACGCCTCGCTGCGCCGCCTCGGCGTCGACCACATCGACCTCTATTACCTGCACCGCGTCGACCGGACCGTGCCCATCGAGGAGACCGTCGGCGCGATGGCCGAGCTGGTCGCGGCGGGCAAGGTGCGCCACCTCGGGCTCTCCGAGGCCGGTGCCGGGACGCTCCGCCGGGCGCACGCCGTGCACCCCATCGCCGCCCTGCAGAGCGAGTGGTCGCTGTGGACCAGGGACCTGGAGGCGGAGGTCGCGCCGGTCTGCCGCGAGCTCGGCATCGGTCTCGTGCCGTTCTCGCCGCTCGGGCGCGGCTTCCTCACCGGCCGCTACACCTCGCTGGAGGGGCTGCCCGAGGACGACGTGCGGCGCACCCAGCCGCGCTTCGCCGACGGCAACCTGGAGCACAACCTCGCCATCGTGCGGACCCTGGACGCGCTCGCCGCCGAGAAGGGCGTCACCGCGGGGCAGCTCGCGCTCGCCTGGGTGCAGCACCGCGGCGACGACGTCGTGCCGATCCCGGGAACGCGGCGCGAGACGTACCTGACGGAGAACCTCGGGGCCGTCGCCGTCGAGCTGTCCGCCGACGAGCTCGCCGCGATCGACGCGGCGGCCCCGGCCGACGGGGTCGCGGGCACCCGCTACGACGAGCGCAGCATGGCGGTCGTGAACGGCTAGCGGGTCCGGGGCCGGTGGCCGCCACGGGGGCCGGCCACCGGCCGACGTAGCCTGCTGGCATGCCCTTCCCCGATGAGGCCACCGACGTGAGCGTGGTCGACTACCAGGACACGTGGCCGCGGGACTTCGAGCGGATCGCCGAGCGGCTGCGCCCGGCGCTCGTGGGCCTCGCGGTCGCCGTCGACCACGTGGGCTCGACGTCCGTCCCGGGGCTCGCGGCCAAGGACTGCGTCGACGTGCAGGTGCGGATGACCTCCCTGGACGAGGCCAGGGACGTGCCGCTGCTCGCCGCGCTGGGCTTCCGCTGCCGCCCCGAGCCGTGGAACCGCTCCGAGATCTCCTTCGGCCGCTCCGGCCCCAAGCTGGTCTTCGCGCCGCCGCCCGGCGCCCGCCGCTGCAACGTGCATCTGCGCGAGCACGGCCGCTCGAACGCCACGTACGCGCTGCTCTTCCGGGACTACCTGCGCGCGGACCGCGGGGCCCGCGAGGCGTGGGGCGCCTTCAAGCGGCGGCTCGCGCGGAGCGCCCGCACCCTGGAGGAGTACGGGCAGATCAAGGCCCCGGCGACCGACGCCCTGATGGCAGGGGCGCGGCTGTGGGCCGTACAGACGGGCTGGACCCCGCGATGACCGGCTCCCCCGCGGCCCCCGCCGGGCCCGGCGCCCCGTCCCGCCGTCCCGTACCGGACGCCCTCGCCCTCCTCGCGGGCACCTGGCACGTGGAGCGCACGGTCCGCGACCTCGCCGACGGCTCCGCGGGGCACTTCACCGGCACGACGCGCTTCACCCCGCTGCCCGCCCCGGACGAGGGCGGGCTCCTCCACCACGAGTCGGGCACCTTCACCTGGCGCGGCACCGCGCGCCCCGCCGAGCGCACCCTGCGCTTCCTGCCGGGCGGCGCGCCGGGCACCGTCCGCGTGGAGTTCGCCGACGGCCGCTTCTTCCACGACCTGGACCTGCGCACGGGCCGCTGGACGACGGACCACCCCTGCGCGGCCGACCTCTACCGCGGCGACTTCGAGGTGGCCGACGCGGACCACTGGCGCAGCAGGTGGCGGGTGGGCGGCCCCGCCAAGGACCTGCTCCTGGTCACGGAGTACCGCCGGGCGCGTCGAGCCTGAGGTTCCACCGGCCGCCGTGGCCGGTGAGGGTGACGGTCGACAGCGGGCGCACGTCGATGTTCCAGTACGTCGACGGGGGCGCCTTCAGTCCATAGGTGAGCGCGGCCCGCACCACGGCGGGCTCGGCCACCGCGAGGACGCGGGCGCCGTCGCCGACCGGACGGGTGTCGAGCCAGCCGCCGACACGCGAGATGAACCCGTGCAGCGACTCGCCGCCGTGCGGTGCCGAGCGCGGATCGCTCAGCCAGGCGTCGACCGCGGCCGGCTCGTGGGCCGTGACCTCGGCGAGCGTCAGACCGCGCCAGCGCCCCATGTCGCAGTCGCGCAGGGCGGGCTGGGCCAGCGGCGCGAGGCCGAGGGCGTCGCCGGTGGCGCGGCTGCGCGGGGAGGGCGAGCAGTAGCGCAGCTCGGCCACGCCGAGGGGCAGCAGCGCGGGCGCGGCACGCCGCACGTCGTCCCAGCCCGCCCGGTCGAGCGGCCGGTCGTCGTCGAACCGCTCCGCGAGCAGCGAGCCGCTGCGGGCGGCGGCGATGAGCGTGACGCTGACATGCATCCGGAGATCGTGAAGCCCGCGACGCCACAGGTCAAGGCTTCACGGTCCGGCTAGCCAAGGACCTCGTCGCACGCCTCCCGCAGCCTGCGCACGCCTTCGGTGATCTCACCGATGCCGGCGACCGCCGCGAAGCTCAACCGGACGTGTCCGGCGGGGGGTTCGGCGGCGAAGTAGGGGCGGCCCGGGGCCACGGCGACGCCCGCGCGCAGGGCCGCCGCGGCGAGCGCGGACTCGTCCGTGCCATCGGGCAGGCGCAGCCACAGGTTGTAGCCGCCCGCCGGGATGTGCGGGAGGCCGAGTTCGGGCAGGCGCAGCCGCAGCGCCGCCGCCATGGCGTCCCTGCGTGCCCTCAACTCGCCCGCCACGGCCCGCAGATGGCGCGGCCAGGCCGGGGACCCGACGAGTTCGAGAGCGGCCTCCTGCAACGGCCTGGGCACGAAGAAGTGGTCGACGACCTGGATGGCGCGCAGCCGCTCCAGGACGGGACCGCGCGCCGCGAGCGCGCTGACCCGGAAGCTCGGTGAGGTGGCCTTGGTGAGCGAGCAGACGTGCACGACGACGCCGTCGTGGTCGTCGGAGGAGAGCGGGCGCGGCAGCGGCCCCGCGTCCTCGTGGACGAGCCGGCGCACGAAGTCGTCCTCGATGACGAACGCCCCCGCCTCGCGGGCGATCCGCAGGACCTCGGGGCGGCGCGCGGCACTGAGCACGGCGCCGGTCGGGTTCTGGAACAGCGGCTGGCAGACGAAGACCCGGGCGCCCGTCGCGCGGAAGGCCGCCTCCAGGAGCTGCGGGCGCACCCCGTCGGTGTCGACCGGCACGGGCACCGGGCGCAGCCCGGCCGCGCGGGCGATGGCGAGCATGCCGGGGTACGTCGGGGACTCGACCAGGACCGGCGCGCCGGGCGGGGCGAGCGCCCGCAGCGCCGTCGTCAGCGCGCTCTGCCCGCCCGCCGTGATGAGCACCTCGGCGGCGGTGATCGCTCCGCCGATCCCCCGCGCGAACCACTCGCGCAGCTCGGGCAGCCCGTCGATCGGGGGCCGTCCCCACGCCCCGGGGCGCCGCCCGGCCCGCGCGAGGGCGGCGGCCATGGCGCGCTCGGGCTGCAGCGCGGGGTCGAGATAGCCGCCGTTGAACTCGATGACGCCCGGCGACGGCGCGGCGAGCGTGACGAGCACCCCGGACGCGTCGACGGCGCGCGGCACCAGCTCCGCGGCGGCGTCGGCGCTGAGCGACACCTCCTGCCACGAGGTGTCCCCGGCGGGCGCGGCGGGCGCCTGCGGCTCCGCGCGGAAGACGCCCGCGCCGGGACGGGTGACGACCAGGCCCTCGGCGGCCAGCTGCGCCAGGGCCCGCGACACGGTCACCGGGCTCACCCGGAACCGCTCGACGAGCGCCCGACTCGACGGCAGCTTTCCACCTGGTGAGTAGCGGTCCAGCTCACTCCTGAGCCGTTTCGCCAATTCGCCCACACTGCTACTGTCATGCATGACAGCACAGGATAGCGCTACTCGCTCGACCCGGATAGCGGTCACGCCCGTCGGCTCCGCCGACACCGCCGTGGAGAGCTCCGCCGACACCGGCACCCGCCGCACCGGCACCCTGATGGCCGCCCTCGGCGTCACCGCCTTCTCGCTCACCTTCCCCGCCACCGCCTGGGGCCTGGAGGGCATCGGCCCCTGGAGCTTCGTGACCCTGCGCGGCGTGCTCGCCGCGCTCATCGCGGGCGGCTGCCTGCTCGCGCTGCGCGTCGCGCTCCCGCACCGCCGCCACTGGGCGGGGCTCGCGGTGGTCGGCGCCGGCGTCGTCGTCGGCTTCCCGCTGCTCACCACGCTCGCCCTGCAGACCTCCACCACCGCGCACGCCGCCGTGGTCGTCGGCCTGCTCCCCCTGACGACCGCCGTCCTCTCGGCGCTGCGCACCGGGGCGCGCCCCTCGCGCACCTTCTGGGTCGCCGCCCTCGCCGGGGCCGCCGCGGTCATCGCGTTCACCGTGCAGCAGAGCGGCGGCGCCCTGTCCACCGCCGACCTCTACCTCTTCGCCGCGCTCCTGATCTGCGCGGCCGGCTACACCGAGGGCGGCCGGCTGGCCCGGGAGATGCCCGGCTGGCAGGTGATCGGCTGGGGCCTGATCCTGTGCCTGCCGTTCAACGTCGTGGGCGCGCTGCTCGCCCTGCCGCACGAGTCCTTCGCGCTCACCGGGCACAGCACGGCGGGCCTGCTGTACTCCGCGATCGGCTCGCAGTTCCTCGGCCTGGTCGTCTGGTACCGGGGCATGGCGGCCATCGGCGTCCCCAAGGCCAGCCAGCTCCAGCTCGCGCAGCCGCTGCTGACCCTGGTCTGGTCGGTGTTCCTGCTCGGCGAGCACCTGCCCGTGGCCGCTCCGCTGACCGCGGCCGCCGTCCTCGTCTGCATCGCGGTCACCCAACGGGCCCGCGGCTGACCGGCTCCGCGCCCGACCGGTCCCAACTCCGGCCACCCGTCGTACACTTGCGCCCACGGATCGCGACCGCAGAGCGGGACGAGGGGGCACTCCAGATGCGTGCAACCGTAGGCGACGAGCTGGTGGTGCACGGCAGGATCGTCGGGCAGCACGACCGGATCGCGCGGATCGTCGAGGTGCTGGGCCCGGACGGCGGACCGCCGTACCGCGTCCGCTTCGAGGACGGCCACGAGACCCTGATGTCACCGGGCCCCGACACCGTCGTACGGCACCAGGGCCCGGCCAAGCACTCGAAGTAGCGGCGCCGGATCAGCGCGGCGGCTTCGCCGGCTCCTGGTAGTGGTCGGCGACCACGCGTGCCATCGCGCCGATCCTGTCGACGCCGACCTCCTTCGCCGAGAAGTAGACGTGCCCGCGCACCTCGGGGAAGCCCTTGGCGTACGTGAGGTGGCGGGACAGCTCCGCCGGGTCCTGCCAGGCGGCGGGCTGCGCCGGGTCGCCCGCCTTGTAGAGGGCCTCGCCGATGTAGAGGCGCACGTTCGTGCCGCGCACGACGTCGTTCCACCACGGGACGAGCTTGGCGTAGTCCGCGGCGGCGAAGCCGATGTTCCAGTACACCTGCGGGACGATGTAGTCGATCCAGCCCTTCTTCACCCAGCCGCGCGTGTCCGCGTACAGGTCGTCGTAGGTCTGCACCCCGGCCCGGGTGTCGGAGCCGGTCGGGTCGGTGGCGATGTTGCGCCAGACCGCGAAGGGACTGATCCCGAACTGGGTGCGCGACCGGGTCTTCTTCACCCGGCGGGCCATCTCGCGCACCAGGCGGTCGATGTTGTCGCGCCGCCAGGAGGCCCGGTCCGGGAAGCCCCCGCCGTAGCGCTCGAAGGCGTCGTCGTCGTCGAAGACCTGGCCCGCGACGGGATACGGATAGAAGTAGTCGTCCCAGTGCACCGCGTCGAGCGGATAGCGGCGCACGGCGTCGAGCATCGCGTCCTGCACGAAGCGCCGCACCTCGGGCAGGCCCGGGTTGTAGTAGAGCTTCCCGCCGTACGGCACGACCCAGTCCGGGTGCACGCGCGCCGGGTGCGTGGCCACGAGCCGCGACGGGTCGGTGTGGTTGGCGATCCGGAACGGGTTGAACCACGCGTGCAGCTCCAGGCCCCTGCGGTGCGCCTCGCGCACGGCGGTGCCCAGCGGGTCCCAGCCCGGGTCCTTGCCCTGCACGCCCGTGAGGTACTCCGACCACGGTTCGTGGGGCGAGGGCCACAGGGCGTCGGCGGTGGGCCGCACCTGGAAGACCACCGTGTTGAGTCTGCGGTTCACGGCCGAGTCCAAGTAGGCGAGCAGCTCGCTTCTCTGCTGCTCGGCCGGGAGCCCCGGCTTGGACGGCCAGTCGCGGTTGACGACGCTCGCCAGCCACATGCCGCGCAGCTCGCGGCCCTTCTTCGGACGCCGGTCGGCCGCCGCGGCGTCCCCCGCCGTCGCCAGGCCCGCGAGCGCCGCCGCGGCCACCACCGAGAAACCTCTGCGTGACATACGCCTCATCTGCATGCCCCCTGAGCTCGCTGTCCCCCGGCACCCCTTGCCGGTTCCGGACAGCATGCCCGACCCGGCCCGCCGGGGACCCCCCATTGCGGAGTAACGTTCACGGCCGAGGCAGGCACCGAACCAACGGGGGGCCTGCCTGCCCCGTTGATCAGCGAAAGGCACGAGGTGACCGACTCCATGACCGATATCGCACGCGTCGGAGTGGTGGGCTGTGGCCAGATGGGCGCCGGAATCGCAGAGGTCTGCGCCCGCTCCGGACTGGACGTGAAGGTCGCGGAGACCACCGGCGAGGCCCTGGAGATCGGCCGCACACGGCTGTACAACTCCCTCTCCAAGGCGGCCGAGCGCGGCAAGATCTCCGAGGAGGAGCGCGACGAGACGCTGGCCCGCCTCAGCTTCACCACCGACCTCGGCGAGTTCGCCGACCGTGACCTGGTCATCGAGGCCGTGGTGGAGAACGAGCAGGTCAAGACCGAGATCTTCCAGGTGCTCGACCAGGTGGTGACCCGGCAGGACGCGATCCTCGCCTCCAACACCTCCTCCATCCCGCTGGTGAAGCTGGCCGTCGCGACCTCGCGTCCCGACCAGGTCATCGGCATCCACTTCTTCAACCCGGCGCCGGTCCAGCAGCTCGTCGAGCTGATCCCCGCGCTGACCACCTCCGAGGGCACCATCAGCCGCGCCCAGGCGATGGTCGAGAAGGTCCTCGGCAAGCACGCGATCCGCGCCCAGGACCGCTCGGGCTTCGTGGTCAACGCGCTGCTCATCCCGTATCTCCTCTCCGCCATCCGGATGTTCGAGTCGGGCATCGCGTCCCGCGAGGACATCGACAACGGAATGGAGATGGGCTGCGCCCACCCGATGGGCCCGCTCAAGCTCGCCGACCTGATCGGCCTGGACACGGTCGCCTCGGTCGCCGACTCGATGTACGCCGAGTACAAGGAGCCGCTGTACGCCGCTCCCCCGCTGCTCCAGCGCATGGTGGACGCGGGCCGCCTCGGCCGGAAGACCGGCTCGGGCTTCTACACCTACGCCTGATCACTCTCCGTACGGAAAACGGGCCCGGCACTCTGGCGAGTGCCGGGCCCGCGGCGTTCACACACCGTGTGCGCAGTGGGCTCGCATATGCCCATCGCACACTCTCCCGCCTTGCCCACCAGGCGAGTTGACTGCCTGTGCGGATGAAGGGGGGACGCGCCACTACAGAGAGGAGTGGACTCGTGACCACCGACGGCGAGAGTGCCGTGGTCCCGGAAGAACTCGCAGAGTTACGCCGTAGCCTTGACGTGGGCCTGGCCCGCGTGGACGGACGGCTGGCGTTGCTCACTCAGCACGACGAACAGACCGCCAAGAACGTGGAGACCATGGAGACCCGGGTCGCCGCCTTGGAACACACGCGCTGGCCGCTGCCCACGATCGTCGCTCTCGCGGCGGTCGCGGCGCTCGCCGTGGCGGTCTGGCAGGCCCTCGGCCATTAGCTAGCGCGCGTCCTGGCCGAGACGCAGATGGTGCAGGAGGAGGAGCGCCGCGGCCATGTTGGCGGCCGGGACCTCTCCACGGGCCACCATGTCGGGGACCAGCTTGAGCGGGACCCACTCGCGCCGGTCCGACTCGAAGTCGTCCTCAGGGTGACCGATGTAGGTGCCTTCGTCGGACCAGTAGATGTGGTGCCGGGCGTCGGTGAGCCCGTTGGAGGGCTCGACGCTCATCAGGTGCCGCAGCGGTCCCGGCCGCCAGCCGGTCTCCTCCTCCATTTCGCGTGCCGCCGCGTACGCGACGTCCTCGCCGTCCTCGACGACGCCGGCCGCCAGTTCCCAGCCCCAGCTGTCGGTGATGAAGCGGTGCCGCCACAGCAGGAGCACCTCGTTGGCGTCGTTGACGACGGTGGCCACGGCGACGGGCCGCAGCCTGATGAGGAAGTGGTCCAGATGCCGTCCGTCAGGCAGTTCGACGTCCGCGAGATTGACGGTGAACCATCGGTTTCCATACACAGTTTGTTCGCTCTGTTTCGTCCATTGCACGGTTCTGCCACCTTCCGCCGAGTAGATGGCAATATCGCAGCAGCGGAATCATCAGAGCAGCGTGTGTGCGGCGCGGAACTGTGCGTATGCACGGCCCTGAACAGCGGTGTGTCCGGCGCCGCGACGGCCCGGCGGGCCGGGCGGGCGGCGCCGGAGACGGGTCATCTCACAGCGGTACGCGCAGGGCCCCGTCGATGAGTTCGGCCGCCTCGGCCGTGCCCGCGCAGTCGCTGCGGACGAGGTGTTCGCGCACCGCGCGCAGCCGGTCGCGCAGCCGCTGCGACTCCATTCCCCGTGCCTGTTCTGCCATTTCCACCGCCGTGGCCACGGCCTCGTCGGTGTTGCCCTGGCGCAGTTCGATCTGGCTGAGCATGGCGAGCCGGTGCACCCGGCCCCGGTCGTGCGCCGGGGTGTCCACGGCCGCCGCGGCGTGCTCGCGGGCGCCGGTGAGATCACCGAGACTCAACAGGGCCTCCGCCACCTGTACGTTGACGAGTCCGGGCTGGACATAGCCGGTCTCGTCCGGCTCACGGCCGCGCAGGATCCGGTCGGCCGCGTCCTCCGCACGCCGGATGCAGGACAGGGCGCTCCTGCCGTCGCCCAGGTGCGCGTACGCCTTGGCCTGCATCGCGTACAGATCGGACGCGAGGGCCGGGGTGAGATCACGCCCCGCCGCCCGCAGCGCCGCCTCCGCGAACGCCACCGCCTGGCGGTACTCGCGCATGAACAGCGACTGGTTGACCAGCAGCGCGATCACATAGGCGCCGAGGCCCCGGTCCCCGCTGGCCTTGGCCAGCCGCAGCGCCTGATGGAAGTAGCGCTGGGCGAGGCCGTGGGCGTCGGAGTCGTAGGCGCAGATGCCCGCTATCGCCACCAATCCGCCCGTGGAGCGGTGCAGTTGGCGGCCCAGCTCGTCGGTGTAGCTGCCGCGCAGCAGGGGCGCGGCCTCGGCGTTGAGGAAGCCGACGATGCGGGTGCGGGTCGCCACGCCACCGGTCTTGCGGTACATCTGCTCGTAGTGGGCGCGGGCCGCGCGCATCATCTCTATGTCGGCCGTGCTGACCGGGTGCCGGCCGCCGCGGGACACGTCGACGTCCTCGGGCGGGTTCTCCCACTCCCAGACGGGCATCACGGCGGGCGTGCCGGTGACGGCGGGCGCGCCGAGGAGGTGCGGGCGCTGCTGTTCGTCCGAGCGCCACAGGGCGGTGGCCCGCTCCACGAAGCCGGAGAGCGTGGAGACCGCCGAGCCGGCGTGGGGGGCGGGGACACCGGGCAGCCCGAGGCCGATGTCGTCGAGGGTGACGGGCCGCTGCAACCGGGCCGCGAGCACCTCGCAGATCAGGTCGGGGACCTGGCCGCGCGGACGCTGGCCCTTCAACCAGCGGGAGACGGCGGTGTGTTCATAGCGCAGCGCGAGGCCTCTGGCCCGTCCCGCCTGGTTCACATGTGCGGCAAGTCCCGCGTGGGAGATGCCGGCTTCGTCGAGGATCGCGTCGAGCAGGGTGTTGGGCTGCATGGATGCCCTCCGGTGGCTCGGTGCTGTTCAGACTAGTGGAGGGCACTTCACACCCCGTGTGAACGGAGTGCCCGCGTCCGGGGGGTGTGCGCTCTGCCGCATGGGGTGTGGAATCGCTTGACTGAGATGCCTCATCAGTTAAGGAGGCCGGCCGGGCCGCCGGCTCCCCCCTCGAACAGTGCGGCGGCCCTCAGTGGCGCCGTCCGTCCCGCCGTCTGCCCGACAACTCCATGGCGGGGCGGATGGCGCATGCCGCTTTCCGGGTCCAGCCGGCTCCATGACCCTCCGAACTCGCGCTCCTGCCAGGGCTTTCGGGCTCCCCGCTGGGCTCAGCCGGGGGTGTGCACGTGCCGGCCCGGCTCCGCCTGCTGGCACGGCACCCGCGTGCGGTCGTTGCGCAGCACGAGCAGCGCCGCGTCATCCGCGGGCAACCGCCCCGCGTGGCGCAGGAGTCGGCCGTAGACCGCGCGGATGAGGTGCTGCGGGGGGACCGGCTGGATCCGGGCCGCCTCGGTGAGCGCGGCCTGCAACGGGAAGAACGCCCCCGCGGCGTTCCGCGCGTCCTCCATGCCGTCCGTGTGCAGCACCAGCGCCTCGCCGGGCAGCAGTCGGCCGCAGTCCAGGACATCCAGGTCGGCCGGGAGCGGGAACGGCCCGAGCGGCGGCAGCGGTTCGGCGTCCGTCAGGGGGCGCGCGTGGCCGCTCAGCAAGTGGGGCCAGGGATGGCCGCAGTTGAGCGCGGAGATGTCGCCGTCCTGGCTGATCTCCAGGAGCAGTACGGTGACGAACTCCTCGGCGAGCGGGCTGTCCGGCACGGTCCCGCCGCCCGAGGGATGCTCGGCGCGGGAGCGCTCCCGCAGATGCCGTCCGAGGGCCCGCTCCAACCGGTGCAGCACCTGCGGCAGTTCGGCTTCGTCATGCGCGGCCTCGCGGAAGCTGCCGAGGACGGCGGCGACCGTCGCGAGGGCGGCCAGGCCATGGCCGCGGACGTCGCCCATGACGACGCGGACGCCGTGGTCGGTGGCCGCCACCTCGTACAGATCGCCCCCGACGGAGGCCCCGCGCGAGGCGGAGAGCCGGCCCGCGGCGAGCGCGAGTCCCTCGATGCGGGGCGGCAGCGGCCGCAGCAGCACGTTCTGCGCGGCGCCCGCGACCTCGCGGATCTGCCGCAACTCCCGCAGCAGCGCCCGCCGCACATGCAGGACGAGACCGGTCCCCACGGCGAAGAAGACGGCGCTGCTGACGATCCGCGCGCCCATGCTGTCCTGCTGCGCGAGCGGGCAGGCCAGCTTGTAGGTGATGGCGAAGGCGCCCCACACCGTGGGCAGCCCCAGCGTGAGCGCGCGCCGGACCCGGGGGCCCTCGCACCGGCGCCGCACCCGGGGAAGCACCCGGGACAGCCGCCACCGGACGCCCCGGACGCCCGTGACGCGTGCGGCGCCCCGGACGCGTGCGCCGTCCGGAACCCGCCGGGGGCGCCCGCCGCGCGCCCTCACCCGGAGCATCGCGCGGCAGGGAGACCCAGCCTTGATACGGATCATGCCGACGGCCCCCCTAAGGCCCGGTGCGGTTGAGCAGGCCCAACCCCTGCGGCCGGACTGATTCTGTCGACCGAGTGGGCCGATCGGACCAGAGTGACGCTACTTGTCACTCAAACGAGTGAGGGGCTTATCCGGTGGTCCGGATAAGCCCCTCTTTGCGCCCCTTGTGCGCCTGTTGTCGACTACGGGCGGTGACTACGCTCCGCGCAGCACCGCGCCCGTGTGCTCGGCCGCCAGCGCGACGGCCGCGTCACGGGCCGCCGACGCCTCGTCGACGGTCAGCGTGCGGTCGGCCGCGCGGAAGCGCAGCGCGTACGCCAGCGACTTCTTGCCCGCGCCGATCTGCTCGCCCTCGAAGACGTCGAACAGCCGGATGGACTCCAGGAGTTCACCGGCGCCGCCGCGCAGGAAGTACTCGACCACCGCGGCGGGCACCTGGGCGTCGACCACGAGGGCGACGTCCTGGGTGGCCACCGGGAAGGTGGAGATGCGCGGCGCCTGCACGATGCCGTCGCGCGCCGACTCCAGTGCGTCCAGGTCCAGCTCCATCGCGCAGGTGCGCGCGGGCAGGCCCAGCGCCTTGACGACGCGCGGGTGCAGCTCACCGGCGTGGCCGACGGAGACGATCTCGCCGTCGACGACGACCTTCAGCTCGGCGCAGCGGCCGGGGTGCCAGGGGCCGTACTGGCCCTGGTCCACGATCAGCTCGACGCCGACCTCGCGGGCGATGGTCCGCGCCGCCTCGACGGCGTCGGCCCAGTCCGCCGGGCGGCCCTTGCCCCACCAGCCGGCCTGCTCGCGGGCGCCCGCGAGGACGACGGCGGCGTGCCGGGGCTGGACGGGCAGCGCCTCGGTGAGGGAGGCGATCTCCTCGTCGGTGGGACGCCGGTCGACGGGCAGACGCACCGCGACCTTCGACTCCGCACGCGGGTGGAAGACCAGACCCGTCTCGAAGAGCGCCAGGTCGTGGCTGCCGCGGCCGTCGTTGCGGCGCAGCGCGTGGAGCAGGCCGGGCAGCAGCGTCGTACGGAGCGCGGGCTCCTCGTCGGAGAGCGGGTTGACGAGCTTGACCACGCGGCGGTTCGCGTCGTCCTTGTCGAGACCCAGCTGGTCGAAGACGCCCTCCCCGATGAAGGGGTAGTTCAGCGCCTCGACGTACCCGGCGCCGGCCAGCGCGCGCCCCACGCGGCGGTGGTTGCGCTGCCGCTCGGTCAGGCCGCGGCCCGCGGGGGGCTTGGGCAGCGTCGAGGGCAGGTTCTCGTACCCCTCGAGGCGGATGACCTCTTCGGCGAGGTCGTTCGGCTCGGCGAGGTCGGGGCGCCACGACGGGACGGTGACGGTCAGGTCGTCCTGGCCGTAGACGTCGCAGCCGACCTGCTGGAGGCGGCGTACGACGGTCTCGCGGCCGTAGTCGACACCGGCGACCTTGTCCGGGTGGTCGGCGGGCATCGTGATCGTGCGCGGCGCGGTCGGCGCGATGACCTCGGTGACGCCGGCCTCGGCGGTGCCGCCCGCGAGGAGCACGAGCAGGTCGACGGTGCGCTGCGCGGCGGCCGCCGCGGCCTGCGGGTCGACGCCGCGCTCGAAGCGCTTGGACGCCTCGGAGGCCAGCTTGTGGCGGCGCGCGGTGCGGGCGATCGAGATCGCGTCGAAGTGCGCGGCCTCGATGACCACCTCGGTGGTGCCGTGGACCGAGCCGGTCTCCGGGTCGGTCTCGGAGTCGGCGATCTCGGTGTTGGCGCCGCCCATGACGCCCGCGATGCCGATGGGGCCGCGGTCGTCGGTGATGACCAGGTCCTCGGCGTCCAGGACGCGCTTGGCACCGTCGAGGGTGGTGAACTTCTCGCCCTGCTCGGCCCGGCGCACGCCGATCGTGCCCTGGATGCGGGAACGGTCGTACGCGTGCAGGGGCTGGCCGAGCTCCATCATCACGTAGTTGGTGACGTCGACGGCGAGCGAGATCGGGCGCATGCCGACCTTCTGCAGACGACGCTGCAGCCAGATCGGGGAGCGCGCCTCGGGCTGCAGGCCCGTGACGGTGCGCGCGGTGAAGCGGTCGCAGCCCAGCGGGTCGCTGATCTTGACCGGGTAACCGAACGAGTTCGGCGCGGGCACGTCCAGGAGCGCCGGGTCGCGCAGCGGCAGGCCGTACGCGGTGGCGGTCTCGCGGGCGACGCCGCGCATCGACAGGGCGTAGCCGCGGTCGGGCGTGACGGCGATGTCCAGGACCTCGTCGACGAGCTCCAGGAGCCCGATGGCGTCGGTGCCGGCCTCGTGCTCGGGCGGCAGGACGATGATGCCGCCGGAGCCGTCGTCGCCCATGCCGAGCTCGTCGCCGGAGCAGATCATGCCGTGCGAGGTCCTGCCGTACGTCTTGCGGGCGGCGATGGCGAAGTCGCCGGGCAGGACGGCGCCGGGCAGGACCACGACGACCTTGTCGCCCACGGCGAAGTTCCGGGCGCCGCAGACGATCTCCTGCGGCTCGCCGGTGCCGTTGGCCGTGCCGACGTCGACGGTGCAGAAGCGGATGGGCTTCTTGAAGCCCTCCAGCTCCTCGATGGTGAGGACCTTGCCCACGACGAGCGGGCCCTTGAGGCCGGCGCCGAGCTGCTCGACGGTCTCGACCTCCAGGCCGACCTCGATCAGCTTGGCCTGCACGTCACGGCCGGTCTCGGTGGCGGGGAGGTCGACGTACTCCCGCAGCCAGGAAAGCGGGACCCGCATCAGATCTCCATCCCGAACGGCCGGGTGAACCGGATGTCACCCTCGACCATGTCTCGCATGTCTTCGACGTTGTGGCGGAACATCAGCATCCGTTCGATGCCGAACCCGAAGGCGAATCCGCTGTACTTCTGGGGGTCGACGCCGCAGGCGGTGAGCACCTTCGGGTTGACCATGCCGCAGCCGCCGAGCTCGATCCAGCCCTCGCTGCCGCAGGTGCGGCAGGGGCGGTCGGGGTCGCCGACGGACTCGCCGCGGCAGACATAGCAGACCATGTCCATCTCGGCGGACGGCTCGGTGAACGGGAAGTAGTTCGGCCGCAGGCGGGTCTTCATGTCCGGGCCGAAGAGCGCCTGGACCATGTGGTCGAGGGTGCCCTTGAGGTCCGCCATGGTCAGACCCTCGTCGACGGCGAGCAGCTCGATCTGGTGGAAGACCGGGGTGTGCGTCGCGTCCAGCTCGTCCGTGCGGTACACGCGGCCGGGGCACACGATGTAGACGGGCGGCTCGCGGCGCTCCAGGAGCGAGCGGGCCTGCACGGGCGAGGTGTGCGTGCGCAGCACGACGCCGGACTCGTCGCCGACGGCGTCCTTGCCGCCCTGCGGGCCTGCGACGAAGAACGTGTCCTGCATCTGCCGGGCCGGGTGGTCGGGCGTGAAGTTCAGGGCGTCGAAGTTGAACCACTCCGCCTCGACCTCGGGGCCCTCGGCGACCTCGTAGCCCATCGAGACGAAGACGTCGGCGACGCGCTCCATCATCGTGGTCAGCGGGTGGCGGGCGCCCGCGGGCGTGCGGTCGTAGGGCAGCGTGACGTCCACTGCCTCCTCGACCAGGACGCGGGCGTCGCGCTCGGCCTCCAGCTCGCTCTGGCGGGCGGCCAGCGCCTTGCTGACGGCGCCGCGCGCCATGCCGACGCGCTTGCCCGCCTCGGCCTTGGCCTGCGGCGGCAGCGCGCCGATCTCGCGGTTGGCCAGCGCCAGCGGCGACGTGCCGCCGGTGTGCGCGACCTTGGCCTCCTGGAGCGTGTCGAGGGAGTCCGCGGCCGCGAAGGCGGCGAGCGCCTCGTCCCGCATGCGCTCGATCTCTTCAGGTTTCAGGGCCTCGACCTCAACAGGGTCGTACGACTTGTTCGGTGCCGACATCTCTTCCCGTGCTTCCGATTGGCTGGCGGATGGGTCCCCGTCAACAACTCGGAGACAAGCTGTCCCAGGTCCAGGGGACACAAAGTGCCAACGACCGAGTCTAACGGGGGTGCGGTGAACGAATGAGCCCGCGGGCTGCTCGCGGCGCGATCACTGAAGATACGCCGGGGCCCCCACGGGCAACGTAAATCGGAACTGGGCGCCGCCGCCGGGTGCGCGGCCGACGGTGATCGTCCCGCCGTGCGCCTCCACGATGCCCTTCACGATGTACAACCCCAGTCCCGTCCCGCCGCGCTTGCTGCCCCGCCAGAAGCGGGTGAAGACACGGCCCATCGATTCCTCCGGAATGCCGGGACCTTCGTCGCTCACGGTCACGGCGGTCTCCGCGCCGCCCCGCTCGCGCGGCGACGAGAAGGGTGCCACGTCGATGGTGACGGTTCCCTCGCCGTGCCGCACCGCGTTTTCCAGCAGATTGCTGAGCACCTGGTCGACCTTGTCCGGGTCCGCCCAGAGATCGGGCAGCGGCCGCTGGGTGCGGACGAGGAAGCGGTCCGCGTCCTGCCCGGCGGCGACGTGCGCCTGGACGTGCCGTCCGACGGCGGCGCCGATGTCGACGGGCTGGCGGCGCAGCTCCAGGCGTCCCGAGTCGATCCGGGAGATGTCGAGCAGCTCGGCGATCAGCCGGGTGACGCGGTTGGCGTCGGCGTCCACCGTCTCCAGCATCAGCTTCTTCTGGTCGTCGGTGAACCGTTCCCACTTGGCGAGCAGCGTCGCCGTGAAGCCCTTGACGGAGGTGAGGGGCGAGCGGAGCTCGTGGGCGACCGTGGCGATCAGCTCGGCGTGGCTGCGCTCGGTGCGGCGGCGGGCCTCGGTGTCGCGGATCGAGACGACGACACGGCGCACGGGACCGGTGCGGGTGGTGCGCACATAGCGGGCGGAGACGAGGACCTCACGGCCGCCGGGCAGCAGCAGGTTGCGCTCGGGCTGCCCGACGCGGGTGGCGAGGCCGCCGTAGGGGTCGGTCAGCTGCCACCAGCGGCGGCCCTCGAGGTCCTCTAAGGGGAGCGCGCGCTCCAGGGAGGCGCCGATGGCCTCGGCCGCGGGCACCGCGGTGATCCGCGCCGCCGCCGCGTTGAAGCAGATGACCCGGCCGGTCTCGTCCGCGACGACGAGCCCGTCGGGCAGCTCGTCGGGGTCGAGTCCGAGGTCGCCGAGATCACCGGGACCGCGGCGGTCCGCGCGAGGACGGACCACGTCCTGTACCCCCGGTGCTCTGCTCGTGCCGACACTCATTACCCCGTATCCCACCTCTCGGACTGCCGGTGGGGGTGCCTCCCTGCTCGAGCGATACCGAGAGCTTCTCGACCGATACCGAGAGCGTGGGGGAGGTCCCCCGAGGCCGTCACACTACTAGCTCGATGTGACGGAGCGGCACCCTCCGGCGGCACGCTGTGCACGGGCGGACGCATAGAGGCATACTGCCGCGGCCGTCGCGAGGTTGAGGCTCTCGGCTCTGCCGTGGATCGGAACGCGCACCACCGCGTCGGCGAGTGCGCGGGTCTCCTCCGGCAGTCCCCAGGCCTCGTTGCCGAAGACCCAGGCGGTGGCGGTGCCCATGGTGCCCTTGTCGAGCTCCGTGTCGAGGTCGTCCTGACCGGCCCCGTCGGCCGCGAGGATCCGGACGCCCGCGTCCTTGAGGCCCCGCACGGCCTGCTCGACGGGTACGCCGACGGCGACGGGCAGATGGAAGTGCGAGCCGACGGAGGCGCGCACCGACTTGGGGTTGTAGAGGTCCACGGAGGCGTCCGTGAAGATCACGGCGTCGGCGCCGGCGGCGTCGGCGCAGCGCAGCACGGTCCCGGCGTTCCCCGGGTCGCGGACGTGCGCGAGGACGGCGACGAGGCGGGGCCGGGCGGCGAGGATCTCCTCGAAGGGCACGTCGAGGAACCGGCAGACGCCCACGAGGCCCTGCGGGGTGACGGTCGTCGAGATGTCGGCGATGACGTCCTCGTCGGCGAGGTGCACCCGGGCCCCGGCCGCGCGGGCCTCCCCCACGATGTCGGCGTAGCGCTCGGCGGCCTCCACGGTGGCGAACAGCTCGACGAGGGTGCGCCCGTGCGCGGCGGCCTCCCGCACGGCCTGCGGCCCCTCGGCGAGAAACAGTCGCTCCTTCCCCCGGAAATTCCGCTTGGCAAGCCGCCGGGCGGCATTGACGCGGGGCGACTTGGGAGAGATCGACTCGGGAGCGGCAACCATGGAACTCACCTTAGGAACGGCGCCTTGCAGGGGGCGCGGGCAGGGGCCCGTAGGGGGCGCGGGGAACTGCGCGACAAGCCCCCACGGCCCGCGGGCGACAGACGACCGACGCACTCGGACCCGCAGGCCACTGTGGCCTGCGGGTCCGGGGGGCGTTCAGGGACGCACGGCTCAGGCAGCGGCCTTCGGCGCGTTGACGTCCGACGGCAGCGCCTTCTGCGCGACCTCGACGAGCGCGGCGAACGCGTTCTCGTCGTTGACGGCCAGCTCCGCGAGGATCTTGCGGTCCACCTCGATGTTGGCGGCCTTCAGACCCTGGATGAAGCGGTTGTAGGTGATGCCGTTGGCGCGGGCAGCGGCGTTGATGCGCTGGATCCACAGCTGACGGAAGTCGCCCTTGCGCTTCTTGCGGTCGTTGTAGTTGTAGACCAGGGAGTGGGTGACCTGCTCCTTGGCCTTGCGGTACAGGCGCGACCGCTGGCCGCGGTAGCCGCTGGCCTGCTCGAGGATCGCCCGACGCTTCTTGTGCGCGTTGACTGCGCGCTTGACGCGTGCCACTTGTTAACTCCTTGTAGCGGGGCCGTGGTTGGACTCACACGACCCGAAATCGATTGGGTCCCGGTCAGAGGTCAGGTGCCGTGTCCGGCACCCGAGCTCACTTGCCGAGAAGCTTCTTGATCTTCTTGGCGTCGCCCGGGGCCATCTCGGCGTTGCCGGTGAGGCGACGCGTCAGGCGCGACGACTTGTGCTCGAGCAGGTGGCGCTTGCCGGCGCGCTCACGGAGCACCTTGCCGGAGCCGGTGACCTTGAAGCGCTTGCTGGCACCGCTGTGCGACTTGTTCTTCGGCATAGCGCCGTTCTCTCCTCGTCAGTGCCACTCCCTGCCGGTTCCAGTCCCTGCGAACCGGCAGGCGGGAGTGTCAGATGTATCGGTTGGTACCCGGGGGCGCGCCTGGACGGCGCGCTTCCGGATCAGGCCTCGGCAGGTGCCTCGGTGGGCGCCTCTGCCTCGGCGGCTTCGGGCTCCTCGACGGAGTCCTCCGCGGCGCGGCCCTGTCGCTCGGCCTTGCGGGCGGCCTGGGCTTCGCGGGCCTCGGCCATGGCTTCGGTCTTCTTCTTGTGCGGACCGAGGACCATGATCATGTTTCGGCCGTCCTGCTTCGGGTTCGACTCGATGAACCCGAGGTCCTCGACGTCCGAAGCGAGACGCTGAAGCAGTCGGAAGCCCAGCTCCGGGCGGGACTGCTCGCGACCACGGAACATGATCGTGATCTTGACCTTGTCGCCCTGCTTGAGGAACCGGACGACGTGACCCTTCTTGGTGTCATAGTCGTGCGGGTCGATCTTCGGCCGGAGCTTCATCTCCTTGATGACCGTGTGCGCCTGGTTCTTGCGCGCCTCACGGGCCTTCATGGCCGACTCGTACTTGAACTTCCCGTAGTCCATGAGCTTGCACACGGGCGGACGGGCGTTCGCCGCGACCTCGACCAAGTCAAGGTCGTACTCCTGCGCAAGCTCCAGGGCCTTGGCAAGCGGAACAATCCCGACCTGCTCGCCGCTGGGACCGACAAGTCGCACCTCGGGAACGCGAATCCGGTCGTTGATGCGGGGCTCGGCGCTGATGGATCCTCCTCGGTAGCACCACGCGACCGTCTGGCGGACAGCCGCGTTACGTCTGTTTTCTGGACCAACCGCGCCGGCGCACAAAAAATGCCCCGACCGATCACAGGAAGGGGCTCCACGTACTACCGGAGCACCTCCGCGGTGATCGCGGGGCGCACATCATGCGGGCCGAAGCCTCGGGGGCTTCGACCGCCTGACCGGTGACCCGCCGCTCCGGGGAGCGGCCAGGTGGGAGATCGGAGCCTCCACTTGTGGGCCGGATCCTTGCGTTGGCACGCGGGTATCCGGCCGGTCGTTACACAAGGTTAGCAGCTCCCTGGGGGTGGGGCGAACCAGTGTGCACAGCCGCTCCCGCGGCTCAGGGCCGCCGGGGCGCGGCTTATCGTGTGGGACATGAGCGACACGACCCCCGCCCCCGAGTCCCCCGCCGGCGGCTCCCCCGACTTCGACACCCTGACCCGTGACATCGCGGACGTCCCCGCGGTCGAGGTGATCACGACGGTGGCGGTCCACCTGATGAGCGCCGCCGCCGTGAACCTCGGTCTCGCCGAGGGCGGCGAGGGCCACAAGGACTTGGACGAGGCCCGCAAGCTGATCCACTCGCTGGCCGGCCTGCTCGACGCGAGCGCCACGGAGGTCAGCTCCTTCCACGCGGCGCCGCTGCGTGACGGCCTGAAGTCGCTGCAGCTGGCGTTCCGCGAGGCGTCGCTGGTGGCGGACGAGCCGGGTCAGGGCCCCGGCGAGAAGTACACGGGCCCGGTCTTCGGCTGAGACGGGGCTCGCGGCTTCACGCCGTACGTACGTAGAGGGGCTCGCCCGGTGGCGTCGCCTCGGCCGGCAGCAGTGCCAGGTCGAGGCCGCGCACCAGGCGGGCCCTCAGTGTTTCGTCGGCGGCGATCCGCCGCGCCACGCGCTGCGCCGCGTCGGCCGGGTCCGCGGCCGGGTCGAGGACCAGGGCGAGGGTGCCGTCCGCGCGGCCGGGGCCGAGGTGGGCGCGGAGCACGGCGGGCTCGGCGGCGACGGCCGCGCGCACCGCCCCGGTGACGGCGGGGTCGGCGAGCGGGTCGGCGCTGGCCCGGCCCTCGGCAAGGGCGAGCAGGGCGGAGCGGCCCAGTTCATAGGGGACGGGGCCCGCGAGGTCGAGGACGATCGTGTCGGCCTTCTCGTGGGCGGCGGCCTGGAGCGCCTGGTGCAGCGGCACGGCGACGGGGCGGGCGGCCGGGTCCCACAGCGCGAGGGCCTCGATGGAGGTGAACGCGGGCAGCGCCTTGCGGTCGCCGGCCTTGAGGGTGGGGACCGCCATGTCGCTGGTCTTCTCGCGGCGCAGCCCGTTCTCGTCCTCCTCCACCTCGCCGAGCACGGCGACGACGGGGACGAGGAGCCGGGCCCCGACGAGGGCCTGGAGGACCGGCCCGTGGGCCGTGCGGTCCGTGGACCAGGCGGCGAGCGCCGCGGCCAGTCGCGGGTCGGCCGTGCCGTCGTCGTCGGAGAAGCCCGGGTCGGGAATGTTCTTGTTCGCCATGTTCGCCACGGTCCGACCCTACAGAGGCCCGCTGCCGTGCCGACGGGCCGGGCCCGCGCCCGCGCGGGGCCTAGAACGTCGTGCCCGGACGCCTGCGCACCGGCCTGCCCCGCCACAGGTACACGCCCGCCGCGAGCAGGGCCACGCCGAGGCCGCCCGCGACCGGGCCCACCCAGCCCGCGGGGCCGGTGTCGCCGTCCGCGGTGTCCGGGCCGTGCCCGAAGTACGCCTTGTCGTACACGGCGGTGCGCAGGCCTTCCGGCTTCAGCCCGGCACCGCGGGTGAGCGCGGCCGCCGGGTCGATCAGACCGAAGCCGCGGGCGTCGTCGCGGCCGCCCGCAGGGGCGTCGCGGGCGGTGTCCTGGAGGAGCTGCTTGATCTGGGCGGGGGTGAGCCCGGGGTGCGCGGCGCGGATCAGGGCGACGGCACCGGAGACGAAGGCGGAGGCGGCGCTGGTGCCCCAGCCCTCGTAGTACTTGTGGTCGGGGTCGGCGATGACGATGTCGTCGCCGGGGGCGGCGACGGTGGCGTACCAGCGGCGGGTGGAGAACGAGGCGCGGTCGCCGTTCTCGTCGACGGCCGTCGCGGCGATCACGCCGGGGTAGGCGGCCGGGTAGGAGACGTGGTCGCCGCGCTCGCCGCCGTTGCCCGCGGAGGCGACGACGGCGACGCCCTTCTTCAGGGCGTACTGCACGGCGGCGTCCTCGGCCGGTTCGGGGTGGGCGGACTTGGAGTCGTCGCCGAGCGAGAGGTTGATGACGTCGGCGCCGTGGTCGGCGGCCCAGCGGATGCCTTCGGCCAGCGCGTTGCCCCGGGTGTTGCGGGCCTTCTTGCGGGCGGGGTCGCCGTCCTCCAGGATCACGCGGACGGGCAGGATCTTCGCCTCGGGCGCGATGCCGAGCACGCCGTCGCCGCGGCCCGCGCCGTGTCCGTGGCCCGCGATGATGCCCGCCATGGCGGTGCCGTGCCGGGCCCAGGGGCGGTCGCCGCGCCGCGCGCCGAAGCCGACCATGTCCTCGCCCTCGAGGACGTTGCCCGCGAGGTCGGGGTGTTCGGCGTCTATGCCGGTGTCCAGGACGGCGACGGTGATGCCCTTGCCCTTGGTGGTCTGCCAGGCCTGGCTGGTGTGCATGGCGTCGAGGGCCCACTGCTGGGCGCGGATGCCGTCGTTGGCGTGCGCGGTGGGGGCGGCGAGCGCCAGGGAGGCGGCGGCCACGACGGCGACGAGCGGCTGACGGATCCTCATGAAGCCTTCTTCGCAACGGTGTTCACGATGGTCACCGGCCCACCGGTGCGGCGCCTCACCGCTTCTTCTCCGCGGCCGCGATGGTCTTGCGCAGGCCCCGCTCGACGCGGTCGGCGATGCCCTTGGCCTCGTGGCCGAGGCCGGCCTGGGCGGGCGCCGAGGTGGTGTCGCTCCCCATCGCCTCGGTGGCGGGCTCCGGTTCGGTGACGGTGCGGCCGTCGGCGAATCCGGAGACGGCGTACGCGACGACGGGCGCGTCCGGGAGCACGGAGATGGTCCAGGAGGCGCGCTGGGCGTCCCCGAAGTCCGCGGCGGCGGTGCCTTTGGCGGCGTACGTCCGGGGCATGAGGTCGGGGCGCCGGTCGAGCCCCTCCTCCGTGAAACGGTTCCGCAGCGCCTGCATGGCGTCGGCGTCCGCCTTGGTGAACAGCAGTCCCACGGTGGTGACATGGCTGCGGGTGGCGTCGGTGTACGTGGCGCGCAGCAGCCGCAGACAGCCGGCCGGCGCGAGGGCCTTCTGGAGCAGAGGGTCGAAGGCGGCCTTGCAGCCGCTGTCCGGGGCGACGGCGATCCGGGTCCAGGAGCGGTCGGCGCCACCGGGGCCCGCGCCCTCGCCCTTGAGGGTGGGCGGGAAGAGGCGGTCGACGGGGACGCTGTGCCAGAGGTCGCCGGTGACGGTGTACGCGCTGCGCCCCGCACCGCCGGCCGCGGACTCGCCGGTCAGCCAACTCCCGGTCACCGCGCCGCCGATGAGGCCGAGCCCGATGACGACACAGGCCGCGGCGGCGGCCGCGCGGGGGCGGACCCAGGCGCCGACGGGACGGAGCCGGGTGGTGCTGTCGTCGTACATCGCGGGCCGGGCGAAGAACACGAAGGGCCGCCCGGCACCGGGTCCGGGCGTCAGGTCGACGGCCCCCACCGCGCGCCGGGCGGCGGTCGCGCGCGGCGATTCCTCGGCGGCGCCGGGGGGTTCGGACGTGCGGGGCGCGGGGACCGGCGGCGGTGTGTCGTCGGTGACGGGGCGCAGCCGGGCGGTGGTCTCCTCGGGCGTCTGCGCCGCGTCCGCCGCCGATGGCGGGGCGGACGGCTGCGGGGGGACGGCGGGGCGCGGAGGCGGCGACACCGTATCGGCCTCGCCGTCACCGGACGGCGCGGCACCCGATCCGTCGGCCGTCGCGGACGCGCCGGAAGCGGCACACGGGGCCGCCGCGAGCGGAGGGACGACAGGGCGCGGGAGCGAAGGCACCGTACCGGCCTCACCGTCACCGGACGGCGCGGCACCCGATCCGTCGGCCGCCGCGGACGCGCCGGAAGCGGTGCGCGGGGGCGTCGTGTCGGGCTGCTCGCGTGGCCTCGGCACGGTGTCCGGGGCGGCGTCGCCCGCGGCCGTCGGCGGGGTGTCGGGCAGGCGGGCCGACGCGGGGGGCGGGGGCGGGGACTGCGGGTCGTCGTCGGACGGGGCGCGGTCCTCGCGGGCCTTCTCGAAGGGGGCCAGCAGATCCTTTATGCGCGCGGCCGTCCCGCGGTCGGCCTCGGCCTCGGCCTCCGCCTCGGCCGACGGGCGCGGGGAGCCGAGCAGCCAGTCCCGGTCGACGGGCGGCGGTACGTCGGGGAAGCGGGCGGAGGCGGCGGGCGGCGGCTCGGCGGCCGCCTCGTCCTGGTCCGTGGGCGCGGGCGGGGCCGCCGGGCGGGGCGGCGCGGCGGGGCGCGGCGGGATGGGGCTACGAGGCGCCTCCGTGCTCATGCTCCCCCGTTTCCTCGCGCTCGGCCGGCCGGAGCGCTCGGTTCGGCGAGGCTCCCCGCACTCCACTCGGCCGGGCTCCGTGCGCGTCACTCTACGGGCAGACGCAGGTCGCACGGGAACTCAGCGCACGCCCCCGGGCGATCTGCCCGGATCATCCCCCTACCCTCGGGTAATCGTGTCTGGCAGGCTTCGGCCATGACAGCCCGTTCCGCAGACCGGGCCCGCTACGACCGGGCCACCGCACACCTCGACGCCCCTGTCGCGATCGTCGATCTGGACGCCTTCGACGCCAACGCCGACGACCTCGTGCGCCGGGCCGCGGGCAAGCCGATCCGGGTCGCGAGCAAGTCCGTGCGCTGCCGGGCGCTGCTCGAACGGGTCCTGGCCCGCGACGGCTTCGCCGGGATCATGTCGTTCACGCTCGCCGAGTCGATCTGGCTGGCCCGCTCCGGCTTCTCGGACGTGCTGCTCGCCTACCCCTCGGCGGACCGCGCCGCCTTCGCCGAGCTGACCGCCGACCCGAAGCTCGCCGCCGCGGTGACCGTGATGGTCGACGACCCGGCCCAACTGCGCCTGATCGACCAGGCACGGGACGGCGGGAGCGAGGAGGTGCGGGTCTGCCTGGAGCTGGACACGTCCTTCAAGGTGCTCGGCGGGCGCGTGCGCGTCGGGGCGCTCCGCTCACCGCTGCACTCCCCCGTGCAGGTCGCCTCGCTGGCCCGCGCCATCGCCCGGCGGCCCGGGTTCCGGCTCGTGGGCGTCATGGCGTACGAGGGCCATGTGGCCGGGGTCGGGGACGCCGTCGAGGGGCACCCGGCGCGCTCGCGGGCGATCCGGATGATGCAGAGCGCCGCCCGCAGGGAACTGGCGGCGCGGCGCGCGGAGACGATCGGCGCGGTGCGGGCGGTCGTACCGGACCTGGAGTTCGTGAACGGCGGCGGGACCGGCAGCGTGCAGCACACCGCGGCCGAGCGGGCGGTGACCGAGATCGCCGCGGGGTCGGGGCTCTTCGTGCCGCGCCTGTTCGACAACTACACGTCGTTCAGCGGGCGTCCGGCCGCGCTGTTCGCGCAGCCCGTGGTGCGGCGGCCGGGCGTGGGCACCGTGACGGTGCTCGGCGGCGGCTATCCCGCCTCCGGTGTCGCGGGCCCCGACCGCTCGCCGGAGCCGTATCTGCCCGAGGGGCTGCGGTACGACCCGCAGGAGGGCGCGGGCGAGGTGCAGACGCCGCTGCACGGCCCCCCGGCGGACGACCTGCTGATCGGCGACAAGGTGTGGTTCCGGCACGCCAAGGCCGGTGAGCTGTGCGAGCGGTTCGAGACGCTGCACCTGGTGACGGGCGACGAGGTGACGGCGAGCGTGCCGACGTACCGAGGGGAAGGGCACACCTTCCTCTAGCGGCGCGCCTGCTGTCCGGAGCTAGGGCGTGGGGCCCACGGTGTTGCCCACGCCACCGCCCGTCGCGCTGTCGTCGACCGACCGGATCCCGTCGGTGATCTCGTCCATGACGGAGACGTCCGGCGCCCCGTCCCCCGCGCCGACGGTGAAGCGGACCATGACCATCGACTCGGACCCGACGCTCGACGCGAACGCGAGGGACTGGACGTAGCCGCCGTCACCCTTGGCTGTGTGCACGCGCCAGCGCACGAAGTAGCCGCTGCGGCCCGCGACCGCGACCTGGCCCTCCTTGACCTTCTCGTGGCGCGTGATGCCGCCGTACGGCTGCCTGTCCAGCGCGTCATTGTCGTACGCGGCGTCCGCGGCGTCCTTGATGTCGTCGCGGGCGAGGGCCTTGGGGTCCGTCTCGTCCGTGCCCGTCACGGTGCCCGACGTGACGATCCCCTCGCGGCACAGGCCGGAGTCGCCGGGGCAGTCGACGATGTCGGGGGTCTGGATGGTCGCGCCGCCGCCGATGGTGTCGACGTCCTTCTCCCAGCCGTCGGGCACGGGCAGGGTGATGCCGTTGAGGTCGTCGACGAGGGTGCTCGGGTCGGCGTCGGCGGTCGGGGTCTGCGACTTCTTCTCCGTGGGGGACGGCTCCGCGGAGGACTCGGCGGGCGCGGTCGGCGCGGGGCCGCCCTTCGGCGCACCGTCGTCCTCGGTGAGGGCGAAGGCGCCGGTGACGATCGCGCCGACGAGGACCACTCCGGCGACGGTCAGCGCGATGACCTTCGCGCGTCCGCCGCCGGCCGCCACCGGGCCCATCACCGTGGTCGCCGCCGGGTCGGCGGGCCCGAACCCCTGCTGCGCCGGGGCCGCTTGGGGCGCCTCGGGAGTACGGCGGTGCTCGGTCCACGCGGTCCCGTCCCACCAGCGCTCCACGGAGGGCTGGTGGGGGTCCGGGTACCAGCCGGGCGGCGGTGGCATGCTCATCCCGGCACTCTAGGACCTGGTGCGAGGGTCAGTACACCGAGTCCTGCTGGTCGGGCACCACCGAGCCGTCCTCGCGCAGCACGGGGCCCTTGCTCCCGTCGTGCTCGTTGTACGCGGCGCTCGCGCACGGGTAGGTGCCGCTCTTGCGCGGCAGCGGCTCGATGAACATGGGGTTCACGACCCAGCGGCCGTCGGCGTTGTCGTACGCGCGGCACATGAACTCGCTCTTGTTGCGGTTCAGGACGAGGTGCGCGCCCGTCGCGTCGCCGACGAACGTCACGTCGGTGTCGGCGTCGCCGCCGCCGAGCGCGATGCGGTGCCGGAAGTCCTGCTTCTCCCAGGCGGCCTTGCCCTTGATCCCGTAGATCTCCTGGTTGATCCAGCAGCGCTTGCCGTCGATGTACGGGATGGCCTCGCCCTTGTTCACGGGGACACCGCCGCAGCCCTGGTTCCAGGTGGTGATGCGGCCCTTCTTGTCGAGGACGGAGCGGATGGCGATCGTGTGCTTGCGGTCGATGCCCACACCCCCCTTGCCGGCTGCCCACACCTCGGTGACCGGCTCGGAGCCCGCCGAGACGATGTAGACGTCGAAGCCGGCCTTCTTGAGCGTACGGATCAGGTCGCGCTGCTGGTCGTAGTAGCGGACGTACCCGGGGATCTCGTGCGTGCCGACGGTCTGGGTGGCGCCGATGGGGGCGGCGAGCGCCTCCTTGC
This sequence comes from Streptomyces sp. NPDC052114, assembly GCF_040680155.1. Taxonomy (NCBI): domain Bacteria; kingdom Bacillati; phylum Actinomycetota; class Actinomycetes; order Kitasatosporales; family Streptomycetaceae; genus Streptomyces; species Streptomyces sp. NPDC052114. The sequence continues at coordinate 43,047 of NZ_JBFAWC010000012.1, read as the reverse complement.
GGGCCTTGGCGGCGTACGACTCCAGCTCGCGCACGGTGTGCCCGGCGAAGAGCTGCGGCACCCAGGCGTACTGCGGGACGGTGTGCCGGTGGTCCCACTCCCCCGCGAAGGCGGCGGCGCCGCTCATCGTCCTGCCGTCCTCGCGGACCTCGAAGATCTCGTCGGCGCAGGCGGTGTTGGTGGAGGTGGGCAGCGGCTTGCCGACGGGGACCTTCGTGCCGCACGCCTTGGTGAGCGCGCGGTCGGCGTCGTCGGTCATCCACTTGCTGGTGGACTTCCAGCTCTTGGGGCGCAGGATCTTGTCGTGCCGCAGCGACCAGGCGATGGTCGCGTCGGTCACGTCGTTCTTGGTGACGGTGTTGTCCCAGTCGAACGCGGCGACCGGGCGCTTGCTCCTGCCGTGCCCGAGGTCCGGGTTCGCACAGGTGCCGCGCTCGTCGATGGTGCGCTGGAGCTTGGCGCGGTTCTCGCCGTACCAGCTCAGCTTCTTCGACAGCTGCGGGCAGTCGCCCCCGGCGGTGCGGGAGTTCGCGGGGTGCGCGGCCGTGGCGGCGGCCGCGGGGAGAGCCGTGGGCACGGCCGCCGCCAGCGCGGCGGCCGTGGCCAGGGTCAGCGCCACAATGTTTCTCTTAGGCATGTGAGTGGACCGTACATCAGTCCTACGGTGCTGACGACGCCCGGGACGCCCCGTATACCGTGTCCTTCTGGTCGGGGATCACGGAGCCGTCCGAACGGCGCACCGGGCCCTCCCTGCCGTCCCGTTCGGTGTACCCGGTGGTGGCGCACGGGTAGGGGTCGGCCTTCCTGCCCTTGGGCTCGATGAACATGGGGTTGACCAGCCAGCGGCCGTCGCCGTTCTCGTAGGCGCGGCACATCAGCTCGTTCTTGTTGCGGTTCAGGACGAGCCTGAGGGCGGTGGCGTCGCGCAGGAAGGAGATGTCCGTGTCGGAGTCGCCCGCCGCGAACACCTGGCGCTTCGCGGCCGGTTGGACCTTCTCGGCGGCGGCGCCGCGCACGCCGTAGATCTCCTTGTTGATCCAGCAGCGCTTGCCGTCGATGTACGTGATCATCGAGTCCTCGCCGTCCCGGACGGTGCCGCAGCCCTTGAGGTGCGCGGTGTGCCTGCCGTGCGCGGTGACGTTGCGGATGCCGATGGTGTGCCGGGCGTCGACGCCGACGCTCTTCCCCCACACCTCGGCGATCGGCTCGGGCGAGGCGGAGACGACGTACACGTCGAAGCCGGCCTTCTTGAGGGTGCGGATCAGGTCGCGCTGCTGGTCGTAGTAGCGGACCCAGCCGGTGACCTCGTGGGTGCCGACCCGCTGCTCGGTGCCGATGGGCGCGGCGAGGTTCTCCTTGCGTGCCGCGGCCGCGAAGCCCTTGACCTGGTGGGTGGTCCAGCCGCGGGTGAGCTGGGCGAGCCAGGCGTACTGCGGTTCCATGCGGCGGTGGTCGAAGCCCGCGAAGGCGGCCGTGCCGGAGGTCGTGGTGCCCTCGCTGTAGACGGAGAGGATCTCGTCGGCGCAGGCGGTGTCGCGGTGCGTGGGCAGGGTGGTCCCGGTGGCCGGGCAGGCCTTGGCGAGGGCCTTGGCCGCGGGAACCGTCAGATAGCGGCTCGTGGTGCGCCAGTCGCCGCGCTCAGGGGTGCGTATCTTGCCGTTGCGCAGCAGCCAGAACATGGTGGCGTCACCGATGTCGTTCTTGATGACGGTGTTGTCCCAGTCGAAGGTGGCCACCGGTTTGGCGCCGCCCTTGTGGCGCTGCGGCCCGCAGTGGCCGTAGGCGTCGATCATCTCCTTGAGCCGCGCCCTGTTCTCGCCGTACCAGCCCTTCGACACGGTCAGGTCGGGGCAGGACTTCGGCCGCGCGTGGGGTGCGGGCTGGGTGGCCTCCGCGGTGGCCTGGACGGTGACGAGACCGGCTCCGGCGACGGCGAGGACTGCGGTGGCCGCTGCGGCGCGGCGCTTGAGGTTCACGAACACGCTCCAGTGTTTACGCAGGTCAGCCGGGCGTCGTGCGACGCCCGGCTGACGCGTGGGTGGCTGCTGGGTGAACGGCGAGGGGGCGGCTACAGCGGGGTGACGTACGCCCCGGTGAGACCGCCGTCGACGAGGAAGTCCGTGGCGTTCACGAACGAGGAGTCGTCGCTGGCGAGGAACGCGACGGCGGCCGCCATCTCCTCGGCCTCGGCGAAGCGGCCCACGGGGATGTGCACGAGGCGGCGGGCCGCGCGCTCGGGGTCCTTGGCGAACAGCTCCTGCAACAGCGGGGTGTTGACCGGACCCGGGCAGAGCGCGTTGACGCGGATGCCCTCGCGGGCGAACTGCACGCCCAGCTCGCGGGACATGGCGAGGACGCCGCCCTTGGACGCGGTGTACGAGATCTGCGAGGTCGCCGCGCCCATGCGGGCCACGAAGGAGGCGGTGTTGATGATCGACCCCTTGCCCTGGCGCCGCATGTAGGGGAGGGCGGCCTTGCAGCACAGGTACACGGAGGTGAGGTTGACCTCCTGGACCCGCTTCCAGGCCTCCAGGCCGGTGTCCAGGATGGAGTCGTCGTCGGGCGGCGAGATGCCCGCGTTGTTGAAGGCGATGTCGACGGAGCCGTACGTGTCGAAGGCCGCCTTGAAGAGCGCCTCGACCTGCTCGGCGTCGGTCACGTCGACCTTCACGAAGATCCCGCCGACCTCCTCGGCGGCGGCCTTGCCCGCTCGCTCGTCGATGTCGCCGCAGACGACGTGGGCGCCCTCGGAGGCGAGGCGGCGCGCGGTGGCGAGGCCGATGCCGCTGCCGGCACCGGTGATGACGGCGGTGCGGCCCACGAGACGGCGGCAGATGTTCTGGTCGGTCATGGTGCTTCAGGCCTCCGTGCTTTCCGTGCTGATGAAGACGTTCTTGGTTTCCGTGAAGGCGGTCAGGGCGTCCGGGCCGAGCTCACGGCCGAGCCCGGACTGGCCGTAGCCGCCGAAGGGGGTCCAGTAGCGCACGCTGGAGTGCGAGTTGACGGAGAGGTTCCCGGCCCGGACGGCGCCCGAGACGCGCAGCGCCCGGCCCACGTCCCGCGTCCAGATCGAGCCGGACAGGCCGTACTCGGTGGCGTTGGCCAGCCGGATCGCGTCGGCCTCGTCCTCGAAGGGCAGCACGACGGCGACCGGCCCGAAGACCTCCTCGACGGCGACGGGCGCGTCCGGGTCGACGTCGGTGAGCAGCGTCGGCGGGAACCAGAATCCGGGGCCTTCCGGCGCCGACCCGTGGATCCCCGCGCCCGAGGGGACGTAGGACCGCACGCGCTCCAGCTGCGCCCGGGAGATGAGCGGACCCATCTGCGTCTTCTCGTCGCCCGGGTCGCCGACGACCACCGACTCGATCGCCGGCGCCACGAGCTCGACGAACCGGTCGTAGACCGAGCGCTGCACGAGGACGCGGGTGCGGGCGCAGCAGTCCTGGCCGGAGTTGTCGAGGTACGACATGGGGGTGGCGGCGGCCGCCGCCTCGATGTCGGCGTCGGCGAAGACGATGTTCGGGCTCTTGCCGCCGAGTTCGAGGGTCAGGCGCTTCACGCGGTCGGCGCACGTGGCCATGATCCGCTTGCCGACACGGGTGGAGCCGGTGAACACGATCTTGGCGACACCGGGGTGCTCGACCAGCGCGTGGCCCGCGACGTCGCCCGCGCCGGGCAGGACCTGGAAGAGGCCCTCGGGCAGGCCCGCCGCCAGGGCGAGTTCGGCGAGGCGGAGCGCGGTGAGCGGGGTGGTCTCGGCGGGCTTGAGGAGGACCGCGTTGCCGGCCGCGAGGGCGGGGGCGGTGCCCCAGGCCGCGATCGGCAGGGGGAAGTTCCAGGGGGCGATGACGCCGACGACGCCGAGGGGTTCGAGGATCGTCACGTCCAGGCCGCCGGGGACCGGGATCTGACGGCCATTCAGGCGCTCCACTCCCCCGGCCGCGTACTCCAGGAGGTCGCGGGCGTTGCCCGCCTCCCAGCGGGCGTTGCCGATGAGGTGACCGGCCTCGCGGACCTCCAGCCGGGCCAGCTCCTCCAGGTGTTCGTCGACCTGGTCGGCGAAGCGGCGCAGCAGTCGGGCGCGGTCGGCGGGGGCCGCGGCGGCCCACTTCGCCTGGGCGGCCCCGGCGCGGGCGACGGCCGCGTCCACGCCCTGGACGGTGGTGGCGGGGACGGTCGCGACGACCTCTTCGGTCGCGGGGTTCAGTACCTGGTGCTCGGTCGCTTGCGCGTGCTCGTACGACAAGAAGGGCCTCACATGCGTTCGAAGGAGCGGCGGAGCTCCCAGTCGGTCACCGCGGAGTCGAAGGCGTCCAGCTCGACCCGCGCCATGTTGCGGTAGTGCGCGACCACCTCGTCGCCGAAGGCGGCCTTGGCGATGGGGCTGTTCTCCCAGAGCTCGGCGGCCTCGCGCAGGGTGGTGGGGACGTGTTCGTGGCCGGCGGTGTAGGCGTTGCCGGTGCACTCGTCGGGCAGTTCGAGCTGGTGCTCGATGCCGTACAGCCCCGCGGCGACCAGTCCGGCGACCGCGAGGTGCGGGTTCACGTCGCCGCCGGGCAGCCGGTTCTCGAAGCGCAGGGAGCGGCCGTGGCCGACCACGCGCAGCGCGCAGGTGCGGTTGTCGTAGCCCCAGGCGGCGGCGGTCGGTGCGAAGGAGCCCTGCTGGAACCGCTTGTAGGAGTTGATGTTGGGCGCGTAGAGGAGGGAGAAGTCGCGCAGGGCGGCGAGCTGGCCCGCCAGGAAGTGCCGCATGACGGGCGACATGCCGCCGGGGTCGTCCGCGGCGCCCGCCATGACGTTGGTGCCGTCGGCGTCCTGGAGCGAGAGGTGGATGTGGCAGGAGTTGCCCTCGCGCTCGTTGTACTTCGCCATGAAGGTGAGCGAGACGCCTTCCTGGGACGCGATCTCCTTGGCGCCGGTCTTGTAGATGGCGTGCTGGTCGCAGGTGACGAGCGCCTCGTCGTAGCGGAAGACGATCTCGTGCTGGCCCGGGTTGCACTCGCCCTTGGCCGACTCGACGACAAGCCCGGCGGCCGCCATGTCGTTGCGGATGCGGCGCAGCAGCGGCTCGATGCGGCCGGTGCCGAGCACGGAGTAGTCGATGTTGTACTGGTTGGCCGGGGTGAGTTCCTTGTATCCGGCGTCCCAGGCCTGTTCGTAGGTGTCCTTGAAGACGATGAACTCCAGCTCCGTGCCGACGTGCGCGGTGTAGCCGAGCTCGGCGAGCCGGTCCAGCTGGCGGCGCAGGATCTGCCGGGGCGCGGCGACGACGGGCGAGCCGTCGTTCCAGGCGAGGTCCGCGATCAGCATCGCGGTGCCCTCGTTCCAGGGGACCCGGCGCAGGGTGGAGAGGTCGGCGTGCATGGCGAAGTCGCCGTAGCCGCGGTCCCAGGAGGACATCGCGTAGCCGTCGACGGTGTTCATGTCCGCGTCGACGGCGAGGAGGTAGTTGCAGCCCTCCGTGCCGTGTTCGAGGACCTCGTCGAGGAAGAAGCGGGCGGCGAACCGCTTGCCCTGGAGCCGCCCTTGCATGTCGGGGAAGGCCAGGACGACAGTGTCGATCTCGCCGCTCGCGACGAGGGCCGTCAGCTCCTCGACGGCGAGCGGGGGTGTGCGGTCTGCCACGGGAAAAGCCTCCTTGGGTCAGCCGGGAGCCATAAGGTATTGCGGAGAACCATTGCTTGGGAAGGGGGTACGGGCATGTCGCACACGGAAGAGGGCACGGCGGCGTCCGCGCCGCGCGAGGAGCGCCTGACGGCGGTGCTGCGTCCGGTGCGGGCGGGGAACGGCTTCGAGGAGGCCCTGGAGCAGATCCTCCAGGTCGTCCGCCTCGGCCTGGTGCCCGGCGGTGAACGCCTGCCGTCGGAGCGGGAGTTGGCCGACCGGCTCGGCATCAGCCGGGTGACGCTGCGCGAGGTCCTGAAGGTGCTGCAGGACCAGGGTCTCGTCGAGTCGCGGCGCGGGCGCTACGGCGGCACGTTCGTGCGGCCGCGCCCCGAGGCGCCCGGCGAGGACGAGCTGCGCCGGCGCATCAAGGACGTCGACGTCGAGGACGCGCTGCGCTTCCGCGAGGTGCTGGAGGTCGGCGCGGCCGGGCTGTGCGCGGCGCACGGACTGACGGAGGAGCAGGCGGACCGGCTGCGCACGGCGCTCGCGCGGACCCACGACGCGCCGCTCGCGGAGTACCGCCGCCTGGACACGCTGCTGCACCTCACGCTCGCCGAGCTGTCCGGCTCGCCGACGCTCACGGCGCAGTACGCGGCGGTCCGCGCCACCGTCAACGACCTGCTGGACTGCATCCCGCTCCTGGTCCGGAACCTGGAGCACTCGCAGCGCCAGCACACCGCGCTGGTCGAGGCCGTGCTCGACGGGGACGCGGACGGCGCGCGGGAGATGATGCGCGAGCACTGCGCGGGCACGGCGGCGCTGTTGCGGGGCTTCCTGACGTGAGGGGTACGGGAGCGGTGGCGCGGGGAGTATCACGAGAGCTCCGGTGAGGCGCGCGGTGAGGAGCGGTTAACCATCACGTAACGCACGGGTCTTGCTTTCCCGCACTCCACACCGCAAAGGTATGGATCCGTTCCAATGAGCCAGCAAGCCTCTGAGCCAGCAAGCCTCGCGCCGCCGCATAGGAGCCGTGCCATGACCGTGGAGTCCAGCAAGCCGAGCGCCGCCGAACCGGCGGACGACTATTTGGAGCGCAGAACGCTGCGCCGCGGCAGCGCGGGCTGGCTGCTGCTCACCGGGCTCGGCGTCGCCTACGTCGTCTCCGGCGACTACTCGGGCTGGAACTTCGGCCTGGCCGAGGGCGGCTTCGGCGGCCTCGCGATCGCCATGGCGCTCATGGGCGTGATGTACGCGTGCATGGTCTTCTCGCTCGCGGAGCTGTCGTCCGTACTGCCCACGGCGGGCGGCGGCTACGGCTTCGCGCGCCGGGCGCTCGGCCCCTGGGGCGGCTTCCTGACCGGCACGGCCATCCTCATCGAGTACATCCTCGCGCCCGCCGCGATCTCCATCTTCATCGGCGACTACGTCGAGTCGCTCGGCCTGTTCGGGCTGACCTCGGGCTGGCCGGTCTACCTCGCCTGCTTCGTCGTCTTCATCGGCATCCACCTCTGGGGCGTCGGCGAGGCGCTGCGCTTCAGCTTCGTCGTGACCGGCATCGCGGTGGCGGCACTGCTGGTCTTCGCGGTCGGCGCGTTCATGGACTTCGACGCGGCCAAGCTCAACGACATCCCGGTGGACGCGGACGCCTTCGGCGCCAACTCCTGGCTCCCGATGGGCCTGCTCGGCATCTGGGCCGCGTTCCCGTTCGGCATGTGGTTCTTCCTCGGGGTCGAGGGCGTGCCGCTGGCCGCCGAGGAGACCAAGGAGCCGGCCCGCACGCTGCCGCGCGCGATCCGCTGGTCCATGGCGATCCTCGTCGTCCTCGCCCTGCTGACCTTCTTCGCCTCGGCCGGCGCGCGCGGCGCGAACGCGATCCAGGACGCGGGCAACCCGCTGGTGGAGGCGCTGCAGCCGAACGGCGAGGCGACGACGCTCAGCCGGATCGTCAACTACGCGGGGCTCGCGGGCCTGGTGGCCTCCTTCTTCTCCCTGATCTACGCGGGCTCGCGCCAGCTCTTCGCGCTCTCGCGGGCCGGCTACCTCCCCCGCTTCCTGTCGCTCACCAGCAGCCGCAAGGCCCCCTACCTCGGTCTGCTGGTGCCCGGCGCCATCGGCTTCGCCCTGGCGGCGGCGACCGGGGACGGCGCCCGCATGCTGAACGTCGCGGTGTTCGGCGCGACCATCTCCTACGCCCTGATGTCGCTCTCGCACATCGTGCTGCGCCGCCGCGAGCCGGGCCTGGAGCGGCCCTACCGCACGCCCGGCGGCATCCTGACGTCGTCCGTGGCGCTGGTCCTCGCCTGCGCCGCGCTGGTCGCGACGTTCCTGGTGGACGTGACGGCGGCGCTGATCGCCCTCGCGGTGTACGTGGTGGCCATCGCGTACTTCGGCCTGTACAGCCGCAAGCACCTGGTGGCCCGCGCGCCGGAGGAGGAGTTCGCGGCCCTCGCGGCCGCGGAGGCAGAGTTGGAACGCAACTGATCACCACGGTGAGGGAGAACGCAGTGAGCGGCAGGCCGCTGATCGGAGTCAGCACCTATCTGGAGTCCAGGGCGAGCTGGGGCGTGTGGGAGCTGCCCGCGGCCCTGCTGCCCGCCGGGTATCCGCGCCTGGTGCAGGCGGCGGGCGGCCTCGCCTCGATGCTGCCGCCGGACGATCCGTCGTACGCCGCCGAGGTCGTGGCCCGCCTCGACGGCGTGGTCGTCGCGGGCGGACCCGACGTCGAACCCGTGCGGTACGGCGCCGTGCGCGAGGAGCGCACCGGACCGCCCGCGCGGGAACGGGACGCCTGGGAACTGGCCCTCATCGAGGCCGCGCTGGCGTCCGGGACACCGCTGCTCGGCATCTGCCGGGGCATGCAGCTGCTGAACGTGGCGCTCGGCGGGACCCTGGTCCAGCACCTGGACGGACACACCGAGCAGGTCGGCGTCTTCGGCACGCATCCGGTGAAGCCGGTGCCCGACACGCTCTACGCCTCGATCGTGGCGGACGCGTCCACGGACGTGCCGACCTACCACCACCAGGCGGTGGACCGCCTGGGCCGGGACCTGGTGGTGTCGGCGCACGCGGAGGACGGCACCGTCGAGGCCGTCGAACTCCCCGGCCCCGGCTGGGTCCTCGGCGTGCAGTGGCACCCGGAGATGGGCGAGGACACGCGCGTCATGGCAGCGCTGGTCCGAGCCGCGTCCTGAGCCAGTCGAGGGCGGCCGCGCCCTGGGCGGCCTGGAAGGCGCGCAGGGTCGGCAGTCCCGGCGGATCGGGCTGCAGGGATCCCCGTACGAAGTAGCTCGCGAGGGCGGCGAGGGTGGCGGTCACGCCCTCGGGGTCCGCGTCCCGGCCCACGGGGTGGGCGGTGAACACGTCCTCGGGGTCGGGGCCGCCCTGGGCGCGCACGCACGGCAGCATGACGAGCAGGTCGAACCAGGGCGCGGCGCGCACGACGTGCGGCCAGTCGACGAAGACGACCCGCCCCTCGGCGGTGATCAGCATGTTGTCGGCGCGCAGATCGCCGTGGGCGAGGGTGTCCCCGCCCGCGAACCCGGTCCAGCGGGCGGCGAGTTCGGCGAGCGCGTGGAGGTTGCGGCGTGCCCACGGGTCGAGCCGCTCCGCCGCCGCGTCGCCGTCCTCGATGAGCCGCTGCCACCCACGGAAGCTCTCCGCCTCCGTCTCCACGACGGACCGCGCATCGACGGGCGCGGGCGTCAGGGCGCGCGAAAGCTCCGCCACCGCGTCGAGCACGAGATCCAACTCGTCCGCGCGCCACGGCACTTCGGGCTGGCGTCCGTCGATGTCCTCGAAGGCGAGGGCGACCCAGACCCCGTCGTCGTGGGCCGCGAGGAGCCGGGGCGCGGGCACGGAGTCCGGCAGGGCCGCGGAGTGCCGGGCCTCGGCGCGGTGCAGACCGGGGCTGCCGGGGTTGGCCTCGGAGCTGACGGCCTTGACGAAGGCGCGCCGCCCGTCGTCGAGCCGCACCCGGGCGGCGACGCCCGGCGAGAAACCGCCGCTCTGCGTCGCCGCGTGGACCACGGGCGCGCCCAACTCGGCCTCCAGCGCGGCCCGCACGCGGGCGGGGAGCTGCTGCCAGGGGGTGCGGACGCCGGTGGCCGGGGGCGCGGTGGGGATCATCACCTCATGGTGGGCGGGACCCGCCTCCCGCCGCCAGGCATTTTCCCGGACCGCGACGACCGGCGGTGCCCCGCGGGGCACCGCCCGCCGCTACTCCCCCTCGCCCGCCGTCCGCGACGCCAGCCGCTCGTACCGCTGCCGGGCCGCCTGCGGGGTGCCGAGGCCGAGGCCGAAGGCGACCTCCGGCCAGGTCATGCCGCGCCCCCGCGCCATCTGGAGCAGCCCGGTCTCCAGCTCGTCCAGCTCGCCGCGGACCAGCGGCAGCAGGGTGAGCGCCGCGGTGATGTCGGCCTGGTCCACCTCGGGCTCGCCGTCGACGGGCTTCGCGGCGCCGCTGAGCAGGAAGGACACCAGCCGCACCGCCTCGTGCGGGCCGAGGACGGCGGGGTGGACCTGTCGCCCCCGCTGCGCGTCGTCGGCGCCGTGCCGCGCGGCGATCCGCATCAGCGAGGCGTAGACCCGCTGGGCGCGGGCCTGCTCCGGGTGGCTCGGGGTGAAGGGGTCGGCGGTGGCGTCGGGCGCCGGGGACTGCTGCTGCTCGGGATTCGTGGCCATGCAGGCAGCATGGCGCGACACACGTCATGGTGTCAACCATTCGTTGTGAACACTTTGTTTGTATCGGGCGGCCGGGGGGCCTGACGAACACCGCCCGAAGCCCCGCCCCGCCCGCTACACCCCCACGCCGCTGCGCGTCAGCGCCAGCAGGTCGCGGCCCGGCCCCGCAGGACGGTGGCCCGTCGGCCAGACCGCCCGCAGCTCCCGGCGCAGGCGCACGTCCGCCACGGGGATCTCCACCAGCCGCCGCGCCGCCAGCTCCTCGCCCACCGCGAGTTCGCTCAGCACGGAGGGGCCCGCCCCGCTGACGGCGGAGGCCTTCACCGCCGTCGTCGACGACAGCTCGATCAGGGGGCGGGCGAGACCGCCGAGCGCCGCCTCCAGGACCTGCCGGGTGCCCGAGCCCTCCTCGCGCAGGATCAGCGGGGTGGCCGCCAGTTCCTCGGCGGCCAGCGGCTTGCGGCGCCGTGCCCACGGGTGGCCCGGCGCCGTCACGACGACCAGCCGGTCGTGCGCGATCACGACCTCGTCGAGCCCGCCCGGCACGGTGAGCCCCTCCACGAAACCGAGGTCCGCCTCGCCGGCGAGCAGCCGGGAGGCGACGGCCGCGGAGTTCCCCGCGAGAAGCGACACCGCCGTGTCCGGCCGCTGGGTCCGCAGGGCGATCAGCCAGCCCGGCAGCAGATACTCCGCGATCGTCATGCTCGCCGCGACCCGCAGCCGGGAGTCCCTGCGGTCGCGCAGCGCCTGCGCCCCCGCGTCGAAGGCCTCCGCCGCCTCCACGATCCGCCCCGCCCAGTCGGTCACCAGCGCGCCCGCGTCCGTCAGGCGCGAGCCGCGGGGCGAGCGGTCGACGAGCGCGACCCCGAGCTGGCGCTCCATGGCGCGCACCCGGCTGCTCGCGGCGGGCTGGGTGATGCCCAGCTCCCGGGCGGCCCGCCCGAGACTGCCGAGCCGGGCCACGGCGAGGAGCAGTTGCAGCGCCCCGAGGTCGGGGACGCGGTGCGCCAGCGAGGCCTCCGGGGGCACGTCGGACGCGGGTGTCGACAAACTCATAAGGCCAGATTATGTCCCCATAGAAAAGTGCTCCCTGGTGGCGCCGGGCGTCACGTAAGACCGTGGACGCATGGTCAGCACCGCTCATCCCGCAGCCTCCCCCCGCCCCGGCCTCGCGGCCGTCGGCACCCGCCTCCCCGCCGTCCGCCACCTCGGCCCGAACTGGTACGCCTCCGTCATGGGCACCGCCATCATCGCGAACGCGGGTGCCACGCTGCCGTACGACGTCATGGGGCTGCGCACGGCCTGCACGGTCATATGGGCGCTGTCCCTGGTGATGCTCGCCGTCCTGCTCACCGCCCGCGCCGCGCACTGGATCCACCACCGCGACCAGGCCCGCACCCACCTCCTCGACCCGACCGTGGCGCCGTTCTACGGCTGTCTGTCGATGGCGCTGCTCGCGGTCGGCGGCGGCACCCTGATCGTCGGCAAGGACTGGATCGGGACGAGCGCGGCCGTCGCGCTCGACACCGTACTGTTCACCGCGGGCACCCTCATCGGGCTCGCGGCGGCCGTCGCCATCCCGTACCTGATGGTGGTGCGGCACCGCATCACCCCCGACCAGGCCTCGCCCGTGTGGCTGCTGCCCGTCGTGGCCCCGATGGTGTCGGCGGCCGTCGGCCCGCTGCTCGTCCCCCACCTGCCCGCGGGCCAGGCGCAGCAGACGATGCTGTACGCCTGTTTCGCGATGTTCGGCCTGAGCCTGCTCGCCACCCTGGTGATGCTGCCGGTGATCTTCGCCCGTCTGGTGACCGCGGGCCCGCTGCCGCTGGCGCTCACCCCCACGCTCTTCCTGGTGCTCGGCCCGCTCGGCCAGTCGACGACCGCCGCCAACAAGTTCGCCGACTTCGCGCCGGGCGTCGTCCCCGCCCCCCTCGACCGGGGCTTCCTCGCCTTCGCCGTCCTCTACGGCGTGCCCGTGATGGGCTTCGCCCTGATGTGGCTGGCGCTCGCGGCGGCCATGGTGCTGCGCGCCCGGCGCCGGGGCATGGGCTTCGCGATGACCTGGTGGGCCTTCACCTTCCCCGTCGGCACCTGCGTCACCGGCGCCGAGGGCCTCGGCAAGCACACCGGCCTCGCCGCGTTCGACTGGCTCGCGACCGCCCTCTTCGTCCTCCTGGTGAGCGCCTGGGCCGTCGCCCTCACCCACACCCTGCGCGGTGTGGTCAACGGCAGGCTGCTCGCAGCGCCTCGCTGAGCACCGCGGGCGCCTCGGCCAGCGACGGCCCGTACCAGGTCAGGTGCCGGCCGCTGACCAGTGCCTTCGGCAGGGCCGCGGGAAACGCCTCGGGGCCGTCGTCGCGGGTGAAGCGGTACGGCTCGTCGGGCAGGACCACGAGGTCCAGGTCCCCCGCCCGCAGCTCCTCCAGGGCCACGCGCGGATAGCGCTCGGCATGTCCGGCGTACGCGTTGTCGACGCCGAGGCGGGCCAGGACGTCGCCCGCGAAGGTGTCACGGCCCAGGACCATCCACGGCCGCCGCCAGATCGGCACGGCGGCCCGCCGCCGGACCACGAAGCGGGGCGGCTCCCGCCACGCCGCCTCGGCCCGCGCCAGCCACACCGGCCGCCCCGCCCCGCAGGCCGCGAGCACCCGTGCCAGCTCGCGGAACGCCTGCGGCAGCGTCCGCACCTCGGTCACCAGGACCTCGACGCCGGCCGCGCGCAGCGCGGCGAGGTCCGGCGCGCGGTTCTCCTCCTCGTTGGCGACGACCAGGTCCGGCGCGAGGGAGACGACGCGCGCCACGTCGGGGTTCTTGGTGCCGCCCACCCGCACCACGTCGAGGTCCGCCGGGTGGCTGCACCAGTCGGTCGCCCCGACCAGCGCACCCGGCGCGCTCACCGCGATCGCCTCGGTCAGCGAGGGCACCAGCGAGACGACCCGCAGGGGTCCCCGGGCGCGCGACACCTCAGCGCCCCCTTTCGTCCACCGCCTCGATGTGGTCCCCCACGGCGACCACCAGCACCCGCGTGTCCGGCACGGTGGCCCGCCAGCGGTGTCGCACCCCGCCCGTCAGGAACAGGCTGTCGCCGCGCCCCAGGCGGTAGGCCCGGCCCTCGGCCTCCATCTCGACGCCGCCGTCGACGACGTACATCAACTCGTCGTTGCGGTGCTGGAATTCGCGTCCCTCGTCGTGGTCGCCGATGAACTCCAGGGCGTGCAGCTGGTGGTGGCCGCGGGCCAGTTCCCGTACCCGCGCGGCGGGCGTGGAGCCCTCCAGGTCGGTGTCGTCGTCGGCGCGCACCACCTCGACGGTGCGGGCCGGATCGGCGGCGGCGAGCAGCTCCACGTCCGTGGTGCACAGGGCGTCGGCGACCCGCTGCAGGGAGCGCATGCTGGGGCGGGCGCGCTCGTTCTCGATCTGGCTGAGGAACGGCACCGAAAGGCCGCTGCGCTCGGCGACGACCGCGAGGGTCAGCTCCAGCTGCCGCCGGCGCCGCCGTACGGCCGAGCCCACCCGGAGGGTCTCCTTGTGCTCGTCCATCGCCTCGGCTCCCTTCAGCGCATCGGCCCACTCTCAACCCTGAGGGGTTTTCTGCACCCTACGCATGTTCGCCAAACGGTTTTGCCCCGTTGGCCGGACCGCCGGTCACAGCTTGTGCCAGTAGAGCAGTTGCCCGGCCTCGCCGGGCGCCGAACCCTCGCCCGGTACGAACAGACTGACGAGCAGGGCGGGTTGGCCCGCCGGGTCGGTCAGGAGCGTCGCCGAGGGGTTGGCGAAGGCGCGGCTGCCGCCGTGGGTGCGGACGTCGAGGCGGTCCGCGCGGCCACTCGAGGGGTCGTAGGCGTACGTGCCCCAGCTGCCGAAGTCGCCGCGCCGCCCCTGGCCCTCGACGAGGACCACCCGCTGCCCGCCCAGCTCGACGGGCGAGCGGTCGCCGATGTTGCCGCCGTTGCCCCAGACGTGCACGGCCCGGTCCAGGCGCCGGTCGGGCTCGGCGTGCCAGTGCCGGAAGCCGGTGAGGGTGGCCCGCAGCTGCCGGTCGGTCTCGCAGCCCGCGCGGTAGTGCCCGGTGAGGTGGATGGTGGCGCCGCGCACGGCGGTGACGCTGGGGGTGCCCTCGGCGCAGCGGGAGAGGGTGAGCGGGGCGTCGAAGGACCGGTGGGCGCGGCCCGCGAGCAGCGCCGGCAGGTCCCGGTACGCGCGGACCGCGATGTGGTTGCGCGGGTCCTTCTCGTAGGCGAGGACGTAGCCGCCGCGGCCGTCGTGCGCGAGGGAGGCCTGGTGGGTGCCGGGCCCGAAGTCGTGGCGGCGCTGCCAGTGGCGCAGATCGGTGGAGGTGGCGACGGCCGCGTGGAAGCGGCCGTCAGCCAGGAGCGTGTGGTAGACGGCGAGGTAGGTGCCGTCCTGGGCCTGCTCGATCTGCGCGGCGTCCATGGTGCGGCCGGTGTGGTCGCGGGCGTCGTAGCGGTGGCCGTCGGCGGCCCGCACGTCCGTGGCGAGGGCGGCCAGGCGCGCGGTGCCCGCGGAGGCGGGGGCGGCGTCGGCCCGCGCCAGCTGCGCGACGAGCAGGGCGGCGGCCAGGGCCAGCGCGGTGGCGACGGCGAAGAGCGCCGTCCTGGGCTGCCTTGCGGTCACGGGCGGGGACTCACGTTCGGGTGTACGCACGGTCGGGTGCGCGAAAGGTGCGGGGGCCCAGTCGAGGTTAGGGACCGGGGCTGCCCGCCGGAACGCCCCGAGGGGTGGGCTTCGCCACAAGGGCGAGGCCCACCCCTCGGAGGTGGTGCACGCGTCGGACTCCTTCGCGCTACTTCGCGGAGGTCATCTTCTCCTCGAAGCCCGGGTTCTTCTTCAGCCAGGTGTCGACGGCCTTGGGCTCGTTGTTCTTGCCCGCCTTGTTGATCTCGTTCTCCAGGCTCGCCAGCTCCTGCTCGCTCATCTTGAAGTTCTTGAGCCACTTCGTGAGCTGCGGGTACTGGTCGGGGAAGTCCTTGCTGGAGAGCGTGCGGATCGTGTCGCCCTTGCCGAAGCCGCCCTTGGGGTCCTTCAGCTTGGTCAGGTCGTACTCGTTGTACGCCCAGTGCGGCGACCAGAGCAGGACCGCGACCGGCTCCTTCTTGGCGTACGCGGCCTTGAGCTCGGAGAGCATCGCGGGGGTCGAGCCCGCGGCGATCTCGTACTCGTCCTCCAGGCCGTAGCCGGGCAGGACCTTGTCCTTGAGCGCCTGCATCACGCCGGTGCCCGGCTCGATGCCGATGATCTTGCCCTTGAACTTGTCGCCCTTGCCCTTGAGGTCGGCGAGCGACTTGACGTCCTTGACGTAGGACGGGACGGCGACCTCCAGCGACGTCGGGCTGTACCAGGAGCCGAGGTCGTTGAGGTTGGCCTTGTTCTTGTCCCAGTACGTCTTCTGGGCGGTGGGCAGCCAGGCGTCCAGGTTGAGGTCGAGGTCACCCTGCGCGAGACCGGTGTAGGCCGGGCCCACGTCGGCCGGCGTCAGCTCCATCTTGTAGCCGCGCTTCTCCAGGACGCGCTTCCACAGGTTGGTGACGGCGATGTTCTCGTCCCACGCGAAGTACGCGGCCTTCAGCGGGCGCTTGTTCTCGTCGCTGCCGGAGTTCTTCGGCAGCGGGGCGAGCTTGTCGACGACGCCCGGGTTCTTCTTCAGCCAGGCGCGCACGGCGTCCTGCTGCTGGCCCTTGCCGGCCTTGTTGATCTCGGCCTCGAGACTCGTGAGCTGCTTCTCGCTCATCTTGAAGTCCTTGAGCCACTTGCCGACCTCGGGGTTCTCGCCCGAGAAGCCCTTGCGCGCCAGCGTGTGCACGCCGTCGCCCTTGCCCCAGGCGCCCTTGGGGTCCTTCAGCTTCTTCAGCTCGAAGTCGCTGTAGGCCCAGTGCGGCGACCACAGGGTGGTGACGATCGGCTCCTTCTTGGCGTACGCGGCCTTCAGCTCGGCCAGCATCGCCGGCGTCGAGCCGTCGACGACCTTGTACTCCTTGTCCAGGCCGTACGCGCCGAGGACCTTGTCCTTGAGCAGACCCATCATTCCGGCGCTCGACTCGATGCCGGTGATCTTGCCCTTGAAGGTGTCGGCCTTGCCCTTGAGGTCCTCGAGGGAGTTGACGTCCTTCATGTACGCAGGAACGGTCAGCTCCAGCGAGGTGGGACCGAACCAGGAGCCCATGTCCTCCAGGTCCTTGCCGTACTTCTTCCAGTACGAGGCGTGCGTCGTCGGCAGCCACGAGTCGGTCTGGAAGTCGATGTCACCCTGCGACAGGGCGGTGTACAGCGGACCGGCCTCCAGCTGGCTGGTGGTCACCTTGAAACCGCGCTGCTCCAGGATCTCCTTCCAGAGGAAGGTGGAGGCGACGCCCTCGTCCCAGGGGATGTAGCCGATCTTCAGTTCCTTGCCGTCGCCGACGTTCTTGGCGTCGGCCACGGACTCGGACTTGGTGCCGCCGAAGATGCCCATGCCGCCCGCGACGAGCGCGAGGACGACGACGCCGACCATCGCGACGACGGGCCGGGGGCGGTAGTTCCAGATCTTCAGGCCCTGCATGGCCCGCGCCTTGGCGAGCGCGCGCCGGCCGAGCGGCGAGACCTGGCTGCCCAGGCCGCTGGTGACGCGGTCCAGGTAGATGGCGAGGATGACGATGGAGACGCCCGCCTCCGCGCCCAAGCCGACGTCGAGCTGGCCGATGGCCGCGTTGACGTCGGCGCCCAGGCCCGGGGTGCCGACCATGCCGGTCAGCGCCGCCATGGACAGGCCGAGCATGATGACCTGGTTGACACCGGCCATGATCGTCGGAAGCGCGAGCGGCAGCTGGACGCGGAACAGGGTGTTGCGGGGCGTGGTGCCGAACGCGTCGGCGGCCTCGACCAGGTCCTTGTCGACCTGGCGGATGCCGAGCTCCGTCATGCGTACGCCGGGGGCGAGCGCGAAGACGATCGTGGCCACGATGCCCGCGGGGGCACCCATGCGGAAGAACAGCAGCGCCGGGATGAGGTAGATCATCGCGGGCAGCGTCTGCATGAAGTCCAGGACGGGCCGGACGATGCCGCTGACCGTCTTGGAGCGCGCCGCCCAGATGCCCACGGGCACGGCGATGACCAGTGCCACGAAGGTGGAGACGAGCACCAGGGACAGCGTCATCATCGCGTTGTCCCACAGCTCCAGGGACACGATGAAGGCGAAGCCCGCGAAGGAGAGCACACCGCCGAGCAGGCCGCGCAGCCAGAAGGCGATGACGGCGAGGATGCCCGCCATCAGGAGCGGCTCGGGCGCGGAGAGGACGTCGTAGACGCCGTCCCACATGTTCTGGAAGATCGTCTTGATGAAGTCGAACAGCCAGTCCATGTGCGTTCTGAGCCATTCGACCGAGTCATTGACCCAGTCGCCGAAGGGAATCCTAGGCACCGCTGCTCACCTTGCCCACGTTCTTGCCGCCGTCGTCCTGCGCGGGTATGGAGGCGGGGGCCGCGTCCCGCGGCTCCTGGACCGTCTCCGTCTTCATCGGCTCGCCGAGCACGGCGAGCAGCCTGGCCCGCGGGACGACGCCGATGAGCTCGCCCTCGTCGTCGGTCACGGCGACGGCCACACCGCTGGTGGAGCAGGGCGTGAACAGCTCGATGATCGGGGTGTCCTCGGTGACCGTGGCGGGGGCGGCGGCGAGCACGTCCTTCGCCGTCTTCAGCTCCTTGCCCTCGGCGGTCTTGGTGCCGAAGGCGGTCTCCGGGTCGGCCATGATCGCGCCCGCGGTGAGCACCCGGGAGCGGTCGACGTCCTGCGTGAACGAGGCCACGTAGTCGTTGGCCGGGGTCACCAGGATGTCCTCGGACGTGCCGATCTGGACGATGCGGCCGTCGCGCATGACGGCGATCTGGTCGCCCAGGCGCATGGCCTCGTTCAGGTCGTGGGTGATGAAGACGATGGTCTTCTTCAGCCGCTTCTGGAGCACGAGGAGCTGGTCCTGCATGTCACGGCGGATCAGCGGGTCGAGCGCGCTGAACGACTCGTCCATGAGGAGCAGGTCGGCGTCGGTGGCGAGCGCGCGGGCCAGGCCCACGCGCTGCTGCATGCCGCCGGACAGCTCGTCGGGCCAGGACTTCTCCCAGCCCTTGAGGCCCGCGAGCTCCAGCGCCTCGGTGGCGCGCTTCTCGCGCTCGGCGCGGGGCACGCCCTGCACCTCCAGGCCGTAGCCGGCGTTCTCCAGGACGCTGCGGTGGGGGAACAGCGCGAAGTGCTGGAACACCATGCTGATCTTCTTGGACCGGACCTCGCGCATCTCCCGGGCGCTCAGCTCGGTGAGGTCCTGGCCGTCGAAGCGGACGTGACCGGCCGTCGGCTCCGACAACCCGTTGAGCATGCGCAACAACGTGGACTTGCCGGATCCGGAGAGACCCATGACGACGAAGATCTGGCCCGGCTCGACCTCGAAGGAGGCGTCGATCACGGCGGCGGTGGTGCCGTCGGCGCGCAGCTCCTCTCGGTCGGCTCCGTGGCGGAGTTTCTCCACCGCGTCATCGGGTCGTCTGCCGAACACTTTGTACAAGTGCTCGGCCTGCAGCCTGGACACATACACCTCTCGGGTCGAACCAAGACGGCCCGCCTCCCCCGCCGGCGGGCCGTGGAGCGGCGTGGGGTTCTGCCCACTTACCCGGTCGAAATGTTGAATCCTCGACCGGGTTCGCTCCGGGTGCGCGCCTTCCCGTGCTTACACGGATCAAACCGAGGAGTGTTCCAGCTCACATTTGTTGCTTCCTCGGCACGGTGTGCCGCGATGCGCAACGCGCCCGCGCCGGGCCCGCCGGGGCCCCCTGCTGTCGGTGCCGTGCGGCATGATGCGCGATGTGACTCAGCGAACACGACGGCTCATGCTTCTCGACACCGCCTCCCTCTACTACCGGGCCTACTTCGGCGTCCCGGAGTCGGTGAAGGCCCCGGACGGCACTCCGGTGAACGCCGTGCGCGGGCTGCTCGACTTCATCACCCGCCTCGTCCAGGACCACCGCCCGGACGACCTGGTCGCGTGCATGGACGCGGACTGGCGCCCGCACTGGCGGGTCGAGCTCATCCCCTCCTACAAGGCGCACCGCGTCGCCGAGGAGGTCGAAGAGGGCCCGGACGCCGAGGAGACCCCGGACACGCTCTCGCCGCAGGTGCCGGTGATCGAGGACGTCCTGGACGCGCTCGGCATCGCGCGCGTGGGTGTCGAGGGGTACGAGGCGGACGACGTGATCGGCACCTTCGCGGCCCGCGCCACGGGCCCGGTCGACATCGTCACCGGCGACCGCGACCTCTACCAGCTGGTCGACGACGGGCGCGGCATCCGCGTGCTCTACCCCCTCAAGGGCGTCGGCACCCTGCAGATGACCGACGAGGCCTGGCTGCGCGAGAAGTACGGCGTGGACGGCTCCGGCTACGTCGACCTGGCCCTGTTGCGCGGCGACCCGAGCGACGGCCTGCCCGGCGTGCCCGGCATCGGCGAGAAGACCGCCGCCAAGCTCCTGGACGCCTTCGGGGACCTGGCCGGGATCATGGCCGCGGTCGACGACCCGAAGTCGAAGCTGACCCCCTCGCAGCGCAAGCGGCTCGACGAGTCCCGGGCCTATGTGGCGGTCGCGCCGAAGGTCGTGCGCGTGGCCGGCGACGTACCCCTGCCCGACGTGGACGTGGCGCTGCCGCGCGAGCCGCGCGATCCGGCGGCGCTCGACGAGCTGGCGGCCCGGTGGGGCCTCGGCAGCTCGCTGCACCGGCTGCTCACCACGCTCGACGGCTGAGACACCCCCTCCTCCACGAGCCGAGGTGTTAGCTTAGGTAAACCTAAGTACTTGTGGATCAGGGGAGGCGGCCGTCATGGCAGAACGTCCGGCACGCAAAGCACCGAAGGCCCACGTCGGACAGGTCGTCCGCACGGAACGACTGACCCCGCACATGCAGCGCGTCGTCCTCGGCGGCGCGGGGCTCGCCGCGTTCACCGCGGGCGACTGCACCGATCACTACGTGAAGCTGCTCTTCGACGCCGAGGGCGTCACCTACCCCGAGCCGTTCGACATCCAGCGCATCCGCGAGGAGTTCCCGCGCGAGCAGTGGCCGGTGACGCGTACCTACACCGTGCGCTGGTGGGACCCCGAGGCCCGCGAGCTGGCCCTCGACTTCGTCATTCACGGCGACGAGGGCCTCGCGGGCCCGTGGGCCCGCGACGCCGTACTCGGCGACACCATCCGCTTCCAGGGCCCCGGCGGCGCCTACGCCCCGGACGCGGACGCCCCCTGGCATCTGCTGGCCGGCGACGAGAGCGCCCTGCCGGCGATCGCCGCCGCGGCCGAGGCGCTCCCCGCGGGCGCCCTCGCCCATGTCTTCGTGGAGGTCGAGGGCCCCGAGGAGGAGCAGAAGATCGCGACGGACGCGCGGATCACCTGGCTGCACCGCGGCGACCGCCCGGTCGGCGAGCTGCTGGTCGAGGCCGTCCGCTCCCTGGAGTTCCCCGCGGGCGAGCCGCACGTCTTCGTGCACGGCGAGGCGGGCTTCGTGAAGGAGCTGCGCCGCCATCTGCGCCTGGAGCGCGAGGTGTCGCGCGAGCGTCTTTCCCTCTCCGGCTACTGGCGCCTCGGCCACAACGAGGACGGCTGGCAGGCCTCCAAGCGCGAGTGGAACGCCCGGGTGGAGGCGGAGCAGGAGCAGGCGGCGTAACCGTCGCACGCCCCCGTACGAGGAGGCGGCGCCCCGGTGGGGCGGCCGCCTCCTCTCGTACGTCGGGCCGGGCTCAGCCCCGGCACTTGTGCCAGGCGTTCCACTTGTTGTTCTTGTAGTTGGTGCACCACTTCGTGCTGCCGACCCAGACCGCGACGGTGCGGCCGTTCGCCGTGTCATATCCCGCCATGTTGTCCGCCTTGCCGCCGTTCGGCATGCGCTTCCAGCCGCCGGAGCGCCCCCAGATGTGCCAGATGGTCCGGTCGGGCGCGATCACGAACGTCTCGTCGTAGCCGGCCCGGCTGTCCCAGTAGGCGTCCATCACGCGGGTGTGGCACTTGTACCTGCCCGCGTGACCGAAGCGCGTGACCGGGCAGCCCGCGGCGGCGGCCACGTCCCCCGCCCGCACGGCCGCCGTCTTGGCCGACGCCCCCGCCGTCGACGGCGGAGCGGCACTCGCACTGGCGCCCGGTACGACGGCGGCGGTGAGCCCGGCGAGCGCCGCGGCGGCGGCCAGCCCGGTCTTGTGGACGGTACGCATCGAATTCCCCCTGGTACGACGGTGTGCGGTCAGCACCAGACGGTAGGGGGCGCGGGTCCCGCACGGCGTCCCGCACGAGGTTGAACCCGGCATCAACCACCGCGGCAGTCCCCGTAAACCACGGCGGTAGCCGACGCGCCGGTCATACGACCGCGGTAGGCCCGTCGCCCTTGATCCGCGCGTGCAGATGCATGTCGTGCCAGCCGTCCTCGTGCAGCAGCGCGCCGCGCATCGTGCCCTCCGCGGCGAAGCCGGTCTTCAGGGCGACGCGGCAGGACGCCTCGTTGGCCGTCGAGTGGGTCAACTCGATCCGGTGCAGACCGACTTCGTCGAACGCCCAGTCCGTGAGTGCGATGACGGCACGCGGGGCGACGCCCCGGCCGCGGGCCGACGGCACGGTCCAGTAGGCGACTTCGGCCTGGCCTCCGGCGAGCACCATGCAGCGCAGGGCGACCCGGCCGACCAGCTCGTCCGTGGCGGCGTCGGCCACCGCCCAGTAGGCGTCGCGCTCGTCTGCCCAGGCCCCCCGCCAGTCCTCGATCCAGCCGAGCGCCTCGCTCTCGGAGTCGGCCACGCGCGCGTGCCAGCGCTGGAGCAGGGGGTCCTGGAACGCCTCGTACACGGCACGCGCGTCGCCGTCCGCCCAGGGGCGCGCGACCAGACCGCCGGGGACGGGAATCGTCGGCTGCTCGCGGCCGGCGAGCGTGCCGGGCGCGACGATGTCAGAGATCTTGAAGGGCATGGCCTCATCGTGACAGCGGAGGCACGTGCGGCGGCAGTGGTTTTCCGGGAGGGCGGGACCACGCAGCCGCCTCGCCCCGCGACGCGCCCCCCACGCCGCCAACGCGCGCCCCTGACCTGCGACGCCCCGTACGCTGGCCCCCTGATGAGACGAAAGCCCCGCATCCCGCCCGCCCCGCTCCCCCAGCGCGACGGCATCGACCCCGTCCGGGTCAAGCTGCCGCCCGACGGGGCCTGGCCGACCGTGCGCGCGCATCTGGTGGAGCGGCTCGCGGCCGGGGCCGGGGTCATCGACGCGATGCTGGCGGAGGGCCGGATCGTCGGCGCGGACGGGACACCGGTGGCGCCGGACGCACCCTATGAGCCGGGGGCCTTCGTGTGGTTCCACCGGGAGCTGGCGCCGGAGGTCCCGGTGCCGTTCGCCCTCGACGTCGTCCACCGCGACGACCACATCGTCGTCGTGGACAAGCCGCACTTCCTCGCGACCATGCCGCGCGGCAGCCACGTCACCCAGACCGCCCTCGCCCGGCTGCGCGCGGAGCTCGGCATCCCGACGCTCGGCGCCGCCCACCGCCTCGACCGGCTGACCGCCGGACTGCTCCTGTTCACGGTGCGCCCCGAGGAACGCGGCGCGTACCAGACGCTGTTCGGCGACCGCAGGGTGCGCAAGGAGTACGAGGCCGTCGCGCCGTACGACCCTGACGTGCCGCTCCCCCGGACCGTGCGCAGCCACATCGAGAAGGTCCGCGGGATCATCGCGGCCTACGAGGTCGAGGACGCCGAGCCGAACAGCGAGAGCGTGATCGAACTCGTCGAGCACCGCGGCGCCCTCGGCCGCTACCGCCTCACCCCGCGCACCGGCCGCACCCACCAACTCCGCGTCCACATGAACGCGTTGGGCCTGCCGATCCTCGGCGATCCGGTCTACCCGGTGGTGACCGGACCCGTGCCGCCGGACGACTTCCGGCGGCCCCTGCAACTCCTGGCACGCGTCCTGGAGTTCACGGATCCGGTCACCGGCGTCCCGCACCGCTTCGTCAGCGGACGGTCGCTGGGCGCCTGGGCGGCGTACGACGCATGGGACCGCTGACCGCGCCCGGTCAGTACCCGCGCCACCAGGTGAGGAAGCGCCGCCAGGCCCCCTTGGGCCGGTCGGTGTCCGCCGCCGGGGCCGGGGTGGGCGCGGCCTGCGCCGACGCGGCCGGCGCCGGGGCGGCGGGCTGCTGCGGGCGAGGCGCGGGCGAGGACACCTGCCAGTCCCTGCGGGGCGTCGGCAGCTGCGCCGAGGGGCGGGCCATGACGTCCTGCGGCGGCCGCGGGTCGAACTTGACCGGCAGCTCCACCAGATGCCGCGACAGGATCGACGAGGTCCACCGCAAGTCCCGCTCGTCGACGTCCAGTTCGACGTCCGGCAGGCGCATCAGGAGCGCGTCGACGCCGGTGTCGGCGATGGCGCGGCCGATGTCCTGGCCGGGGCACTCGTGCGGGCCGCCGCTGAACGCGAGGTGCGAGCGGTTGCCCTGCATGTTGGCGGCGAGGTCGGGGCGCACGACCGGGTCGACGTTGCCCGGCGCGATGCCGAGGATCAGACCGTCACCCGCCCTGATCCGCTGGCCGCCGAGCTCGGTGTCCTGCTTGGCGAAGTAGCCGACGATGCCGCTGAACGGCGGCTCGTCCCACAGGGACTGCTCGACCGCCTCCGGGACCGTCATCTGGCCGCCGCTGAGCTGGGCGCGGAAGCGCGGGTCGGTGAGGACCATGCGCAGCACGTTCGCGATGAGGTTGGCGGTCGCCTCGTACGAGGCGATGAGCACGAGGCGCAGATGCGCGCCGACCTCGTCGTCGGTGAGCTGGGCCGGGTGGGCGAGGAGGCTGCTGGTGAAGTCCTCCTCGGGGTTGGCGCGGCGGCGCGCCACGAGGCCCATGAGGACCTCCATCACGTACGCGTTGCTGGCGATGGCGGTCTCGGTGCCCTTGATCATGTCGCGGGCGGACTGCACCATGCGCTCGTTGTACTCCTCGGGCATGCCGAGGACGTGGCACATCACCATCATCGGCAGGTGCTCGGCGAACTGGCTGACCAGGTCCGCGCGGCCGTCCTGGCAGATGTCGTTGAGCAGGTGGTTCGTATAGCGGTTGATGTAGCGGCGGATGCCGCGGTGGTCGATGCCCGACATGGCACCGGTGACCGCGCCGCGCAGCCGCTGGTGCTCGTCGCCCTCGGCGAAGCTGCACATCGGCTGCCAGGTGAAGACCGGCGCCAGCGGGTGGTCCATGCCCGCGCTGCCGTCCTGCACGGCGCGCCAGCGGCGCGAGTCGCGGGTGAACTGCGAGGGCGTGCGGACCATGTGGAGGTTCTCGCTGTGGCCGAGGACGGCCCAGATCCGCACGTCGTTGTGGATCAGCACGGGGGCCACCGGGCCGTGTTCGGCGCGCAGCTTCTCGTACAGGCCCGCCAGGTCGGTGTCCGCCTCGGGGCCGTAGAGGCGGCGCAGGCCGCCGGGGCCGACGCCGTGGGCGGGGCAGCCGGGGGGTGGCACGGTCCGGTCGTCGGTGCCGGGCCAGGAGGGGGAGGGAGTCGTCACGATCGTCGCTCCGGGGTCGCGGGAGGGATTGCGGGGTGGGGGCTGCGGGGTCTCAGACGCGGGCCACGGTCAGGGAGTGGAGGTAGCGCATCAGCGTCATCAGGACGTCCCGGCTGGACTCCCTGCGGCGGGCGTCGCACGCCATGATCGGCACGTCCGGCTCCAGGTCGAGGGCTCTGCGCAGGGTCTCGATCGGGTGAGGGGGCGCGTCGGGGAAGTCGTTGACGGCGACGACGAACGGCACGCCGCGCTCCTCCAGGCGGCCGATGACGTCGAAGCTGACCTCCAGGCGGCGGGTGTCGATGAGGACGACCGCGCCGAGGGCGCCTTCGAACAGGCCGTTCCACAGGAACCAGAACCGCTCCTGGCCGGGGGTGCCGAAGAGGTAGAGGACCAGTTCCTCGGAGATGCTGATGCGGCCGAAGTCCATGGCCACGGTGGTGGCCGTCTTGGACTCGGAGCCGTAGTTGTCGTCGACGCCGATGCCCGCCTGGGTCATGGTCTCTTCGGTGGTCAGCGGGCGGATCTCGCTCACCGAGCCGACCATCGTCGTCTTGCCGACCCCGAACCCGCCCACGATCACGACCTTCACGGCGGCGGTGGCCGTGTGCGGCAGGACGTCCTCGCTGCGGGGGCCGGTGATCGTGTCCGTGTTCTTAAAGCTTCTGGAGTCCATGCATCACCGCTTCGAGGAGGGATCGGTCGGGGAGCGCGGAGCGGACGATGGGGGCGCGCGCCTGAACGAGCTCGGTCGCGAGCAACTCCGTCAGGACGACGGTCACGACGCTGAACGGGAGTCCCATGTAGGCCGAGAGTTCGGCGACGGAGAGCGGCGTCGTGCACAGCCGCAGCACCGCGGAGTGCTCCGGCTGCGCGGTGGGCGACGCCTTGCCCTGCGCCACGATCAGGGTCACGAGGTCGAGCGGTGCCCGCTCGGAGCCCTCGCCGGTCAGGATGTACAGCCGCTCCGGGTTCTCGGGGCTGCGGCGCTCCCGCTGGGGAGGCGCGCCCTGCTCGGCCGGTGCTTCGTCCTGCTGGGGGCCTTGGGGGGAGGAGTCTTGCGGAGGAGTCATACGGCCTGCCC
Organism: Streptomyces sp. NPDC052114; assembly: GCF_040680155.1. Classification (NCBI taxonomy): domain Bacteria; kingdom Bacillati; phylum Actinomycetota; class Actinomycetes; order Kitasatosporales; family Streptomycetaceae; genus Streptomyces; species Streptomyces sp. NPDC052114. Next base: position 17,119 of record NZ_JBFAWC010000012.1, on the reverse strand, counting down.
GTCGCGTCGGGGCGGGCTTGTCAGATGCGCCCCGATGCGTACGACGAGATCGCGCATGCGGGTGCCGATGAGACCCGCGTCGACCGTCTCGTCGGCGAGCACGGCGAGATAGGCGCCCGCGCCCGCGGCCATCAGGTAGAAGTAGCCTCCGTTGATCTCGATGATGACCATCTTCATGCCGCCGTCGCTGTGCGGGATCTCGGTGGCCACGGCCGCGGCGAGGCTCTGCAGCCCCGCGCAGGCCGCGGCGATGCGGTCGGCCGCGTCCGGATCGCCGCCGTAGCGCGCGATGCGCAGACCGTCCGCCGAGAGCACCACGATCTGCCGGGTCTGCGGCACTCCGTCGGCGAGCTCCTTCAGCATCCAGTCGAAGTTGGCGCGTTGCTGGATCACTGCCAGTCCCTCTCGTCGGCGCTGCCGTTGTTGTTCTGGGTGGTTCCGTGCTGGGGCGGGATGGCCCCCGGCGGGTCGTGCGGGGAGCCGCCCCGCTCGTCCTCGCCGTCACCCTTGACGCCCTTCATGAACGCCTCGATCCACAGGCCGGGTTCGACCTCGTCCTTCTTGGGCGGCGCGGGGGGCGGCGCGGTCGCGGCCGCGTGCGCCTCGGCGATCCGCTGGGCCTCTGCCTCCTGGGCGTAGCGCTGGCTGAGCGGGATCTTCACGCGGCTGCGGCGCTGCGGCAGGCCGTTGGGGGTCCACTCGGTGACCTCGGGAACGTCGTCCTCCATGGTCGCGGCGGCCGGCGAGCGCAGCGGCGGTCCCGCGGTGACGACGCGGGGCTTCTTGCGCCGGATGTTGCGGGCGGGTTCCTCGATGGTCCGGCCGCTGTTGTCCACGCGCGGCACGGCGGAGGCGCCGATGCCGTGGGCGAGGCCGGGCGCGGGCCCGGTGGTCATCATCTCGCGCGGCACGATGAGGACGGCGCGGACGCCGCCGTAGGCGGACTGCCGCAGGGAGACCTGCATGTTGTACATCTGCGAGAGGCGGCCGACGACGGCCATGCCCAGGCGGGGCGTCTCGCCGAGGTCGTTGAGGTCGATGCCGGCCTGGGCCTGCTCCAGCATGCGCTCGGCGCGGGCGCGGGCCTCCTCGCTGAGGCTGACGCCGCCGTCCTCGATCTCGACGGCGATGCCGGTCTGCACCTCGACGGCGGTGACGTGCACCTTGGTCTGCGGGGGCGAGTACCGCGTGGCGTTGTCGAGGAGCTCGGCGCAGGCGTGGATGAGCGGCTCGACGGACGTGCCCTTGATCGCGACGTTGGCGATCGAGTGCAGCTCGACGCGCGGGTAGTCCAGGATCCGGGACATGGCGCCGCGCAGCACGCTGAACAGCGGTACGGGCTTGGGCCACTGGCGGCCGGGACGGGCGCCGCCGAGCACCGCGATGGAGTCGGCGAGCCGGCCGATCAGCGCGGTGCCGTGGTCGATGCGGAGCAGGTCGTCGAAGACCTCGGGGTTGCGGCCGTGGAACTCCTCCATGTCGCGCAGTTCCGCGGCCTGCTGGTGCACGATCGACTGGACGCGCCGGGCGATGTTGACGAAGGCGCGCTGCGCGGACTCGCGCATCGCTTCCTCGCGGTCCAGGGTGTCGAGGACGGAGCGGAGCAGATCGCGCTGGGCGTCGGGCAGTTCGCAGTACGCCTCGTTCTTGTCGACGACGTTGCGGACCACTTCGACGGGCGATTCGCCCTGCCGCAGCCGCCAGAGCGCGTCGGGCAGGATCTCCCGGCCCAGGCGGACCGTCTCCTCGTCGTGGGATGCGATGCGGCGCTCCAGGAAGGCGAGCTGCTGCGCGTGGCGCGCGCGCTGTCCCCGGATGGTCCGGCCGCGCCGCACGGCTTCGGCACCGACCGCGACGACCATGAGGGTCGCGACGGCGCCGCACCAGCCGACGGCGGTCCGGGCCGGTTCCGTCACTGCCGCGACGGCGGCTCCGGTCGCCGCGGCCATGAGCATGGCGGGCAGCAACAGTACGCGCGCATAAGGGACTTCTCGGCCACCGGGAGGCGATTGAACACTCACCATGTATGCCCTCTGAACACTCGTCTTGGGGAAGGGGGTGTGGGGGAGGTACGGGGGAACACAAACCGAACTATCGAAAGATTTGGGAACAAGCGCGCGAAGTTATCGCAACTCACTGCAACTCGCCGCGCTCCGGGCGAGCTTAGTCCGCCGGAATCATCGCCGAGTCATATTCGGCAACCCCCTGCACGGCCCTTGCCGAGGGGCATACACTCGCCCCATTTACACGTGTGGCGATCATTCGAACACATGGAGTGACATCCTCGAACGGCCCTGCCGGGCAGCGGAATTGCGGCCGTCCGCACGGGAATCCCCCGGCCCCGGGCATGGTTGACGCCTCGTATGGACGCCTGTTCTCCCGTGCGCATGCGACCTCAGCTGCGGCTGGTCACCCGCGACCACATCGACTTCGGTCGCGTGTGGTCGGCGGCGTGTCGTCCTTGACGGCACCGAAGACCACGCCATGTCACCGCAGCAAGAGATGAGGCTTTGCCATGCCCGTCGAGTTCCTCGGCATCGCAGCGACCAACGAAGGCTCCGAAGTCACCGCCCGTTCGGGCGCGTCCTTCGACAAGGACTACACGCTCCGGCTCGCCCGCGCCCATGAGGACCACGGCTGGGACCGGGTCCTGTTCGCCTACGGCTCCGGCTCCCCCGACCCCTCCCCCGCCGCCGCCTACATCGCGGCCCGCACGGACCGGCTCCAGATCCTGGTCGCCCACCGCCCCAACGTGTCGTACCCGACGTTCGCCGCGAAGACCTTCGCGACCCTCGACCGGATCAGCGACGGCCGGCTCGCGGTGCACTTCATCACCGGCGGCAACGACCACGAGCAGCAGCGCGAGGGCGACTTCCTCACCAAGGACGAGCGGTACGCCCGCACCCGCGAGGCCATCCGGATCATCAAGAAGGCGTGGACCTCGCACGAGCCCTTCGACCACGAGGGCACCCACTACCGCTTCAAGGACTTCGTCAGCGACACCTTCCCCGTCCAACAGCCGCATCCGCGCGTCTCGTTCGGGGGATCCTCACCCGCCGCGTACGCCGCCGGGGGCGCCGAGGCCGACATCTACTGCCTGTGGGGCGAGCCGCTCGCGCAGACCGCGGAGCAGATCGAGTCGGTGAAGGCGGCGGCGAAGGCCGCGGGCCGCACCGACGTCCCCAGGATCCAGGTGGCCTTCCGCCCGATCATCGCGCCGACCGAGGAACTGGCCTGGGAGAAGGCGTACGCGACGCTGGACCGCATCAAGGCCCGCAAGACCGGATCCCCGCTCTCGCGCCGTCACCCGCTGAAGAACCCGGAGAACTCCGGCTCGCAGCGCCTCCTCGCGGTGGCCGCGTCCGGCGACCGGCACGACCGCGCCCTGTGGACGCCGACCGCCGCCGAGACCGGCGGCGCGGGCAACTCCACGGCGCTCGTGGGCACCCCGGAGACCGTCGCGCAGGCGCTCCTCGACTACTACGACCTGGGCGTGGAGATCCTCTCCGCGCGCGGCTACGACCTCCTCGACGACGCGATCGACTTCGGCCGCCACGTCATCCCGATCGTCCGCGAGGAGGTGGCGAAGCGGGACGCGGAGGCCGCCTCCCGGCCGACGCAGACCCCGCTGAGCGCTTGACACCCGGCGCCGGTGCGGACCGCGAAAGGGGCGGACCGCACCGGCGCGTTCGACGTCCGGACGGCCGAGTGGCGCCCGCACGTTCGGACGGGCCCGGCCTTCCCGGCCGGGCCCGTCCGTCGCGCCACCGGGCCCCGTGACCCGGACGGCCTCAGCCCACCGAGCTGTACGCCACGACGCCCCGCAGCAGTTGGTCGACCGCCTTGCGGGCGTTCTTCGCGACCGTGCTGCCCTCGCGCGGGGCCGCCGCCGAGATCTGGCCGAGGACGTCGATGACCTGCTTGCACCAGCGCACGAAGTCACCGGCCGGCATCTCCGCCTCGCGCAGCACCTCGTCAAGGCCCTTGTCGTTGGCCCACATGTACGCCGCCCAGGCGAAGCCGAGGTCCGGCTCGCGCTGGCCCACGCCCTCCGCCTGATTGATCTTGAACTCTTCCTCCAGGGCGTCGAGGCGGCCCCAGATCCGCACCATCTCGCCGAGCGCCGCCTTCGCCGCGCCGGAGGGCAGCTTCGGCGCCAGCGCGTCGTCGCCGACCCGCGCCTCGTAGACCAACGCCGAGACGCACGCGGCCAGTTCGGCCGGGCTCAGTCCCTCCCACACGCGGGCGCGCAGGCATTCACTGGCCAGCAGGTCCAGCTCGCCGTACAACCGGGCGAGCCGCTTGCCGTGCTCGGTCACCTCGTCGCCGCGCAGGTAGTCGAGCTCGGTCAGCAGCGCGACGATGCGGTCGAAGGTGCGGGCGATGGTGTTCGTCCGCCCCTCGATGCGGCGCTCCAGCTGCGAGGTGTCGCGCTTGAGGCGGTGGTACCGCTCGGCCCAGCGCGCGTGGTCCTCGCGCTCGTCGCAGCCGTGGCAGGGATGGGCGCGCAGCTCCGCGCGGAGCCGGGCGATCTCCTGGTCGTCGGCCGCCGCCGCACGCCCCTTGCGGTGCCGGTCGGGCACGATGTGCCCGGCCTTGGTGCGCAGCGCGGACGCCAGATCGCGGCGGGACTGCGGCGAGCGGGCGTTGAAGGACTTCGGGATGCGCATCCGCTCCAGCGCCTCGACGGGCACCGGGAAGTCCATCGCGGCGAGCCGCTTGACCTGCCGCTCGGCGGTGAGCACCAGCGGCCGCGGGCCGTCCACGTGGTCGAAGCCGCGGTGGCCGTTGGCCCGGCCCGCGGGCAGGCCCGGGTCGAGGACGAGCGCGAGGCCCGCGAACTTCCCCGTCGGGACGTGGATGACGTCACCCGGCTTCAGCTTCTCCAGGGCGGCGGCAGCGGCCGCCCTGCGCTGCGCCGCGCCCTGCTTGGCGAGCTCGGTCTCGCGGTCCTTGAGCCGGCGCCGCAGCCGGGCGTACTCCTCGAAGTCGCCCAAGTGGCAGGTCATGGAGGCCTTGTAGCCCTCCAGGCCCTCCTCGTTCTTCTGCACCTGGCGGGAGATGCCGACGACCGACTTGTCGGCCTGGAACTGCGCGAAGGACGTCTCCAGGAGCTCGCGCGAGCGGTGCCGCCCGAACTGCTCGACCAGGTTCACCGCCATGTTGTACGACGGCTTGAAGCTGGAGCGCAGCGGATACGTGCGCGTGCCGGCGAGACCGGCGAGGTGCTCGGGGCTCATGGCACGCTGCCACAGCACCACCGCGTGGCCCTCGACGTCGATGCCGCGGCGGCCCGCGCGGCCGGTCAACTGGGTGTACTCACCGGGGGTGATGTCGGCGTGCTGCTCGCCGTTCCACTTGACGAGCTTCTCCAGGACCACGCTGCGCGCGGGCATGTTGATGCCGAGCGCGAGGGTCTCGGTGGCGAAGACGGCCTTGACCAGGCCGCGCACGAACAGCTCCTCGACGACTTCCTTGAAGGTGGGCAGCATGCCCGCGTGGTGCGCCGCGATGCCGCGCTCCAACCCCTCCAACCATTCGTAGTAGCCGAGGACATGGAGGTCCTCGTCCGGGATCGAGGACGTGCGCTCCTCGACGATCCGGCGGACCGTCATCCGCGCCTCGTCGTCGTTCAGCCTCAGGCCCGCGTACAGGCACTGCTGCACGGCGGACTCGCAGCCCGCGCGGCTGAAGATGAACGTGATGGCGGGCAGCAGCCCTTCGGCGTCGAGCCGCTCGATGACCTCGGGGCGGCCCGGTGTCCAGATCCGCGATCTCTGCCGGCGCTCGCGCTCGCGGTCGGCCTCGCGGACCATCTTGCCCTTGCGGCGGTCGCGCGGGTTGTACGAGCGGCTGGCCTCCATGCGCGCCATGCGCGTCAGGTCGGGGTTGACCGCCTTCTTGTGGCCCTCGCCCTCCTCGAAGAGGTCGTACATCCGGCGCCCGGCGAGCACGTGCTGGAACAGCGGCACGGGGCGGTGCTCGGAGACGATCACCTCGGTGTCGCCGCGGACCGTGTCGAGCCAGTCGCCGAACTCCTCGGCGTTCGACACCGTCGCCGACAGGGAGACCAGCGTGACCGACTCCTGGAGGTGGATGATCACTTCCTCCCAGACGGCGCCGCGGAAGCGGTCGGAGAGGTAGTGCACCTCGTCCATGACCACATAGCCGAGGTTCAGGAGCGACTGCGAGCCCGAATACAGCATGTTCCGCAGGACCTCGGTGGTCATGACGACCACCGGGGCATCGGAGTTGACGCTGTTGTCGCCGGTCAGCAGGCCGACCTTGTCCGAGCCGTACCGCTTGGCGAGGTCGGCGTACTTCTGGTTGGAGAGCGCCTTGATCGGCGTGGTGTAGAAGCACTTCTTGCCCTGGAGCAGGGCGAGGTGCACGGCGAACTCGCCGACGATCGTCTTGCCCGAGCCGGTGGGGGCGGCCACGAGCACGCCCTTGCCGGCCTCCAACGCCTGGCAGGCCTCGATCTGGAAGGGGTCGAGGCCGAATTCGTACATCTCGCGGAAGGACGCGAGTGCGGTGGCCTGCTCGGCAGCGCGCTTGCGCGCCGCCGCGTACCGCTCGGCCGGTGAGAGGTCCTCTGTCATCGTGCTTTCGAGACTACCGGGCACCACTGACAACGGACGATCAATATCGACGGCTCACGGTGCGAGCACGCGCACCGCCCCCGCCACGCACTCCGCCCTCAGCGGCAGTGCGCCCATCGGCTCCCCGTCCGCGTACCCCGTGATCCCGGGCGCGGCCAGCTCCACCGTCGCGGCCCGGTGGACGGTGACCTTCGGATGGTCGAGGTGGGTGCCCTTGTAGACGCGCGGGAAGACCTTCAGGAGCGTCGTACGGCTGCAGTCCCCCACCACGGTGATGTCGAAGAGCCCGTCCGCCATGTCGGCGCCCGCGCAGATCCGCATGCCGCCGCCGTACGAGGTGCCGTTGCCGACCGCGACGAGCGTGGCCTCGACCTCGTGGACGGCGCCGCCGTCCAGCGTGATGCGGTACGGGACGGGCCTGAAGGCGGCGAGCTCGGCGACCATCGCCAGGTCGTACTTGAAGCGCCCCGTGGGCCACCGCATGCGGTTGCCGCGGTCGTTGACCCGCGAGTCGAAGCCCGACGCGAGCACCGTCCCGAACCACGTGTCGCCGACCCGCCCCAGATCGACGTCGCGGGTGCGCGCCCCCTTGAGCGCCTCGGCCACGATCTCCCCGGCCGCGGCCGGCTCGCGCACCGGCAGCCCGAGCGCCCGCGCGAAGTCGTTCCCGGTGCCCACCGCGATCACCCCGAGCGGGGTGCGCGTCCCGGCGACGGCCTGCAGCGCCAGGCTGGCCATGCCGTCGCCGCCGACGGCTATCAGTGCCCCGGTGCCGCCGTCGACGGCCTCGCGGGCCCGTCGCAGCGCGTCGGGGGCGTCCTCACCGATGACGGTGCGCACGGAGAAGCCACGGGACCGCAAAGCGGAAGCGGCCGGTTGCGCTGCGTGAGCGCCCCGGCCGCGGCCCGCGGTGGGATTGACGAAGAGGGTGATCTCGCTTGTCACGGCGGGACCCTACAAGGTCAGGTCACGTCGTCGAAACCGTTGACGCGTTGGTCGGTGCGTGTGCTGCCCGCCTGCTCGGGCAGTGCCCGGGGCGGTCGTACCGTCTCGACGTCGTCGATGTCCTCGGGCGTGAGGTCGATGTCGGAGGCCTCGTCGTCGTCCAGCTCGGCGTCGGGGTCGTTGCGCCTGCGCCGCTTGTCGTTCAGGAGCGAGAAGCCGACGGCGATGAAGTACAGGACGACGATCGGGCCCGCCAGGGCGATCATCCCGAACGGGTCGGTGGTCGGGGTGGCCACCGCGCCGAAGACGAACACGCCCATGACGACACCGCGCCACCAGCCCGCCATGCGCTTGCCGGTCACCATGCCCGTGAGGTTCAGCATGATCAGCAGCAGCGGCAGCTCGAAGGCCGCGCCGAAGACCAGGATCATCCGGACGGTGAAGTCGAGGATCTTGTCCATCGGCAGGATGTTCGCCGAGCCGTCCGGCGTGATCCCGAGGAGCACGCGCATGCTGATCGGCATGATCACCCACGCGAGCCAGGCGCCGCCCGCGAACAGCGGCACGGCGGCGGACACGAAGGCGTAGGTGTACTTGCGCTCGCTCTTGTGCAGACCCGGGGCGATGAACGCCCACAGCTGGTACAGCCAGATCGGGCTGGCGATGATGACGCCCGCCATGACGCTGACCTTGACCGTGGTGGTGAAGGGCGACAGCAGGTCGGTGTAGGCGACGACCGCGCACTCGCCGCCCTTGCTCTCCAGACCGCCGTCAGGGCAGCGGGGTACCGGAGAAGCGAGGAACTTCATCAGCTTCTCGCTGTAGAAGGCAGCCACGATCGCCACGACCGTGATCGCCGCCATGCCCTTCGCGAGCCGGTTGCGGAGCTCGCGCAGGTGCTCCGCGAGGGGCATCCGCCCCTCGGGGTCCTTCTCCTTGCGGGCAGACTTGAGCAACCCACGTCCTCATCTCGTGCGGCAGACCGGCCTGCGCCGGCCTTGGATCAGCGCTGCGTCGTACGGTCGGTCGGCTCGGTGACCGGGCGCGAGCTGGTCACGTCGCCGGGGGCCGCCTGGATCGTGCGCTGCTGGACGGCGGGGTCGCTCGGCGGGTCGGCCGGGGCGGCGGCGTCGTCCTTGCTCTCGGACTTCATGGCCTTGGCCTCGCTCTTGAGGATGCGGGCCGACTTGCCCAGCGAGCGCGCCATGTCGGGCAGCTTCTTCGCGCCGAACAGCAGGACGACGATGACGAGGATGAGAATGATCTCGGTGGGGCCGAGCCTACCCATAGCTGTATACCTTCTTCACCGAGGCGACAGGAGTCTGGTTTGCTCGCAGACCGGACATACATCCGACCTCCGCGCTGGCAGCGATCGTAACCCCCCGGGGTAAACGCGCGGCAATCCCCGCGCATACTCCGGGTACGGCCCCCGCCTCGATCCGGGCCGTATTCGCAGCGTACCCGCACGCCTCGGGCCGTTGACAGGTCGCGGAGGCTAAAGAGACCCGCGGCCCGCACGGGCCACTCCCGCCGCGGCTCTCTCGAGGTCCTCCGCGGCCCGGTTGATCTGCCGTGTGGTCTCGGTCACCTGCCGGCCCAGCCGCTGCGCCTCCACGAAGACCTTGATCGCCAGTACGCCGAGGACGGCGAGACCCAAGAAGCCCGCCGCGATCGCGAGCATCGCCCAGAACATGCGCCGAGCCTAGACGGTCGAGTGCAGGCGCAGCGTCCGCACCCCACCGCCGGTGAGGAGTTCGACGATGCGCTCGCCCGCGGGTTTGCGCACCGCGGCCTCGCACTCGGGGCAGGTGAAGGAGTAGAAGGTCGTACGCGCGCTGGCGCCGATCGCGAGCCGCAGCGCCCCCGCCGACAGCTCGAAGCGGGCGCGGCAGTCGGGGCAGGAGGCCGTGAAGAGCACGGGCGCGGGCCGCTGCGCCGGCACTCCCGGCAATCCGGACATGGTCGGTGTGCTCAATGCCCCTGCTCCTGCCTGTCGTAGTCCCTCTCGTACGCCGCGAGGGCCTCCCGTGCCGCCTGCCGGGCGCTGTCCGCCAGCTGGGCCGGGGAGACGATCCGCCCGTCGCCGCCCAGGCGCAGCGCGAGGCGGCGCAGCGAGGCGGGGTCGGGGGTGCGCAGGGTGATCCGCAGACCGCCGTCGGGCAGTTCCTCGGCGCTGTCGTGGGGGTAGTACTCGGCGACCCAGCGCCCGCCGGGGCCCACCTCGACGACGACCTCGGGGTCCTCGGCGGCGGGCTGCACCAGGCCCTCGGACAGGTCGCGCAGCTCGACCTCGGGCGGCGCGGACGGCTCGTCCAGGATCTTGATCTCGGCGACGCGGTCGAGCCGGAAGGTGCGCCGCGCCTCGGAGCGCCTGCACCACGCCTCGACATAGGTGTGGCCGACGCTCACCAGGCGGATCGGGTCGATCTCGCGCTCGGTGACCTCGTCGCGCGCGGGCGAGTAGTAGCGGATCCAGAGCCTGCGGCGCTCGGAGATGGCCCGGTCGACGTCGGCGAAGACGCCGCCCTCGGACTCGAAGGTCACCGAGAGCCGGGCGCTGGCGCCCGCCGCCTCGCCCGCCGCGGTCTCCAGCTTCGCGGTGGCGCGCAGCAGCGCGAGACGGTCGCTCTCCCGGAGGCCGGGGAGCGTGGCCACGGCGCGGGCGGCCACCAGCAGCGCGGTGGCCTCGTCGGCGGCGAGCCGCAGCGGGGCGGCGACGTCGTCCGGGTTGTGCCACCAGATGCGGTCGCCGTCGGTGTCGATGTCGAGCAGGTCGCCGCCGCGGAAGCTGGTGCCGCACAGCGGCAGCACGTCGAGGTCGGAGATCAGCTCGTCCGTGGTGATCCCGAAGGCACGGGCGACGTCCTCGACGTGGGCGCCGGGGCGCTCGCGCAGATAGGTCACCAGCGACAGCATCCGTCGCGTCTGGTCGATGGCGTTCGAGGCCATTGGTCTGTCCGCTCCCCCTCAGCCCTTGGCCACGGCACGCAGCCGGTCCACCACGTCGGCCCGCAGCTCGGCGGGCTCCACGACCACCACGTCGGGCCCGAACTCCACCAGCCAGGCGTCAAGGCCGTGGCCGTACGGAATCTCCAACTCGTCCCACCCGTCGCCCAGCTCCCGCACCGAGGCGGCCTTGGCCCGCAGCGGGTAGCCGGCGCCCGCGCGCAGCCTGATCAGAGCGGTGCGGTCGGCGATCTCGCCCGCCCAGCCCGCCACGGTCTCGCGGACGGTCACGACGTCCGGGACGTCGGCGGTGTACTTGCCCGCGCGGGCGCGGACCTTGCCGGTGATCCGCGACAGCCGGAACACGCGCTCGGCCCGCCGGTCGCGGTCCCAGCCCGCGAGATACCAGTGTCCGCGCCAGCACTCCAGCGCCCAGGGCTCCACGTGGCGCTGCTCGGGGCGGGCGGCGGTGGCCTTGCGGTAGTCGAAGACGACGGGGCGGCGGTCGCGGCAGGCCAGCATCAGCGGCTCGAAGGACGCCTCGTGCGCGGGGATGCGGGGCTCCAGGGCGCCGTGCGTCTCGTACGGGTCGACGTCCTCGGGCAGGCCCGCGGCGCGCAGCTTCTGCAGGGCGCCGCTGGCGGCCCCGGCCAGGCGCGCCTGCTGCCAGACCTTGGCGGCCAGGCCGAGGGCCGCGGCCTCCTCGGCGTCGATCGTGATGGGCGGCAGCCGGTTGCTGTCGCGGCGGGCGAGGTAGCCGACCTCGCCGTCGAGGTTCTCCACGGTCTCGATGACCAGGCCGAGCTCGCGCAGATCGTCCTTGTCGCGCTCGAACATCCGGTTGAAGGAGTCGTCGGACCCCGCCGCCCGGCCGCCCGGCCCGAAGGCCTCGACGTACGCCTCGATGGAATCGCGCAGCTCGCGCTTGCTGAGCGGCCGCCGGGTCCCGAGCAGACACAGCGCCAGATTCATCAGCCGCTCGGCCTTGGCAATGGCCATCGACGCCCTTTCTCGGCCTTACTGCATACAGTGCTTCCGACCGATGACCGTACCGCCCCGGGGTGTCGTGGCAAAAGCCAAGGGTCCATGCCAGACAGGCATGGACCCTTGGCGGGCAGATCAGGTCACAGACGTGCGCGGACCGTGATCAGGTCGCGGACGCGCTCAGACCGCGATCAGGTCGCAGACGAAGATCAGCGTCTCGCCCGGGGCGATGCGGCCGCCACCGGCGCCGCGGTCGCCGTACGCCAGGTGCGCCGGGATGGTCAGCTCGCGCCGGCCACCGACCTTCATGCCCTGGATGCCCTTGTCCCAGCCGGTGATGACCTGGCCGGCACCGAGCTGGAACTCCAGCGGGTTGCCGCGGTTCCAGCTGGCGTCGAACTCCTCGCCCGTGCTGAACGCGACGCCCACGTAGTGGACCTTGACGAAGTCGCCCGCCTTGGCGACCGCCCCGTCCCCCTCCCAGATCTCCTTGATCTGCAGCTCGGCCGGCGGCTCGCCGACGGGGAAGTCGACCTCAGGCTTGTCGATGTTCACGAAAATGCTCCTGCTTGATACGAAAGGTCAGCGCGGACAGTCTTGCATCCCCGCGGGCTCACATCTTCGCGAGGATGTCCACGGAGAAGACCAGCGTGGAGTCCTTCTTGATGGAGCTGCCCTGCGGGGGCTGGTCGCCGTACCCCAGCTCCGGGGGGATGACGATCAGCACACGGCTGCCGACCTTCTTGCCGGTCAGTCCCTGCGCCCAGCCCTTGACGACCTGCGCCAGCTGGAACGAGGCGAGCTGCCCGCTCTTGTACGAGGAGTCGAACTCCTTGCCGTCCGCCCACAGGACGCCCTTGTACTGGCACAGGAGGCCGTCGGTCTCCTTCACCTCGTCGCCGTCGCCCTCCAGGATGTAGCTCGCGACGAGCTTCTTGGGGGCGTCGCTCTTGGGGACGTCGATGGAGGGGGCCTTGCCGTCGGTGTTCGTGCCGACCTTGGGCAGGTCCTTGTTGGACTGCGCGACCTCCTTGCCCTTCGCCGAGCTCTTGGCGTTGAAGGTGTCGACGATGTCGACGACGAAGACCAGGGTGTCCGAGCCCTTGATGCCCGCCTGCTTGTTGCCCTCCTCGCCGTACCCCATCTTCGGGGGGATGGCGAGCTCCACGCGGCTGTCGATCTTCTTGCCGACCAGGGCCTGGTCCCAGCCGGGGATGACCTGGCCGACGCCGATCGGGAAGACCGTGGGGTTGCCCCGGTCGTAGGAGTTGTCGAACACCTTCGCGGTCGCCCAGATCTGGCCGAGGTAATTGGCCTGCAGATAGTCGCCCTTGACGACCTCCTTGCCCTTGCCCTCGATCAGGGTCTTGACCGCCAGGTCGGAGGACGGCTTGCCGGGACCCTTGGCGACGGTCGGCTTCTGACCGAACTTGTCGCCCTTGGTGATCTCGGGCAGCGGGCCGTCCACGATCTTCGCCGTCGGCGGGGCCGACGCCGAGTTGGACGGGCTGTCGCTGGGCTTTGACTTGGCCTTGTCGGCCTTGTCGTCACCACAGCCTGCCAGCGTCAGCAGGCCGGCCGGGACGGCAAGGAGGAGTGAGCGTCGGCGCACGGTGGGGGCCTCGTATCGATCGATCTTGTGGGTTGGCGTGCGCGCAACTCTACGGCGTGAGAAGGGCGCCGCACGAGGAACGCACGGCGCCCGCGTTGCGTTCCCGCAACGCCTCACACTTCACCGGGGTCACATGCCGGCGATGAGCTTCTCCACCCGGTCGTCGACGGACCGGAAGGGGTCCTTGCACAACACGGTGCGCTGTGCCTGGTCGTTGAGCTTGAGGTGCACCCAGTCGACCGTGAAGTCACGGCGCTGTTCCTGGGCGCGCCGGATGAAGTCGCCGCGCAGCCTCGCGCGCGTGGTCTGCGGCGGCACCGACTTGCCCTCGAAGATCTTCAAGTCGTTGCAGATACGGGCGGCTTGCCCCTTCTTCTCCAGGAGGTAGTAGAGCCCTCGGCGACGGTGGATGTCGTGGTACGCGAGGTCTATCTGCGCGACCCGCGGATGCGACATGGTCATGTTGTTCTTGGCGCGGTACCGCTCGATGAGCTGGTACTTCATGACCCAGTCGATCTCGGTGCTGATGCGGTCGAGGTCCTCGGACTCGATCGAGTCCAGCGTGCGGCCCCAGAGCTCAAGGACCTGCTCGACGGTGCCGCTGCGGATGCCTCGGCGGTCGACGAAGTCCACCGCCTTCTCGTAGTACTCGCGCTGCACTTCGAGGGCCGAGGCCTCGCGGCCGCTGGCCAGGCGCACCTTGCGCCGGCCGGTGATGTCGTGGCTGACCTCGCGGATGGCCCGGATCGGGTTCTCCAGGGTGAGGTCGCGCATGACCGTGCCGGCCTCGATCATGCGCAGCACCAGGTCGGTGGCGCCGACCTTCAGGAGCATGGTCGTCTCGGACATGTTCGAGTCGCCGACGATGACGTGGAGCCTGCGGTAGCGCTCGGCGTCCGCGTGCGGCTCGTCGCGGGTGTTGATGATCGGCCGGGAGCGGGTGGTCGCGGAGGACACCCCTTCCCAGATGTGCTCGGCGCGCTGGCTCACGCAGTAGACGGCGCCGCGCGGTGTCTGCAGCACCTTGCCGGCGCCGCACAGCAGCTGCCGGGTGACGAGGAACGGAATGAGGATGTCCGCGAGTCGGGAGAACTCTCCGTGACGGGCCACCAGATAGTTCTCGTGGCAACCGTAGGAGTTTCCCGCCGAGTCGGTGTTGTTCTTGAATAGATAGACGTCGCCGGCGATTCCCTCCTCGTGCAGGCGACGTTCGGCGTCGACGAGCAGGCCTTCCAGAATGCGCTCGCCCGCTTTGTCGTGGGTGACCAGCTCGGTCACGTTGTCACATTCGGGCGTTGCGTATTCCGGATGTGATCCCACGTCAAGATAGAGGCGGGCGCCGTTCCGCAGAAAGACGTTGCTGCTGCGGCCCCATGACACGACACGGCGGAAGAGGTAGCGCGCCACCTCGTCAGGCGACAGGCGGCGCTGTCCCCTGAACGTGCACGTGACGCCGTACTCGTTCTCCAGCCCGAAAATGCGGCGGTCCATGACTGAACATTACGCCTGATGCCCGGCACTGAAACCGGGTTCGACAGCACCGTTTCGATCATTTTCCGATGAACTCGCAACGACTTCCGAATCCCCGACTGGTACCAGTACCCGCACCGTGGCCAGCAGAACCACGAACGCGGCCGCGCCGGCGAGCCCGGGGACGGCGAACCCCCACTCCGTGCCGCCCCGCTCGACGACCGGTCCCGCGGCGGCGGTGCCCAGCGAAGCCCCCACCGTGAACGTCGTCACGAGCCACGAGAACGCCTCCGTGACCGTGCCCCGCGGCGCGTGCCGGTCCACGACGATGAACGCGCACGCGAGCGCGGGCGCCAGGAAGACCCCTGCCAGCGCCGTGAGCGCCGTCATGGCCACCGCGCCCGGCGTGAGCATCAACGGCCAGTAGCAGAGCGCCAGGAGCCCCACCAGGACCCCCAGGCGCCGCTCCGGCGCACCGCTCCACTGCCGCGCCCCGTAGACCGCGCCGCCCACCAGCGCGCCGAAGCCGAGCGCCGCCATCATCCAGCCGTACACCGCGTCGCCGCCGTGCCCGTCGGCGTACGACACTCCGGCGACGGTGATGGAGCCGAGCGCCATGCCGATGAACAGGAAGGCGCCGAGGAGCGCGAGGAGTCCGGGCGAGCGCAGCGCCCCGAGCCAGTGCGCCTCGCGCGGCGCCGAGCGCCACGCGCGCGAGGGCCGCGACATCACCACGGAGAGCGCCCCCAGCACGCCGACGGCGTTCACGACGAGCAGCGCCGCCTGCTCCGACCACAGCGCCACACAGCCGGTCACGAGCAACGGTCCCGCGGTGAACATGACTTCCTGGGCGATGGCGTCCATGGCGTACGCCGTGTGGACCTGCTCCTCCTTGCCGAGCACGCTGGGCCACAGCGCCCGCAGGCCGCCCTCCAGCGGCGGCGTGAAGAGCCCCGCGACGGCCACCGAGACGTACGCGAGGGCGAGCCGGTCGGGGCCCGTGAAGGCGAAGAGGGCCATGCCGAGCGCCGAGAGCAGGGCCGCGGGCAGCTGCACCCGCGGCTGGCCGTGGAGATCGACCAGACGCCCCAGCAGCGGCTGCCCCACGGCGTTGGCCACGCCGTACACCGCGGCGAGCGCGCCCGCGAGGCTGTACGTGCCGCCCTCGGCCCGGATGAACAGCACGATCGCGATCGCCGCCGTGGCGTTCGGCAGCCGGCCCACCAGCGTGCCGGCCAGCAGCCGCATCGCGTAGCGCGTCCGGAGGATCTCCGCGTATCCCGCAGCCATGCCCTGCCGCCCTTCCTCACACCGCCGAGGCTGAAGTTTTACGTATAACGTTCGGCGTCATACGTACCATGAGCGCTGTCCGCCGGTCCACCGCACAGCCATGACGCGGGCACGAACCAGGAGGCGACCGTGGCGGCACCACAGCTTGATTCCGGGGGCACCCGCCCCACGAGCCGCGACGTCGCACGCGCCGCGGGCGTCTCACAGGCCACCGTCTCCCTCGTGCTCGGCGACAAGTGGCGCGGCCGGGTCGCCGCCCCCACCGCCGAGCGCGTGCGCACCGCCGCCCGCGAGCTCGGCTACCGCCCCAACCTCGCCGCCCGCAACCTCCGCCTCGGCCGCACCCGCACCGCCCTGCTCGTCGTCCCGGAGCTCACCAACGAGTTCTTCGCGCACGTCTACACCGGGGCCGCCCGCGTCGCCGCCCGCCACGGCTTCGGCGTCGTCATCTACCCCTCCCCCGACGGCACAGGACCCGCCCGCGACCCCTTCGCCTCGGCCCGCGCCTCGCTCGACGGCGTCCTCGCCTCGTCCATGGCCTCCGACGCCCTCGCCACCATCCGCGGCGACGACCTCCCCCTCGTCATGCTCGACAGCGACCCCGCGGGCAGCCTCGGCGCCGCCACCGTCAACCTCGACCTCGCCGACGGCATGCGCCAGGTCACCGAACACCTGCTCGCCCTCGGCCACCGCGACTTCCTGCACCTCGCCGCGGACGTCGACTCCTGGACCTTCGACCTGCGCGCCGAAGCACTCGCCCAGGCGCTGCGCGGCACCGACACCGCCGTGCGCCGCGTCGCCGCCCCCCTGAACGTCGAGCGCGCCCGCGTGGTCGCGGAAGCCGCCCTGTCCACCCCGGGCCCCCGCCCCACCGCCGTCGTCTGCGACGACGACTTCCTCTCCGCCGGCGTCTGCAAGGCCGCCCGCCGCCTGGGCCTGCGCGTCCCCGAGGACCTCTCCGTCACCGGCTTCGACGACCTCATCCTGGCCACCGCCGTGGAACCCGAGCTGACCACCGTCCGCCTGCCCGCCGAGCGCTTCGGCGAGCGCGGCATGGAGTCACTGGTCGCCGTCCTCGAAGGCCGCGAGCCCGACGCCACCCCGCTCCCCGTCGAGCTCGTCGTCCGCGGCTCCACGGGCCCCGTGCGCTGAACCTCCCCCGGTACACGAAGGCGCTGTGCCGGAGTGCTCATCAAAGTGCCCTACTCGGAGATGTCCCCCGGCCCCACGGTGAACACCCTCGGCGACCACGACGGTGAACCGGTGCTGC